>NZ_JBGDXS010000001.1:383613-979145 GCF_046550535.1 Salmonella sp. SAL04213 | reverse complement strand
AATCGGTGGAGCTGCATGACAAAGTCATCGGGCATTATCTGAACATAAAACACTATCAATAAGTTGGAGTCATTACCGATTATGCAATCTATAAAACAAAAGAGGATAAGGTCACATTAAGTGAAGTAGTTTTTGCTTTTAACTCTCTAAAAATTAAAATTTACCGGCAAAATGGACGCCATCTTTATTATATCAGGGAGCCTAATATGAATATTTTTCTGCAATGCTTAAATCCTGTTGAAATGGCGGTGCCAAAATGTATTACAGTAAAAGAACGTTACTGATTATATTTGTAATATTTATCGCCATTGTCGCAATCGGATCGGTAATAGCGCTTGAGTGGGTAAATCGTGACTCTTATAGAACCAATAATCTTATATGCACGACAAAATCAGAAGCGTATATTGAACCACGAAAATTGTACATGGATGGTGGACTTGTGCTGGATCTTAAATCCGGCAGGATTACCCTACACTACGATGTTACTACCGATACGAAAGAGAAACGGCTTTTTTTTCGTGATATCTGCATCAGCAAACTGCGCAGAACGGGTATGAAAACATTTACTTTTAAAGTCAATTCAGTTAAGACTTTTGAGTCTGATACTGCTGGCGATTTGTTTTCCTGGTTGAGACTGTTACAGCCTGGTACGATTAATGAGTTAAAGATGGTCAAAATTGGGAAAAATACCTACATGTTTTCGCTTAATCGACATTTGTATAATGTGTGTACCACCAGTAGTAACGTTGAGTTGTAGCCAATAATCCCTGTATTGATGGGAATTCGTTCCGTGATGGTTATGCCTCATCAGGCAGCGAACCTGGCATCTGGCTAACATATTGAATTTAGATATCTGCTATCGCTTATTTTAACGATAGTATCCTGCACCTGTTGGGTATTGATATTTTCTTGTCTATTTTCGGCACAGGGAGTGCCATCTTGCTATCATTAAGAACGTATAACCTATCTCTCAATATTGCTTTTCTATATTAATGTTACTTTAGTTATCCTATAAAAGCGTACAGTGGCAAAAGGAAGGCCGATAAGAGGGCAATGATTTGAAAGTAAGAAAGCTATTTCTGATGTTGTTTATTGCCGTTCCACTGATCGTAATGATATTGGTGGGGTTACTCGCGGGTATCTTCCAGCTAAAACGAGATATCGCCGTCAGCGCCAATACGCTGCTGCGGTTTAGCGCGGATATATCTGCCGCCTCCTGGCAAGTCGCCGGAAAAGCCGCCAGACTGGCTGAGAGTTCCTGTACTGACTCGCTGAAAGAACTGTCCAGAACGCGGGCCTTCACTCCTTATGTCCGTGACATTGGGTTTCTGGAAAATGGCGATATCACTTGCTCCTTTGTCACCGGAACCGAACGCTATCATTTTTCCCGGCTGGCAGGGCTTTCTTTACCTGCTTCTTATCCGGAACGGTGGTTGCGATCTATCGGTAGTATGGCCGAAGGACCCGATCGCCTTGTTGTGGTTTATGTGAAAAAAGTAGCAGCGAATAAAGCGGCCTTCGTCATTGTGGATTCGCAGTATGTCCAGGAGCTCATGGAGATATTGGCAGCAGAGAGAGCATCAGCCTTTAGCCTGACATTCGGCGCAGGGGAGGCGATTACCAGCGCTGCGACGTTGCGCGGTAAGGCGTTTTTAACGCAGCGGTTCGCCTCAACCGATCACACTATCCAGCTGATGGTGCGAACCCCCTTCTCAACGTTATCGGCATACTGGTTACAAAACCTTTTTATTTTTGTTCCGCTGTCATTGTGTCTTTCTGTAGGGATGATGTTGTTCTACAGGCGCTGGTATTTAAAACGTTTATCTCTGGCCCGGGAGATTGCCAGGGGAATAACGCACAATGAGTTTACGGTACATTATCAACCTGTTTTTAATGTTAAACACGGTAGTTGCGGTGGCGTGGAGGCGCTAATGCGCTGGCCGCAACCGGATGGCCGTTTTATAACTCCCGATATTTTTATTACCGCCGCAGAAAATGAAGGCATGATTATTCCACTCTCTCGTCATCTGTTCGAACTGATTGCTCATGACGTAATAAACTGGACTGTACCGGATGATTTCTATATCAGCGTAAATATATCGCCTGCGCATCTTATGGATGACGGTTTTATACAAGATATAGAGGCGCTCAGGACTCGTTTGGGAACGATAACGCTTATGTTGGAGCTCACCGAGCGTAGCCTGATTGTAGAACCTTCACAGGTCGCAGAAAAACTTTCAACGCTCCGTGAAAAAGGCGTGTTAATAGCGATTGATGATTTTGGGACCGGCTATTGCTCACTCTCCTATCTCCAACAATTACCTGTAGACTCTCTTAAAATAGACAGAACGTTTATCGATACCATTGATACCAGCAGCAATGATGTTCCTGTCCTGGATACTATCATTACGCTGAGTCAGCGACTGGGGCTCAATGTGGTTGCCGAAGGGGTCAGTACCCAGCACCAATTGCGTTACATCTTAAGCCACGGGGTAGGATTCGTTCAGGGATTTCTTTATGCCAGGCCGATGGAGGCTAATGACTTTATGAGCTGGCTTGGCAAGTCGGCCCAGAGGCAAAATGGTCTGCTCAAGGGGGAAAACGAATCTGCGAGTGGCCTGGTGGCTGAATAATACAGGAGCTCGCTACGGAAAAAAATTCAATAGCGCGATATATCCTGGTAATATGTTTATGCCGTGAAGAAACGTGATAGCACTGGGGCGGATATTTTTATGAGTCAGAACAATTATCTGATTGACAAAAGAGTTATTCTTGATTGTGAACGAATGACGCTTTCCTGCGCCGGAGAGTCGATAACGATATCTGAATCGGAACGCAGTTTGCTTATCGCTTTTCATGAAGGCCTTTTTAAAAAAGATGATTTAATTAACTATGTCTGGGGGCGCAAAGGTGTCGTGGTCTCTGATGCCAGTTATTATAAATTGATTAACCAGCTACGAGGATCATTTGATAAAATTGGTCTTAAGGGGGCGTCTGTTGTGACTCGTCCTCGCGTGGGTGTTTTACTCTCAGTTTCCATTGAACCGTTGAGTGATGAGGCGCAAAATACGCCGTTGCCTGCTGTTGCTGAAACAGAATTATCGACGGTTGAAGTGCGACGCGATGACACTATTATCCCCCCAATACCGGGCGCTGTGAATAAAAAAGATTGGCTCTACTTTTGCCTGGCCGCGCTTCTGATGTTTTTTATGATGTATAAAGTTAAGGGTGAAAATATTGATTACTTTACCCTCCAGGGTTCGTATGATGGATACACTTTTTATAGTGTCGGGCATGATAAAACCCATCTGACGGATATCGTTGAAGCGTACTCTGAGATGAGTAATGAAATACATAAACAAAACGGAAAAATCATTTATTACATTCGCGTTCCTAATACAAATATTTTTGTCCAGTGTCTTAACCAACTTGATATAGCGGAGCCAAAATGCATTTCCATAAAAGAACGTTATTAAGCGTGGCGACGCTTGGTATGTTGGCTGTTTCAGTCGTACTGATGGTAGTTTGGGTACGAAACAGTAGCCATAGTTCTATTAATACTAATGAATTTTTATGCACGACAAGAACGGTAACGACGATACAACCTAAAGATATCCATGCCGATGGCAGTCTTGTTCTTGATTTTAAGATGAAGAGAATTACGCTTCAATATGAAATAAAAACAAAAGATAACGGTGTAAAAATATTATACCGGGACGTGTATATGAAAAATTTACATCGAACAGCGCCTGGTGTTTATACGTTCGAAGTATCCCAGGTAAAAGTCTTTGCCACGGACACGGCTGGCGATCTGTTATCATATTTACGGGTTCTGCATCCGGAAGCGGCTAATGAGATTCGAATATCTAAAGTGGGTGAGAAAACCTTTTTTTATTCTCTTAATCGGCAGCTTTATAACGTTTGTACCGCGCAGTAGATCTGAATGTTGTCTGAATGTGTCAGAAAGCGAGTTGCGAAATTGCCCTCCGCAAGGGTAAAGGTTAACTCAATAATCAATTAAAATACATGCAAAACAATGAGTTATGAATTTTTTACTCGTCAGGGAGGTAACTGATACTCGCTGATAACCTCTCGCAGTCCGCCTGACGGATGCGATGCCAGGATCGGGTCTGAAGCAACTATGAATCCGCCATTAATAAAAAAGTAAGAACTCTGTAAGACTGATTTCATATCCATTATCGAATATATCAGGTTATATTACCTCCGCAGTTGGCATGACTGGTAATAAGCGCATTAGGTGCTCTTAATCTAAATGCTATTTGTGTGCCATAAGTTCCGGTACCGCCTTAATTATATATCAAAAATGGAGTGGTTTTAATGAAAAGACGGTCTTCGTTCCTTGTTTTTTTAGGTTTATTATTAGCGTCACCTTTAGCTTTGGCTAACGATCAGCACACCGTATCGTTTGGTTATGCACAAACTCATCTCAGTTCATTGAAAAATAGCGATAGCAAAGATCTGCGAGGCTTTAATTTTAAATATCGTTACGAGTTTAATGAGACCTGGGGGATGTTAGGCTCATTCACCGCGACGCGCAATGAAATGGAGAACTACACCTGGAAAGAGGGGAAATTGCATAAAAATGGTTCCGATTCTGTAGACTATGGTTCTTTGATGTTTGGACCAACATATCGTTTTAATGACTATGTGAGCCTGTACGGCAATGCGGGTATAGCGACGATGAAATTTAATAAACACTCAAAAGAAGACTCCTTTGCCTACGGCGCTGGCGTAATATTTAATCCAGTTAAGAGTATATCTATCGATGCATCATGGGAAGCCAGTCGTTTCTTCGCTGTGGATACCAATACATTTGGTGTCAGCGTAGGTTATCGCTTCTGATATTAAAAGTATAAGCGTTACGTTTATGGCAAGGAATTAAAAATAATATGGCGCTGCTACAGAATAGGGATGGTTATAATCAGTCAGGTAATCTTAAGAGGAAGATAAAACACTCACCGTAGCGTTATTCTATTGATGAAATTATGATAAATTCACTATCGGAACAACTTCCGTTAAAAACGATAGGTATAGTTTTAACGGATGATTATTATACTTATTTAGGCATCGCTTCACTCTTTGAGGATGGGAAGTGCTTTATGTTCCCACTCAATGGAGAATATAATTCGTGTCAGATATCAGCTAGCGAAGATATCATAATTATTATTGATGGACGAGTTTTGATTCAGGGGGTCTGGAAAGGTTTTAAGGCGCTCATGCAGCATTATCCACATGCTCGTCGAATCTGGCTCACGCGCAGAGATATTGGAAAACTTTATCCACATGGCTGCGATAGAGATCCTGATATCGATCCCGATTTGGCAAAGCCTGTTTTTATTGAGCATTTCATTAAATACGCTTGTGCAAACGATGTAGCGGTCGGTGAACTTGCGCCGTTGACAAAAAAGGAGGAGGAGTTGTTATGGCACTTTTTATATAAAAAGTCGATGAGTCAGATCGCCAGTAGCTATGGCATTAGTCGTAAGACTTTGTACATTCATAGATTGCGTATCTGTCGTAAATATGGCTTCAAACGCTTTTTCCATTTGCTATTTATTTACCAAAGAAGTCGCCATATCTTCGCATCTAAAATTTGCCGTGTAGACAAAAACGCCGATCAGGCTTGAAGCAAACAAGATGAAAAAGTTAACGATGAGAGAGTGTGAAAGCATCAATCCTACTTTGCTGCTTGCCATTAAGATACTTATCTCGGCGCTTGACGAAAAAACAAAAATAAGGCTCAGAGAGCATATTGAAAAAACTGAACAAGAAATAGCCTCAAGCATACATGATAGCATCATGACAGAGACTTTTCTTCAGCAAATGAAAGACATTCGTTACATCTTAAATATAGTTCCTTGACGGCGTTCAGAAGCAAGAACGCGTTATTATTTAATGATTAATAGACCAGGTATTAGTATGAAAAAGATCTTAGTATGTTTCGTCGGCTTGGCTTTAACCGCATGTAGCGCTAATTCGTTGAATTATGGCGCTGAACAGGTACGGGTGATGACCAGCGAGCCAGGTAAGGAATGCAGCTACTTAGGGGATATCACGGGCAGCCAGGGGAATTTCTTTACCGGTGGCTGGACTTCCAACAGTAACCTGGAAACGGGTGCCCGTAACGATCTGAAAAACAAAGCTTATAAAATGGGCGGAAATACGGTAGTCCTGTTAACCCAGCGTGCAGGCCAGACAGGAAGTTCATGGCACGGTTCGGGCTCAAGCAAACAAACGAATGTCACGTTAAGCGGGAACGTTTATCGTTGCCCTCGTTAACCTTATTTTGCAGGTAATATATGCCTGTTTAGCGCGCGCGCCGCACTGGCGACGCGGGCGCTATTTGGGCTAACCTTGCTTTTTCTCGCTGTATTCCCGCCAACCGCCGCCTAATGCTTTATACAGGTTAATGATATTTAACTGTTGCATGAGACGTGTGCGTACCAGGCGCTGTTGCGCGCCATAAAGCATACGATGGGTATCAAGCAGCGTAAGGTAGTCATCGACGCCTTCCTGAAAACGGAGTCCGGCCAGCTCATAGGCGATTTGACTGGCTTCAACCGCGCGTTGTTCTGATTGCACCTGGTCATTCAGCGTACGCTGTCCCGCCAGACCATCCGCCACGTCGCGAAAGGCTTGCTGAATAACGTTTTCATACCTGGCGATTTCAATCTGTTTTTGGACATGCGCCCTATCCAGGTCAGCGCGTAATGCGCCGCCGTGAAAGAGAGGCAAGGTGATTTGCGGTAGAAAACGCCAGCTTCCCGATCCCGGTTCAAAGAGTCCGCTAAGAGACGCGCTGGCCGTTCCCGCCGTGCCTGTCAGGCTGATGGTCGGGAAGAAGGCGGCGCGCGCTGCGCCTATCCGGGCGTTTGCGCCGCGCAGCCTGTACTCGGCGGCGCGAATATCCGGGCGGCGTACCAGCAGATCTGACGGTAATCCGCCTGGCAGAGTGGTCGGGATCGCGTCTTCCGTAAGCGTGACCGCTTCGTTTAGTCGACGCGACAGTTCAGGCGTGAGCGGCTGGCCCAACAGCAATTCCAGCGCGTTACGATCCCGCGCCAACTGTCGCGTATACGCCGCGCGATTGATTTCGGCAGAACGCAGCGCGATCTCCGCCATACGCAGATCGAGCTGTGTGGCGTTGCCTGTCCGGGCAAGCTGGGTTGTCAATGTGTATGAACTTTTTTGCGCGGCCAGCGTATTTTCGGTTAAGCGCAGCAGCTCCCGGTCAGCCCGTAGCGTCAGCCAGGCGCTGGCGACTTCGGAAACCAGGCTCATTCGCGCCGCAATGTACGTCTCATCAAGCGCCATATAGGCGGCTAATGCCTGGTCGCTAAGGCTTCGCACTCGCCCCCAGAGATCCAGTTCCCAGGCCGTCGTCGCCCCAGCCATCTCGTAGCGTCGGTTAATCTCAGGCTCGTCCGTGACGCTGAGATCGGCGGGAGTGCGACCGGCGTCCATGGCGGTGGCGATGCCGAGCGTCGGCAGCATCTCCGCGCGCTGAATACGGTATAACGCCCGGGCGGCTTCAACATTGAGCCCTGCCTTGCGTAAATCCCGATTATTGCGTAACGCGATCGCAATCAGTTCCTGTAGAAGCGGATCGTGGAAGAAATCACGCCAGCCAATGTCAGCGGCATCCGGCGCGCCAGAAACAGTTGACGTTGCGTAGGGATAGACCATCGCAGTCGGCGATGCGGGGCGTTCGTGCTTCGGCGCCATCGTACAGCCAGCAAGCGTGGTGACGAAAGCAAGCGTCGCCAGCGTGGCGGTCTGCCGATAGCCTGTAAAAATGATCTTCATTATGCCATTCCCATCATTATGCTTGCTGATCATGCGAATCAACGCGGTTCTCACGCTTTAATGCCATCCTGCGAACCACCACGTAAAATACAGGCGTCAATAACAGGCCGAAGAGCGTGACGCCCAACATGCCGGCAAACACGGCGATGCCCATCGCATGTCGCATTTCCGCGCCGGCACCCGTCGCGAGTACCAGCGGTACTACACCTGCGATAAAGGCGAATGAGGTCATCAGGATAGGACGCAGACGCAGGCGGGACGCTTCCAGCACGGCGGTCAGCGGGTCTGCGCCGTCGTGTTCTTTGGCGCGGGCAAACTCGACAATCAAAATGGCGTTCTTGGCCGCCAGGCCGACCAGCACCACGAAACCAATCTGCGTAAAGATATTGTTATCTCCGCCAGATACCCACACGCCGACAATGGCTGAGAGTAATGACATAGGCGCAATAAGTAGGATGGCGAAGGGCAGCGACCAACTGTTGTACTGCGCCGCCAGGATCAGGAAGGCCAGCAGCACCGCCAGCGCAAAGATAGCAAGCGCGGAGTTGCCGGCCTGTTTTTCCTGATAAACCAGATCGGTCCATTCGAAGACCATCCCTTCCGGCAACGTTTCACGCACGATCTTTTCAATCGCGTCCGTCGCCTGTCCGGAGGAGAAGCCCGGAGCCGGTCCTCCGCTAATATCTACCGAGGGGAAGCCGTTGTAATGGATGATTCTGTCCGGCCCCGACTGGCGCATAATCGTGACGAAAGCGCTAAGCGGGATCATCTCGCCCTTCGCATTGCGGACTTTAAGCAGGCCGATATCCTCTTGCTGCATACGGAATGGCGCATCGGCCTGCGCCATCACTCGCCAGGTACGGCCAAATCGGTTGAAATCGTTGACGTAAAGCGAGCCGAGGTTAATTTGCAACGTTTCAAAGATGTCGGTGAGCGATACCCCCATTGATTTCGCCTTCACCCGGTCGATATCCACCTGTAATTGCGGGGCGTTCGTCTGGAAACTGGCCAGCATATTGGCCAGTTCGGGCGTCTGCATCGCCTTAGACATAATCTCGCTTTGCACCTTTGTCATCGCTTCAAATCCCAGTTCCGCACGATCTTCAATCTGCAATTTAAAGCCGCCCGTCGCGCCAAGCCCTGGAACCGGCGGTGGCGGGAAGATGCCAATAAATCCGTCGGGAATGTGGCTAAATTTGTGCATTAGCTTTCCGGCGATAGCGTTAGCGGAAAGCGAAGGATCTTCACGCTCGTCAAAGGGTTTCAGCATGGCGAACATCAGCGCCGAATTTGGCACATTTACCGGGCCGTTAACCGACAGGCCGGGGAAGACGACGACGCTTTCGACGCCGGGTTCCGCCAGTGCGATAGCGGACATCTGTTTTACGACCGCCTCTGTGCGATCCAACGATGCGCCGCTTGGGAGCTGGGCGATGCCGACGAGATAGTATTTATCCTGCGCAGGCACAAACCCGTTCGGCACCTGATGGAAGCCAAGCCAGGTCAGCCCCACAAAGCCAGCATAGAGCACCATCACAATGACGCTGCCGCGCACGGCCCGACGGACGGCGCTAACATAGCGGTTCGACGCGCTGTCGAAGAAACGGTTAAAGCGATGGAAAAAACCGCCAGTGACCGTGCCCATCAACCGCGTTAGCCAGTCAGCCTTCGCAGTATCGTGGTGCGGTCTTAGCAAAATGGCAGCCAGCGCAGGGGAGAGCGTCAGCGAGTTAATGGCCGAAAGGATGGTCGAAATAGCGATGGTCAACGCGAACTGACGATAAAACTCACCCTGCAGGCCCGCCAGGAATGCGGAAGGGATAAAGACCGCCGTCAGCACCGAGGTAATAGAAAGAATGGGACCAGTGACTTCATCCATCGCCTTCTTTGCCGCCTCTCCGGGGCTTTTGCCCTGCGAGATATGCCGTTCCACGTTTTCGACCACAACGATGGCGTCATCGACAACGATACCTATCGACAGGACCAAACCAAACAGCGAAAGCGTATTCAGCGAAAAGCCAAACAGGTGCATCAAGGCAAAGGTGCCGACCAGCGAAACGGGAACCGCCACCAGAGGAATAATGGACGCCCGCCAGGTTTGCAGGAACAGCACCACGACAAGGACGACCAGCACGAGGGCTTCCAGCAACGTAATCGCCACCGATTGTAGCGATGCGCGCACGAAGACCGTAGGATCATAGGCAATCCGGTATTCGATATCCTGCGGGAAGTTTTGCTGCAACTCATCCATTTTGCCGCGAATTGCGTTAGATACGTCAATCGCATTGGCGCCCGGACTTTGAATAATCTGTAACGCTGGCGCCGCTTCGCCATTCAGTAAACTACGCAGCGTATAGGCATCTGCGCCCAGCGTGACGCGGGCGACATCACGCAGACGCGTCACCTCGCCGTCAGCGCCGATTTTTACCACAATCTCGCCGAACTGTTCTTCGCTGGTCAGGCGGCCCAGCGTGTTTACCGTCATCTGAAAAGCGGCGGAGGCCTCCGGCTGTTGCCCGACGGAGCCGGCGGCGACCTGTACGTTTTGTTCCCGCAACGCCGTAACGATATCACTGGCGGTAAGACCGCGGTTGGCGATTTTCGCCGGGTCCAGCCAGACGCGCATGGCGTACTCGCCCGCGCCCCAGACGAGAACATCGCCGACGCCAGGTAAACGGGCCAGTTCGTCGCGAACCTGCCGGATGGCGAAGTTAGACAGGTAAAGCGAGTCATAGCGTTTTTGCGGCGAGACAAGATGGACCACCATCAACATATCGGGGGACGTTTTCTCCGTTACAACGCCAATTCGCTGGACTTCTTCGGGCAGGCGAGGCAGCGCGCGGGATACCCGGTTTTGCACCTGAATTTGCGCCATATCAGGATCGGTTCCCTGTTCGAAGGCGATAGAGATAACCATGCGACCATCAATGGCCATCTGGGTATTCATATACAACATGCCGTCAACGCCGTTGATCACCTGTTCCAGCGGCGCGGCTACCGTATCGGCAATCACTTGCGGGTTAGCGCCGGGGTAGCTGGCGCTAACCTGTACCGTGGGTGGCGTAACGGCCGGATATTCACTCAGCGGCAGTTTTAAAAAGGCGATAGCGCCAGCCAGCAGCATTAACAGCGACAGGACGATGGCGAAGATGGGCCGTGCGATGAAAAAGTGGGTGAATTTCATTGGCGCACCGCCTTCGACGCGCTGTCGCCGTCCGCTTTAGTCAATGTCGCGGTCTGTTTATCGGTCACATTCTGCCGCATCGGCACCAGACGCGGCGCAACGGTCATGCCAGGACGCACCAGCCCCTTGAGGATGATTTTTTCTCCCGGCTGTACTCCCTGTGTAACGACGCGGAGTCCATCGACCATTTGTCCCAGCTCAACCGGACGATACTCCACCTGATTCTCCTTGCCGACGATCAGCACATAGTTTTTGCCCTGATCGGCGCTCACCGCCAGATCGTCAATTAGCACGGTTTCCCGCGGCTCGCCGATGGGCAAACTGATTCGGGCAAACAGGCCGGGAGAAAGCATTCCGTCGGGGTCAGGAATCACGGCGCGTGCCCGGATAGTGCCGGTGCTGCGGTTCATCTGATTGCCCATAAAGTCGAGTACGCCCTGATAAGGCAGCCCGTTATCGGTGGTTAACCCCATGTTGACTACCGGTGGATTTTTGTCGGAGCGGGTATGCCGTAACGCCTTCAGCCAGGTGGCTTCGTCAATATCGAAATACACATACATGGGATTGTGAGACACGATAGTCGTCAGAAGCGTGGCGTTACCCGCTACGCCGCCGCTGACCAGATTGCCCCGGGTTACCAGTATGCGGTCAACGCGTCCGGCAATGGGCGCGGTAATACGGGTCCAGGAGAGTTCAAGGCGCGCTGCGGCGACGGCGGCTTTGGCCGATTGCATCTGCGCCTGTCGCGCATTACGCGTGGCGGTGACATCGTCAGCGTTTTTACGTGATACGGCGCCGCTGGCGACCAGTCGTTGAATGCGATCGAAATCCGCCTGCGCCTGGCGGGCCAGTACTTCAGCCTGACGTAATTGCGCGACGGCGGTGTCGAGGGCGACCTCGAACGGGCGCGGATCGATCTGGAACAGCAGTTGTCCGCGGCTTACCAGACGTCCTTCCGGAACGCTGACGGCGTCAAGGGTTCCTCCCACGCGCGAACGCAGCTCCACGGTCTCCGGCGCGGCCAGAAAACCGGTGAATTCCGCCGTAGGCGCGAGTGTGCGGCTAAGGGCTTTAGCAACCGGTACCGACGGTGGAGGCGGCGCGCTGGCCGGTGGTCCGACGGCGTTGTCTTTATCCCATAGTGCTTCGCCGGCCATGTAAATCACGCCCCCGATGGCGGCGATGACGCCGGCTATCAACATAATTTTGAATGTTCTACGCATGTCGTTTCCCTCTTTACCGCAGCGTGTTGGCCATTCCGCAACGCTGCCGCAGAATTTTTGGCAAAGGCTAGGCGTTACAACGAAGGAAAGGTCAAGCGTTCCTGACGGGTTTTTTCGGGGCGTGGGTCGGCATCGTGGCGTAAATGTCTCGCATCATCTTCTTTTATGAGCCATCTCACATTCTCGCCGAACCGTGCAGCCTGAATACGCTTGACCTTCCCACAATGGCAAGCTTTAGGCTTTCTGATACCGAATAGTCAGGATGGGGAAGTCGTCATGAGTCAGTCAGAAAATCGTCACGACACGATAAGCTTGCTTATTGAAGGTATGACCTGCGCGTCGTGCGTCGCTCGCGTTGAAAAAGGTATTAAGGCTGTGCCTGGCGTAACGGACGCTACGGTGAATCTGGCGACGGAGCGCGCCACCGTTCGCGGGACGGCGTCGGCGGAGGCGGTGATCGCGGCGATTGAAAAAACGGGGTATGAGGCGCGACCGGTAGAGACGGCGGGGCAGGGCGAAGACGACTCTCAAGAGAAAAAAGAGGCCGAGCGCGTCAGGCTGAAGCGCGATCTGATTCTCGCCAGCGTGCTGGCGCTCCCCGTTTTTGTGCTTGAAATGGGCTCGCACCTTATTCCTGGTATGCACGAGTGGGTGATAAAAACGATTGGCCTGCAACAAAGCTGGTACTGGCAATTTGCACTGACCCTGTTGGTGCTGACGATCCCCGGTCGCCGTTTTTACCTTAAAGGGTTCCCGGCGCTGGCGCGTCTGGCGCCGGACATGAACTCGCTGGTCGCCGTGGGAACCGCAGCGGCATTCGGCTACTCGCTGGTGGCGACCTTTACGCCCGACCTGTTGCCTGAAGGGACGGTAAACGTCTATTACGAGGCCGCCGCAGTGATTGTCGCGCTTATTCTGCTGGGGCGCTTTCTGGAGGCAAGGGCGAAGGGGCGGACTTCCGAAGCGATTAAACGTCTGGTGGGGCTACAGGCGCGGGTCGCGCATGTGTTACGCGAGGGCCGCATCGTGGATATCCCTGTCGACGAGGTTGTGCTGGGCGACTGTGTGGAGGTTCGGCCAGGCGAGCGGATCCCGGTTGACGGCGAAGTGACCGAAGGCCGCAGCTTCGTTGACGAGTCGATGATTACCGGCGAACCGATACCGGTTGAGAAATCCGCAGGAAGCGCGGTGGTGGGCGGTACCGTCAACCAAAAAGGCGCGCTCACGCTGCGGGCGACCGCCGTCGGCGGACAGACCATGCTGGCGCAAATCATTCGTCTGGTGGAACAGGCGCAGGGTTCAAAACTGCCGATTCAGGCCGTCGTGGATAAAGTGACGCTGTGGTTTGTCCCAATGGTAATGCTTATTGCTGCGCTGACCTTTGTGGTATGGCTGGCGTTTGGGCCGTCGCCTGCGCTGACTTTCGCTCTGATCAATGGTGTTGCGGTTCTGATTATCGCCTGTCCTTGCGCGATGGGCCTGGCGACGCCGACCTCCATTATGGTGGGAACCGGTCGTGGGGCGGAAATGGGCGTGCTGTTCCGTAAGGGGGAGGCGTTACAGCTACTCAAAGACGCTAAGGTGGTGGCCGTAGACAAAACCGGGACGCTTACCGAAGGCCGCCCGGTACTGACCGATCTCGACGTGGCCAGCGGCTTTGAACGCCGTGAGGTGCTGGCGAAAGTCGCGGCGGTAGAATCGCGTTCAGAGCATCCGATTGCCCGTGCGATTGTCGTGTCGGCAGAAGAGGAAGGGATCGCGCTACCAGGCATGAGCGGCTTCGAATCGGTGACCGGGATGGGCGTATACGCTACCGTTGACGGTACGCGTGTTGACGTGGGGGCCGATCGCTATATGCGCGAAATTGGCGTGGATATTAGCGGCTTCGCCACCACCGCCGAACGGTTAGGGCAGGAAGGGAAATCGCCGCTCTATGCGGCTATTGACGGTCAACTGGCGGCGATTATCGCCGTGGCCGATCCGATCAAACCCAGTACGCCCGCCGCAATTAACGCTTTACATCAGCTCGGCATTAAGGTCGCCATGATCACTGGCGATAATGCCCGCACGGCACAGGCTATCGCCAGACAGTTAGGAATTGATGATGTGGTTGCCGAGGTATTGCCAGAAGGGAAAGTCGAGGCGATACGGCGCCTGAAAGCGGCGTATGGGCAGGTGGCGTTTGTCGGCGATGGCATCAACGATGCGCCAGCGCTGGCGGAGTCCGACGTGGGGCTGGCGATTGGCACCGGCACCGATGTGGCGGTGGAATCCGCCGACGTCGTACTAATGTCCGGCAACCTGCAAGGCGTGCCGAATGCTATCGCGCTGTCTAAAGCGACCATCCGCAATATCCACCAGAATCTGTTCTGGGCCTTTGCTTACAATACGGCGCTGATTCCTGTCGCGGCAGGCGCGCTATTTCCGGTCTGGGGCATATTATTGTCACCGGTATTCGCCGCAGGGGCGATGGCGATGTCGAGCGTGTTCGTGCTGGGCAACGCTTTGCGGCTGCGCCGTTTCCGGGCGCCGATGGCAACCCCATCCGACACATCCACGACATGAGGAGGAGCGTCATGAACATCGGTAAAGCAGCTAAAGCATCGAAAGTCTCGGCCAAAATGATTCGCTACTATGAACAGATTGGTCTGATTCCCGCGGCAAGTCGGACGGATTCCGGCTATCGGGCCTATACCCAGGCTGATGTTAATCAATTGCATTTTATACGCCGCGCGCGCGATCTCGGCTTTTCAGTTGCTGAAATCAGCGACTTACTGAATCTTTGGAATAACCAGTCGCGGCAAAGCGCTGACGTCAAACGCCTGGCGCAGACGCACATTGATGAACTGGACAGACGTATCCAGAACATGCAGCACATGGCGCAAACCCTCAAAGCGCTGATTCACTGCTGCGCCGGCGACGCGCTGCCAGATTGCCCCATTCTGCATACGCTTGGACAACCTGACGATAGCGAGCCGGAGGCGCGTACCGGAGCGGTATTGCGCCGTCCTCGTCGCCACGGACTGGCAAAGCGTCTGTAAGTCCTGAGATTACGCTTGACCTTCCAACACTGGCAAGGCCCAGACTGGCAACAGTTCCCACACAAAAGGAGTTCACTATGCAGTTCCATATTGATGACATGACCTGCGGCGGCTGCGCCAGTACGGTAAAAAAGACGATTCTGACTCTCGATGCTAATGCGACGGTGAGAACTGACCCGGCGACGCGTCTGGTTGACGTTGAAACGTCGCTATCCGCGGAGCAGATTGCCGCCGCCCTGCAAAAGGCCGGTTTCCCGCCGCGCGAAAGGTAATCGTCAATGGCGATCGGTCTGGCGACAGGCCGGTCGCGATACGCTAGCCACGCTTCGCTTTTCTTTGCGTGAGATAATCCCCATAAAAACTGTGACAAATCATGTGCCAGTAAGCTTTGTTAATAATATGTAATGATTTGTCTATTTTTGCTAACATTTTACCTGCTATATACAAAAAGATAACAAATAAGTAGCGCAACGCTACCTTGTTACGTCGCTTTGACGACGGGAGCGCTCCAGCGTTTCGCCGCTTCAAAGCTTGATGTTATTTTTTGATGCAGGACACTACCTATGTACACCCCCCTGAACTGGACGACGACACAACGACATGTGGCGTTTGCCAGCTTTACCAGTTGGATGCTGGATGCGTTTGATTTCTTTATCCTTGTCTTTGTACTTAGCGATCTCGCCGAATGGTTTCACGCTTCCGTATCGGACGTTTCCATTGCGATTATGCTGACCCTGGCGGTACGTCCCATTGGCGCGCTGCTGTTTGGCCGAATGGCGGAAAAGTACGGACGTCGACCGATACTGATGCTCAATATTCTGTTCTTTACGGTATTTGAACTGCTTTCCGCCTGGTCGCCCACCTTCATGGCATTTCTGATTTTTCGGGTCATGTACGGCGTGGCGATGGGCGGGATATGGGGCGTCGCGTCATCACTGGCGATGGAAACCATTCCCGATCGTTCGCGTGGCCTGATGTCGGGCATTTTTCAGGCGGGCTATCCCTGCGGCTATCTGTTCGCCTCGGTTATTTTTGGCCTCTTCTACAGTATGGTAGGCTGGCGCGGTATGTTCCTGATTGGCGCCCTGCCTGTTGTCTTGCTGCCTTATATCTGGTTTAAAGTGCCGGAATCCCCCGTCTGGCTGGCGGCCAGAGCGCGTAAAGAGAATACCGCGCTGCTTCCTGTTCTGCGCAAACAGTGGAAGTTGTGTCTGTATCTGGTGCTGGTCATGGCGTTCTTTAACTTTTTCAGTCACGGCACGCAGGATCTCTATCCTACCTTCCTGAAGATGCAGCATGGTTTTGATCCGCATCTGATCAGTATCATTGCGATTTTTTATAACATTGCCGCCATGCTCGGCGGTATTTTCTACGGTACGCTATCGGAACGTATTGGGCGTAAAAAAGCGATCATGATCGCCGCCTTTCTTGCGCTTCCGGTACTCCCGCTATGGGCATTTTCCAGCGGATCATTCACGATTGGTCTGGGCGCGTTCCTGATGCAGTTTATGGTGCAGGGCGCCTGGGGTGTCGTGCCGACCTGGCTGAACGAGCTGGTTCCGGCGAATGCGCGCGCCGTGCTGCCAGGGTTTGTTTACCAACTCGGTAATTTACTGGCGTCGGTTAATGCGACGTTACAGGCCCGCATCGCGGAAACGCATGGCGGAAATTACGGGTTGGCAATGGCGATCGTGGCTGGCGCGGTGGCTATTTTAATCTGTGTATTTGTGGCATTTGGTCGCGAGACCCGGGGAGTCGTCATCTCCGGTACAGATAGCGACGCCCTCCCGGAGTCGGCCATCAGTCATCGCACGTAAACACTACGCTCCTGGCGCATACTGTCGCCGGGAGCACGCCTTCCTCCCGTCGTTTTCACGCCCTTTCAACGAACAACAAAGGTTAATGATGGCATCTGCCTTTCGTGACCATTACAATCATCGCTTACTTTTTTCTTTATAAGAAATTGATTGTTGGACCTTAAAATTATCAACGGAGCGAAGATATCATGTTGAAAGATAACCAAAAACACAACGAGTCTGTTGCCCCGAATAGCGCCTTTCTGTCTGAGTTACAACGTGCATTACCGGAATTTTTTACCGCCGATCGCTATAACGAGCAGGGCGAACTGATCGCGAAAGGCGGATTTGATCTCGCCAAATTTGAGCGCGCGTTGAAAGCGCGTAATATTGATGAGCTGACTAGCGGTTATCAGATTGATTTTATTGGCAAAGATTACGCAAAAAAACAGGCGGGTGAAAAATCCGTTACCGTTATCGTTCCTGACGTGGAACACAATACTCTGGCAGAAAATAAAAACAGCCATAATCTTTTTCTGACCGGAGATAATCTGGATGTGTTACGCCATCTGCAAAATAATTACGCCGATACCGTCGATATGATCTATATCGATCCCCCTTATAACACCGGATCGGACGGGTTTGTCTATCCCGATCATTTTGAATATAGCGATCGGGCGTTGCAGGATATGTTTGGTCTTAATGATACCGAACTGGCACGTTTAAAATCCATTCAGGGTAAATCGACGCACTCCGCGTGGTTATCTTTCATGTATCCGCGTCTTTTCCTGGCCAGGAAGCTCCTGAAAGATACCGGATTTATTTTTATCTCTATCGACGATAATGAGTACGCCAATCTTAAATTAATGATGGATGAGATTTTTGGCGAAGGCGGATTTGTCACCAATGTGATGTGGAAGCGCAAAAAAGAGATTTCTAACGACTCTGATAACGTTTCCATCCAGGGGGAATACATTCTTGTTTATGCCAAAACCGGTCAGGGCGCTTTACGTTTAGAACCGCTTTCTAAAGAGTATATTCAGAAATCCTATAAAGAACCGACCGAACAGT
This sequence comes from Salmonella sp. SAL04213, assembly GCF_046550535.1. Lineage (NCBI taxonomy): Bacteria > Pseudomonadati > Pseudomonadota > Gammaproteobacteria > Enterobacterales > Enterobacteriaceae > Salmonella > Salmonella sp. SAL04213. Next base: position 961,003 of record NZ_JBGDXS010000001.1, on the reverse strand, counting down.
TTCCAGAAGGGAAATGGCGACCGGTGCCGTTAACGGTGTCAAAAGGGCTGAGCGGCGGCGGCTATACCTATAAAATTACCACGCCGAATGGTACGGCACACGAAAGACTATGGGCTTATCCTGAAGCCAGTTACCAAAAACTGGTGGCCGATAATCTGGTCTATTTTGGCAAAGATAACGGCGGTATTCCCCAGCGAGTCATGTACGCGCATCACAGTAAAGGGCAGCCAACGACCAATTACTGGGATAACGTAGCGTCGAATAAAGAGGGGAAAAAGGAGATTCTGGATCTCTTCGGCGACAACGTTTTTGATACGCCGAAACCGACCGCATTATTGAAGAAAATCATCAAGCTCGCTATCGATAAAGACGGCGTCGTTCTGGACTTTTTTGCCGGTTCCGGCACCACGGCCCATGCGGTAATGGCGCTGAATGAAGAAGATGGGGGGCAGCGCACGTTTATTCTGTGTACTATCGATCAGGCATTAAGCAATAACACTATCGCGAAAAAAGCAGGTTATAACACTATTGATGAAATCAGCCGCGAGCGAATTACACGCGTTGCGGCGAAGATCCGCGCCAACAATCCCGCGACCAATAGCGATCTCGGTTTTAAACATTATCGTTTTGCCACTCCGACACAGCAGACGCTGGACGATCTGGATAGCTTCGATATTGCTACCGGCCATTTTATCAATACCAGCGGTCAACTGGCCGCTTTCACCGAGTCAGGATTTACCGACATGATCAATCCTTTTTCCGCCAGAGGATTGGGCGTGCCGGGCGGCGCAAGCGGCGAAGAGACCTTATTAACGACATGGCTGGTCGCCGATGGTTATAAAATGGATATTGACGTACAGACCGTTGATTTTTCCGGCTATTGCGCCAGGTATGTTGATAATACGCGCCTGTATCTGATTGATGAACGATGGGGAACAGAGCAGACCCGCGATCTTCTCAACCACATTGGTACGCACCAGCTTCCGGTTCAGACCATTGTCATTTACGGCTACTCTTTCGACCTTGAATCCATTCGTGAACTGGAAATCGGCTTAAAACAGCTTGATCAAAAAGTGAACCTGGTGAAGCGTTATTAAGAGGGGATGATGATGAATATTTTACTGGAAGAACTTCCCCATCAGGAACAGGCGTTAGCGGCGATTCTGGCGAGTTTCACCGGTATCGATCACGCGCAGGCCGATCATAATCACTATGCTAATCCGCTGATTAAGGAACGTTACGACGATAAGGCCAATATTGACGTTAAAATGGAGACCGGGACGGGCAAAACCTATGTCTATACCCGGTTGATGTATGAACTGCATCAGAAGTATGGCCTCTTCAAATTTGTGCTGGTGGTGCCGACGCCAGCCATTAAAGAAGGCGCGCGGAACTTTATCACCAGCGATTACGCCAGACAGCATTTTTCACAGTTCTACGAAAATACGCGGATGGAACTTTGCACCATTAACGCCGGTGATTTTAAAGTAAAGTCGGGGCGTAAAAATTTTCCGGCCCAGCTATTAAGTTTTACTGATGCCAGCCGTCGTGATAGCCATACGATTCAGGTTTTGCTGATCAATGCGCAAATGCTCAATTCCGCCAGTATGACGCGAGACGATTACGATCAAACGCTACTGGGTGGGCTGACGTCGCCTGTTAAAGGGCTGCAAATGACGCGACCGGTGGTCATTATTGATGAACCGCATCGTTTTGCGCGAGATAACAAATTTTATCGAGCGATTCAGGCTATTCAGCCGCAAATGATCGTCCGCTTTGGCGCTACCTTCCCGGATATTGTCGAAGGTAAGGGTAAAAATAAATGTGTACGTAAAGATTACTATCGCCGGCAACCGCAGTTTGATCTCAACGCGGTGGACAGTTTTAACGATGGTTTGGTGAAAGGTATTGATATTTATTACCCGAATCTCCCCGAAGAACAGGCCAACAATCGTTATATCGTTGACAGCGTCACGGCAAAGAAATTAATCCTCCGACGGGGGGGCAAAATTGCCGAGGTTGGCGTGGGCGAAAATCTCGCCGATGTTGATGCAGGATTTGAAGGCAGTATCGAATATGCCGGCAGTAAAATGTTGTCGAACGATCTGGAGCTGGAGGCAGGGATGGCGCTGGTGCCAGGAACCTTTGGCGCGAGCTACCAGGAACTGATTATTCAGGACGCCATTGATAAGCATTTTGATACCGAGCAGGCAAATTTCTTACGCAGCAATGAGCCAGAAAATAATGCCCCGCGTATTAAGACCTTAAGCCTTTTCTTTATTGACAGTATTAAAAGCTATCGTGATGACGAAGGCTGGTTGAAAGTCACTTTTGAGCGTTTACTGAAAAAGAAACTGACGCAACTGATTGACGATTATCAGCGCAAGACCCTGCCGCGAGAAGCGGAGTATCTGTCGTTTCTGCAGGCCACGCTCGCCAGCCTGCACTCGGATAACCAAAACGTCCACGCTGGTTACTTTGGCGAAGACCGCGGAAGCGGCGATGAGGCGATCCAGGCTGAAGTAGATGATATTCTGAAAAATAAAGAGAAGTTGCTCAGTTTTTCAGACCATCACGGCAACTGGGAAACGCGCCGCTTTCTGTTTTCAAAATGGACGCTTCGCGAAGGCTGGGATAACCCGAATGTTTTTGTCATTGCTAAATTACGTTCTTCCGGTAGCGAGTCGAGCAAAATTCAGGAAGTGGGGCGCGGCCTGCGGCTACCGGTAGATGAAAACGGCCATCGCGTTCATCAGGAAGAGTGGCCGTCCCGGCTGTCGTTTCTGATTGGTTATGATGAAAAAGCGTTTGCCAGTATGCTGGTTGATGAGATTAATCGCGACAGCAAAGTTCAGCTTAACGAGCAGAAACTGGATGAGGCGATGATCACACTCATCGTCACCGAGCGGCAAAAAGTCGATCCTGCGTTTACGGAGCTTCGTTTGCTGGAAGATCTGGATGATAAAAAACTGATCAACCGGAGTAATGAGTTTAAACCCAGCGTCACGCTTAACGGGGAAACCAAAAGTGGTTTTGCGTGGCTACTGGAGTTCTACCCTGAGCTGACGCAGGCGCGGGTGCGAGCGGATCGCATTCGTGACAATAAGCCCGCCTCTCGACTGCGAGTCAGGTTACGCAAAGAGAATTGGGAACAACTTAGCAGTATCTGGGAGCAGTTTTCCCGCCGTTATATGCTGCAATTCGAGCGTAGCGGCGCGTCTCTGGAACAAATTGCCGCCGAGGTGCTGCGCGATCCGGCGCTGTATATACGCCAGAAGCCAAGCCAGGTGCAACAACGGCTGGTATCGAATGAAGATAATGGCCGTTTTGAAGTGGCGCAGCGGGAAGGCGAATTAGCCGCCAGCGAATTTATGGCAGGCATGAAATATGGCCATTTTCTTAAGCAACTGGCGTTACGCACCAGTCTGCCGGTTAACGTCCTGCACCCGGTGTTAATGGCGATGCTGCGTGATGTTTTGCACGGAGATTCACGCTATTTAAGCGAGATCTCGTTGGACAATATGACCCGCGCATTACAGACGCGGATTAATGCGCATTTTGCGCAGCGCCACGATTATCTGCCTCTCGATTTTCAGGCTTCAACGTCGGTATTTGATTCCACGGCACGGCAGTTCAGAGAGGAGATTAGCGCTGAAATTGTGGGGAAAAATGTGGATGAGAATGCGATAGACGATCCCCGTTCTCTCTATCAAATACCGCCGTTGCGTTATGACAGCGTCGATCCAGAATTGCCGCTATTAAAATACGATTATCCGCAACAGGTTTCGGTGTTTGGCAAACTGCCTAAGCGGGCCATTCAGATCCCCAAATATACGGGGGGTTCTACTACGCCGGATTTTGTGTACCGTATTGAGCGTCAGGACGCCGACAGCGTTTATTTACTGGTTGAAACTAAAGCAGAAAATATGCGCGTAGGCGATCAGGTTATTCTTGATGCGCAACGTAAATTCTTCGATATGCTGCGTCGGCAAAATATCAATGTCGAGTTTGCGGAAGCGACCAGCGCGCCGGCGGTATTTTCTACGATCAATGGCTTGATTGAGGGGAAGGTAAACTAACGGGTTTGAATAGACCTTAACGGTTATCTTTTTGATAGACCATATAAAATGGCCGCCGCGCAGCGAGCGTTGCGGTCATTCTCCCTGTGCTAATCCCCCGTCCCGTAAACCGCGTTGACTTGAAGGTTATCGTTTTACGTCTATTCTTAACTTTCAGCTACGCGTATTTTGCTGAAATTGCAAATAGTCTTGAAGACGCTGTTTTTTTGTTTTGCCGTTATTTTTATAACGGCCAGGTAGATATTGCCAAGTGAATGTAACTAAGGGAGACATGTTATGCTAAATAGATACTACCGTTTCGCTGTCGAAAAAGACGACCCCTCCGAAGCACCAGAGTCGGGCGATAAGCCTGACAGCCAGCCGCAAAAAAAATCGTAATTTATCTGGATATTCCCCGACGTTTTTACGTTTGGGGAAAATAACCGTTTCGTTTCAACCTGGTTGCGAACAGTGAATATTTTACACGAAGTGACTATATATAAACGGGAGGGAACATGGAGTTTGATGCCTTCTTTTTAGCGAGACTCCAGTTTGCCTTTACCGTCTCTTTTCATATTATTTTCCCCGCGATTACGATTGGCTTAGCCAGTTACCTGGTGGTACTGGAAGGTCTATGGCTAAAAACGCGTAATCCTGTCTGGCGCTCGCTCTATCAGTTCTGGCTCAAAATTTTTGCCGTCAACTTCGGGATGGGCGTGGTCTCCGGTCTGGTCATGGCTTACCAGTTCGGAACGAACTGGAGCGGTTTCTCCCAGTTCGCCGGCAGTATCACCGGGCCTTTATTAACCTATGAAGTGCTCACCGCATTCTTCCTGGAAGCGGGATTCTTAGGCGTGATGCTTTTTGGCTGGAACAAAGTCGGGCCGGGTCTGCATTTCTTGTCTACCTGTATGGTGGCGTTGGGCACGTTAATGTCGACGTTCTGGATTCTGGCGTCTAACAGCTGGATGCATACCCCGCAGGGATTTGAAATTCACAACGGTCAGGTGGTCCCGGTGGACTGGTTCGCGGTGATTTTCAACCCGTCGTTCCCGTATCGCCTGTTGCATATGTCCGTTGCGGCGTTTTTAAGTAGCGCGATGTTTGTCGGCGCGTCCGCTGCCTGGCATTTACTGAAAGGTAACGATACGCCGGCTATCCGCCGTATGTTCTCAATGGCGTTATGGATGGCGGTCGTGGTGGCGCCCGTTCAGGCATTGATTGGCGATATGCACGGCCTTAATACCCTGAAGCATCAGCCGGTCAAAATTGCCGCGATTGAGGGGCACTGGGAAAATACGCCCGGCGAGCCAACGCCGCTTACGCTGGTAGGCTGGCCGGATATGGAGGCGGAACGGACCCGCTATGCGCTTGAGATCCCGGCGTTGGGCAGTCTGATCCTGACGCATAGCCTGGACAAACAGGTGCCTGCGCTAAAAGATTATCCCAAAGAGGATCGCCCCAACTCTACCGTGGTGTTCTGGTCTTTCCGTCTGATGGTGGGCATGGGCGTACTGATGATCTTCCTGGGGCTGGCCAGCCTGTGGCTACGCTACCGACGCCGACTGTATCATTCGCGGCCCTTTATGCACTTTGCGCTGTGGATGGGGCCGTCCGGGCTTATCGCCATCCTTGCCGGATGGGTGACGACTGAAGTAGGACGTCAGCCGTGGGTGGTCTATGGCCTGCTGCGAACGCGTGATGCGGTTTCCGCGCACAGCACCTTGCAGATGAGCATCAGTTTGCTGGCCTTCTTTGTGGTCTATTCCCTGGTCTTTGGGGTTGGCTATATTTATATGATTCGCCTTATCCAGAAAGGGCCGCAGCCGGCGGAGACACCGACCGCTGAAACCGATGGCAGACCCGCGCGTCCTATCTCTGCCGTGGGAGAATCGCTTGAGCAGGAGAAACGCGAATGACCATCGATCTTCCGGTTATCTGGTTTGCTATTATCGTGTTCGCCACGCTGATGTATATCGTGATGGATGGTTTCGATCTGGGCGTCGGTATCCTGTTTCCGTTTATTCGTGATAAACACGATCGCGATGTTATGGTGAACTCGGTCGCGCCGGTATGGGACGGGAACGAAACCTGGCTGGTGCTGGGCGGGGCCGGGCTTTTTGGCGCGTTCCCGTTGGCTTATGCCGTCATCACCGACGCGCTGACTATCCCGCTGGTGGTTATGCTGCTTGGTCTTATCTTTCGCGGCGTCGCTTTTGAATTCCGTTTTAAAGCCACCGAGTCGCATCGCGCGTTCTGGGATAAATCCTTTATCGTCGGGTCAATCCTGGCGACCTTTGCCCAGGGGGTTGTGGTGGGCGCGGTGGTGAGCGGTTTTCAGGTGGAAGGGCGAACCTTTAGCGGTTCGCAGCTTGACTGGCTGACGCCGTTTAACCTGTTCTGCGGCGTCGGTCTGGTCGTCACCTATGCGCTGCTGGGCGCTACCTGGCTGATTATGAAAAGCGAAGATCCGCTGCATAGCCGGATGTGCGCGCTGTCGCGCCCGTTGTTGATCGTCTTGTTGCTGGTGATGGGAGGCGTCAGCGTGTGGACGCCGCTCACCCACGACGACATCGCCGAGCGCTGGTTCACGCTGCCCAATTTATACTACTTCCTGCCGGTGCCTGTGCTGGTGTTGGCTTTTAGCATCTGGCTATGGCGCAGCGTGAAAAAACCAGAATCCCATGCGCGCCCATTTATTCTCACGCTAGGGTTGATTTTTCTGGGGTTCAGCGGGTTAGGCATCAGTATTTGGCCGAATATTATTCCACCGGATATTTCGCTGTATGCCGCCGCCGCGCCGCCGCAAAGTCAAAGCTTCATGCTGGTTGGGGCGCTGATAATCATCCCGATTATTCTGGCTTATACCTTCTGGAGCTACTACGTCTTCCGTGGAAAAGTGCGACATGGAGAGGGATATCACTGATGGTTAAAGTGAAAAAATGGTCGCGGCGAGTCGTATGGATGGTCGCGATATGGTGCGCCAGCGTGCTTCTGCTGGCGGGCGTCGGAATGTTATTCAGACTGCTCATGACCTCCGCAGGATTTCGCTCCTGACTGATATCCCCCGGACGCGCTTTCGTCTCTCGCGAAAGCGCGTTTTTATCGACAGATCGGCGTTTATCGATCACCTTTGCTCGCCTTATCTCTCCCCTCAATAGCGGTTGATAATTATTCTCATCTTTATTGTCGTTCCCGGGCCGCAGTGATATGGTTACACAGTGGCTAACGCTCTGGTATAACGCAGATAAACGGTATTGATAATGTCTCCGATCTCCTGTCACTCTTCCGCCGCCCCGGCGATGAAAAAGATCTTTTCCGTCAGCGATTTCATCGCGTTTGGCGAGCGTTATGGCATTGATTACCGCTTCCCTGCGTTACCGCAGTATACGCAGAGTAGTCCCGTACTTCATGGCGATATCGAAGAGATAGCGCTTCCCGGCGGGATTTGCATTACACGCTCGGATGTTCACGTGTTACAACCTTATGAAACCACCTCTCGCCATAGCAGTCCGCTGTATATGCTGGTGGTGCTGGAAGGTAACGTCGCGCTGGCTGTCAATGAGCAGACCTTTTTGTTGAGCGCGGGGATGGCGTTTTGCTCGCAACTGAGTGAGCAGCAGACGATACGCGCCCATCACGGCGCAGACAGTAAATTGCGCACCTTGTCGCTGGGAATGTACCCGGACGGCGGATGGCGGGAGCGTTTGCCTGTCTCGCTGGCAGACGAGTGGGAACATCGCGCGGCCTCGGCGAGGGTCTGGCAGGTGCCGGAGTTTCTGCTTTCGGGGCTACGTTATGCGCAGCAGCCCGGACCTCATGCGGCGTCACGCCAGTTAATGCTGGAAGGCATCATGCTGCAATTGTTGGGCTATGCGCTAAATCTATGTCAGCCCGCAACGCAAAAACGCGGGCTTCCCGTCACCGGTGAATACCAGCGGCTGGAGCTCATTCGGCGTTTACTGGAGCAGACGCCGGAAAAAGCCTACACGCTGAACGAACTGGCGCGTCGGGCGGCAATGAGTCCAAGTAGCCTGCGGTGCAAGTTTCGCCATGCCTATGGGTGTACCGTGTTTGATTATCTGCGTGATTGCCGCCTGGCGCGCGCGCGTCGTTATCTGATGGAGGGATACAGCGTGCAGCAGGCCGCCTGGATGTCAGGCTATCAACATGCCACAAACTTTGCGACGGCATTTCGTCGGCGTTATGGCTGCTCGCCCGGCGAGCTGCGTGACGCGTCTCTGACGGCGTCCCGCCACTGTGCGTAACGCGCCCCGCCAGAGCGGTAATATCCGCCGCTAACCCGGTTTTCTGCCGCTTTGGGTGATTTTTTATCATTGCGCATAGGCAATCTGGCGTTACGCATAGTGGTCCGTTATCTCTAAAAGGTAATAATTCTTATTTACAATAAAGATGCCTTTGGAGATGTTCATGTTTGCGACAACGCGTATGGCGCTATTGATAGGCGGAGCTATCGGCGGCGCGACTTTTCCTCTTTTTGCCCAGGAAACCACAAAAAATGATACGGTCATTGTCACCTCGCCCGTTCAGAGTGGCGCGACTAAGCTGGCGACGCCAGATATTGAAACGCCGCAGTCGGTATCCATTATTACCCGCCAGCAGTTTGAAGAGCAGGGCGCAACCAGCGTGCGTCAGGCGGTCAGCTACACCCCAGGCGTATACAGTAATCAGATAGGTGCCTCTAACCGCTTTGATTACATCGTATTGCGTGGTTTTTCGGACGGTAGTCTGGATAACGTCTATCTCGACGGGTTAAAAATGATGGGCGACACCAATTCGCACAGTTCGTTGGTGGTTGACCCCTGGTTTCTGGAAGATATCGAGGTGGTACGCGGCCCGGCGTCCGTTCTGTATGGACGTTCATCGCCAGGCGGCATTGTCGCGTTGACGTCGCGAAAACCGGCGTTTGATGCCGGGGGAGAGGTGAAGCTGTTTGCCGGCAATCACAACCAGCGCGGGGCGGCTTTTGATGTGACCGGCCCACTGGATGACAATGAACGTGTGGCGGCGCGTCTTAGCGGCATGACACGTTACGCCGATTCGCAGTTTACCCCCTTGAAAGAGGAACGTTATGCGCTGATGCCGAGCCTGACCTGGCGAATTACCGATCGGACGCGTCTTGATCTTATGGCCTATCTGCACCGTGATCCGGAAGGCGGTAGCCACTCCGGACTGCCTTATCAAGGCACGGTTGTACCTTATAACGGCGGAAAAATTTCTAACACTTTCTTTGAAGGTGAAGATGACTACGACAAATACGATCGCCGTGAAAATATGGTGGGTTATAACATTGAGCATCTGTTCGATAACGGCTGGTCGGTACGGCAAAAATTGCGTTATTTGCATACCAAAGTGACGTTGAATCAGGTCTATGCCGCAGGTTGGTTGAATGAAACGGCGCTGAATCGCGGCTATTCCGGCTCCGGGGAGAAAATGTCGGCTATCGCGCTGGATAATCAGCTCGACGGCAGCGTGGATACCGGGGCGATTAATCATCGTCTGCTGGTGGGGATCGATTATCAGGATCGCAGTAATCATACTACTGGCTATTATGGCGCGTTTCCGCCGATTGACGCTTTCAACCCTGTTTATGGCGCTCAGCCGGATTACATTACGTTGTATAGCCGTGAAAAACATAAGCTGCGGCAGACCGGATACTATTTACAGGATCAGATGTCATGGGATCGCTGGCGCTTTACGTTGGGCGGTCGTTACGATCGGGTCAGCGTGTCTAACATCGACAAACTTCATGATTCACGCAGCGATCTCGATAAAAACAACGTCAGCACCCGTGCCGCGTTGCTTTATCTGTTCGACAATGGCGTCGCCCCCTATCTCAGTTATTCTACCGCGTTTACGCCGACCAGCTTCGCCGACGAAAACGGCAATGTGCTGGAACCGATGAAAGGCAAGCAGTGGGAGGCGGGGGTAAAATACGAACCGCTGGGGGGGAACAGCCAGTTTAGCGCCGCCGTGTATCGTATTAACCAGACCAATATCGCGACCAAAGAAGAACCTACCGATCCGTACCGCTCGATTGGTGAAATTGAGTCTAAAGGGGTTGAACTGGAGGCCATTAGCCATTTGTCGGATAGCGTCCGTTTGCAGGCGGCGTATACCTATACTGATATCCGTTATAAGAAAAGTAGCCCGCAAGAGCAGGGGAAGCGCGCGGTTTATGCTCCACGGAACCAGGCCAGCGCCTGGCTAAGCTACGATGTGAAAAGCGGTCTGTTAGAGGGGCTGACTTTGGGCTCCGGCATCCGGTACGTCAACGGCGTGACCAGCGATCGCCTGAATACCCACACGTTGCCGTCCTATACACTGGTCGACATGGTGGTTGGGTATGATTTATCCAGCATTGGGTTAAATGGCTTGAGCGCCCAGCTCAACGTAAATAACCTGACGGACAAACGCTATGTCGCTGCCTGTAATTCGCTCTCTTATTGTTATTTTGGCGCCGAGCGTAGCATTGTAGGCAGCGTGTCATGGGCGTTTTGATAACGCTTATCGTCCGGTAGCAAAGGCTACCGGGCAAACTAGCGGTGCGTCACGCCTTCATAGAGAAGTCTGAGCGCAAACATCCCGATAATGGCGCCGATAACACGGCTGGCAATGCGCTGTATTCGTCCATAAGCGCGGCGGATTGCGGGGAGCGAAAAGGCCTGGCTGAGAAAAATACGCCAGATAACGGATGACAGCACAATTCCGGCCCAGGCCATTAACCTTGCCCATGTGGGCGTTTCTGCGCTAAGCGTTACGGAAAAAATACTGATAAAAAACAGTACGGTTTGCGGATTGGATAAATCGGTCATTAATCCCCGGCGAAAGAAAATCGTCCACGGGGCGGCAATCGGCGTCTGGAGCGTGCTCATTTGCGGCGTCGCCTGGTGGCGAATACTGTTCCAGGCGAACCATAATAAATAGGCGCCGCCGACAATTTTGATAAGAGAAAATACCGCTTCGCATTGCGTAATGAGCGTCGCCAGACCGAAAAGCCCCAGCCCGGAATAAAAGGCGTCTCCCGTGGCGACGCCCAGGCCGGTGATGACTCCCGCCCGGCGTCCTGATGCGAGGCTGGTTTGCACCACCACAAACAGATTCGCGCCGGGATTAAAAAAGGTTAACACAAACAGACTGACGGTAAGCACAACGGCATGAAACGGCTCCATAGACAACTCTTCTCTTAGCCTCAAGAAATAACCTTCATCTTATTAATAGTCAAACCAGATGATTGCGAGTGAGATCACAAAGCAGAGGCGTTTTAATCCGCGTTGTTACGCCGACAGAGCGGGGGCTGACTGGATTTTTCCAGCAATCTACACTACTTATTTAATCAGTCCGAACGGCCTTTTTGTTCTGATAAAGCGATGATGGCGTAATAATAAAACGAGGGTTTTGCTATGAAAACTGGCTACAAGGTTATGCTTGGCGCATTAGCGTTTGTCGTGACAAACGTTTATGCCGCAGAAATCATGAAAAAAACGGACTTTGATAAAGTCGCCTCCGAATACACGAAAATTGGCACGATTTCCACCACCGGGGAAATGTCGCCGCTGGACGCCAGAGAAGATTTAATCAAAAAGGCGGATGAAAAAGGGGCGGATGTGGTGGTGCTGACGTCCGGGCAGACAGAAAATAAAATTCATGGTACGGCTGATATTTATAAAAAGAAATAAAAGCGTTGCATCATAAAAATACCCGCCTGGGTTTCCGGCGGGTATATTTATTCCTGGCAACCGGCATCCGTTTTGCCGGATGACGGCCTGCAGTAAACGTAGCGCCATCAGGCATTCAGGACGCTGTCATTTGTCTTAATTATCCGACTGGTCTTTGGCACCAGCTTTTAAACGACGCCACAGAGTGGTGCGGCTAATCCCCAGATAACGCGCCGCGGCGCTCTTATCGCCCTTAAAGCGCGCCAGTACATCCTGTAACGTGTGCGCATCCACGGTTGAAGGCGTCAGCTCTGCTGTGTTCACCATAAGCTCAGGTAATAACTGCCGCATAAATTGCCTGTCCAGCGTTGGCGCGGGATCGACGCTTAAAAAAAGCGCCAGGCGCTCCATCATATTACGCAGTTCGCGAATATTACCGGGCCAGCGCCAGGCCAGCAAAAGCGGCTGACACTGTGTCAATCCATGACGTATCGATTCGGTAAACGGAATTTCCATCGCTGCCAGCGACTGTTTTAAAAAGCTTTCCGCCAGCGGCAAAATATCAGCCTGCCGCTCGCGCAAAGGAGGAAGCGTCAGGCGCAGAATACTCAGGCGATAAAAGAGATCGGGGCGAAAACGTCCTTGCATTATTTCCCGATCCAGATCGCAATGCGTGGCGCTGATCACCCGGACATCCACCGGGATCGGCTGGTGTCCGCCGACGCGAGTGACGGCTTTTTCCTCCAGTACGCGCAAAAGTCGGGTTTGTAAGGGCAAGGGCATTTCGCCGATTTCATCCAGAAACAGCGTGCCGCCGTGTGCGATTTCAAATAGCCCCGCCCGGCCTCCTCGTCGTGAACCGGTAAACGCACCCTCTTCATAACCAAACAGTTCCGCTTCCAGCAACGACTCGGTAATCGCGCCGCAATTGACGGCGACAAAGGGAGGGGATGGCTTATTCTGACGGTGAGGCTGGCGGTGAAAAAACGTCTGGTGAATCGCCTGCGCCGCCAGCTCTTTTCCGGTCCCTGTTTCCCCCTGAATCAGCACTGCCGCACGGGAGCGAGCATAGAGCGTAATCGTCTGGCGGAGCTGCTCCATTTGCGGCGACTGGCCGCGTATATCGCCCAGTTCATACCGGGTTTGTAATCCCTTGCCGGATGGGTAATCCACGCGCTGGCGCCGTGTCAGACGGGTCATATCCAGCGCATCATGGAAAGCCTGACGAACGGTCGCCGCGGAATAAATAAAGATGGCGGTCATTCCCGCTTCTTCCGCCAGATCGGTAATTAATCCCGCGCCGACGACGGCTTCAATACCGTTGGCCTTAAGTTCGTTAATTTGCCCGCGCGCGTCCTCTTCGGTGACATAGCTTCGCTGTTCAAGACGGAGGTGAAACGTTTTCTGAAAGGCAAGTAAAGCCGGAATGGTCTCCTGATAGGTCACGATACCGATAGACGAGGTGAGCTTTCCCGCTTTCGCCAGCGCCTGTAATACATCGAATCCGCTGGGCTTGATGAGGATCACCGGTATTGACAGGCGACTTTTTAAATAGGCCCCGTTCGAACCCGCCGCGATAATCGCGTCGCAGCGCTCGGTCGCCAGTTTTTTGCGAATGTAGGTCACCGCCTTTTCAAAGCCGAGTTGAATAGGCGTGATGGTCGCCAGATGATCGAATTCCAGGCTGATATCCCGAAACAGTTCGAACAGACGCGTTACGGAGACCGTCCAGATCACCGGTTTATCGCTATTATCGCGCGGAGCGCTGTGAGCAGTCGTCATCGCAGTAGGTTCATCTTTAAGGGGCGATTTTTTGTTTTAAACGTGTTTCATAAATGTTGCAATGAAACAGAGCGATTCGTTTCATGAAACGTTAGCTGACACGTTTTTCTTTTCCCTTAATCGCGCTTATTCATAACAGGAATGACTGTAATTACCTGTTTTTAAATCTCATTGTATTTAATTTTCTCGCAGCCTCTTTGCCTGGCATAGCCTTTGCTTTGGTGAATACATCTTGAGTAACAATTTACTAACATGAGGACGAGATATGTCTTTACATTCGCCGGGGCAGGCATTTCGCGCCGCGCTCGCTAAAGAGAATCCATTACAAATTGTCGGCGCTATTAATGCCAACCATGCTCTGTTGGCCCAACGGGCCGGGTATCAGGCTATCTATCTTTCTGGCGGCGGCGTAGCGGCGGGCTCGCTCGGACTGCCGGATCTGGGGATTTCTACGCTGGATGATGTGTTAACCGATATCCGGCGCATCACGGATGTTTGCCCGCTGCCGCTGTTGGTGGATGCGGATATTGGCTTTGGCTCCTCCGCCTTTAATGTCGCGCGGACGGTAAAATCCATAGCCAAAGCGGGCGCCGCCGCGCTGCATATTGAAGACCAGGTTGGCGCTAAGCGCTGTGGACACCGTCCAAACAAAGCGATCGTCTCGAAAGAGGAGATGGTAGACAGAATTCGGGCGGCAGTGGATGCGCGCACCGATCCGAACTTTGTGATCATGGCGCGTACCGATGCGCTGGCGGTGGAAGGGCTGGAGGCGGCTCTCGATCGCGCGCAGGCTTACGTGGACGCGGGGGCAGACATGCTGTTCCCGGAGGCGATCACCGAACTGTCGATGTACCGCCAGTTCGCCGACGTGGCGCAGGTGCCGATCCTCGCCAACATCACTGAGTTTGGCGCGACGCCGCTATTTACGACCGACGAGTTGCGCAGCGCACACGTGGCGATGGCGCTCTATCCGCTGTCGGCGTTTCGCGCCATGAACCGCGCCGCAGAAAAAGTCTATACCGTGCTGCGCCAGGAAGGGACGCAAAAGAACGTGATCGACATCATGCAGACCCGCAACGAGCTGTACGAAAGCATCAATTACTACCAGTTCGAAGAGAAGCTGGACGCGCTGTACAGGAATAAAAAATCGTAGCCTGTAGGCCTGATAAGGCGAAGCCGCCTTCAGGCAATGCCGGATGGCACTACGTTTAACCCGCCTACGGTACGGCCTACACGCCTCAATACCCTACACATTACAATAATGACGAGGACAATATGACAGACACGACGATCCTGCAAAACAACACGCATGTCATTAAGCCTAAAAAATCGGTCGCGCTTTCCGGCGTACCTGCCGGAAATACCGCTCTGTGTACCGTGGGAAAAAGCGGTAACGATCTGCACTATCGCGGTTACGACATTCTCGATCTGGCGGAGCACTGCGAATTTGAAGAAGTCGCGCATTTACTGATCCACGGAAAATTACCGACCCGCGACGAGCTGAACGCGTATAAAAGCAAATTAAAAGCGCTGCGCGGATTACCCGCCAATGTCCGTACCGTTCTGGAAGCGTTACCGGCGGCCTCGCACCCGATGGACGTGATGCGTACCGGCGTGTCCGCGCTGGGCTGCACCCTGCCGGAAAAAGAGGCACATACCGTCTCCGGCGCGCGCGATATTGCCGATAAGCTGTTGGCCTCGCTCAGCTCTATCCTTCTTTACTGGTATCACTACAGCCACAACGGCGAACGTATTCAGCCGGAAACCGACGATGATTCCATCGGCGGCCATTTCCTGCATCTGCTGCACGGTGAAAAGCCAACCCAAAGCTGGGAAAAGGCGATGCATATTTCGCTGGTGCTGTACGCCGAGCATGAGTTCAACGCCTCGACGTTTACCAGCCGGGTGATTGCCGGAACCGGCTCGGATGTCTACTCCGCGATTATCGGCGCGATTGGCGCGCTGCGCGGCCCGAAACACGGCGGGGCGAATGAGGTGTCGCTGGAAATTCAACAGCGTTATGAAACGCCGGACGAGGCAGAGGCGGATATCCGTAAACGCGTGGAAAACAAAGAGGTGGTGATTGGCTTTGGACATCCGGTTTACACCATCGCCGACCCGCGCCATCAGGTGATCAAACGGGTGGCGAAACAGCTTTCAGAAGAAGGCGGCTCGCTGAAGATGTACCACATCGCCGACCGTCTGGAAACGGTGATGTGGGAGACCAAAAAGATGTTCCCGAATCTCGACTGGTTTTCGGCGGTCTCCTACAACATGATGGGCGTCCCTACCGAAATGTTCACCCCGCTGTTTGTCATCGCCCGCGTTACCGGCTGGGCGGCGCACATTATTGAACAGCGTCAGGACAACAAAATTATTCGTCCCTCTGCCAACTATACCGGGCCGGAAGATCGTCCGTTTGTCTCGATAGACGATCGTTGCTAACTCACTCTTATTAAAAATAAAACGCAGGAAACGTACCCTATGTCTACCCAAGAACTGAACATCCGCCCAGACTTTGACCGTGAAATCGTTGATATCGTTGATTACGTTATGAATTACGAGATCACCTCAAAGGTGGCGTACGACACCGCGCATTATTGCCTGCTCGACACGCTCGGCTGTGGTCTGGAAGCGCTGGAATACCCGGCCTGTAAAAAATTGCTTGGGCCGATCGTACCAGGCACGGTGGTGCCCAACGGCGCACGCGTGCCGGGCACTCAGTTCCAGCTCGATCCGGTACAGGCAGCCTTTAACATTGGCGCGATGATCCGCTGGCTCGATTTTAACGATACCTGGCTTGCCGCCGAGTGGGGCCATCCTTCCGATAACCTCGGCGGTATTCTGGCGATTGCGGATTGGTTGTCACGCAACGCCGTCGCCGCCGGCAAAGCGCCGCTGACCATGAAACAGGTATTGAGCGGGATGATCAAAGCCCATGAAATTCAGGGCTGCATCGCGCTGGAAAACGCCTTCAACCGTGTCGGGCTTGACCATGTGCTGCTGGTGAAAGTGGCCTCGACTGCGGTGGTCGCTGAAATGCTGGGGCTGACGCGCGATGAGATCCTCAACGCGGTATCGCTGGCGTGGGTGGATGGGCAGTCGTTGCGCACTTATCGTCATGCGCCGAATACCGGTACGCGCAAATCCTGGGCGGCGGGCGATGCGACTTCGCGCGCGGTACGTCTGGCGCTGATGGCGAAAACCGGCGAGATGGGCTATCCCTCGGCGCTCACCGCCAAAACCTGGGGCTTCTACGACGTTTCATTCAAAGGTGAAACGTTCCGTTTCCAGCGTCCTTACGGCTCCTACGTGATGGAAAACGTGCTATTCAAAATTTCTTTCCCGGCAGAATTCCACTCGCAAACCGCCGTCGAAGCGGCGATGACGCTGTATAAGCAGATGCAGGCCGCGGGCAAAACGGCAGCGGATATCGAGAAAGTGACCATCCGTACCCACGAAGCCTGTCTTCGCATTATCGATAAAAAAGGCCCGCTCAATAACCCGGCGGACCGCGATCACTGTATCCAGTATATGGTCGCCGTGCCGCTGCTGTTCGGACGGTTAACCGCGGCGGATTATGAAGACGAGGTGGCGCAGGACAAGCGTATTGACGCCCTGCGCGAGAAAATCGTGTGTTATGAGGACCCGGCTTTTACCGCCGACTATCACGACCCGGAAAAACGTGCTATCGGCAATGCGATCACCGTGGAGTTTACTGATGGCTCACGCTTTGGCGAGGTTGTCGTGGAGTATCCGATTGGTCATGCGCGTCGCCGCGCCGACGGTATTCCGAAGCTTATCGAAAAATTTAAAATTAACCTGGCGCGTCAGTTCCCGACTCGCCAGCAGCAACGCATTCTGGATGTCTCCCTGGACAGAGCCCGCCTGGAGCAGATGCCGGTTAACGAATACCTCGATTTATATGTCATCTGAGCCAGCCAGCAGTAAGGCGTAAGTTCAACAGGAGAGCGTGATGTCTTTTAGCGAATTTTATCAGCGTTCCATTAACGAACCGGAGGCGTTCTGGGCCGAGCAGGCCCGGCGTATCGACTGGCGACAGCCGTTTACGCAGACGCTGGATCATAGCCGCCCACCGTTTGCCCGCTGGTTTTGCGGCGGCACCACTAACTTATGTCATAACGCCGTCGACCGCTGGCGGGATAAACAGCCGGAGGCGCTGGCGCTGATTGCCGTCTCATCAGAGACCGATGAAGAGCGCACATTTACCTTCAGCCAGTTGCATGATGAAGTCAACGCTGTGGCCGCTATGCTGCTGTCGCTGGGCGTGCAGCGTGGCGATCGCGTATTGGTCTATATGCCGATGATTGCCGAAGCGCAGATAACCCTGCTGGCCTGCGCGCGCATTGGCGCGATCCATTCGGTGGTCTTTGGCGGTTTTGCCTCGCACAGCGTGGCGGCGCGGATTGACGATGCCAGACCGGCGCTGATTGTGTCGGCGGATGCCGGAGCGCGGGGCGGTAAAATTCTGCCGTATAAAAAGCTGCTTGATGACGCTATTGCGCAGGCGCAGCATCAGCCGAAACACGTTCTGCTGGTGGACAGAGGGCTGGCGAAAATGGCGTGGGTGGATGGGCGCGATCTGGATTTTGCCACGTTGCGCCAGCAGCATCTCGGCGCGAGCGTGCCGGTGGCGTGGCTGGAATCCAATGAAACCTCGTGCATTCTTTACACCTCCGGCACTACCGGCAAACCGAAAGGCGTCCAGCGCGATGTCGGCGGTTATGCGGTGGCGCTGGCAACCTCGATGGACACCATTTTTGGCGGCAAGGCGGGCGGCGTATTCTTTTGCGCATCGGATATCGGCTGGGTCGTCGGCCACTCCTATATCGTTTACGCGCCGCTGCTGGCAGGCATGGCGACTATTGTTTACGAAGGACTGCCGACGTACCCGGACTGCGGGGTCTGGTGGAAAATTGTCGAGAAATACCAGGTTAACCGGATGTTTTCCGCCCCGACCGCGATTCGCGTGCTGAAAAAATTCCCGACGGCGCAAATCCGCAATCACGATCTCTCCTCGCTGGAGGCGCTTTATCTGGCCGGTGAGCCGCTGGACGAGCCGACGGCCAGTTGGGTGACGGAAACGCTGGGCGTACCGGTCATCGACAATTATTGGCAGACGGAGTCCGGCTGGCCGATCATGGCGCTGGCCCGCGCGCTGGACGACAGACCGTCGCGTCTGGGAAGTCCCGGCGTGCCGATGTACGGTTATAACGTCCAGCTACTCAATGAAGTCACCGGCGAGCCCTGCGGCATAAATGAAAAGGGAATGCTGGTGATTGAAGGGCCGCTGCCGCCGGGCTGTATTCAGACTATTTGGGGCGACGATGCGCGTTTTGTGAAGACTTACTGGTCGCTGTTTAACCGTCAGGTTTATGCCACCTTCGACTGGGGAATCCGCGACGCCGAGGGGTATTACTTTATTCTGGGCCGTACCGATGATGTGATTAATATTGCGGGTCATCGGCTGGGGACGCGAGAAATAGAAGAAAGTATCTCCAGCTACCCGAACGTAGCGGAAGTGGCGGTAGTGGGGATAAAAGACGCTCTGAAAGGGCAGGTAGCGGTGGCGTTTGTCATTCCGAAGCAGAGCGATACGCTGGCGGATCGCGAGGCGGCGCGCGATGAGGAAAACGCGATTATGGCGCTGGTGGACAACCAGATCGGTCACTTTGGTCGTCCGGCGCATGTCTGGTTTGTCTCGCAGCTCCCCAAAACGCGTTCCGGAAAGATGCTTCGCCGCACGATCCAGGCGATCTGCGAAGGCCGCGATCCGGGCGATCTGACAACCATTGACGATCCCGCGTCGTTGCAGCAAATTCGCCAGGCGATCGAGGAATAGCCGTAAGCCGGATAAGCCGCGTCCGGCAACGGGTTAGCGTCAGCGACTGAATAGTGGGGTAACGTCGGGAAAGGGCGGCAGCGCGCCGCCCTGTAACAGAATTAACGCAGAATATTTTTCTCAGCCAGATCCAGCGCGAAGTAGCTGAAAATCAAATCGGCGCCGGCGCGTTTAATCGAGCCCAGACTTTCCAGCACGACCTTTTCTTCATCGATGGCGCCAGCCATAGCAGCAAATTTAATCATGGCATATTCACCGCTCACCTGGTAAGCGCCAAGCGGCAACTCTGTGCGTTCGCGGATTTCACGCAGCACGTCCAGATACGCGCCGGCCGGTTTCACCATCAAGCAATCCGCGCCCTGGGCTTCGTCGAGCAGTGATTCGCGAATCGCTTCACGGCGGTTCATCGGATTCATTTGATACGTCTTGCGGTCGCCTTTTAACGCGGTACCCGCTGCTTCACGGAAGGGGCCGTAGAAAGAAGAGGCGAACTTAGTGGAGTAGGACATTATTGCCGTATCGGTAAAACCGGCGGCATCCAGCGCCTGGCGGATAGCCTGGACTTGTCCATCCATTGCCGCGGAGGGCGCAATAAAATCTGCTCCAGCCGCCGCCGCGACAACGGCCTGCTTGCCGAGGTTGGCCAGCGTCGCATCGTTATCCACACCGTGTTCGCACAACACGCCGCAGTGGCCGTGCGAGGTGTATTCGCAGAAGCAGGTGTCGGACATGACGATCATCTCCGGCACGGTTTGCTTACAGATGCGGGTCATTCTTGCCACCAGGCCGTCTTCTTTCCAGGTATCGCTGCCGGTGTCATCAGTATGGTGAGAAATGCCGAAGGTCATAACGGAACGAATGCCAGCATTTGCGATACGTTCAATCTCTCGCGCCAGCTGCTTTTCCGGGATACGCATTACGCCGGGCATGGCATCAATAGCTTTGTAATCGTCGAGTTCTTCTTCAACAAAGATCGGCAACACCAGGTCGTTCAGGCTAAGTGTTGTCTCTTCAAACATAGCGCGCAGCGCAGCGGATTTGCGCAGGCGGCGAGGGCGATGGATAAGGTCTGTCATGGTCTGCCTGATGTTTGTGGAATCGAAGGCCCAGTATACCTGAATCTGCAGGCAGATGTTTTACGAAAACGGTCCTTAACGTAGCAGGCGCAGCCCCGGCGGCGGCAGAACATGGCGCTTCTTTTATATACCGAAGATTAATACCTCAGGCACTATATCATTTTAAATAAGAATTAGTTTTACGTTGTTTTTAGTTTTATTTCATCGTCATTTAAGTAAATGTGGGTTTCAACATTATTCATGTTTATTTTGTTTTTCTTTAATCCATATTTATCTTATATGTGTTTTGTTTTTTTATTTTCTTGTAAGGCCATGAAAAAGAATGCTTTTCAATTATAAAATTTCCTTTTATTACGTCTTTTTAATTCATGTCCGAATCCGGACTGAGGATAAAGAATAATTGAACCTTTTAGCAATGACGCCGCATAATCCTTCTTGCTAAACATCTGTATGTTTTTATGCATTGATAATTGATGGATCAACTATATTACGTCCCTGAGGAGGGATGACAAATGCACTCCTGGAAAAAGAAACTTGTAGTCTCACAATTAGCATTGGCTTGCACTCTGGCAATCACTTCTCAGGCGAATGCTACTACATATGATACTTTTGGGTACCATGACGATGCAGCCACTGTTTTTGGCTGGGATAATACCAACGATCATGACTATCTAACTTATGGTGGTTATGTCTACAACACCCCAGCTAGTGATAGCGGCTATTTTGATACAAAATTTACTGGTGACACTGTAAATGGCGTCATTTCAACTTTTTATCTGAATCATGATTACGCCAATGATACTGCGAATACATTGGATGTTACCAACTCAACCATTCATGGTATGATTACTTCTTACCAGATTGGCTACGGTCAATATGTTTGGACTAACGGTAGTGATTATACGACCCATGATTGGGTTGATGATGATACTTTTAATCTAAACATTTCTAATTCTACAATCGATGATGACTTTGAGGCGTTTTACTTCACTGATACCTATCTCGATTCTGATGGAAAAACAGTCAAAACCGATTATGACAAATTGGTTACGGCTGGTTTAGGCACTGCTATAACCCTTGATGTTGAAAGTAATATTAATATTACTAACAATTCTCATGTGGCTGGTATTGCTCTTTACCAAAAAGATCTTGGCAATTCAACATATACAACCGAAGCACATCAGTGGGATAACACTATTAACGTAGCGAATTCAACTGTAACTTCAGGTTCTTGGTCCGAAGATGAAGAACAAGGCCATTTTGGCAATTCAAGTGAACCAAGCGATTATAATGGCAATGGTTGGAATAAAGATGATGTTGCTTTAGCTTTTGTTGACGATCCTTATTCAAATTACCGTATGGTAAACAACGTTACGTTTACCGACTCGCAGTTACTGGGGGATGTCGTCCTTCAGAGCTCCTGGAATTATAATTTCTATTCTGACGGCCGTTTAGTCGATGATTCCACTACCGTCTATACGAATGGTGGTTGGGCAGATGATGATCAAAACGTTGATCACCTGACATTGACCCTGAATAACACTAAATGGGTTGGTGCGGCGTTTAATGATTCACAGTCAATGGATCCAGTGCAATTCTATGATGTTGATGCCAATAGCTTAGATCCAGACTCGACTAATTATGATGCCTGGGGACGTGTTAATAGTGCTGCTTCCTTCCAGAGCGGTATCTTTGACGTCAGCTTGAATAATGGATCTGAGTGGGATACCACAAAAACATCTGTAATAGATACCTTAGCAGTAAATAGCGGCTCTCAGGTTGATGTTGCTAATGGCTCCAAGTTAACCGCTGATACCATTACTCTAAACGGTGGTTCAGCTATGAACATCGGGGAAGGTGGCTATGTTGATACTGATCACCTGACCGTTGATACTTTCAGTACAGTTACTTTGGCTGATGATGTCAGCAGTGCATGGAGTGATGATGCACTGTATGCTAATACTATTACCGTAACTCACGGTGGTATGTTAGATATTCAAACCAGCAATACAAACGCAGATAGCGTCATTGATACTGATACGTTAGAACTGACTAGCAGTAACGTTGCGGATAATAATGGCAATGTTTATGCTGGTGTGCTCAACATTCATAGCAATGACTATACCCTAAATGCCGATTTGGTGAACGACCGTACCTGGGATACTACTCAGGCTAACTACGGTTACGGCGTTGTTGCGATGAACTCTGACGGTCACCTGACTATCAATGGTAACGGCGATATCAACAATGGTGACGAGGCTGATGCAAGTAGCACCACTGACAACGTTGTAGCGGCCACTGGTAACTATAAAGTGCGCATCGACAACGCTACTGGTGCCGGTTCTGTTGCGGATTACAAAGGTAACGAGCTGATTTATGTCAATGACATAAACACCGACGCTACCTTCTCTGCAGCAAACAAAGCTGACCTGGGTGCTTACACCTATCAGGCTAAGCAGGAAGGCAACACTGTCGTGCTGGAACAGATGGAACTGACCGACTACGCTAACATGGCGCTGAGCATTCCTTCTGCGAACACCAATATCTGGAACCTGGAACAAGACACCGTTGGTACTCGTCTGACCAACGCTCGTCATGGCCTGGCGGATAACGGCGGCGCATGGGTAAGCTACTTCGGCGGTAACTTCAACGGCGACAACGGCACCATTAACTACGATCAGGATGTTAATGGCATCATGGTCGGTGTTGATACCAAAGTTGACGGTAACAACGCTAAGTGGATCGTTGGTGCGGCAGCAGGTTTCGCGAAAGGCGATCTGAGCGATCGTACCGGTCAGGTGGATCAGGACAGCCAGTCTGCCTACATCTACTCTTCCGCTCGTTTCGCAAACAACATCTTTGTTGACGGTAACTTGAGCTACTCTCACTTCAACAACGATTTGTCTGCTAACATGAGCGACGGTACTTACGTTGACGGCAACACCTCTTCTGACGCCTGGGGCTTCGGCTTGAAACTGGGTTATGATCTGAAGCTGGGTGATGCAGGCTACGTAACGCCTTACGGCAGCGTATCCGGTCTGTTCCAGTCTGGCGACGACTACCAGCTGAGCAACGACATGAAAGTTGACGGTCAGTCTTACGACAGCATGCGTTATGAACTCGGTGTAGATGCAGGTTATACCTTCACTTACAGCGAAGATCAGGCGTTGACCCCGTACTTCAAACTGGCTTACGTTTACGACGACTCCAACAACGATGCTGACGTAAACGGCGACTCTATCGACAACGGCGTAGAAGGTTCTGCGGTACGTGTTGGTCTGGGTACTCAGTTCAGCTTCACGAAGAACTTCAGCGCCTACACCGATGCTAACTACCTCGGCGGCGGTGATGTTGATCAAGACTGGTCTGCAAACGTTGGTGTTAAATATACCTGGTAATCATTTTCTCTCAGGAGAAATAAAGGTAATTTAAACTGAAAAATGCCCGTCAAGGACTTGACGGGCATTATTGCAAGGAATGCATATGTTATCTTTAAGCAAGCCACTACAGGAATTCTACAGACTCGATAAATGCCTTTCTAAGCATGGTACGCGTTTCGAGTTTGTTAACGATAAAGAGATTATCTGTTCACCTGATGAAAGTAATACCCATACCTTTGTTATTTTAGAGGGGGTTGTTTCGTTAGTTCGCGGTGATAAAGTTCTTATTGGTATTGTGCAGGCCCCCTTTATTTTCGGCTTAGCCGATGGTGTGGCGAAAAAAGAGGCACAATATAAATTAATTGCGGAGAGCGGTTGCATCGGTTATCGCCTCTCATCATCACAAACTCTCGCCATCATTGAGCAAAACCAACTGTGGCGTGAAGCCTTCTGTTGGATAGTATGGAAAAGCCAGGTACTGGAACTTCGTGACAAGCAGCTCATTGGTAATAATTCTTACGACCAAATTCGTGCGACGTTAATGACAATGATTGAGTGGGATGAAGAACTTCGCTCACGTATTGGTGTTATGAATTATATTCATCAACGAACGCGCGTATCGCGATCGGTGGTGGCGGAAGTTCTCGCGGCCCTGCGTAAGGGTAATTACATTGAAATGAATAAAGGCAAACTGATCAGTATTAACCGTTTGCCCTCCGAATATTAACAAGAATGTTGCGCCTCGTCTGATATAGCGCGAGGCGCGACGACTCAGGATGCAGGAATAGCAATCGGTTTATTGCCGCTTAGCTCAGTAACCAAATCGTTAATCCCGTCGCTCATATTGGTAAAACGAGTGAGGGGGGAACGGGTTACGACCACAAAAGCGCCAATATTATATTGCGGGATCATCGCCATATAGGTAATAAAACCGCCGCCGCCTCCTGTTTTCTGGATAATGCCAGGACGTCCGTCTTTTGGCGCCATATAGACCCAGCCCAGACCGAGCGCGTCGGCTTTACCCGGTACGTCCATCCCAATGATTTTCTTTAACTGTGTGCGCTGATAAATCAACGTTTGCATACGATCGGCCTGTTGGCTACGGTGATAGAAATCTGACGACAGATACTGTTGCATCCAGCGCATCATATCTCCTGGCGTAGAATAGACCCCGCCGCTGCCAATGGCAGCCAGCGTATTATTACAGGGGCTTGCGCCTTTTTCTGCCACCATCAGACGCTTACACTGATCGGGAGAAGGGGTAAACGTGGTGTCTTTCATTCCCAGCGGGCGAGTAATCTTTTCTTCAAACAGTTGCGTATAAGGTTTGCCGGAGGCGGTCGCCAGCGCGTCGGCTAACAGGTCGAACGCCAGATTGGAATAGGCCGCCTGTGAACCGGGCGCGACTTTTAACGTTGCTGTGGAGAGCCAGTTCCAGCGTTGTTCGCGGGTTGGCCAGACAAATACCGGACGATGCGCCGCGCCGCCGGGCTGTTCTCGCGGAAGCGCGCTGGTGTGGGTCGCTAAGTTGACCAACGTAATCGGCGTGCCTTGATACGTCGGGACATGCGCGCCGGGAGGCGCATATTTGCTGAGAGGATCGTTTAATTTTACCGTTCCCTGATCGAGCAATTTTACCAACATTTCACTGGTCATTAGCTTGGTGAGCGAAGCGATACGAATGACCGAATCAAGCTGTGGACGAACATTATTGCCCGGTCTGGTGTCACCGAAACTACGAAATACGCGTTGATTGCCGTCGATCACCACCAGCGCCATGCCCGTGGCGCCGCTACCATAAAAGATATGCTCGGCATAACGATCAACGATATCAGAGGCAAAAACCGGATCGGCAATCGGCTGAGCCGCCTGGACAGAAGTAAGGGATGCCGCAAACAGCATGGCAGTAAAAAGCAGACTACGTTTCAACGGTGATGTCCATAAGTGAAATAACGGTGGTTATGCGTATTTATACTACCCGGCGGCACATTGCAAAACGTTAAAGAGAAAAAAGTGGGTGAAAAAACGTAACGGCGGGTTTTCGTGATGGAGAATGTTTACTTTTGTGATAGAGCGCTTGTGATAACCTGATAGCGTCAGCGTGCCTGCTGTGTATGAAACTCGTCGAAACAATTCTGTTGAGCAGAAATGCGAACTAAGCGTCACAACGTAGGTCACAATGCCTGGTTTAGCCCTTTCATTTGCGTGGGCATGGCGTGCTATTGCCGCCGTCACAGCAGCCGTAATAAAGATAAGAAGTTAGCAGGAGAGCATGATGTTTAAATCTTTTTTCCCAAAGCCAGGGCCGTTTTTCATGTCGGCGTTTGTTTGGGCGCTGATCGCCGTCATTTTCTGGCAGGCAGGAGGAGGAGATTGGGTGGCGCGACTTGTAGGGGCATCCGATGAAGTGCCTATCAGCGCAGCGCGCTTCTGGTCGCTGGACTATCTGATTTTTTATGCTTATTACCTGATTTGCGTGGGATTATTTGCAACGTTCTGGTTCATCTATAGCCCGCACCGCTGGCAGTACTGGTCGATACTTGGCACCTCGCTCATTATTTTTGTCACCTGGTTTTTGGTGGAGGTTGGCGTTGCGGTTAACGCCTGGTACGCACCATTCTATGATTTGATTCAAACGGCGCTCAGCTCGCCGCACAAGGTCACTCTTGGTCAATTTTATCATGAAGTGGGGGTGTTTCTCGGTATTGCGCTTATCGCCGTGGTGATCGGCGTGCTGAACAACTTCTTTGTCAGCCACTATGTATTTCGCTGGCGTACCGCAATGAATGAGCACTATATGGCGCACTGGCAGTACCTGCGCCATATCGAAGGGGCTGCCCAGCGTGTGCAGGAAGACACCATGCGTTTTGCCTCTACACTGGAGAACATGGGCGTGAGTTTTATCAATGCCATCATGACGCTCATCGCCTTTCTGCCGGTGTTGGTCACTCTGTCAGCGCATGTGCCGAATTTACCCATCGTAGGGCATATCCCTTACGGCCTGGTCATTGCCGCTATAGTCTGGTCATTAATGGGGACGGGCCTGCTGGCGGTCGTCGGGATCAAATTGCCGGGGCTGGAATTTAAAAATCAGCGAGTGGAAGCCGCTTATCGTAAGGAGCTGGTCTACGGTGAAGATGACGCCAGCCGCGCCACGCCGCCCACCGTCCGTGAACTGTTTAGCGCGGTGCGCCATAACTACTTCCGTCTCTACTTTCACTATATGTATTTCAACATCGCGCGCATTCTCTATTTGCAGGTCGATAACGTTTTCGGTTTGTTCCTGCTGTTTCCTTCCATTGTTGCCGGTACGATTACGCTGGGGCTGATGACGCAAATCACCAACGTGTTTGGCCAGGTGCGCGGTTCGTTCCAGTATTTGATTAACTCCTGGACGACGCTGGTGGAGCTGATGTCTATTTATAAACGTTTACGTAGCTTTGAACGCCAGTTGGATGGTCAGCCAGTTCAGGAAGTGACCCACTCTTTTAGCTAACAGAAGGAAACGTTATGTCGGCGGCGTCCCGTCTTTATCCTCTGCCTTTTCTGGCGGTCGCCATATTGGCTGGCTGTAGTAGTCAATCCGGGCAGCCGGTGAGCAAGGGCGAGAAGCCTGTCGACGTGGCAAGCGTAGTACGTCAGAAAATGCCAGCCACTGTCAAAGACAGAGAGGCCTGGGCGAAAGATATCGCGACAACGTTTAAGAGCCAGGGGCTGGCGCCGACGGTAGAAAATATCTGTTCGGTGCTGGCTGTCGCCCAGCAGGAGTCCGGTTATCAGGCGGATCCTGTCGTGCCGGGGCTAAGTAAAATCGCCTGGCAGGAGATTGATCGCCGCGCTGAACGACTACGCATCCCGCTGTTTCTGGTGCACACCGCGCTGAAAATTAACTCCCCCAACGGCAAGAGCTATAGCGAACGCCTGGACACGGTAAAAACCGAAAAACAGCTTAGCGCTATTTTTGACGATTTTATCAATATGGTCCCTATGGGGCAGACGCTATTTGGCTCATATAACCCGGTGCATACGGGCGGCCCGATGCAGGTCAGCATTGCCTTTGCCGAACAGCACGCGAAAGGCTATCCGTGGAAGATGACGGGTACGGTACGTCAGGAGGTCTTTACGCGCCGTGGCGGGTTGTGGTTTGGAACCTACCATTTGCTGAATTACCCGGCGAACTACAGCGCGCCTGTTTTCCGCTTCGCCGACTTCAACGCGGGATGGTACGCCAGCCGTAACGCTGCGTTCCAGAATGCCGTCAGTAAAGCCAGTGGGGTAAAACTGGCGCTGGATGGCGATCTGATTCGTTATAACAGCAAGGAGCCGGGCAAAACAGAGTTAGCGGTGCGCAAACTGGCAGGGCAGTTGGGAATGAGTGAGCGTGAAATTCGCAGCCAACTGGAGAAAGGCGATAGCCTGGCGTTTGAAAAAACGGCGCTCTACAAGAAAGTCTATAAACTGGCCGAGGTCAAAACGGGCAAGACGCTTGCGCGGGAAATGTTGCCCGGTATTCAACTGGAAAGCCCGAAGATCACGCGCAAGCTGACGACCGCCTGGTTTGCTAAACGAGTTGATGAGCGGCGGGCGCGGTGTATGGGGCGATAAATTTCGCGCTGGGATATTTTCTCCAGCGCGCTAAGGTTTATTGGTGACGGTGACGCCAGCGTAAAAACGCGGCGATAACGGCGAAAATGAGGCAGCCCGTGAGGAAGGGCACCAGGCCAAAAATCGTCCCGACGCCCAGCCCAATCTCTACCCGTGGTCGACCTGTATCCTGTACCTGCATCAGATGCTCATAGATGCCCGGCGCATGAACCAGCAGGTTTAAGAGTTGCGCTCCGGCCCAGAAGCAAAACAGTACAAATATGGCGTAAGCAATATTTCCGGGCGTAGAGGAGGTTTCTCGATGCTTCCCGCTGAACAGCGATTTTGAGAGAGTGAAATCAGCCATAAAGACCTCCAGGATGATCGGCTACGATCTGGCGTTATGCCATCGGCTTACTGTGAAGTCTGACAGGTCATTGTGTTTGTCAATATCAGAATCATGGTAATTTCACATACGGAATGTATCCATCGCGTAAATTTTTGTTAGTTGTCACAAAACGATCACTTTTATCAAAATCAATTAACATTTAAGAAATTCCGTATCCCCCACAGACTCGCTCGCCAGAAGTATGCAAAAATACGTTTTTGTTGCTGTTAATACGTCGGAGTCGTTATGCGTTTGCCTGTAAAAATTCGTCGTGACTGGCACTACTATGCCTTCTCTATTGGCCTTATCTTTATTTTGAATGGTGTCGTAGGATTGCTGGGATTTGAGGCGAAAGGATGGCAAACCTATGGTGTTGGGCTGGTAACGTGGATTATTAGCTTCTGGCTGGCGGGGTTCATCATTCGCCGGCGCGAAGATGGTGAGGTAAAAGACGCCCGATAAACGTTGCGCTATCGGGCGTGCGCTATTACATCGTGGTTTTTAAGGCGTTATTCGCCGTATGGCGTTCCAGCGCCAGCTCAATCAGACGGCTGATCAAATCGGTATAGCCCAATCCGCTCGCCTGCCAGAGTTTTGGATACATACTGATATTGGTAAAACCTGGCAGCGTATTAATCTCGTTAATCACGACCTCATTGTCTGCCGTTAAGAAGACATCGACACGCGCCATACCCGCGCATCCCAGCGTCTGATAAGCCTGGATCGCGATCGCGCGGATCTTGTCATTCACCTCGGAAGGGATCTGCGCAGGCACGACAACTTGTGCGCCATTATCATCAATATACTTAGTATCGTAGGCGTAAAATTCGCTGTTCAGTACGATTTCGCCGCAGGTACTGGCCTGTGGGTTATCGTTACCTAATACGGCGCATTCGATCTCGCGCCCTTTGATCCCTTGCTCCACCACCACTTTATGATCGAATTCGAAAGCCAGCGCGACCGCCTGCTGATATTGCGCTTCGTTAGCGACTTTACTGACGCCGACCGAAGAGCCCTGATTGGCGGGCTTAACGAACAGCGGCAGTCCCAGACGGGATTCAACCTCGGCAAAACTAAACGCGTGACGATTCGTTCGGGTGAGTGTAATAAACGGGGCGATATTCAGTCCTGCATCGCGTAGCAGTCGTTTGGCTACGTCTTTATCCATGCAGGCTGCGGAGCTCAGCACGTCTGAACCGACAAACGGTAAGTTTGCGACGCGCAGCATCCCCTGCAATGAGCCGTCTTCGCCCAGCGTACCGTGGACGATAGGAAAAATAACATCTACCGTCGGTAGCGGCTGCCCGTTTTGGGCGTTAATCAATTGGTGTTGATGTTTGCCAGGCACCTGGGCCAGACTGATTGCCGAAGGACGTAGCGCGATATGTGCCGGATCGTCTGCATTCTGCAAATAATTTTCCGCATCGTTAACATGCCATTGTCCCGCCTTATCTATCCCTAACAGCACCACGTCGAAGCGGGTTTTATCGATCGCATCAACGATATTTTTCGCTGATTGCAAAGACACTTCATGTTCCGCCGACTTACCGCCAAATACTATTCCTACCCGCAATTTCGCCATCTTAAAAACCCATTCCATCGAATGCAAAGCGTATACATTACCACGACAAAACGCGGGTTTCGCGGGGTTCTGCCATAATGTTTATGGGATGTGAGAACGGAGGCCGCGTGAGAGGTAAGGGTTTTCTGATTATTGTGCTGTTGGGCGGTATTGGCGGGCTGGGATATCGTTATCTTCCCTCTTATTATAATCCTTTTGCTCCGCTACAACTTGCCGATCCGCCAGGCTGGATCACTACCTTCAAACTACAGCGCCTGACGCCGTCGCAGTGCCGGGAGCTTTTGACGGCGGCCAATCAACAGGGATTAATTTCATCACAACCTGTTGCGGATAGCGCTGGTGAATGTCCCTTGTCCCATGTTGTGCGCGTCAGAGATTTTGGTCAGGTCAAACTGAGCAGCAGTTTTTTAGCCTCCTGCCCGTTGGCGCTGCGCTCCGCGCTGTTTGTCGAACAGCAGGCAAAACCTTTAACAGAAACGTGGATGAAGCGCCGCCTGACCCGCATCGAACATCTGGGTAGCTATGCCTGCCGTAATATTTATCACCGCCCGGATGCGCGTCGCAGTGAACATGCCAGCGCAGAAGCGCTGGATGTCAGCGGGTTTCAGCTATCAGATGGCCGAAAAATCACTGTCCTGCGCGGCTGGGGGCGTCAGGAGACGGGGCCCTGGTTACGCGCTATGTTAAACGCCAGTTGCCATTATTATGGCAATGGGCTCGGGCCTGACTATAACGCTGCGCATGCTAACCATTTTCATCTTGGAATGCGGGGCTACGGCGTGTGTCGTTAAAGCATAAACGTCTGCCTTGCGCGGCTATATAATGTGACATGTTTCACAAAAATGATGAACGGGGAGACAAAATAGCAAAGTGTGACGTATCGCACCTCTGGAACCACCAGGAAAAAGAGAACTTGCTAAGCTAACGCGTATTTTCAGCTACTTACCGTTACGAGTCTTATGGAATCCTGGAAAGTTAATCTAATTTCCGTTTGGTTTGGATGTTTTTTTACCGGGCTGGCAATCAGCCAAATCCTGCCATTCTTACCCCTTTATATTTCCCAGCTTGGCGTCTCTTCCCATGAAGCGTTATCAATGTGGTCCGGGTTAACGTTTAGCATCACGTTTCTTATTTCCGCCATTGTGTCGCCGATGTGGGGCAGTCTCGCCGATCGTAAAGGGCGTAAACTGATGCTATTGCGCGCGTCGCTCGGGATGGCGATAGCTATTCTACTGCAGGCATTTGCGACCCATGTCTGGCAACTTTTCCTGTTGCGCGGAATCATGGGGTTAACGTCAGGCTATATCCCCAATGCCATGGCGCTGGTAGCCTCTCAGGTACCGCGCGAACGTAGCGGCTGGGCGCTCAGTACGCTTTCTACCGCGCAGATCAGCGGCGTTATCGGCGGGCCGTTAATGGGCGGCTTTGTCGCGGATCATATCGGGCTGCGGGCGGTATTTCTGATTACCGCCATGCTGTTGGTGGTGAGCTTTCTGGTCACGCTATTTTTAATTAAAGAAGGCGTGCGTCCGGTCATCAAGAAAAGCGAACGCCTGAGCGGTAAAGCCGTTTTTGCGTCGTTACCTTATCCTGCGCTGGTGATCAGTTTGTTTTTTACCACGATGGTCATTCAACTCTGTAATGGTTCCATCAGTCCAATCCTGGCGCTGTTTATCAAATCAATGATGCCGGACAGTAATAACATCGCCTTTCTTAGCGGGTTAATTGCCTCGGTGCCCGGTATCTCTGCGCTTATCTCCGCGCCTCGCCTGGGAAAACTTGGCGACAGAATCGGCACGGAAAGAATTCTGATGGCCACGCTTATCTGCGCAGTGCTGCTTTTCTTCGCGATGTCCTGGGTCACCACGCCGTTCCAGTTGGGGCTGTTGCGTTTCTTGTTGGGCTTTGCCGATGGCGCGATGTTACCCGCCGTACAAACGTTATTGGTGAAATACTCCAGTGACCAAATTACCGGACGTATTTTTGGCTACAACCAGTCATTTATGTACCTGGGCAACGTGGTTGGGCCGTTGATGGGCGCGACGGTATCGGCGATGGCCGGTTTCCGCTGGGTTTTTATCGCTACGGCGGCGATCGTGTTGATCAATATCGGGCAACTGACCCTGGCGTTACGTCGTCGGCGTAACGCGCAAAAAGCGAAAGGCCAATAGCGGTGCATCGTAACGGCGCTTCTGCCGTTACGATATGGTTTAAATTAAAAGATATATTCTTTATCCGTGAAGTTTTTCTATAGATGGCATAACCTTAAATTATGATATAGCGTGATTATTGTTTTTTGATGGTTTATTATCGTCTCGTTTTCGGTCTGAGAAACGTTTCGCTGCGGCGACAGTGATAATTATTTGTGTAAAGTTCTTCCTGTATCATAAAAATAGTACTTTCAGCCTCTAGGCAGTGGTTCTTCATAGTGATAACGTCACCCTGGAACTAATAAGGAAATATGGTCATGAAAAATCTCATAGCAGAGTTGTTGCTTAAGCTAGCCCAAAAAGAAGAAGAGTCGAAAGAACTGGTTGCTCAGGTAGAAGCGTTAGAGATTATCGTCACAGCAATGTTACGTAACATGGCGCAAAACGAGCAGGAGATGTTGATACGTCAGGTAGAGGGGGCACTTGAAGGCGTAAAGCCGGATGCCAGCGTTCCTGATCACGATACGGAATTGCTGCGCCAATATGTAAAAAAGTTGCTGAGACACCCCCGGCACTAATCGTATTTTAAAACAACACAGTTGTTATAACGTTACTTTTATGAAATAACATAGCCGCTTCGTTTTTATTTTCTTCTGGGTAATACAGAGCAAAATAAAAACGAAGCGGCTATGGTAATAACAGTGTAACGTTATGCGCTGTTCTTCTGCATCCTGCCAGTGTGACTGTGGATAATCGAATTGCACATTAGCCTACGGTTTGTCAATCAATAAAACATCTATTGCTAACGGTAAGTAATACTTTTACAGCCGGGTGGTATTTTTGCCAGTAACAGCCAGACTTATATAAAGTCCCTGGGATATTTCCCAAAGGGACAACGTGTAATGTGTACACTGACAAAAGGATGGTGCTATGAAAATAACATTACTGGTGACTTTACTTTTTGGCCTGGTCTTTTTAACCGCCGTCGGCGCAACCGAGAAACCGTTAACGCCGCAACAGCAGCGCATGACGACCTGTAATCAGCAGGCGACAGCGCAAGCGTTGAAAGGCGATGCGCGTAAAACTTACCTTAGCGACTGCCTGAAAAACAGTCAGTCAGCCCCTGGCGAGAAAAGCCTGACGCCGCAACAGCAGAAAATGCGTGAATGCAATGTTCAGGCGACGGAACAATCCCTGAAAGGCGATGACCGTAGCAAGTTTATGAGCGCCTGCCTGAAAAAAGCGGCGTAGTGCTATCGGGTGAGTCCTGAAAAACACTCACCCGAAATTTCATACTCCCTCCATGCGCTCTGTTTCTATAATTTGGGAAAATTGTTTCTAAATGTTCCCAAAAATAATGAATGATGAAAATTTTTACCGAAAAGCGGTTGAACAGGCGGTAACGCCGCCTGACCCTCCTGATGATCGTCAGCGCTCCGGATTGCGCTTCGCCCGGCGCATCAGGCTACCGCGCGCGGTGGGGTTAGGGGGGATGTTTTTACCGGTGGCCGCCGTGTTAGTGTCGCAACCTGTCTTTGGCGGCTGGTGGCTATTGCTGGTCGGCTGGTCTTTTGTCTGGCCGCATCTGGCGTGGCAGTGGGCGGCGAAAGCCCTTGATCCGCTACGCCAGGAAATTTACAACCTGAAAGTGGATGCGATCCTCTCCGGCATGTGGATCGCGTTGATGGGCGTCAATATGTTGCCTGCCGCCGCGCTGTTTATGATGATGAGCATGAATCTGATGGGCGCTGGCGGGCGGCGGCTATTCACTGTCGGAATGGGCCTTTTGCTGGCGTCATGTCTGGTGACGTTGCAGCTTACCGGGCTACCCGTCGCGATGCGAAGCTCGTCGCTGGAAGTCACACTCTCTTTGCCCGTCATTATGTTGTATCCGCTTCTGTTCGCCTGGGTAAGTTATCAAACGGCCATTAAATTAGCGGAACATAAGCGACGCTTGCAGGCGATGAGTTCGCGGGATGGCATGACCGGCGTCTATAACCGACGCCACTGGGAAATTTTATTACGTAATGAATTCGATCACAGCCGACGCCACCATCGGGAGGCGACATTGTTGATTATCGATATCGATCATTTTAAGAGCATTAACGACACTTGGGGACATGATGTTGGGGATGAGGCTATTATCGCCCTGACGCGTCAATTACAGATAACGCTACGCGGGAGTGATATTATCGGGCGCTTTGGCGGCGACGAATTTGCGGTGATTATGTGCGGAACGCCGGCAGACAGCGCGATTACCGCCATGTCGCGAGTGCATGAACGGCTAAATACCTTACGCTTGCCGGGCGCGCCGCAGGTCATGTTACGTATCAGCGTGGGCGTGGCGCCGTTAACGCCACAAATCGGTCATTATCGGGAATGGCTAAAGTCTGCGGATATGGCGCTTTACAAAGCAAAGAATGCCGGACGTAACCGCACCGAAGTGGCGGCATGACGTCCAGCCGGGCTTCAGGATTTACTGAGCGCCTCTGATTTTTCCATACACTTCGTCATCGCTTCTATTACCGCAGCGCGGAAGCCACGTTCTTCCAGAACGCGTACGGCTTCAATCGTCGTTCCGCCAGGCGAGCACACCATATCTTTCAGTTCGCCGGGATGCTTTCCGGTTTCGAGTACCATTTTCGCCGACCCCATGACGGCCTGCGCGGCGAATTTATAAGCCTGAGCGCGAGGCATACCACCAAGAACGGCTGCGTCCGCCATCGCCTCGATAAACATAAAGACATAGGCCGGCGAAGATCCGCTCACGCCAACCACCGGATGGATCATCGGCTCAGCAATCACCTCCGCCTCGCCAAAGCAGCGGAAAATATTCAGCACATCAGCCGTATCTTCCGGTGTGACCAGCGCGTTGGGCGTGACGGAGGTCATTCCTGCGTTGACCAGCGACGGCGTATTCGGCATAGCGCGAATGATTTTACGGTCGTGTCCCAGCGCGCGCGCAAGCTGATCAAGCGTTACGCCTGCGGCGATAGAGACCACCAGCGAGTCTTTGTTCAGGCTGGAGGAGATTTCACTGAGCACTTTCACCATAATGCCCGGTTTTACCGCGCCGAAAACGATATCCGCGACCTGAGCGACCTCCTGCGCGCTTTGCGCTGCATTAATGCCGTACTGGTCATGCAGGGCGGCAACTTTATCGGGGGAGGGGGTGTAGACCCAGATCTGGCCGGGAAGTACCTGACCGCTGGCAATCAGTCCGCCAAGAATAGCCTTGCCCATATTACCGCAGCCAATAAAACCGATTTTCTTCTCCATCTCGTCACTCCCTATGTTTGTGTGTTATGGGGAATGGTTAGCTTAACGCGGATTGAAAACGGGCAGAAGGAGAAACAGCACTTTGATGAAAGACTAAAGCGCGAGACAATAAAAGATTGTATACCGTACGGGAGACATTATGACCATCTGGGTGGATGCGGATGCGTGTCCGAATGTCATTAAAGAAATTTTGTACCGCGCCGCCGAGCGGATGCAGTTGCCGCTTATTCTGGTTGCCAATCAGGCCTTGCGCGTGCCGCCTTCGCGTTTTATCCGCACGCTCCGCGTGGCCGCCGGGTTTGACGTGGCGGACAATGAAATCGTGCGTCAATGCGAAGCGGGCGATCTGGTGATTACCGCGGATATTCCGCTGGCGGCTGAAGTGCTGGAAAAAGGCGCTGCGGCTCTTAATCCCCGGGGAGAACGCTATAGCGACGCCACGATTCGCGAACGTCTGACGATGCGTGACTTTATGGACACGCTACGCGCCAGCGGCGTACAAACGGGGGGGCCAAACACTCTCTCGCCGCGCGATCGTCAGCATTTTGCCGCCGAGCTGGATAAGTGGTGGCTGGAAAGCCAGCGTAAAAAATAAATCCTGTAATGAAAAATTTACAGTTTATTCATTTCTGATTCTTGCTATAGTACTAATATTGTGACTTTAGTACCTTTGTGTAAATTATTATTTACATTTATGCGTTGTACTAGTTAGATGATATGATTATAACATTGCTGATATCAAATCCTGCGTATGCGCAGTTCCTGGGGGAACGCCTGCTATGATGCAACCTCTTTATCTTGTTGGCCCGCGGGGCTGTGGGAAAACCACCATCGGTATGGCGCTGGCGCAGGCAACCGGTTTTCGGTTTGCAGATACCGACCGCTGGCTGCAATCGCACGTGCAGATGAGCGTCGCTGATATCGTTGAAAAAGAAGGCTGGGGAGGGTTCCGCGCCCGGGAAACCGCGGCCCTGGAGGCGGTAAGCGCGCCTTCGACTGTCGTGGCGACGGGAGGCGGTATTATTCTCACGGAGTATAACCGACGTTATATGCACCGTGTTGGCGTAGTGATTTATCTGTGCGCGCCGGTATCCACGCTGGTTAACCGGCTTGAGGCTGAACCTGAAGCGGATCTGCGCCCGACCCTCACCGGCAAGCCGTTGAGCGAAGAGGTTCGGGAAGTGCTTGAGCAGCGTGACGCGTTGTATCGCGAAACGGCGCATTACATTATTGACGCGACGAAAGCGCCGGCCCAGGTCGTTTCTGAAATTATTGCGGCGCTGCCGCCGTCGACGCAACGGTTACAGGGAGATGTCTATACTTAACGCTCACCCAGAATAAAGGAAACGTTATGCCAACCAGACCACCTTATCCGCGGGAAGCTTATATCGTCACCATTGAAAAAGGCACGCCGGGCCAGACGGTGACGTGGTATCAGCTACGGGCTGACCATCCGAAACCTGATTCGCTCATCAGCGAGCATCCGACCGCAGAAGAAGCGATGGATGCGAAAAAACGTTACGAAGATCCGGATAAATCATAGACGCATGAACCACTCGGAAGGGATTCTGAGTACCCCTAAATTGTATCTCCATCACATTCTTGAAACATTGATACTGGCAACTAAAACCGTAAATTAAGCGATAACAATACAATATTGGAGTTATTTGGAATCTTTACACAATACGTTGCTCATCTGCTGCTACGCTTTCTGAGATTTGTAGGGCAGGTAGCGCGGTGAGCGTGTGAATATTTGCCCGGGAATTACGACGAAGTAATAAGGTGGAATAAAAATGAGTGCGTCGTTGGCAATCCTCACAATCGGCGTTGTGCCAATGAGCGAAGTGTTACCGCTTCTGACGGAATACATCGACGAACAACACATCACCCATCATAGCCTGCTGGGAAAAATGAGCCGGGAAGACGTTATGGCGGATTACGCTGTAGAGCCTGGCGACGATCCGCTTTTGACGTTGCTAAATGATAACCAGATAGCCCATGTTTCCCGCCAGAAGGTGGAGCGAGATTTACAGAGCGTTGTCGAGGTGCTGGATAACCAGGGTTATGACGTCATTATACTGATGAGCACCGCGGCGATTAAAAGTATGGCAGCCCGTAATTCTATTTTGCTTGAACCGCTGCGTATTATTCCACCGCTTGTCGCCTCTATTGTGGATGGGCATCAGGTGGGCGTGATTGTGCCTGTTGCAGAACTTCTGGCGGCCCAGGAGAAAAAATGGCAGGTATTGCAAATGCCGCCGGTGTATTCGCTGGCGAATCCGGTTCACGGTTCTGAGCAACAGTTAATTGATGCCGGGCAGGCGCTACTGGATCAAGGCGCGGACGTCATTATGCTGGATTGTCTGGGTTTTCATCAGCGTCATCGGGATATTTTACAGCAGGCGCTGGATGTGCCGGTTTTACTCTCTAATGTTTTGATTGCGCGGTTAGCTTCAGAACTGCTTGTCTAATTTTACGTGACAGGCCGAACGTCAGGACTCTATATTGGGTGTTAATTTAATAATGAGACGGGGCCTGATTATGCTACAAAGCAATGAATACTTTTCCGGGAAAGTGAAGTCTATTGGATTTACCAGCAGTAGCACCGGCCGGGCCAGCGTTGGTGTGATGGCGGAAGGGGAGTATACATTTGGCACCGCCGAACCCGAAGAGATGACGGTTGTGAGCGGCGCGTTGAAGGTACTGTTGCCGGGAACTGTCGAATGGAAAGTGTATACAGCCGGTGAGGTGTTTAACGTGCCTGGCCACAGCGAGTTTCATCTCCAGGTTGCTGAGCCCACCTCGTATCTGTGCCGCTATTTGTAACGGTGAGTCCCCTCTCCGGCGGAGAGGGGCCATCTGGTTAGCGCTGCGCTTCGCCGCCTAATCCTTCCACCAGGCTTTGAATCAGCGCCGCCAGCTCGCCGGTCATCAGGATAAAGTCCGCGTCAAAACGTTGGGCAAAATCTTCCCGGTCGATATCTTCGTTCTGGTCGCGCAGCTCATCGCAGAATTTCAGACGCTTAATGGAGCCGTCATCGCACATGACGAATTGAATGCGCTGCTGCCAGTCGAGCGCCAGCTTCGTGACCACTTTACCCGCTTCAATATGAACGGCGATCTCGTCGCTGACCAGATCCTGCTTTTTCGCGCGGATCACGCCGCCATCTTCCAGCATCGCTTTCAATTCGGCTTCGTCCAGCAACTGGAAACCCTGAGCGACCGTACCGGAGCGCACCCACTCGGTGAGCGTCAGCTCAATCGGATTTTCCAGCGCCAGCGGGACGACCGGCAGCGAGCCAAGACTTTTACGCAGTAGCGCCAAAGTATCTTCCGCTTTTTTCGCGCTGGCGCAGTCAACCATAATCAGGCCGTTAACGGTATCAATCCACATCATTGTCTGACTGAAGCGGCTAAACGCGCGCGGCAGCAACGAATGCAACACTTCATCCTTCAGGGAATCTTTTTCCGTCTTCTTCAGCTTGCGTCCCTGATCGGCTTCCAGTTTCTGGATTTTCGCCTCCAGAGCCTGTTTGATCACTGGCGATGGCAGGATTTTCTCTTCTTTGCGCGCGCAAATAATAATTTGGCCATTGGCGGTGTGCGTTAACGCATCGCTGTGAGAGCCCATCGGCGGAACCCAGCCCATTTTGGCCATATCCTGGCTACCGCATGGGGTAAACGTCATTGAGGCGAGCTGTTTCTCCATCTCTTCGGCGCGTAATGTGATATCGCGGCTAAGACGGTAAACCATTAAATTTTTGAACCACAGCATGATAATTTCCACGGCCTTGTCGTTAAATCCAGGCGGTATAGTAACGAATTGTCGGCAGGCTTGCATTGCCAATCAGAACGGTGAATTCTACCCTGTTGATATTCCCAAAAAATGAGGAGCGGTATGTGCGTATTGGTATCGATTTAGGCGGCACAAAAACGGAAGTCATTGCGCTTGATGATGCAGGAGAGCAGCGGTTTCGCCATCGTCTGCCTACGCCGCGGGAGGATTATCAGCAAACGATAGAAACCATCGCTACGCTGGTCGACATGGCGGAACAGGCGACCGGCCAGACCGGTAGCGTTGGCATTGGCATTCCCGGTTCTCTCTCGCCTTACACCGGCGTGGTAAAAAACGCTAACTCTACGTGGCTTAACGGCCAGCCGTTCGATAGCGATGTGAGCCGTCGTCTGAAGCGTGAAGTGCGGTTAGCCAACGATGCCAATTGCCTGGCGGTATCAGAGGCGGTGGATGGCGCGGCGGCGGGGGCGCAAACGGTATTTGCGGTGATTATCGGTACCGGGTGTGGCGCGGGCGTAGCGCTAAATGGCCGGGCGCACATCGGCGGCAACGGTACGGCAGGTGAATGGGGCCACAATCCGTTGCCGTGGATGGATGACGATGAGTTGCGTTACCGCGAAGAAATTCCCTGTTATTGCGGTAAACAAGGCTGTATCGAAACCTTTATTTCCGGTACGGGATTCGCCACGGATTACCAGCGTTTGAGCGGTAACGCGCTAAAAGGCGATGAGATTATTCGTCTGGTCGACGCGCAGGATGCCGTGGCGGAACTGGCGTTAAGCCGTTATGAGCTACGGCTGGCGAAAGCATTATCTCATGTCGTGAATATTCTGGATCCGGATGTCATTGTGCTGGGCGGCGGTATGAGCAATGTTGAGCGCCTGTACAAGACGGTTCCGTCGCTGATGAAATCGTTTGTTTTTGGCGGCGAGTGCGAGACGCCGGTACGTAAGGCGCGGCATGGCGATTCGAGCGGCGTGCGCGGCGCGGCCTGGCTGTGGCCGCTGGCGTAACGTTGCTAGCCGGATGGCGCGTCATCCGGCAACCGG
This sequence comes from Salmonella sp. SAL04213, assembly GCF_046550535.1. Lineage (NCBI taxonomy): Bacteria > Pseudomonadati > Pseudomonadota > Gammaproteobacteria > Enterobacterales > Enterobacteriaceae > Salmonella > Salmonella sp. SAL04213. Next base: position 920,337 of record NZ_JBGDXS010000001.1, on the reverse strand, counting down.
CGTGACCGATGGCTGCTTGTGTTTTAGACGTCCGTATACCAGCAACGACGACATGGCGGAAAACGAGAGCAGGGCGGCGGGAAGCGCCACATAGTGGTACGCAAAACCTAGTGTCAGCATCAGCCCGCCGCACCAGGCGCCAATCGCGCTACCGAGATTAAACGCGATTTGCCCTCCCGCCGCGCCCAGCAGTTCGCCGCCTTTGGCGTTTTGCAGCAGCAGGATTTGCAGCGGCGCAGAGAGCGCAAACAGACCAGCGCAGCAGATAAACGCGAAAGTCAGCGATGCCGTTTTGTATTCGCTGAAGAAAAAGAGCGCCATGAGAGAGAGCACGATAACGAGGTCAGTCACTACCGCGATGCGCAGCGGAGTATATCTGCCGGAGAGTTTGCCGCTTAACAGATTGCCTAACACCATCCCCAGCCCGACCAGCATCATAATAAACGTCATGCTCGTCTCCGAAAAACCGGAGATGTACATCATAAATGGCTTGATATAGCTGAACCAGGCAAAAACGCCCGCATTGCCGAACATCGTGGCGGCGAAAATGAGCCACGGCGCAGGACTACGCAAGAAGTGGAACTGCTCGCGCAGGCTGCCTTGGGCTTTGTCACGGATATCCGGCACCCAGAAGAAAATCGCGGTGAGCACGGCGATGTTGAAAACCGCGATCAATAAAAAGGTGTAGCGCCAGCTAAATTCCTGGCTCAGGTAAGTGCCGACCGGAATGCCCACCAGATTCGCCACCGTCATCCCTGAAACCATACCCGCGACGGCGGCGGTGACTTTCCCGGGGCGGATAATCTTTGACAGGACAATGGCGCCGACGCCAAAAAAGGCGCCGTGCGGAAAGCCGGAAACCAGTCTGCCGACGGCGAGCATCAGATATGACGAGGAAAAGGTAAATATGGCATTGCCCATCACGCACAGCGTGACCAGAAACAGCAGTATATGTTTAAGCGAAAAGCGGCTGGAAAAGAGCGCCATAACAGGCGCGCCCAGCACGACGCCGAAGGCGTAAAACGAGATCATATGCCCGGCGGCGGGAATCGTTATCCCGACATCGCGTGCCAGCTCCGTCAGCACGCCCATAATGCCAAACTCGGCCATCCCCAGGCCGAACGTACCCAGCGCCAAAGAAAAAATAACTTTTTTCATACCACCTGCCGAAAATAAAGGCGCATGTTGCGCGCTGTGGCTGTGAATTGTCACAGCCAATCAACGTATAGCTTGCGGATAAGCGCGAGGTAATACCATTCCTTATCCGTCTTTGTGTATTCATTATTATGCTATGTCATGACAGTATGCTGTGCGCAGGATGACACTCGCGTTACTCCACAGCAAACGCTTTGTCCAGTTTGCTATAACCAAGCCCATTGATTTTTTTCACTTTTATCTGCACGGGGATACGTTCTTTCATGGCTTCCACATGGCTAATCACACCGATGGTCTTCCCGCTGGCATTCAACGCGTCGAGCGCATCCAGCGCGGCGTCCAGCGTTTCGCTATCAAGCGTGCCGAAGCCTTCGTCGAGGAACAAAGAATCAATGCGCGTTTTATGGCTGACCAAATCTGATAACGCCAGCGCCAGCGCCAGGCTGACCAGGAAACTTTCGCCGCCTGATAACGTTCGCGTATCGCGCACGGCGTCGGCCTGCCAGGTATCGACAACCTCCAGTTCCAGCGCGTCGCTGGCTTTGCGCTGCAATAAATAGCGGCCATGCAGGCGGGTGAGCTGATGATTCGCCAGCCAGACCAGATTATCCAGCGTCAGTCCCTGGGCGAATTTGCGGAACTTATCACCTTCTTTAGAGCCGATCAGCGCATTGAGATAGCCCCAGTCTTCCACTTGCTGAGAGGCTTGTTTCATTTCCGCCATCAGCGCCCGTTGGCGCTGCCGATTATCTGCATCCTGTTTAATTTGCTGGCGGATTTCCCCCTGGCGTGTCGTGTTTTCACGCAGTTGTTGCGCCAACTGCGCCAGCCGCTGCGCGAGCTGCTCCGCCGTACACGTTGGGTCCAGACCGGCGGGCGGCTGTTGCTGATGGTCAGCCAGCGCCTGCGTGGACTGCGCGCTTAACGCCTTCGCTTGTTGTAGCTGACTTTCCAGCGTTTGTTGTTGTTTTTCCAGACGGGTCACGGTCTCTTCATCCAGCAACGCCGCCAGGAACGTTGCCTGGCTGTCAAACGGGCTATTTTTTAACGCCGCATCAAAGTGCGCTATCGCCTCGGCGGCGCGCTGCTGTTCCTGCGTCGTCTGTTCCTGCAGGGTTTGCAACTGGCTTTGTAATGACACGCACTCATCATGCGCCTGCCGCCAGTTATCCAGCGGCACGTCGTCGTCGGAATCCGCGGTATCCGTTTGCGGTAGCGTTTCCAGCAACGGGGCAAGCCTGTCGATCTGCGTTTGCAAATCCGCGAACTCGGTCTGACGCTGTTGCCATATTTTCGCTTCGTCGGCGCGCTCATTCAGCCATGCGGCCTCGTCTTCTGGCGCTGGAAGGGAAAGCGTATACTGCGCCAAATCAGCCATCAGCGACGCCTGACGCTGCGCAATCTGCGCGGTAAAGCGCGCTACCTGTTCAGTATGCGCCGCGATTTGCGTTTGTAGAGCATGACGCTGGCTGAGCTGATCCAACTGTTGCTCATGCTCTTCCGCGGCGGCCAGCCAGCCCGCGAGGTCTTCTTGCGGCTGGAGCTGAACGCCCAGCGTAGCGCACAGCGTTTGCCATTCCTCAGTAAGCGCTTGCTCCTCCTGCAACAACGACTGCGCCTCGCTTTCATCCCGCTGTAATTGTTGCGTTAAGGCATCTAACTGTCCTCGCAGCGCGGCGCCTTCTTCCGCCAGCGTTTTGACCTCTTTTTCCAGCGCGTCGCGGCGGGTTTGATTCGCGCTCAGTTCCAGCGCCTGATAGGCGGCGATGGCCGGGTGCGTCGTCGAGCCGCAAAGCGGACATGGCTGGCCGGACTGTAAGTGCGCCCGCTGGCTTTCCAGATCTTTGATGCGCGCCTCCTGCTCGCAAATAGTGCGAACGTCCGCAAGCTCCTGCGCTTTAGTCTTATAACTCAGGCGTTTATCCGCCAGACGTTGGGTGTATTGCGTCTGCTCCTGATGATGACGCGCGATAGCTGCCTGTAGCTGCGCCTGACGCTTTTGTTTCGGGATAATTTGCCCCTGAAGCGCGGCGAGACGATGGCGTAGCGGACGCTGTCGGGTATGCAATGCTCTGGCTTCCGCCAGCGCCTGTGGCGTGAGGTCGAGCGTGAGCGGCGGTAGCGCATCACGCTGACGCGTATCGCTCAGCAACTGCTGTTGCCATTGGCTCAGTTGCGCCCGATCGTGGGATTGTTGTGTTAATAATGCTCGCCACCCCGCCAGTTCGCTGCGCCAGACGCGGATGCCGTCGTGTTCCGCCAGCCATGTCTTCAACCGCTGCCCTGTGGCGTTCAGTTGCGTGAATTGTCGATGCGCGCAGGCGCGGATACGCTGGCGCAGGCGATACGCGCTTTGTAAGCGAGCATTCACTTCATCACTGTGCTGGCGAACACGCTCAACGGCGCGGGTTTGTTCCTGAATGCGCTCCCAATGCGGGCGCAACTGGCGAGCGGGTTGCGCCAGAGTCAACGCCGCGAGCTGCGGCTGCGCTTTTTCTCGCGCCTCTTGCGCCGCGTACAGCGCCTGCTGTCGGGCGTGTAATTCAGTGTGGAGCTCGTTTTTTCGGGTCAGCCAGTGAAGGTGCTGCTGCTGTCCCTGCTGGTCGGCCAGCAGGCGTTTCTCTTCGTCAGTAAGCGCCTGCAAACTAGCTTCCAGTTGCTGTAACTGTTCGTCCGCCAATAGGGCGACGCCGCTGGCCTGCGCTTGTAACTTTTCCAGTTCGAGACGGGCTGATTTATGTTTTTCAAATACCTGTGCGGAGATCTGCCCGTAAATCTCAGTGCCGGTGAGCTCCTCCAGAAGCTCTGCGCGCTCTTTCGCTTTGGCGTTAAGAAAGGCGGCGAACTGCCCCTGTGATAACAACATCGAACGGGTGAAGCGCTCGTAGTCCAGCCCGGTCAACGTGGCGATCATCTCCAGTTTATCCTTTACCTTATCGGCAAAGATCTTTCCGTCTGAACACCGCGCCAGCTCTACGCGTGGGGCCTGGAGATTGCCGTCAGGCTGATTTCGGGCTCGGTTCTGGCTCCAGAACGCGCGCCAGGCTTCGCCTTTTACCTCGAACTCCACTTCGGCCAGACATTCCGCCGTATCGCGCGTCATCAAATCGTTTTGCGACTGCGATACCGTATTCAGGCGCGGCGTTTCGTGGTACAGCGCCAGGCAGATGGCGTCAAGCAAGGTGGTTTTTCCCGCGCCGGTCGGGCCGGTAATGGCGAATAACCCGTTACTGGCAAACGGTTCGGCGGTAAAATCGACCTTCCATTCTCCTTTCAGCGAGTTCAGGTTTTTCAGACGCAAACTGAGAATTTTCATGCCTCATGCTCCTCATTCAACGCGTAGAGCGTGCTGGAAAAGAGCTGATTCAGGCGCTCGCGCTGCGGGGGATCTAACGCTTCCAGCGCCAGACGCCGCGCAAAAACCTCCTCCACGCTAAGCTCGCTTAATGTTTCCCGCCGTTCGTTCGCCAGCGAGCGCTCGCGCTGTTCGCGGCTACGGCGCACCAGTAATACCTCTACGGGTAGCGACTCCGTTAGCGTCTGTATTCTGCGTTGGATATTGTGCAGATAGTCATCGGTGGTGATTTCAATATCCAGCCAGACGGGGGGCGATTGCTCAACGCCGCGCCACTGCTCAAGCTGTTCGGTAATTGATGCCAGGTCGCCTTTTAAAACCGCCAACGGTTGAGTCACGGGGACAGCCAGACTTTCGGTGCTTTGCCATTTCCCCTGGTCGAAGGTCACCAGATGCACGCATTTGCTTTTGCCGCACTCATCAAAGCTGAGGGCGATGGGCGAGCCGCAATAGCGGATATGCTCCGTGCCGCCGACACATTGCGCGCGGTGAATGTGTCCTAATGCGATATAATCCGCTGGGGGGAAATGCTGCGCCGGAAAGGCATCCAGCGTACCGATATAAATGTCGCGAACCGCATCGCTTTTGCTGGCGCCGACGGTGGTTAAATGTCCCGTCGCGATAACCGGCAGCTTTCGTTCGCCGCGTAGCTGGCATGCTTCCCGATATTGCTGTTGATAATAATCGGCAATCGCATGAAGAAGTTGCTGCTGTTTCTCGCTGCCGGATAATCCCGCCTGACTGGTAATAATGTCGCGCGGGCGCAAAAAGGGAATGGGGCACAGTACGGCGCCCGGAGAACCGTCGCGACGATGAAGTAGCCGCGGCGCATAGCCCGCGCTGGCGATCACGGTTGTATTGAGAAACGCCAGAATGTCGCGCGATTCGTTTAGCGTGGCGACGGAATCATGATTACCGGCCAGCACCACCAGATGACAGCCCGTTTGCTGTAAATTAACGACGAAACGGTTATAAAGTTCTCGGGCATAGCTTGGCGGCGAACCGGTATCAAAAATATCGCCAGCGACAATAATGGCATCCACCTGATGGGCCTGCGCGGTCTCCTGCAGCCAGTCCAGAAAAGCCTGATGCTCCGCGGCGCGGCTTTTACTGTAGAAGTTTTGTCCCAGATGCCAGTCAGAGGTGTGGAGGATGCGCATAATTGTTCCATGCAAAAAAAGCGTGAACGGGATTATACACGTCATCCCCTCCATTTTTGGGCGCAATTTACCGCCGGTACACGGTAATGCACGGTTTCACCGGTGTCATAAATCATCAACATGCTATCAATGCCGCCTTTTTTTTTCATAAATCTGTCATAAATCTGACGCATAATGGCGCGGCATTGATAACTAACGACTAACAGGGCAAATTATGGCGAGACGTATTCTGGTCGTAGAAGATGAGGCGCCGATCCGTGAAATGGTGTGCTTCGTGCTCGAACAAAATGGCTTTCAGCCCGTAGAAGCCGAAGATTATGACAGTGCGGTGAATAAACTTAATGAACCCTGGCCGGATCTCATCCTTCTTGACTGGATGTTGCCCGGTGGGTCAGGGTTACAGTTTATTAAACATCTCAAACGTGAAGCCCTGACCCGGGATATTCCGGTGGTTATGCTGACCGCGAGAGGTGAGGAAGAAGATCGTGTGCGCGGGCTGGAAACCGGCGCTGACGATTACATTACCAAGCCGTTTTCCCCCAAAGAGTTGGTGGCGCGCATTAAAGCCGTTATGCGGCGCATCTCGCCGATGGCGGTTGAAGAGGTGATCGAGATGCAGGGACTGAGCCTTGATCCCGGCTCTCACCGCGTGATGACCGGCGACAGCCCGCTGGATATGGGGCCGACCGAATTTAAATTACTCCATTTCTTTATGACGCACCCGGAACGGGTTTACAGCCGCGAACAGCTACTCAATCATGTCTGGGGCACCAATGTGTACGTTGAAGACCGGACGGTCGACGTGCATATTCGCCGTTTGCGTAAGGCGCTGGAGCACAGCGGCCACGACCGGATGGTGCAAACGGTACGCGGGACAGGGTATCGTTTTTCGACCCGCTTTTAATGCCTTTTCCGCCAGTAGAACACAGGTTTCTGGCGGAGAAGGCTTTCCATTCTTGAGGGAGTATGACGCGTGCTGGAACGGCTGTCATGGAAAAGGCTGGTGCTGGAGCTGGTGCTCTGTTGCATCCCCGCGCTTATCCTTAGCGCTTTTTTTGGTTATCTGCCGTGGTTTTTACTGGCGGCGGTGACGGGACTGCTTGTCTGGCATTTCTGGAATTTGTTACGCCTCTCCTGGTGGCTTTGGGTCGACAGAAGTATGACGCCGCCGCCGGGACGGGGAAGTTGGGAACCGCTGTTATACGGTTTACACCAGATGCAGTTGCGAAATAAGAAGCGTCGCCGCGAGCTGGGGAACCTGATTAAACGTTTTCGCAGTGGCGCGGAGTCGCTGCCTGATGCCGTGGTACTGACCACAGAAGAGGGCGGCATTTTTTGGTGTAACGGTTTGGCGCAACAGATACTGGGGCTACGCTGGCCGGATGACAACGGGCAGAATATTCTCAATCTACTGCGTTATCCGGAGTTTACCCAGTATTTAAAAACGCGTGATTTCACCCGTCCGCTTCATTTGGTGCTCAATACCGGACGGCATCTGGAGATCCGCGTCATGCCTTATACCGATAAACAACTCCTGATGGTGGCGCGCGATGTGACGCAAATGCATCAGCTTGAAGGCGCCAGACGTAACTTTTTCGCCAACGTCAGCCATGAGTTGCGTACGCCCTTGACGGTATTGCAAGGCTATCTGGAAATGATGCAGGAACAGGCGCTGGAGGGGGCGACGCGAGAGAAAGCGCTGCATACGATGCGCGAGCAAACGTATCGTATGGAAGGGCTGGTAAAACAACTGCTTACGCTGTCTAAAATTGAGGCGGCCCCGGCGCTGTTATTAAATGAAAAAGTGGATGTACCAATGATGCTGCGGGTCGTGGAGCGTGAAGCGCAGACGCTCAGCCAGCAGAAACATACCTTTACGTTTGAGGTCGACGATAGTCTTAGCGTTCTGGGCAATGAAGAGCAGCTACGTAGCGCGATCTCAAACCTGGTGTATAACGCGGTAAACCATACGCCGGCGGGAACGCATATTACGGTGAGCTGGCGACGTGCCGCGCATGGCGCTGAATTTTGCATTCAAGATAACGGTCCGGGGATTGCTGCCGAGCATATTCCTCGTCTGACCGAACGCTTCTACCGCGTCGATAAAGCGCGTTCGCGGCAAACGGGCGGCAGCGGCCTGGGATTGGCGATTGTGAAACATGCGTTGAATCACCATGAAAGCCGCCTTGAAATCGACAGTTCGCCTGGCAAAGGAACGCGATTTAGCTTTGTGCTGCCGGAACGTTTAATTGCCAAAAATAGCGATTAATTGCCTTTCGTAAGTATAACTTTCCATAAGCCAGCGGATGCTGGCTTATTTTCTTTGCAGTTAAGACGGGCTCGTTGAAACATTCAACGTTTGGTGATTTTTTGTTCGCATGATTAGCCATAACTTTTTCATGAGAATGGTGTTTTATTCTGGTTGTAAATTTCATATCGCTATATTCATCTGGTTTTTAGATCCCACCTTGCTTTAAAACGTTATAAGCGTTTAAATTGCGCTTCAGGTGCTGTCATTACGACTGCATTTGCGCGGTAAATCGAAAAACAATTCTTCGCCGCATCGGTCCGGGAGTTTTTCCCGCTGAAATTGATAAAAAACGCCGCTTTATAATCCTCCGGGAAAGGCAAAAATTTTAATGTTTACAACATCACCATCCACAGGCAGTAAGACTTTATGACCCATCAGTTAAAATCGCGCGATATCATCGCCCTGGGCTTTATGACATTTGCGCTGTTCGTTGGCGCAGGCAATATTATCTTTCCTCCTATGGTCGGTTTGCAGGCGGGTGAACACGTCTGGACAGCCGCTATTGGCTTTCTGATTACCGCCGTAGGGCTACCGGTTCTTACTGTTGTGGCGCTGGCGAAAGTCGGCGGCGGCGTAGACAGCCTCAGTACGCCGATTGGCAAAGTGGCGGGACTCCTGCTGGCGACCGTTTGCTATCTGGCCGTCGGGCCGTTATTTGCGACGCCGCGTACCGCGACGGTGTCGTTTGAGGTCGGTATCGCTCCGTTGACCGGCGATTCTGCAATGCCGTTGCTGATTTACAGCGTGGTCTATTTCGCTATCGTTATTCTGGTTTCCCTCTATCCGGGTAAGCTGCTGGATACGGTGGGGAATTTCCTGGCGCCGTTGAAAATTATTGCGCTGGTCATCCTTTCCGTCGCGGCTATCGTTTGGCCTGCCGGTCCAATCAGCAACGCCCTGGACGCTTATCAGAATGCGGCCTTTTCTAACGGATTTGTGAACGGCTATCTGACGATGGATACGCTTGGCGCGATGGTGTTTGGTATCGTTATTGTGAACGCGGCGCGTTCTCGCGGCGTGACCGAAGCGCGCCTGTTGACGCGTTACACGGTCTGGGCCGGCCTGATGGCGGGTGTGGGGCTGACGCTGCTTTACCTTGCCTTGTTCCGCTTAGGTTCTGATAGCGCGACGCTGGTCGATCAGTCAGCGAACGGCGCGGCAATTCTTCATGCCTACGTTCAGCATACCTTTGGCGGCGCGGGAAGCTTCCTGCTGGCGGCGCTGATCTTTATCGCGTGTCTGGTGACGGCGGTGGGGCTGACCTGCGCCTGCGCTGAGTTTTTCGCGCAGTATATTCCGCTGTCTTACCGCACGCTGGTCTTTATTCTCGGCGGCTTCTCTATGGTGGTGTCAAACCTTGGACTGAGCCATCTGATTCAAATCTCCATTCCGGTGCTGACGGCTATCTATCCGCCGTGTATCGCACTGGTTGTATTAAGTTTTACCCGCTCATGGTGGCATAATTCCACCCGTATCATCGCGCCGGCCATGTTTATCAGTCTGCTTTTTGGTATCCTTGACGGCATCAAAGCATCTGCCTTTGGCGATATGCTGCCAGCCTGGAGTCAGCGTTTACCGCTGGCGGAACAGGGACTGGCGTGGTTGATGCCAACGGTGGTGATGGTGATCCTGGCGATTATCTGGGATCGCGCGGCGGGTCGGCAGGTGACCTCCAGCGCTCACTAAAATCGCTGACATATGTGTACACCACGGGGCTTAACGCCCCGTGGTTTTTTATTGTGTTGATAGGTCAGAAATTGATGGAAAGCAATAATAAGCTAAAGCGTGGGCTGAGCACCCGGCACATTCGCTTTATGGCATTAGGTTCGGCAATCGGCACCGGCCTGTTTTACGGCTCGGCGGACGCCATCAAAATGGCGGGGCCGAGCGTGCTGTTGGCCTATATTATTGGCGGGGTCGCGGCATATATCATTATGCGCGCATTGGGGGAAATGTCCGTTCACAACCCTGCCGCCAGCTCATTTTCGCGCTATGCGCAGGAAAACCTCGGCCCGCTTGCGGGCTACATTACCGGCTGGACCTACTGTTTTGAGATCTTGATCGTCGCCATTGCCGACGTGACCGCGTTCGGCATTTACATGGGAGTCTGGTTCCCCGCCGTGCCGCACTGGATTTGGGTGCTTAGCGTGGTGCTGATCATTTGCGCCATCAACCTGATGAGCGTCAAGGTGTTCGGCGAGCTGGAGTTTTGGTTCTCCTTCTTCAAAGTCGCCACCATTATTATCATGATTGTTGCGGGTATCGGCATCATTGTGTGGGGAATTGGCAACGGCGGGCAGCCGACCGGCATTCATAACCTGTGGAGCAACGGCGGCTTCTTCAGCAATGGCTGGCTGGGAATGATCATGTCGCTGCAAATGGTGATGTTCGCTTACGGCGGAATTGAGATTATCGGTATCACCGCCGGGGAAGCGAAAGACCCGGAGAAATCCATTCCGCGCGCCATTAACTCAGTACCTATGCGTATCCTGGTATTTTATGTCGGCACGCTGTTCGTCATTATGTCTATCTATCCGTGGAATCAGGTCGGCACAAACGGCAGTCCATTTGTGCTGACGTTCCAGCATATGGGGATTACCTTCGCCGCCAGCATTCTGAACTTTGTGGTATTGACCGCCTCGCTTTCCGCTATCAACTCCGATGTGTTTGGCGTAGGCCGTATGCTGCATGGTATGGCGGAGCAGGGGAGCGCGCCGAAAATCTTTGCCAAAACGTCACGCCGTGGTATTCCGTGGGTCACTGTGCTGGTGATGACGATTGCGCTGCTGTTTGCGGTTTACCTGAACTACATCATGCCGGAAAACGTCTTCCTGGTGATTGCTTCGCTGGCGACGTTTGCCACGGTATGGGTATGGATTATGATCCTGCTGTCGCAAATCGCCTTCCGTCGTCGTTTACCGCCAGAAGAGGTAAAAGCGCTGAAGTTTAAGGTGCCGGGCGGTGTCGTAACGACAATAGCGGGCCTGATTTTCCTGGTCTTCATTATTGCGCTTATCGGCTACCATCCGGATACCCGCATCTCACTGTACGTGGGCTTTGCCTGGATAGTTCTGCTGTTGATTGGCTGGATGTTTAAACGCCGTCGCGACCGTCAATTGGCGCAGGCGTAGTCGTTTTTCTCTGCCTTATCCGGTCTGCAGGCAACGGCAGGCCGGATAAGTGGAGCCGCTTCTCCTCCTGGAGTCTCCTCCCCTAATAAACCCCTGGATGATGAGTTATCCTTTAAATCTCTATGGCAAGGTGGCCCCATTTTCAGTAGAGGGGATACGAGATGTTGAATGCCTGGCACTTACCGGTTGCCCCATTTGTGAAGCAACATAACGATAAATTAACCATTACGCTGTGGCTGAGCGGAGAAAATCCGCCGTTTCGCGTGACGTTGCGCTCAGAATTCGATAATGAAGAAATCTCACTGGCGATGCGCAAACAGCGCCGCCAGCCGCAGCCGGGCGTGACGGCGTGGCGGGCGACGCTCAATATCGCGTTAGGGCAGCCCCGTCGCCGTTACAGCTTTAAATTGCTTTGGCACGACCGCCAGCTTTGGTTTACGCCACAGGGATTTAGCTGTTTTCCGCCTGCGCGTCTGGAACAATTTGCGGTTGATGTGCCGGATAGCGGACCGCAGTGGGTCGCCGATCAAATTTTTTATCAGATCTTCCCGGATCGTTTTGCCCGCAGCGCGACGCGTGAAGCCGATCAGGACCGGGTGTATTACCATCATGCCGCAGGTCAGGAGATTGTGCTGCGCGACTGGGACGATCCTTTAACCCCCCAGGCGGGCGGTTCCACCTTTTACGGCGGCTGTCTGAATGGCATTTGTGAGAAGCTGCCGTATCTGAAAAAACTGGGCGTCACAGCGCTATATCTGAATCCGGTATTTACCGCGCCGAGCGTCCATAAGTACGACACGGAAGATTATCGCCATGTCGATCCGCAATTTGGCGGCGATCGGGCGCTGCTACGCCTGCGGCGTGAAACCCAGGCGCAGGGCATGAGGCTGGTGCTGGATGGCGTGTTTAATCATAGCGGCGACTCGCATGCGTGGTTTGACAGGCATAACCGCAGCACTGGCGGCGCGTGCCATCACCCGGACTCGCCGTGGCGCGACTGGTACTCCTTTTCACCACAAGGCGTGGCGCTGGACTGGCTGGGTTATCCGAGCCTGCCGAAACTCGATTATCAATCAGAAACGCTGGTGGATGAGATCTATCGCGGTGAGGACAGTATCGTTCGTCACTGGCTAAAGGCTCCGTGGAATATGGACGGCTGGCGGCTGGATGTCGTACATATGCTGGGCGAGGCGGGCGGGGCGCGTCATAATTTGCATCACGTCGCCGGTATTACCCGGGCGGCAAAAGAAGCGCAGCCCGAAGCCTATATTGTGGGGGAACATTTCGGCGATGCGCGGCAGTGGCTACAGGCCGATGCGGAAGATGCCGCCATGAATTATCGCGGCTTCACCTTCCCGCTGTGGGGATTTCTCGCCAATACTGATATCGCTTACGAACCACAGCATATTGATGCCAGGACCTGTATCGTGTGGATGGATAACTACCGCGCCGGGCTGTCACATCAGCAACAACTACGCATGTTTAATCAACTCGACAGCCATGATACTGCGCGCTTTAAAACCTTGCTCGGTAAAGACGCGGCGCGCCTGCCGCTGGCGGTGGTCTGGCTGTTTACCTGGCCCGGCGTGCCATGTATTTATTACGGCGATGAAGTCGGCGTGGACGGCGCAAATGACCCCATGTGCCGCAAACCGTTCCCGTGGGATGAACGCAAGCAGGACGGCAACTTGCTGGCGCTGTACCAGCGTATGGCGAAACTGCGGCAGCGCAGCCTGGCGCTGCGTCGTGGCGGATGCCAGGCGCTGTATGCCGAAGGTGACGTAGTGGTATTCGTGCGAGTTTATCAGCAGCAGCGGGCGCTGGTGGCGATTAACCGGGGCGAGGCCTGTGAAGTGGCGCTGGAAGCGTTGCCGTTGCTGAACGTGGCCGGATGGCAATGTAAAACGGGAAGCGGTGACATCCGCGAGGGAAGACTTCGTTTACCCGCGATTTCCGCGACGGTATGGATGAATCGTTGAGGCGAGGTGGTTCGTAACACCTCACGCATAAAAAAGGCTCGCGATTGCGAGCCTTTTATCAATGCACTGACTTACAGGCTGGAAATGTTCTCAGCCAGGTATTTAGCCACGCCGTCCGGAGAGGCGTTCATGCCTTCTTTGCCTTTTTCCCACTGCGCCGGGCAGACATCGCCGTGCTCTTCGTGGAACTGCAGCGCGTCGACCATACGTAGCATTTCGTCGATGTTACGACCCAGCGGCAGATCGTTTACGACCTGGTGGCGAACAATACCGTTAGCGTCAATCAGGAAAGAGCCGCGCAGCGCAACGCCTTCGTCCGGATGTTCGATACCGTAAGCTTTCTGAATTTCACGCTTCACGTCGGCGACCATTGCGTATTTCACCGGGCCAATGCCGCCTTTATCGACAGGGGTGTTACGCCATGCGTTGTGGACGAACTCAGAGTCGAAAGAAACGCCGACCACTTCAACGCCGCGCTTCTGGAATTCTTCATAACGTTTATCGAAGGCGATCAGCTCAGACGGGCAAACAAAAGTGAAGTCCATCGGCCAGAAGAACAGAACGGTCGTTTTACCATTGGTGTGCTGTTTGAAGTTGAATTTATCAACAATCTCACCGCTACCCAGTACCGCCGCAGCGGTGAAATCCGGGGCCTGACGAGTAACCAGTACCATAATAATTCTCCTGCAATATTAAGGGTTTTAGAACGCAACGCGGGCAGTATAGGGAGGGCGAAGCGACAAAACAATGCGGTCTTGACAATCAATGAGACAGCTTTTGCCTATCGATCGGGTCATTATAAATCGTAATGATGACCCCTTTATGACAGCGAACCATCTTTCTGCCAACGGCGGATCTGACGCACGCCCTCGCTATCAGGCCGTCACAGCGCTTTGCGGGCGGCCTGTGCCATCATACGCGGATAAAAATGCCAGAAGCGCTCTTCTAACGCGTCGTAGTGCGCGTCCAGATCGTACCAGGAATCACGCAAGGCATCCAGCCGGGGACGGCGATTCGCCATGCCATTCAGCACGTTTTGAATGAAATCCATATCGCGATACCGCTCTAACCATTTTTCTGACCAAAGATAATCATTCAGGTTGACAAAGCGCGGTGGGGAGTCGGGCAGAATCGTCGCGACCTGCGCATGGGCGTAGCCGACAAACGCCTGAAGTGGAAAATCAGGGGAGATTTGCGTCCAGTGGCGCGATAAAAAATGATCCCACATGACGTCCAGCGTAATGGGCGCCACGCGCCGCGTTTCATGGCGGAACCACTCTCGCGCCTCACGAACTTCCGGCAGGTTGTCGGTCATGACGTCAATACGCCGATGCATATAAATACCCTCTACCACGTCAGGAGGATAATGCGTTGCCGGGTTACCGCGGACAAAATCGGCCAGCAGATTACCGGAAAGCGAGCTGTCGGCAAGGTGCGCCAGATGCAGGTGAGCAAGAAAATTCATTATTGATTCTCTGTCCAAAAAGCGGGTAACGGTTGCAGCGGGAACGCCCCGGCACTAGACTACCCGCCTCTTATTTTAGTCTGAGTCAGAGTCATGCGCGTTACCGATTTTTCCTTTGAACTACCCGAATCCCTGATTGCCCACTACCCACAGCCGGAACGCAGTCGCTGCCGTTTGCTGTCATTAGAGGGGCCGACGGGCGCGCTGACGCACGGTACTTTCACCGATCTGCTCGATAAGCTCAACCCTGGCGATTTGCTGGTCTTCAATAATACCCGCGTGATCCCGGCGCGGCTCTTTGGCCGTAAAGCCAGCGGCGGCAAGATAGAAGTGCTGGTCGAACGTATGCTCGATGATAAACGCATCCTGGCGCATATTCGCGCTTCTAAAGCGCCAAAACCGGGCACGGAACTGCTACTGGGCGACGACGAAAGTATTCACGCGACCATGACCGCGCGTCACGGCGCTCTGTTTGAAGTTGAGTTTAATGACCCGCGTCCGGTGCTGGATATTCTCAACGCCATCGGCCATATGCCGTTGCCGCCGTACATCGACCGTCCGGACGAGGACGCCGACCGCGAACTGTACCAGACGGTCTACAGTGAAAAACCGGGCGCCGTCGCCGCGCCGACCGCGGGGCTGCACTTTGATGAGCCGCTGCTGGCGGCGCTTCGTGAGAAAGGTGTCGAAATGGCGTTTGTTACGCTACACGTAGGCGCGGGCACTTTCCAGCCGGTGCGTGTCGATACCATTGAAGATCACATCATGCACTCCGAATATGCGGAGGTGCCGCAAGAGGTGGTCGACGCGGTGCTGGCGGCGAAAGCGCGCGGCAACCGGGTTATCGCCGTCGGCACGACCTCGGTACGCTCACTGGAAAGCGCGGCGCAGGCGGCAAAAAGCGATTTGATAGAGCCGTTCTTCGGCGATACGCAAATCTTTATTTATCCAGGTTATCAATACAAAGTGATTGATGCGCTGATCACCAACTTCCATCTGCCGGAATCGACGTTGATTATGCTGGTTTCCGCATTTGCCGGTTATCAACACACCATGAATGCCTATAAGACTGCGGTAGAACAAAAATATCGCTTTTTTAGCTACGGGGACGCGATGTTTATCACGTACAATCCGCAGGCTATTTCTGAGCGTCCGTAAGAAGGCTATCTCACTTGCCATTTTGACGCCGGGCAGTGCTCGCCATCCTCACGTACTGCGTGTACGCTCCGGTGGCTGTGCGCTGGTCGACCCCAAACTGGCTGCGCCGATGACGCCTTCGGGAATTTATTAGCTATGGAATCATTCCGTAGCGAGTCGTTAAACGTCGGACTGTTTTTCTGACGCAGGAGTGATAATGAAATTTGAGTTAGATACCACCGATGGTCGCGCGCGTCGCGGTCGTCTGGTGTTTGATCGTGGCGTAGTGGAAACGCCAGCCTTTATGCCTGTGGGTACTTACGGTACGGTAAAAGGCATGACGCCGGAAGAAGTGGAAGCGACCGGCGCGCAGATTATTCTCGGCAACACTTTCCACCTGTGGCTGCGCCCGGGTCAGGAAATCATGAAGCTGCATGGCGATCTGCACGATTTCATGCAGTGGAAAGGGCCGATTCTCACCGATTCCGGCGGCTTCCAGGTCTTCAGCCTCGGCGATATTCGTAAGATTACCGAGCAAGGCGTGCACTTCCGTAACCCGATCAACGGCGATCCGATTTTCCTCGATCCGGAAAAGTCGATGGAGATCCAGTACGATCTCGGTTCCGATATCGTGATGATCTTTGATGAATGTACGCCGTACCCGGCAGACTGGGACTATGCTAAACGCTCGATGGAGATGTCGTTGCGTTGGGCGAAGCGTAGCCGCGACCGTTTTGATAGCCTTGGCAATAAGAATGCGCTTTTTGGCATCATTCAGGGCAGCGTTTACGAAGATTTACGCGATATCTCGGTGAAAGGTCTGGTAGAGATTGGCTTTGATGGCTACGCTGTCGGCGGTTTGGCTGTCGGTGAGCCGAAAGCAGATATGCACCGCATTCTGGAGCACGTTTGCCCGCAGATCCCGGCTGACAAACCGCGTTACCTGATGGGCGTGGGTAAACCGGAAGATCTGGTGGAAGGGGTGCGTCGCGGTATTGATATGTTTGACTGTGTCATGCCAACGCGAAATGCCCGTAATGGTCATCTGTTTGTGACCGACGGCGTGGTGAAGATTCGTAATGCAAAGCATAAAAGCGACACCAGCCCGCTTGACGCCGAGTGCGATTGCTACACCTGTCGCAATTATTCACGCGCTTACTTGCATCATCTCGACCGTTGCAACGAAATATTAGGTGCGCGTCTCAATACCATTCATAACTTGCGTTACTACCAGCGTTTGATGGCGGGTTTACGCAAGGCTATTGAAGAGGGTAAATTAGAGAGCTTCGTAACCGAGTTTTACCAACGTCAGGGGCGACCCGTTCCACCTTTGAACGTTGATTAATTTTAATAATGAGGGAATTTGAATGAGCTTTTTTATTTCTGATGCGGTAGCGGCAACAGGTGCTCCAGCGCAGGGCAGCCCGATGTCTCTGATTTTAATGCTGGTGGTGTTTGGTCTGATTTTCTATTTCATGATCCTGCGCCCGCAGCAGAAGCGCACCAAAGAGCACAAAAAGCTGATGGACTCCATTGCGAAAGGTGATGAAGTTCTGACGAATGGCGGTCTGGTCGGTCGAGTGACCAAAGTAGCGGAAGCCGGCTACATTGCCATCGCGCTGAATGACACCACGGAAGTGGTTATCAAACGTGACTTCGTAGCTGCCGTTCTGCCGAAAGGCACCATGAAGGCGCTGTAATATTTCGTTTTCCCAAAGGGAACTGCCGTGTTAAACCGTTATCCTTTGTGGAAGTACATCATGCTGGTCGTCGTAATTATCGTCGGCCTGCTTTACGCACTTCCCAACCTGTATGGTGAGGATCCGGCTGTTCAAATCACTGGCGTGCGCGGCGTCGCCGCCAGTGAGCAAACGCTGATCCAGGTCCAGAAAACGTTACAAGAAGAAAAAATTCCCGCTAAGTCTGTGGCACTGGAAGAGGGCGCTATTCTTGCGCGCTTCGACACCACCGATACCCAGCTACGCGCCCGTGAAGCGCTGATGAGCGTGCTGGGGGATAAATATGTCGTGGCGCTTAACCTTGCGCCGGCTACGCCGCGCTGGTTGGCGGCTATTCACGCCGATCCGATGAAGCTCGGTCTTGATCTGCGCGGCGGCGTTCACTTCCTGATGGAAGTGGATATGGATACCGCGTTAGGTAAACTCCAGGAACAAAATATCGATAGCCTGCGCAGCGATCTGCGTGAAAAAGGCATTCCTTATACCACCGTTCGTAAAGAAAATAATTATGGGTTGAGCATCACGTTCCGTGACAGCAAAGCGCGTGATGAGGCGATCGCCTATCTGACGCCGCGTCATCGTGACTTGGTGATTTCCAGCCAGAGCGGCAATCAACTTCGCGCGGTAATGACCGATGCGCGCCTGAGCGAAGCGCGTGAATACGCCGTTCAGCAGAACATTAATATTCTGCGTAACCGTGTTAACCAACTGGGCGTCGCGGAGCCTGTCGTACAACGCCAGGGCGCAGACCGTATTGTGGTTGAGCTGCCGGGTATCCAGGATACCGCTCGCGCGAAAGAAATTCTCGGCGCGACCGCGACGCTGGAATTCCGTCTGGTGAATACCAACGTTGACCAGGCCGCCGCTGCTGCCGGGCGCGTACCGGGCGATTCCGAAGTGAAACAGACCCGCGAAGGCCAGCCGGTGGTATTGTACAAACGCGTGATTCTCACCGGCGACCATATCACCGACTCGACGTCCAGCCAGGATGAATATAACCAACCGCAGGTTAACATCTCGCTGGATAGCGCAGGCGGCAATATCATGTCTAACTTCACTAAGGACAATATCGGCAAACCGATGGCGACCCTGTTTGTGGAGTATAAAGACAGCGGTAAGAAAGACGCTAACGGTCGCGCCGTACTGGTGAAACAGGAAGAGGTGATTAACATTGCCAACATCCAGTCTCGGCTGGGTAACAGCTTCCGTATTACCGGTATCAGCAACCCGAACGAAGCGCGTCAGCTCTCGTTGCTGCTGCGTGCGGGCGCCCTGATTGCGCCGATTCAGATCGTTGAAGAGCGCACCATTGGCCCGACTCTGGGTATGCAGAACATCAAGCAGGGCCTGGAAGCCTGTCTGGCCGGTCTGGTGGTCTCCATCCTGTTCATGATCTTCTTCTATAAGAAGTTTGGTCTGATTGCGACCAGCGCGTTAGTGGCTAACCTGGTGTTGATTGTCGGCATCATGTCGCTGTTGCCGGGGGCAACGCTCAGTATGCCGGGGATTGCGGGTATCGTGTTAACCCTTGCGGTGGCGGTCGACGCCAACGTTCTGATTAACGAACGTATCAAAGAAGAGTTGAGTAATGGCCGCACGGTACAGCAGGCGATAAACGAAGGCTATGCCGGCGCGTTCAGTTCCATCTTCGATGCGAACATCACGACGCTGATTAAAGTCATCATTCTGTATGCTGTCGGTACCGGGGCAATTAAAGGGTTCGCGATTACGACCGGTATCGGTGTGGCGACGTCGATGTTTACCGCGATTATCGGTACGCGTGCTATCGTAAACCTGCTATATGGCGGCAAGCGCGTCACTAAGCTGTCAATCTGAGGAGTGCGATGTGGCACAGGAATACACTGTTGAACAACTAAACCACGGCCGTAAAGTCTATGACTTTATGCGCTGGGACTTCTGGGCATTCGGCATCTCCGGGCTGTTGCTGATCGCGGCCATTGTCATTATGGGCGTACGCGGGTTTAACTGGGGGCTGGATTTCACCGGTGGCACGGTAATTGAAATCACGCTGGAAAAACCGGCTGAAATGGACGTGATGCGCGAAGCGCTGCAAAAAGCGGGCTATGAAGAGCCGCAGTTGCAGAACTTTGGCAGCAGTCACGACATTATGGTGCGTATGCCGCCAACCGAAGGTGAAACCGGCGGTCAGGTACTGGGTAGCAAAGTGGTGACGATCATTAATGAAGCCACCAACCAGAACGCGGCCGTGAAGCGTATTGAATTCGTGGGGCCAAGCGTGGGCGCCGATCTGGCGCAAACCGGCGCTATGGCGCTGCTGGTGGCGTTGATCTCTATCCTCGTTTATGTCGGTTTCCGCTTTGAGTGGCGACTGGCAGCAGGGGTGGTCATCGCGCTGGCGCACGACGTGATCATTACGCTGGGGATACTGTCGCTTTTCCATATCGAGATTGACCTGACCATTGTGGCATCGTTGATGTCGGTGATCGGTTACTCGCTGAACGACAGTATCGTGGTCTCCGACCGTATTCGTGAAAACTTCCGCAAAATCCGTCGCGGGACGCCTTACGAAATCTTTAACGTGTCGCTGACCCAGACGCTACACCGTACGTTGATTACCTCCGGTACGACGTTAGTGGTAATTCTGATGCTGTACCTCTTCGGCGGTCCGGTACTGGAAGGCTTCTCGCTGACGATGCTGATCGGTGTCTCTATTGGTACGGCATCTTCTATCTATGTCGCATCGGCGCTGGCGCTGAAACTCGGTATGAAGCGCGAGCATATGCTGCAGCAGAAAGTCGAAAAAGAAGGGGCGGATCAGCCGTCCATTCTGCCGTAAGCTGGCGTTAACATGACTGAGAAAAGCCGCAACATCGCAGGGTGCTGCGGCTTTTTATTATCCAGAATAAACTCGATTGCATGAGGAACTATCATGGCTATCATCCCCAAAAACTATGCGCGCCTGGAAAGCGGCTATCGTGAAAAAGCGCTGAAGCTGTTTCCGTGGGTGTGCGGACGTTGTTCCCGTGAGTTTGTGTATTCAAATCTGCGTGAGCTGACGGTGCATCATATCGATCATGACCACACCAATAATCCGGAAGACGGCAGCAACTGGGAGCTATTGTGCCTCTACTGCCACGATCACGAGCATTCCAAATATACCGAAGCCGATCAGTACGGTTCGACGGTCATTGCTGGGGAAGATGCGCAAAAAGATGTCGGCGAGGCGACTTATAACCCGTTTGCCGATCTGAAAGCGATGATGAACAAAAAGAAATAAGCAGGCTGCTGACAAAGCTGTTGGTGCTGTTGAATGTTAGGTTACGCTTCGCTCCACCCAACGGAATCCGCAATATAAATGAATTATTGGTTTTCGTAGGTCGGATGCAATCCGACATTTTTTCAGCCCCGGAGTTTGTCGCCAGACCCAAACGTCCTGTAACGCATACATTGTCACTGGAATCCCGATCGCAAGGTTGGGATTTTTTTGTTTTTAAGTCCTGCCGATACTGGCGAGCAGAGTAGAATCAGCGGTAAGCCGGGGCAACCCGGTGAGGCGCAATGTTGCGGGGGCTTGATCCCCGGTGGCCTTGTCGCTGGAAAGAGAAAACCCCCGCACATTGTTCGGTATTCACCGGCAACATTACGGGGGCTAACTTGACCCTAGACAAGTTGAGGATAGCCGCGAACCGTTGCCATTGCAACAAAGGCGGCAATATGACGCTCACAGAGTTGAGCATTACTATCTGGCACGATCTGGCGGCACCAACGCTGGTCGGGATTGCGACAGGTCTGTTTTTAGGCTGGTGGCATCGCCGGAAGTAATGTGAAGTGGGCGCGACTCGCCGCCGCATGGCAGCATGCGCCCGAAACGGGCCAGAGGGCGACCTCTGGCCTTTTTTGCAGGTTTAGAAGTTATAACCCACGACCAGGTAGCCGCCCCAGCCGGTAGATTTCGCGCTGAAATCGCCGTCGCCCCAGTTCAGTTTTGCGCCATTCTGCCACTGTCCGCCGTTATGGAAGTAACGCGCAACGACCGAGTAGTGCCAGTGATCGTAGTTCAGCGCCAGGATATGGCTGGAAGCGATGGAGTTGCTGGTACGGTTCGGATCGTCGCCTAAATCAGATCCCCAGTCAAAGTTGGTAAAGCCGATATAGCTCAGTTTACCGCCCCACAGATCGGTGATGGGGACGAAGTATTTCACTTTGAAACGGTAGCCGTCCCATTCGTTTTCATTGGAAGCGCCGTAGTTTTGCCACTGATATTTCGCATACACGTTCAGCGACAGGCCCATCGGCAGGCCGGTGTCGATATCGGTCCCCAGACCCATATACCACGTGCTCTGGCGGCTGGCTTTGTTATCGCCCATATCGTAGATGTAGTTGTTGGCGAAATACCACTCTTTAAACGGGCCGAAGCTCAGGTCTGCGCCGGTCAGCTTATCAATCGAGAAACGTGGTTCGATTTCCATGAACAGCGGAGAACCGTCGGACCAGATACCTTTATCGTTGCCGTTACCCCAATCAAAGGTTTTGGGAATATCGATATAGCCGTAGAAATCAAACCAGTCTTTTTTGGCAAATGCTTCATATTCCAGATAGACGTCGTTGTTCAATTTCGGCGAGAAACGGGTATGGTAGCTGCCTACCACGTTTACGCTCTGGTGCCACCAGTCGGACAAATACTGCGGCTGATCATTTTCTGCTGCGTTAGCAGTAAAAGATGAGGTGAGCGCCAGCGCTGCGCTGACTGCGAGTAAAGTTTTTTTCATATGTATGCCACTGTTTGAAATCCCTTACGGGAGTGAAAAGAACGCAATTTGCGTTTCTAAATATTTCGTGTTTCTGCGGAGCCTATTATAAAAATCATTGCTCACAAAAATATGTCTTGTTTCACATATCTATCATTTACGTAATCGATTGCGTTCACGTTTGCGCATTTTAGACGCGGCGACAGTACTATCTTTCATGAATATTACCAATTCATGCCATAAATGACGGAAATGTCAGTAGGGCAACAAAAGTCGCGCGGGGGATGTTGCGGAACGCACAAAACGCTCCGCCAGAACGTTTATTGATTAACAGGCTGAATATCATGGATGCGAATGAAGCCTAACTGCGCCGGTGTGATCCCCTTCAACGGTAACGAAATATTGACATCACTGGGCGCCAGCAAACTGGCAGGGGCATTTACCAGAAGGCTCTGTGCATTCACCTCCTGATAGTTCTCCGTAGTGCCCTGAAGTTGCCCGTACTCTACGGTAGCGCTGAATGCTGGCAGCGGATCGCGGGACTCGCCCTGAATGCGTAACGTTGCGTGAGCGCCGTCTGCGACAGGCGTAATCTCCAGCAATGTCATACGTAGCGTACCGATCTGACTCTCCAGCCGGGCAGACGTATTGGCGCCAGGCAACAAATAGACGCCGCGGGTTGACTCCGCATTCAGCTTATTTTGTTGGGTAATTTTTACCGTTTCCTGATTCAGTTGGGTCATCTCTTTATTCAGGGTGCTAATGCTTTGATGCATCTGGCGAACTTCGCTCTGCGGCGCGCAGGCGGTCAGGCTCAAGAGACTTCCCACCAGGAGAATTCTTAGGTAACGTCTTGTCATGTCGATCATTTCCTTCGTGGTCCGATAGCGTAATGGTAGTGCGCTATACGCACAAAGGCACCGATCCTTTATCTCAAAAGCGCTCCGCCTTTGTTGTCGCGCCAGTTCAGGGTAAAATAGCATTTCCTAAATCATCTGGTCAGGACGCCGTATGCATTGCCCATTTTGTTTCGCCGTAGATACCAAAGTCATTGACTCTCGTCTTGTAGGCGAGGGCTCGTCCGTGCGCCGCCGTCGGCAGTGCCTGGTGTGTAATGAACGCTTTACGACCTTTGAAGTGGCTGAACTGGTCATGCCGCGCGTGATAAAAAGCAACGATGTGCGCGAACCCTTTAATGAGGATAAGCTGCGTAGCGGCATGTTGAGAGCGCTGGAAAAAAGACCCGTCAGCGCAGATGATGTTGAAATGGCATTGAACCATATTAAGTCACAATTACGTGCCACTGGGGAGCGTGAAGTTCCCAGCAAGATGATTGGCAACCTGGTCATGGAGCAGCTGAAAAAACTCGATAAAGTCGCGTATATTCGCTTTGCCTCCGTCTATCGCAGTTTCGAAGATATCAAAGACTTTGGCGAAGAAATCGCTCGCCTACAGGACTAAGCCATGCAGGATGAGTTTTACATGGCGCGGGCGCTAAAACTGGCGCAGCGTGGACGTTTCACCACTCACCCGAACCCTAATGTCGGCTGTGTCATTGTTAACAATGGCGATATCGTCGGCGAAGGTTATCACCATCGCGCCGGAGAGCCGCACGCCGAGGTCCATGCGCTGCGGATGGCGGGCGCAAAAGCCAAAGGCGCAACCGCCTATGTCACGCTTGAACCCTGTAGCCATCATGGGCGAACGCCGCCATGTTGTGATGCGCTGATTGCGGCCGGCGTCGCGCGCGTGGTCGCCGCGATGCAGGACCCGAACCCACAGGTCGCCGGGCGCGGGCTGTATCGCCTGCAACAGGCGGGTATTGCGGTCAGCCACGGGTTAATGATGAGTGAAGCGGAGGCGCTCAATAAAGGCTTCCTCAAACGGATGCGTACCGGATTCCCTTATCTTCAGCTTAAACTGGGTGCCTCCGTGGATGGACGGACGGCGATGGCCAGCGGCGAAAGCCAGTGGATCACCTCGCCGCAGGCCCGGCGCGACGTTCAGCGCTTGCGTGCGCAAAGTCACGCTATCTTAACCAGTAGCGCGACGGTATTGGCTGACGATCCGGCCTTGACGGTGCGTTGGGCGGAGTTAGACGCCTCTACGCAGGCGTCTTACCCGCAGGAAAATCTGCGCCAGCCGGTGCGAATTGTTATCGACAGCCAAAACCGGGTAACGCCTGCGCATCGTATTGTGCAGCAGCCTGGCGAAACGTGGATTGCGCGTACCCAGGAAGATAGCCGCGTGTGGCCCGATTCGGTTCGTACTATCAGCGTGCCGGCGCACAACGGACATTTGGATCTGGTTGTGCTGATGATGCAGTTAGGCAGGCAGCAGATTAATAGCATATGGGTTGAAGCCGGACCGGGACTGGCAGGCGCGTTGTTGCAAGCCGGGCTGGTGGATGAACTGATTGTCTATGTCGCGCCTAAATTGTTGGGAACCCAGGCGCGGGGATTATGCGAATTGCCGGGGCTTGAGAAGCTCGCCGACGCGCCGCAATTTACCTTCAGCGAAATACGTCATGTCGGCCCGGATGTTTGCCTGCATATGGTGAGCGCATGAGTTCTCCCGTCGAAAGGGGAGCAGCGCTCAAATTATTATGATAAAATCCGCCCCCCTGCGGGGCCAAATGAACCCTGGAAGAGAGAATATGAACATTATTAAAGCTAACGTTGCAGCCCCTGACGCTCGTGTCGCCATCACTATTGCGCGTTTCAATCAGTTTATCAACGACAGCCTGCTGGATGGCGCGGTTGATGCCCTGACGCGTATTGGTCAGGTAAAAGATGATAATATTACCGTAGTGTGGGTGCCTGGCGCCTATGAACTGCCGCTGGCGACCGAAGCGCTGGCGAAAAGCGGTAAATACGACGCCGTGGTTGCGCTGGGAACCGTGATTCGCGGGGGGACTGCGCACTTTGAATATGTGGCAGGCGGCGCCAGCAATGGCCTGGCAAGCGTTGCCCAGGACAGCGGCGTGCCGGTAGCCTTTGGTGTTCTGACCACCGAGAGTATTGAACAAGCCATCGAACGTGCTGGTACAAAAGCCGGTAATAAAGGCGCAGAAGCTGCGCTGACCGCGCTTGAAATGATTAATGTATTGAAAGCCATTAAGGCCTGATTTTTTGTAAGGGGAATTCCGTGAAACCTGCTGCTCGTCGCCGCGCCCGTGAGTGTGCCGTCCAGGCGCTTTACTCCTGGCAGTTGTCCCAGAACGACATCGCTGATGTTGAATACCAGTTCCTGGCGGAACAGGACGTAAAAGACGTCGACGTTCTCTATTTCCGTGAACTGCTATCCGGGGTGGCGACTAACAGCGCGTACCTGGATGGTTTAATGAAACCGTATCTGTCCCGCCTGCTTGAGGAGCTGGGACAGGTTGAAAAAGCCGTGCTGCGTATTGCGTTGTTTGAGCTGTCAAAACGCAGCGATGTGCCTTATAAAGTGGCCATCAACGAAGCGATTGAACTGGCGAAAACCTTTGGCGCTGAAGACAGCCACAAATTCGTCAACGGCGTACTGGATAAAGCAGCTCCGGTGATTCGTCCCAACAAAAAGTGATTCACAGGCCGGAAAGATAGCGGGCGATGGATACCCGCCGTCTCCGGCCTTTTCTTTTTTTCTGCTGAGGCATAACGTATGGCATGTGGCGAGTTTTCCCTGATTGCCCGTTATTTTGACCGTGTAAGAAGCTCTCGTCTTGATGTTGAAACCGGTATTGGCGACGATTGCGCGCTCCTGAATATTCCTGAAAAGCAGACCCTGGCGATCAGTACCGATACGCTGGTGGCGGGCATCCATTTCTTACCCGATATCGATCCTGCCGATCTGGCGTATAAAGCGCTGGCGGTGAATTTAAGCGATCTGGCGGCGATGGGCGCCGATCCGGCATGGTTAACGCTGGCGCTCACGCTTCCTGACGTCGATGAGGCGTGGCTTGCCGCGTTCAGCGACAGCCTGTTTGAACAACTGGATTACTACGACATGCAGCTCATTGGCGGCGATACCACGCGCGGCCCGCTGTCGATGACGCTCGGTATTCATGGCCTTGTGCCAGCCGGCCGGGCGCTGAAACGTTCTGGCGCAAAACCGGGCGACTGGATTTATGTTACTGGCACGTTGGGCGATAGCGCTGCCGGGCTGGCGATTCTACGGGGTGATTTTCGCGTGGGAAGCTGGGGGGATGCCGACTATCTGGTCAAACGCCATCTGCGCCCGACGCCGCGTATTTTACAAGGACAGGCGCTACGCGATCTCGCCAGTTCGGCGATCGATCTTTCCGACGGTTTGATCTCCGATCTTGGTCACATTCTTCAAGCCAGCAACTGCGGCGCGCGAATCGATTTGGAGGCGCTGCCTGACTCCGAAGAACTGTGGGGACATGCCAATGATCCCGAACAAAAGCTTCGCTGGATGTTATCCGGCGGCGAAGATTATGAACTGTGCTTTACCGTCCCGGAGCTGAACCGTGGCGCGCTGGATGTCGCGCTTGGTCATCTGGGCGTGCCGTTTACCTGTATCGGGCAAATGACGGCGGATATCGAAGGGATCGCCTTTGTGCGTGACGGAGAACCTGTCACTTTTGACTGGAAAGGATATGACCATTTTGCCACGCCATAAAGATGTTGCGAAAAGCCGCCTGAATTTGCGCAACCCGTGGCATCTGCTCGCTACCGGCTTTGGCAGCGGGCTGAGCCCCGTGGTGCCGGGCACGATGGGCTCGCTGGCGGCGATCCCCTTCTGGTATTTGATGACGTTTCTGCCGTGGCAGCTTTATTCGCTGGTTGTGATGTTTGGGATCTGCATTGGCGTTTACCTTTGCCATCAGACGGCGAAAGATATGGGCGTACACGACCACGGCAGTATTGTCTGGGATGAATTTATCGGTATGTGGATAACGCTAATGGCGTTGCCGACGACGGACTGGCAGTGGGTGGCAGCCGGGTTCGTTATTTTCCGCATTCTGGATATGTGGAAACCCTGGCCGATCCGTTGGTTTGATCGCAACGTGCACGGCGGCATGGGGATTATGATCGATGATATCGTCGCCGGCGTGATATCCGCCGGCATACTGTATTTTATCGGTCATCACTGGCCGCTCGGTATTATTTAAAGGGTTTGCCGGATAGCGGCGTAAACGCCTTATCCGGCCTACCCCCGAACAATATGTCGATTTCGCAGGCCCGATAAGCGCCGCGCCATCGGGCAATGGCAGATTATTTAAATCCCACCACCGGATGCTGTTTGTACGGCGTTTCGAGTTCAGCAATCTGCTCCGGTTTGAGCGTTAAATCAACGGCATTCAGCAACTCATCTAACTGCTCTTCACGCGAAGTGCCGATAATCGGCGCGGCGACGCCTCGTTTACTGAGTAGCCAGGCCAGCGCAACCTGCGCTCGCGTTGCGCCAAGCGCCTCGCTGACGCCAGCCAGCCGTTCCGCTATTTGCGCATCATTTTTATCGCTTTCAGCGTATAAATTTTTGCCCACGTCATCCGAGACCAGCCGGGCCGTGGTTTCTCCCCAGGGGCGAGTTAAGCGCCCGCGCGCCAGCGGACTCCACGGAATCACGGCGACGCCTTCCTGCCAGCACAGCGGTAGCATCTCACGCTCTTCCTCGCGGTAGATCAGGTTATAGTGATCCTGCATGGTGACAAACGGCGCCCAGCCGTGTTGTTTTTGTAGCGCCAGCGCCTGGGCAAATTGTGAGGCGTGCATTGAGGAAGCGCCGATATAGCGGGCTTTACCCGTCTTCACCACGTCGTTTAGCGCTTCCAGAGTCTCTTCTATCGGCGTGGTGTAATCCCAGCGGTGGATTTGCAGGATATCGACATACTCCATTCCCAGACGGGTGAGGCTATCGTCAATAGAGCGCAGGATTTGCGCGCGGGACAATCCTTCCGGCAGATCGCCGACGCGATGGAAGACTTTCGTCGCTACCACCACCTCGTCGCGCCGGGCGAAATCACGCAGCGCGCGACCGACAATCTCTTCGCTGCTGCCGTCGGAGTAGCTGTTGGCGGTATCAAAAAAGTTAATGCCGCCCTCAAGGGCGCGCTTGATGATGGGACGGCTGCTCTCTTCGGGAAGCGTCCAGGCGTGATTGCCGCGACTTGGCTCGCCGAATGTCATGCAGCCCAGACAAAGGCGGGACACCCGAAGATCTGTATTTCCTAACGTGTTGTATTGCATGACTCCGCTCCTGTTATACCCGTCACTCTTCAAGCATAGCAGGAGCAAAGAGGGGATTATGCCAGCCAGGCCTTGATTTTGGCTTCAATGCCTGCAGCGTCGAGCCCCAGTTCCGCGCGGGCTTCTTCCTGCGTTCCTTGCGGGATAAAGAAATCCGGAAGACCGATATTCAGCACAGGTACAGGTTTACGATGGGCCATTAGCACTTCGTTTACGCCGCTGCCAGCGCCGCCCATAATGGCGTTTTCTTCCAGCGTCACCAGCGCGTCATGCTGCGCGGCCATCTCCAGAATTAACGTGTCGTCCAGCGGTTTAACAAAGCGCATGTCGACCAGCGTGGCGTTCAACGCTTCGGCGACTTTCGCCGCCTCTGGTATTAAGGTGCCAAAGTTCAGAATCGCCAGTTTTTCGCCATGACGCTTCACAACGCCTTTACCAATAGGCAGTTTTTCCAGCGGGGTTAGCGCCACGCCCTGCGCATTACCGCGTGGATAACGTACTGCCGTCGGGCCGTCGTTATAGTGATACCCGGTAAATAACATCTGGCGACATTCGTTCTCGTCGCTTGGCGTCATGATCACCATATCCGGGATGCAGCGCAGATAGGAGAGATCGAACGCGCCCTGGTGCGTTTGTCCATCCGCGCCAACGATACCGGCGCGATCGATGGCGAACATGACCGGCAGTTTCTGGATAGCGACGTCATGGATAACCTGATCGTAGGCGCGTTGCAGGAAAGTAGAGTAGATCGCCACGACGGGCTTATAGCCGCCAATCGCCAGACCTGCGGCGAAGGTGACGGCATGCTGCTCGGCGATGGCGACGTCAAAATAGCGATCCGGGAATTTACGTGAAAATTCCACCATGCCGGAACCTTCGCGCATTGCTGGGGTGATCGCCATCAGCTTGCTGTCTTTGGCGGCGGTTTCACACAGCCAGTCACCGAAGATTTTTGAATAACCTGGCAGACCGCCGCTGCTTTTCGGCAAACATCCGCTGGAAGGATCAAATTTAGGCACCGCATGGAAAGTGATCGGATCTTTTTCCGCGGGCTCATAGCCGCGGCCTTTCTTGGTCATGATATGCAGGAACTGCGGGCCTTTCAGGTCGCGCATGTTCTTCAATGTGCTGATAAGCCCCATGACATCGTGACCATCGACCGGCCCGATGTAGTTAAAGCCCAGCTCTTCGAACAGTGTGCCCGGCACAACCATGCCTTTAATATGTTCTTCGGTACGCTTGAGCAGTTCTTTAATTGGCGGTACGCCGGAGAAGACCTTTTTTCCGCCTTCGCGCAGAGAAGAGTAAAGCTTACCGGAAAGTAGCTGCGCCAGATGGTTGTTGAGCGCGCCGACGTTTTCCGAAATCGACATTTCATTGTCGTTCAGAATGACCAGCATGTCGGGCCGGATATCGCCTGCGTGATTCATTGCTTCAAACGCCATACCGGCGGTGATGGCGCCGTCGCCAATCACACAGACGGTGCGGCGATCTTTGCCTTCTTTCTCCGCCGCCACGGCAATGCCGATACCGGCGCTGATGGAGGTGGAGGAATGCCCAACGCTCAGCACATCGTATTCGCTTTCTCCGCGCCACGGGAACGGGTGCAGACCGCCTTTCTGGCGAATGGTGCCGATTTTGTCGCGACGACCGGTAAGGATTTTATGTGGATAAGCCTGGTGTCCAACATCCCAGATTAGCTGGTCAAACGGGGTGTTGTAGACATAATGCAGCGCCACGGTAAGTTCTACCGTGCCCAGCCCGGAAGCGAAGTGCCCGCTGGAACGGCTTACGCTGTCGAGTAAGTAGCGGCGTAGCTCGTCGCAGAGTTTCGGCAGACTCTCTTTCGGTAACAGTCGTAACTCCTGGGTGGAGTCGACCAATGCCAGGGTAGGGTATTTGGCTATATCAAAACTCATCGCAAGCTCATTGGATATGGGGTTTATTTATCACGCTGGATTATGTAGTTCGCTAGCGCTTCCAGTGCCGAGGTGTCCAGTGATTGCGCGGCCAGCTGATGTAACGACTGACGGGCGTCCTCTATCAGGTCCCGGGCTTTATTCCGGGCTTGCTCAAGACCCAGAAGTGCAGGATAGGTACTTTTGCCAAGCTGCTGGTCTGCGCCCTGACGTTTACCTAACGTTGCAGTATCGCCCACCACATCCAGAATGTCATCCTGAACCTGGAAGGCAAGGCCGATACTCTCTGCATAGCGGTCAAGTATCGGCAGAGTATTCCGTCCTTTATCGCCCGCGCTCAACGCGCCAAGTCTAACGGCGGCGCGAATGAGCGCGCCGGTCTTATGGCGATGAATGCGTTCCAGCGCGTCCAGAGTGATCCGCTGGCCTTCTGCCGCCAGATCCAATGCCTGACCGCCGCACATACCGGCGATACCGCTGGCATTTGCCAGTTCGGCGATCATCGCGATACGATCTCGATCGGCGACTTCCGGCATCGGCGCGTCGCTGATAATGGCAAACGCCAGCGTCTGCAACGCGTCTCCCGCCAGGATTGCGTTGGCTTCGCCAAATTTAATATGGCAAGTCGGCAGGCCGCGACGCAAATCGTCATCGTCCATTGCTGGCAGGTCGTCATGGATCAGCGAATAGGCATGAATGCATTCGACCGCCGCAGCTGGCGCATCCAGCGTTGCCGTACTGACGCCAAACATTTGACCGGTGGCGTAAACCAGAAATGGCCGCAGGCGTTTACCGCCTAATAATGCGCCATACTGCATGGCTTCGACCACGGGAGTGTTCTGAAAGGGCAGTGGCGCGATAAAACGGCTCAGCGCCTGATTCGCTTGCGTTACGCAAGCCTGTAGCTGCTGCGTAAAGTCCATTTACTCATTATCCGCGATAAAAGGCTCAGGTGAAGCCTCTTCATTATCAGACAGCAAAATTTGCACGCGCTGTTCCGCCTGCTGCAGTTTTGCCTGCCCCTGACGCGCCAGTTGTACGCCGCGCTCGAATTCATTCAGCGCGTCTTCCAGCGGCAAATCGCCGCTTTCCAGGCGGGTAACAATATGTTCCAGCTCGCTCAGCGCAGTTTCAAAGCTGGCGGGCGCCTCATTTTTCTTCGGCATGATGACTGTTTGACTCTCTGTAATGGCAGCACAAGTCTATGGTAACGGACTCACACTGATAAGCAAATAACGCGCAATGGTAAGGGGAAATGCGCAAGATGTCCGTGATAGTGATATACTTCCGCGCCTGGATGCAGCCGTAGGTATGGGCTGCTGTACTATTTCTCCACGACAAGCCTTAGATAGCTTGCTAAAGAACCATTGCCGCCATGAAGTTTATCATTAAATTGTTCCCGGAAATCACTATCAAAAGCCAATCTGTGCGTTTGCGCTTTATAAAAATTTTAACCGGGAACATCCGTAACGTTTTAAAGCACTACGATGAGACCCTCGCGGTTGTCCGTCACTGGGATAACATTGAAGTTCGCGCCAAAGATGAAAACCAGCGTCTGGCGATTCGCGACGCGCTGACCCGCATTCCGGGGATTCACCATATTCTTGAAGTCGAAGATGTGCCGTTCACCGATATGCACGACATTTTCGAGAAAGCGTTGGCGCAGTATCGCGAGCAGCTTGAAGGCAAAACCTTCTGCGTGCGCGTAAAACGTCGCGGTAAGCATGAGTTTAGTTCCATTGAGGTGGAGCGCTATGTCGGCGGCGGATTAAATCAGCATATTGAATCGGCGCGCGTGAAGCTCACTAACCCGGATGTGACGGTGCATCTGGAAGTGGAAGATGATCGCCTGCTGCTGATCAAAGGGCGTTATGAAGGTATTGGCGGTT
Source organism: Salmonella sp. SAL04213 (assembly GCF_046550535.1). Taxonomy (NCBI): domain Bacteria; kingdom Pseudomonadati; phylum Pseudomonadota; class Gammaproteobacteria; order Enterobacterales; family Enterobacteriaceae; genus Salmonella; species Salmonella sp. SAL04213. Next base: position 888,170 of record NZ_JBGDXS010000001.1, on the reverse strand, counting down.
TCCCGATTGGCACCCAGGAAGACGTGCTGTCGCTGATCTCCGGCGGTTTTGACTCCGGCGTCTCCAGCTATATGCTGATGCGTCGCGGCTGCCGCGTACACTACTGCTTCTTTAACCTCGGCGGCGCGGCGCATGAAATCGGCGTTCGCCAGGTGGCGCATTACCTGTGGAACCGCTTTGGCAGCTCCCATCGCGTGCGTTTTGTGGCGATTAACTTCGAACCGGTGGTCGGCGAGATTCTGGAGAAAGTCGACGACGGCCAGATGGGCGTGGTGCTCAAACGTATGATGGTACGCGCGGCGTCGAAAGTGGCGGAACGTTACGGCGTACAGGCGCTGGTGACCGGCGAAGCGCTGGGCCAGGTGTCCAGCCAGACGCTAACTAATTTGCGCTTGATCGATAACGTGTCTGACACGCTGATCTTGCGCCCGCTGATCTCTTACGATAAAGAGCACATTATCAACCTGGCGCGCCAGATTGGTACGGAAGATTTTGCCCGTACGATGCCGGAATACTGTGGCGTGATTTCAAAAAGTCCGACGGTGAAAGCCATTAAAGCGAAAATTGAAGCCGAAGAAGAAAATTTCGACTTCAGTATTCTCGATAAGGTGGTAGAAGAAGCGAGCAACGTCGATATTCGTGAAATCGCCCAGCAGACCCAGCAGGAGGTGGTGGAAGTTGAAACTGTGAGCGGTTTTGGCGCCAACGATGTGATTCTGGATATCCGTTCTGTCGACGAGCAGGATGACAAGCCGCTGAAAGTGGAGGGCGTCGACGTCGTTTCGCTGCCTTTCTACAAGCTGAGCACTAAATTTGGCGATCTCGATCAGAGCAAAACCTGGCTGCTATGGTGCGAACGCGGCGTAATGAGTCGCCTGCAGGCGCTCTATCTGCGCGAGCAGGGGTTTGCCAATGTGAAGGTGTATCGCCCGTAATTCCTTTGCCGGGTGGCGGCTATGTCCTGCCCGGCCTACCGTTTTATTTCTGCCCCAACCGTTTTGCAATGCGCTCCAGCTTCATCATCAGCAGCAGCGTAATGGCCACCAGCACAATAGTCAGCGCCGCGCCGTCGGCGATATTTCCACGGTCGGTCAGGCTAAAGATAGCCACCGGCAGCGTCGTCCAGCCCGGCGGATAAATCATCATCGTCGCGCCCAACTCCCCCATGGAGAGCGATAAACTCAGCGCCAGCGCTGACATCATCCACGGCATCAATAACGGCAACGTCACGTGACGCAGACGATACCAGGGCGATGCCCCCAGACTCGACGCGACGTTTTCAATATCGGCGGAAATTCGTGCCAGTCCGGTCGACACGTTACTGAAGGTAAAGGCGGAAATCAGCACAAAGTGCGCTGTCAGCACAATCCATAGGGTGCCGTTCATTTGCAATGGCCCCTGGCTGAAAGCAACCAGAATGCCCAGGCCCACGGACACTGACGGAATCGCACTCGGCAGATAGAACACCATACTTAACCATTTCTGCGTTTTCACCCCATATTGACGCAGCGCCAGCGCCGCCCAAACGCCGCAAAGCAGCGCAAACAGGCTGGCGCAAAAGCCAATCGTGAGGCTGGCAAGTAGGGCGTCCCATGCCGCACCGTGCAGAGCGTTAACAAAGTGGTTCAGCGTGAAGCCACTCGGCAGAATACCGTTCCACTGCTGGCTAAGGCTGGACATCAGAATCACCGCCAGCGGCAGGAAAAAGAACACGATAAACAGTACGCTAGCCACAACGCCCGCCGCTGCGCGTCCTTTAGGTGACCAAATTAGCATGGCTAGCTCCTTACGCCGGTACGCGATGCCGCCAGGCGATAGAGGGAGAACAGCCCCAGCGACAAGACAATGTTAATCAACGCAATCATGCAGGCGACCGTATAGTCGGACTCCAGAATCGCTTTGCTGTAAACCATCATCGGCAGGGTGTTAACCCCTTTCGCGCCAATAAACAGTACGATGCCAAACTCGTTAGTGGTCAACAGCAGGCACAGGCTGCCACCAGCCATCAGCGCCGGTAGCGCCGCCGGGAAAATCACCTGCCCAATCACCCGTAACGGGTGCGCCCCCAGAATGCTGGCTGCTTCTAGCTGGCTTTTATCAATTTGCCGCAGCGCGGCCATCAGTGGCCGCATCACCAGCGGAGTGAACACCGTGATCTCCGCCAGAATGACGCCCTGCATCGAGTAGAGAAAATCCACCGGCGGTAGCTCAAAGGCAAACAGGCTCATCAGCGTACCGTTGAGCAGACCCGCTGACCCATAAATAAAGGTGAACGCCAGCGTAATCAGGAAGGTCGGCAGCGCAATAAAAGTATCGACGACCCGACCAATCAACTCGCTGCCGGGGAAAGGAATAAACACCAGAATCAGCGACATCACGCTGCCCAGCAGCAGGCAACCGGCGGTGGCGAAAAAGGCGATTTGCAACGTGTTCAGTAACGCGCCGACAAAGCGTTTCGAGTCGACCACCTGGCGGAAGGTCTCGAGCCCGATCTCGCCATTGGCACCGCGTAGCGCCTGTTCAACGATGAGCGACAGAGGCCAGAAAAACAGCGTCGCCAGCACCAGCAACGGGAGCAGCAGCCACAGCAGTGGGCGTAGGTTAAGCGCCGGTTTTTCCAGAGGTAAAATGAGTGACATGGTTATACCTCAATCAGGACCGCATCATCCGGTTCGAACCACAGCGCCAGCTTGTCGCCCACGCGCGGCAGCGGATTGACATGCGTCAACACCATCCGCACCGTTTCGCCAGCAACGTCACACAGCAGATGGGTTAAATCGCCCTGCCAGTGCACCGATTGCAGTGTGGCGTTGAAGCGGTTGCTGTCGGCCGAACGCGGCATCAGGCTGAGGTGCTGAGGACGAATGCACAGCAGTTTGTTGTAACCGTGGTGGCTGCCCCGGCTGAACGCGCGAATCACCGCACCGCCGCAGCTGACGTCCACCAGCCCCGGAGCCTCCGTTATCCCCAGCGCGATGGCGGAGAGAATATTGGCGCGACCTAAGAATTCGGCGGCAAAACGATTGGGCGGATGCTGATATAGCGCGCGGGTTTCGCCGTGAGCAATCAGCGAACCATCCTTCATAATGCCGATTTTATCGGCCAGGGTGAGCGCTTCCGTTTGATCGTGGGTGACGTAGAGAATAGTGAGTTCCGGCAGCTCACGGTGAAGACGGGCGATTTCTTCCACCATATTATGACGAATCTGTGCGTCCAGCGCTGACAGTGGTTCATCCAGCAACAGCACGCGCGGGCGCACGGCAATCGCGCGGGCGATGGCCACGCGTTGCTGCTGGCCGCCGGAAAGTTGATGCGGATAACGGGCGGCGTAATCACTCATGCCAACCGTTTTCAGCGCCTGCGTTACACGCTCATTAATTAGCGCCTTTGGCTGCTTCTGCGCACGCAGGCCAAAAGCGACGTTGTCTTCCACTTTCAGATGCGGGAACAAGGCGTAGTTCTGCACCACCATCGCCAACCCGCGTTTATAGGGTGGCAGATGGGTGACGTCCGTATCGCCAATCAGAATACGACCGCCTGCAGGTTGCACAAAGCCCGCAACCGCACGCAGCACCGTCGTTTTTCCAGATCCTGATGGGCCAATCAGCGCCAGCACTTCGCCAGGTTCAATCGTCAAAGAGAGCGGTTTAAGCACCACGTTGCCGTGATACGCAACGCGCAGCGAGTCGAGGACTATCCCCGATGTCCCCTGCGATGCAGGGGCGTGAACAGCGGTCGTTTTCATCAGCATCAGGCTTACTCGCTTTCGGTCACTTTGTGCCAACGGCTAATATCTGCCGACAGCGAAACGGCTACGTCATCCCAATTTGGCTGCCAGCTCTGCACGCCTTCTAACGCGGCAGTGGCGGCCTTATAATGTTCGTCGCTCGGCGTCACGTCGCTGCGTACCGGCATTCCCCAGGAGAGTTCGCTGACGCGAGTCTGCGCTTCTTTACTCAGCAGGAAGTTAATCAGCTTTTTACCATTTTCACTCTGCGGCGCCCCCTGGACCAGGCCAATGACATAAGGGATGGCCAGCGCGCTGCGCTCGCCTTTGTCGTTAGCCGGCCAGAAGATTTTCACGTTCGGGTTACGTTCCATCTGCGCGAGGTTCATTTGCAGGTCGCCGTTAGCGACGTAGATTTCACCTTTATTAACCAGCGCGGTTAGCTTGCCGGTAGAGGCAGATGGCCCGACGTTATTGGCCTGCAGCTTGCCGAGATACGCAAAACCGGCATCTTTACTGCCGAAGCTGTGGAAAGCCTGCAGCATCACCGCCGTGCCGTCAGCGGCCTGACCTGGCGTGGAATACTGGAGTTTATTTTTGAATTTACCGTCAAGCAGATCCTGCCAGCTCGCCGGGGCAGTTTTCAGCAGTTTGCTGTTGTAGATAAAGCTCAGATAATTCTTTACCAGCGGCGAATAAAGGTTGTTGGCATCGGGGATAGCCGATGCGGCGTCGGTGTTAAAGTTCGCCAGCAGCTTTTCGGCGGCGGCGCGCTGAATGAATGGCGGCGCGGTTACCAGCACGTCGGCCTGCGGATTCGTGCGCTCTTTTGCCAGACGTTCCACTACCACGCCACCACCGCCTTCAACATAGCGTACGCTAATGCCGGTCGCTTTGGTGAATGCGTCAAACTGCACCTGGTACCAGCTGTTATCGCCATCGTGCAGCCCGTCGATGGAGTACACCGTGACCACCGATTCCGCCCATGACGGGGCGCTGGCGAGAGCGAAGACAGACAGCAGAGCAAGTCGGGAAAGTTTCATCGTAATAGCCTCATAGCGTACGTTGCATTTTCTGGTCTATACCAGGTTTGCTTTTTACGCTAAACGGCTTATGTGACAAAACGATGAAAGAGAAATAAATCAGTCCACGCCGGAGGATGCTGCGCTTATCCGGATAGCCGTGAGACGATACCATTGACAGGCCGGATAAGGCTCGCAGCCAACATCCGGCGCATCCGCTAGTGGGTATCTACCTCAATACGCAGGCTGTCGTGACGCCAGTATTCGATATCCAGATCCAGCACTCGCCCGTGTTGATCGTAGTTCAGACGGCGCAGCAACAGCGCCGGGCGTCCTTCCATAACTCCCAGCGCCTGTGCGGCCTGCGCAGGCATGACGGTGGGGTAGAACGACAGATGCATGCTGGTATAGACGAGGTTGTAGTGCGACTCGTATACCTCGGTCAGGCTGCCGTTGAGATCGTACTGCAGCAGCTCAGGCACGCGGGCGGGCAAACAATGGTTTTCGCAGTAGCACACGGCGCGGCCATCGGCGTAACGCAGACGGGTCAGCAGATAGATTTGATCAAACGGCTGGAGCTGGAGGGGCTCCATAACCTCGACAGGCACGGTGGTTAACACGCCGCTCAGTAGCGCGGTTTTTGGCTCCCGCCCCTGCTCGCGGCAAAGCTTATGGAAGTTGGTGTTCTGGGTCGGATCCAGCCACAGGCGTTCCGGCGTAACGAACCAACCGCGACGATCGGCGCGCCAGATAAGCCCACTGGACTCCAGCTGCGCCAGGCTTTCGCGAATAGTAATGCGCGTGGTGTTGAAGATCGCGCACAGTTCGCGTTCAGAGGGCAGTTTATCACCGCTTTTCAACGCACCGCTCTGAATACGCGCCTGAAGCTGCGCCTTGATCAACAGGTACTGCGGGATATCGCCCGGGATAGATTTCATGCTTACTCGCTTCCGTTTTGCCTGCCGCCATTATACAAGCAGAGATGAATTTTTTGTTGCAGCGCGATTTTCTCTTTGACCCGTCGCGGCAAAGATCGTCATGATAAATGCAATCTGGTATAGACCAAAGGTAAATAACATGACTTCGCGTAACTATCTGCTGCTGACTCCTGGCCCGCTCACCACCTCTCGTACCGTGAAAGAAGCGATGTTGTTCGATAGCTGTACCTGGGATGATGATTACAATATCGGCGTGGTGGAACAGATCCGCCAGCAGCTAACCGCACTGGCAACGGCCTCCGAAGGCTACACCTCCGTACTGCTGCAAGGCAGCGGCAGCTATGCTGTGGAAGCCGTACTGGGCAGCGCATTGGGGCCGCAGGATAAGGTGCTGATCGTCAGCAACGGTGCATACGGCGCACGAATGGTCGAGATGGCCGGCCTTATGGGAATCGCCCATCACGCTTACGACTGCGGCGAAGTTGCGCGCCCGGATGTGCAGGCGATCGACGCGATCCTCAACGCCGACCCGACGATCAGCCATATCGCCATGGTGCATAGCGAAACGACCACCGGGATGCTCAACCCCATTGATGAGGTGGGCGCTCTGGCGCATCGCTATGGCAAAACCTACATCGTTGACGCCATGAGCAGCTTCGGCGGCATCCCTATGGATATTGCAGCATTACACATCGACTATCTGATCAGCTCCGCCAATAAATGCATTCAGGGCGTGCCGGGTTTTGCCTTCGTGATTGCCCGCGAGCAAAAACTGGCCGCGTGCAAAGGGCGTTCCCGCTCGCTGTCGTTAGATCTCTACGCCCAGTGGCGTTGCATGGAGGATAACCACGGCAAATGGCGTTTTACTTCGCCCACTCATACCGTCCTGGCGTTTGCCCAGGCGCTGAAAGAGCTGGCGAAAGAAGGTGGCGTGGCGGCACGTCATCAACGCTATCAGCAAAATCAGCGCAGCCTGGTGGCCGGAATGCGGGCGCTGGGCTTTAACACGCTGCTGGATGACGAACTTCATTCGCCCATTATCACCGCCTTTTATTCACCGGAAGACCCGCAGTATCGCTTTAGCGAATTTTATCGCCGCCTCAAAGAGCAGGGCTTTGTTATCTATCCTGGCAAAGTGTCGCAAAGCGACTGCTTTCGCATCGGCAACATTGGCGAAGTATATGCCGCCGATATCACGGCCCTGCTGACCGCCATTCGTACCGCCATGTACTGGACGAAATAAGGAACCATGATGAACCGTATTCACGCTGTTATTCTCGACTGGGCGGGCACCACCGTCGATTTTGGCTCCTTCGCGCCGACGCAAATTTTCGTCGAGGCGTTCCGTCAGGCATTTGATGTGGAGATCACCCTCGCCGAAGCACGCGTGCCAATGGGGCTGGGTAAATGGCAACACATTGAAGCGCTGGGAAAATTACCTGCTGTTGACGCGCGCTGGCAGGCAAAGTTTGGCCGCTCCATGAACGCAGCAGATATTGATGCCATCTATTCCGCCTTCATGCCGTTACAGATTGCTAAAGTTGTCGATTTTTCTTCTCCTATTGCCGGAGTTATCGACACGATCGCGGCGCTACGAGCCGAGGGTATCAAGATAGGCTCCTGCTCCGGTTACCCACGAGCGGTGATGGAGCGCCTGGTTCCCGCCGCCGCCGGGCATGGCTATCGTCCGGATCATTGGGTGGCAACGGACGACCTGGCCGCGGGTGGTCGTCCGGGGCCGTGGATGGCGCTGCAAAACGTGATTGCGCTGGGCATTGATGCGGTCGCGCACTGTGTGAAGGTAGATGATGCCGCGCCGGGCATTAGCGAGGGGCTTAACGCGGGGATGTGGACGGTGGGGCTGGCGGTATCGGGTAACGAATTCGGCGCAACATGGGACGCCTATCAGACTATGTCGAAAGAGGACGTTGCGGTCCGCCGCGAGCACGCGGCCAGCAAGCTGTACGCCGCCGGGGCGCATTACGTGGTGGATTCACTGGCGGATTTACCTGGGGTGATTGCGCATATTAATGCGCGTCTGGCGCAGGGCGAACGCCCGTAAAATAACTGCCGGATGGCGCTGTCGCTTATCCGGCCTACAGACTGTACCGTTTTGTAGGCCGGATAAGGTGTTTACGCCGCCATCCGGCAATCATTCTTATTCGTAGTAGTTATAAATCCCCGCCGCCATCACCAGTTGCGAAGCCACTTCATGCGCTTTTTCACGACCAACCAACAGGTCGATGATTTTCAAACCAAAATCGATAGCGGTACCCGGTCCCTGGCTGGTTAATAATTTTACCCGCGCATCCCACACCACACGCTTATCCTGCCACTGTTCGGCGGGGATTTTATCTTTCAGTGCCGGAAAACCGGTCATATTGCCGATAGGGAAGATATCGTGCGGCACGAGCACTGTGGCGGCTGCGGCGCAAATGGCTGCGACAATGCGCCCGGAGCGGTGAAACTGTTTTACGGTTTCGACCAGCAGCGGGCTGTCGCGAAAGCACTCGGCGCCTTTAATTCCGCCGGGCAACACGATGATGTCATAATCGCCGTCGGCAACTTCAACCAGCGGCGCATCCGCCAGCAGCTTCACGCCGCGCGAGCAGACAATCGTCAGGTTGCCATCGCTGGCGACGCTGGCGGTAGTGACGTGGATTCCGCCGCGAACCAGCAGATCGATAGTGGTGACCGCTTCGGTCTCTTCACTACCAGGGGCGAGGCATACCAGTGCCTGAGCGCTCATACTCACTCTCCTTTCGCTTTACCATTTCAAACAGGCGGCTATTTTCCGGAACGGCGAGACCGTGCACGCGGGCGCGCTTGAGTAAATAACCGGTGATGTAGTCAATTTCGGTATGGCGCATGGCGCGCACGTCCTGCAACATGGATGAGATGTTTTCTGCCGTACTGTCAATCACTTGCTCAACATAATAGCGTAAATCGTCTGCCGATGTGTGGTAGCCTTCACGTTCAATCACGGCGGCGACCTCTTCGCAAATCGCGTTGATTTCATCAGTATGATGGCGCAGCTCGCCGTTCGGGCAGTTCCAAAGCGCGGTGAGCGGGTTGATAACACAGTTGACCGCCAGTTTGCGCCACATCTCTGCGCGGATATTGTTATGCCAGGCGACATCGGGCAGTACCCCCTGCAGGATATCGGCGAGATAACTGTAATCGCCGTCTTGCTCGCGCGCCGGGCCAATATGCGTAGTACCGTTAGCGACATGAATAATGATATTACCGTCGCGGCGCGCAGCATGGGTGATAGTCCCCATCAACATCGGCTGTTGGATATTTTGCAGCTCTTCTATGGTTCCCATTCCATTATGAATGAGCAGGATAGGCGACGCCACCGGTAGGGTTGACGCCAGGGTTCGTACTGCGTCGGAAACCTGCCACGCTTTCAGCGTGACTAATAACAGTTCGCTCTTCGCCAAAAAATCCGGATCGTTTGCCGTCAGTGATTCGTTGAAAAAGGAACCATCGGTATCGATCAGATTTACGCTGCAATAAGGTTGTGGCACCCGTAGCCAGCCCTGTACGTCATGTCCGTGTTTGCACAGTGCCGAAAGCCAAAGTTGTCCTAAGGCTCCGCATCCCAGTACAGTAATTTTCATTGTTCCTCCTCACCTGCAACAGCGCCAGGTGTTATGGCGCTAATTATAGCGTCATCAGCTAAGCTTCTCGTTAAGCCTCGTTGCAGGTATTATGCAACGCAACGAAAATGAAGGGAGAAGAAAAGATGCCATCTTTCGATATTGTTTCTGAAGTTGATCTGCAGGAAGCGCGTAACGGCGTGGATAACGCGGTTCGCGAGGTTGAGTCTCGTTTTGACTTTCGTGGCGTAGAGGCGACTATTGAACTGAACGATGCCAATAAAACCATCAAGGTGCTGAGCGAGTCCGATTTCCAGGTCAATCAGTTGCTCGATATTCTGCGCGCCAAGCTGCTTAAACGCGGTATTGAAGGCGCTTCGCTGGATGTACCGGACGAGTTCGTGCATAGCGGTAAAACCTGGTATGTGGAAGCGAAGCTGAAGCAGGGCATTGAAAGCGCCGTGCAGAAGAAAATCGTCAAGCTGATTAAAGACAGCAAATTGAAGGTGCAGGCGCAAATTCAGGGGGAAGAGATTCGCGTGACGGGCAAATCACGTGACGATCTGCAATCGGTAATGGCGCTGGTTCGCGGCGGCGATTTGGGCCAGCCGTTCCAGTTCAAAAACTTCCGCGATTAAGTTGTTATGCCGGATAGAGCCTCGCCGCCATCCGGCAATACAGCATTCATCCTTTGCTGATAAGCTGTTCAACTTCAAAGCGATTGGTCACTTTGCTGTCGATTTTGACGTAAGCGGAATGCTCTTCCGCCACGATCAGCGCTTCGCTTACGCCTTTCATTGCCAACAGTCGCTGTTTTAGTCTGTCGTCAGCAACAATATCCGCTGGAATTTCCACGCGCAGGCTGCTGACATAGGGCGGCTCTTTCATGGTACTTGCCACCGCCAGCCATACCATCGCCAGTACGGCCCCGGCAAGGAAAACGGTTTGCCCATCAAACGTGCCGTCTATCCAGCCGCCCAGCGAGCCGCCAAGCGCCACGCCAAGAAACTGACTGGTAGAATAGACGCCCATCGCCGTTCCTTTATACCCCGCGGGCGACTCTTTGCTAATAAGCGAAGGCAGCAGCGCCTCCATCAGATTAAAGGCGAGGAAAAAGAGTTGTACGCCAATCACCAGCTCCCAGAAATGTTGGCCCGCTCCCCACAACACGATTTCTGCGACGACAATGAGTCCCACGCAGAACAGGAATACCTGCTTCATCCGCCGTTTGACTTCAGCATAGATAATAAAAGGCACGACGGCGGCAAAGGCGATCACCATGGTTGCCAGATACACCTTCCAGTGTTCGGCGGCAGGGAAACCGGCATCGGCAAGCTGGCCGGGCAGGGCGACAAAGGTGGACATCAATAAAATATGCAGACACATAATGCCGAAATTGAGCTTGAGCAGCCTCGGCTCCGCCAGCACTTTACTGAAGCTGCCTTTGACCATCCCGGATTCGCGATTCAGCACATGGTTGGTACTGTTGGGAACCACCCAGATTGTCAGAAGAATGCCCAGGGTGGCGAGGGCGGCGATCATCCAGAACAACGCGTTCAATCCCAGACTATGGGTAACAATCGGCCCTAATACCATCGCAATCGCGAAGGTGATACCAAAGCTGACGCCGATAAACGCCATCGCTTTGGTACGGTTTTGCTCGCGGGTGAGGTCAGACAGGAGCGCCATGACGGCGGCGGCAATAGCGCCGGACCCTTGTAGCGCTCGCCCCAGAATAATGCCCCAGATTGAGTGGGAGAGCGCGGCAATGACGCTGCCCGCGACAAATACCGCCAGTCCGCCGACAATCAGCGGTTTGCGGCCAATGCGGTCGGACAGCAGCCCAAAGGGAATTTGAAAGATAGCCTGCGCCAGCCCGTAAATGCCGATCGCAATGCCGATTAATGCTTCGCTGGCGCCCTGTAGCGCCATACCGTATGTGGTCAGTACTGGTAGAACCATAAACATGCCCAGCATACGCAACGAAAAGACGGTCCCTAAACCCCATGTGGCGCGCAGCTCCCCTGGCGTCATTTTATAATCGTTCATTGCCACCTCTGTATAAAAGCTGGGAGTAGTGTAGTGCGGGGAGTGTGCCGGGTAAATAGAGGGTTAATTAGCAAATATTATGTTTTTGAAACAGTTGAGCTAAAAAAGAGATAAATTGTTAACACGATAGGGGCGATCGGGAGAGTCAGCATAGCCTTGTGCTCATTCATATTCCGATCTCCTTGAGCTATAGTGGCTATCTGAGCCATATCAGTATAGTGTAGCGGTTAGCCACGGCCTTCAGGCGGTGTGCGCTGTTGCTCCATGTTGCAATAGCAGAACTCGTCAAGCCAGACTGTCAGCGAACCGCGCTGCCTGAGTGTGGCTGGCCGGTGGGTGACTTTAAACTTTTGCTTTGCCATAGGGACCCGATTCTGAAACGATGGCAATGATCAGAACCGTCCATCTCCTGAAAATTTGATTTATTCAACAACGCCGAGACTGATAGCAAACTTTCTGCGTGATGGCGCGCGTTTATCAGGCAGAAGGTTCGTCAGCAGTCGCATTTATTATATTATTCAAGGAGTGAATTCGTTATGGAAATTAAATTTTTATCATTATGTATTTTAGCGGGTGTTTTATTTGTTAGCCAGGTGAATGCTTCAGAGAACAACGGTAAAGATGATGTAAAATATGCTGCGCTTACCCAGAAGGATCTTGATGCTTTGCCTGTGGAAAAAAGAGCTTCGGTTCTGGATGAACTGGGGTTTATCCATGAATACGGTATTGGTGTGCCGATGAATCGCGAACGGGCGTTGCAGTATTACAAGCAGGCCTGTGAACTTGGCGGTAACTACGGTTGCTATAATGTGAAGTATGCTTATCAGTATGGCGACGGAGTGGCGAAAGATAGCGCTCAGGCCAATAAGTATGCTAAGAAAATGAATCTGGATAATTTATTGATTGAGCAAGAGTATATCGATAAGTTTTCGCAAGAAATTTACGCGGCAAAAGCATTGGCCGATACGGATAAATCGCAGCGACCAGAATTTATTAATGCACTATTTAATCGTCTAAATAATAGGCCAGAGAGCGATGCGCTTTTTTTTAGTCGTATCGGATTTAATCAGGAAAAAACATTTCGGCTGGCTACGTTATGGTCGCAGGATGGCGACCCGCAAATGGATTATCAGATGGGGCGACTCACCCTTAATGACTTTTCCGGTCGCTATGCGGACGAGCCTTATAAAGCCAGGCCGGCCTCGTTGAAATGGTTTCGCGCCGCCGCGGAAAAAGGCGTCGTTGAGGCCCAATCTCTCTTGGGGGGTATTTATTCGGGGGGAGAGGGCGATGAGTGGGGGATTAAGCCAGACATTCAGGAAGCACAAAAATGGTATGGTCAGGCGGCTGAGCAGGGGGACAGCGATGCACAGATTGCGTTAGGTAAAATCTATTATTCTGGCGCAACAGGGCGCACTGATTACGCTAAAGCGCTGGCATTATTTACGCAGGTTGAAAATGATGGTACTAATTCGCGCTCAACGATGCCGTTGAGTTGGATGTATTATAACGGTTTAGGTACTGCACCTGATTGTGATAAAGCCTGGTCGTATTACAAGAAAGCATCTCGATATGTAGGTAAGAAGGTTGAGGAAAAAATATTTTTAAGTAAATGCGCAGCGGATATTCAGAGTCGAAAAAACAACGCGGATGCTTTACCCAAAGTAACCCTAAAAAAAGAGAGTATTTTCTCTCGCGGGATAACGGCTAAACCGAAAGAATGCGCACTAATTTTTCAGATTGGCACAGATAAAATCCGTAACATGGCGAATTTGCATATTACGCTTGAGCTGAAAAATGATGATGGAATGGCAACTGAGGAAACGTTAATGATTCCGCCATTCGGTTTGAATACACTGGGGATAGATATGCAAAATCATGATGTTGATCCTCTCGTTACCCCATACGATCTCCCGCTGTATACGCAAGATTTTTGTCACGGGATCGGCGATATCCATTTTACGCTGAAATCCGCTACGGCAACGATTAACGGTAAGAATGTCGATTTACTGAAAGCTGACAGTGTGCGCTTTTTAGATAAAGAATAAGGGAATGAAAAATGATAAAACGGAAATGGAATCTTTTGCTTCTGCTTGGGCTTTCTTTCGCATCGGTATGCCAGGCAGGTGATGATATTGACGCGTTGTATAGCCGTATTGCGCAGAAAGATATTCAGGCGCTAAATGAGCTAAAAGCGTTAGCTAAGGATAATAATGCCCAAGCGCTGGCAGAACTGGGGTTTATTTATGAGTACGGCGTTGCTGTGCCGAAAGATACGATACAGGCTATCAAGTATTATGAGCAGGCTTGTCATGTTGAAGAACCCTATGGCTGCTACAACGCTCGTTATTTTTATCTGCATGGCCTGGGGGTGATGCAGGATGACGTTTTGGCAAAAGAGCTTGCGGATAAAACCAGTAAAGCAGACATCGATACTGATGCGCAGACGGTGACGCGCCTGATAGCCGACGAAATAGATACGGCAAAGCAAGCCGCGGAAAGCGATATTACTCAGCGTTCCCGGTTTATTGAAACATTACGCCAGTATGCCGGCGGCGGGAGCGCGATGGCCGCGCTCATCACACGCCTGGGTTATTCAAAGGCGGATATCCTGCACCTTGCGGAGCTGTGGGCGCAGGAGAGAGACCCTGAACTTAACTTTATCGTTGGTAGCCTCTATGACTCTGGTTTTGTTGAGGTCGACGATAAAGAGGCGCGTTCGTTGCAATGGTTCCGCAAGGCTGCTGAATTGGGCCAGGCTGATGCGCAGAATATACTCGGTTACTTCTACTTGAATGGAAAACGAGGGATTAAGCGCGATCTGCAGAAGGGGGTGCAGTGGTACGAGTTGGCGGCTGCGCAGGGGAATGCCGATGCGCTCATAAATCTTGGTGAGATCTATTACTCCGGGACGCAGGTTCCGCTTGATTACGCTCGGGCGTTTGAATTCTTTGAACGGGCGGCGAAGATGGGCAAGTCTCGCGCTTTAAACTATCTTGCCTGGATGTATACCAACGGTCAGTTTGTCGACACGGACTGCCGGAAGGCAGCGGAGTTGTTTGCTCAGGGGCGAACAAGTTTTGCAGACGATCCCCATTTTCAGGTGACCTGCGAAAAAGACCGACAGGCCCGCGCTGAGGCTGTGGCAATGCGTGAAAAGAATTTGCCGAAGTTAACCTTCAATCGTGATCGTGTTTTCGGTGCGAGCCAGGGCAGCGGCTATGCATGCGAGCTGGAGTTTGTCGTCAAAACGGACAGAATCAGCAGTATAGAGAATTTACGCGTCTCACTGGCGCTGAAAAATAAGGCCGGGGCGATGTCACAGCAGGTTATCGCATTTGAGCCTTTTGGGCTAAATACGCAGAACCGCAATTTACAAGGGTATAAGTCTGATACGCTCCGTGAATCGACATTACAACCTGTCTATCAGCCGGAATTTTGCGATGTTGATAGCTATAGCGTGACTGCTGTGACGGGAATGGTTAACGGTAAAGAGATGGATATGCTTAAGGCAGGCATTTTTCTGTAACTGCGAGCGAAAATAATGGCGTATCAAGCGATACGCCATCAAAAGTCTTACCAGACGTAAGTCAGCAGATTCTGCGAATTCGGCACCATAAAATCAACGGACATCATGATACTCAGCGCGGTAATCGCAATGATAGAGAAGCCGAACAGCTTGCGCGCCCAGACCTTATCATCTTCCACTTTGTAACCGCGTAGCGCCATGCCGAGCCACCAAACGCTGACCGCCGCGGCGACCACCAGGTATTTGTAACCGGCATAACCGCCCAACGTGAGCATTAGCGTTGCAACGGCAAACGCAATGATGTACAGCGTGATGTGGTTTTTAGCGACTGAGATTCCTTTTACCACCGGCAGAACCGGGATATTGGCCGCCTGATAGTCCTTAAAGCGGAAAATGGCGATGGCGTAAGAGTGCGGCATCTGCCAGAGGCTGAAAATAGCCAACAGAATCGCCGCGCCGCTGTCAAAGTCGCCCGTTACGGCGCAGTAGCCAATCACCGGCGGCGCTGCGCCGGAGAGAGAACCAATCAGCGTTCCGTAAACGGAGTGACGCTTCATGTACAAGCTGTACACGCCAACGTAGACCACGAAGCCCATCACCCCCAGCCAGCAGGCCAGAGGATTAGCGCCAAACCACAGCAGCATAAAGCCAGCAATACCCAGCAGGGTGGCGTATACCAGCGAGACGCCAGGAGAAATCAGGCCTTTGACCAGCACCCGATTCTTGGTCCTTTCCATCTTCCTGTCGATATCCCTGTCGATGTAGTTGTTAAATACACAACCCGACGCCACAACCAGTGACACCCCGACCAGCGTATAGATGAACAGGGGATAGTCAATGCTGCCCTTTGAGGCCAGCAGAAATCCCCCGATCACCGAGATCAGGTTGCCAAAGATGATGCCTGGTTTCGTTACTTGCAGGTATTGCTTAAACATCATACTCGCCGCTCTTAGTGCATCATCATGTTGTAGTTGAGGTTCCACATAATCCAGATGGAGCCCACAACCAGGATGGCGATGATCAGCACGGTAAAGATGAAGGCCGTCATGTTCCAGCCTTCATCAGATTTGGTGTTCATGTGCAGGAAACACACCAGATGCACCAAAATCTGCACCACTGCCATTGCCAGGATAGATCCCAGAATAACGGCCGGAGAGGCAGCGCCGGTCATCACCATCCAGAATGGAATAACCGTCAGGATGACCGACAGGATAAAGCCGGTCATGTACGTTTTTACGCTGCCGTGGGATGCGCCGCCGCTCTCGGTAGAATGACTCATTACATCGCCCCCATCAGATAAACAACAGTGAATACGCAAATCCAAATTACATCCAGGAAGTGCCAGAACAGGCTCAGGCACATGATGCGGGTACGGTTAGTGCTGGTCAGACCGCGACGGGCAACTTGCACCATCAGCACCGCCATCCAGATCAAACCGGAAGTGACGTGCAGACCGTGCGTGCCGACCAGCGCGAAGAACGCAGACAGGAAGCCGCTGCGATCCGGGCCCATACCGTTAACAATCAGGTGATGGAATTCATAGAGTTCCATCCCGATAAATCCGGCACCGAACAAGAAGGTCAACGCCAGCCAGGAGATAACCTGGCTCTTGTTGTTCTTGTGCATGGCGATCGCCGCCATGCCGTAGGTAATGGAGCTAAATAACAGCAGGAAGGTTTCAACCAGAACGAACGGCAGTTCGAAAATGTCCTTACCTGTCGGGCCGCCAGCGGTGCCGTTCACCAGAACGGCATAGGTAGCAAACAGAATAGAGAACAGAATGCAGTCGCTCATCAGGTAGACCCAAAATCCGAAGATTTTGTTCTGGCCTGCGTCATGGTGCCCGTGTTCGTGCGCGTGGGCAGTCGCGTGCGTTAAAGTATCAGTTGCCATTTTTCAGCCCTGCCTTAGTAATCTCATCGAAATGCTGGTTTTCCAGTTTTTCGACTTCCGGGACCGGCACGTAGTAATCCACATCTTCATCAAAGCTTTTTACAATCCAGCTGATGATCATGCCTGCGAAACCCACTATCGCCAGCCACCAGATATGCCAGATCATGGCGAAGCCAAATACCGTTGCGAAGGCGGCGATAACAATACCGGCACCGCTATTTTTCGGCATATGAATCTCTTCATACTGTCCAGGCTGTTGGTACGCTTCGCCTTTTTCTTTCATTTCCCAGAAGGCGTCACGTTCGTGAACGTGCGGCACAACGGCAAAGTTATAGAACGGCGGCGGAGACGAGGTTGACCACTCCAGCGTACGGCCACCCCATGGGTCGCCGGTCAGATCGCGGTTCTGATCGCGGTCGCGAATAGAAACGAAGATCTGAATCAGTTGACACAGGATACCCAGCGCAATCAGCGCGGCGCCGGCGGCGGCAACCATCAGCATCGTATGGAACTGCGGATCAATTTGCTGGCTGAGGCGACGGGTCATGCCCATGAAGCCCAGTACATACAGCGGCATAAAGGCTACAAAGAAACCGATAATCCAGAACCAGAAGGCGCGTTTACCCCAGGTTTCGTTCAGCTTGAAGCCAAACGCCTTCGGCCACCAGTAGGTCATACCCGCGAAGCAGCCAAACACTACGCCGCCGATGATCACGTTATGGAAGTGCGCAATCAGGAACAGACTGTTGTGCAGGACGAAGTCCGCGCCCGGTACCGCCAGCAGCACGCCGGTCATACCGCCGACCGAGAAGGTCACGATAAAGCCGATGGTCCACATCATTGCGGAATGGAAGACGATACGGCCCTGATACATGGTGAACAACCAGTTGAAGATCTTCACCCCGGTCGGGATGGCGATAATCATGGTGGTGATACCGAAGAAGGCGTTAACGTTCGCGCCTGCGCCCATCGTGAAGAAGTGGTGCAGCCAAACGATAAACGACAGTACGGTAATACAGACGGTCGCCCAAACCAGCGAGGTATAGCCGAACAGACGTTTACGCGAGAAGGTCGCTGCGATTTCGGAGAATACCCCGAAGACCGGCAGAATCAGAATGTACACTTCCGGATGGCCCCAGGCCCAAATCAGGTTGATGTACATCATCATGTTGCCGCCCATATCGTTGGTAAAGAAATGGGTGCCCAGATAGCGATCCAGGGTCAGCAACGCGACGGTAACCGTCAGAATCGGGAAAGAGGCGATGATCAGTACGTTGGCGCACAAAGAGGCCCAGGTAAAGACCGGCATCTTGAACATCGTCATACCCGGCGCACGCATCTTCAGGATCGTCACGAAGAAGTTGATACCGGTTAACGTCGTACCAATACCCGAGAGTTGCAACGCCCATATCCAGTAATCGACCCCGACGCTGGGACTGTACTCTATTCCCGATAGCGGCGGATAAGCCAGCCACCCTGTCTGCGCGAATTCACCCACGCCCAGCGAGAGGTTAACCAGGATAACGCCGACAACGGTGAACCAGAAGCTCAGGTTGTTCAGGAAAGGGAACGCAACGTCGCGCGCGCCGATCTGCAGCGGAACCACCAGGTTCATCAGACCGATAACGAAGGGCATCGCCACGAAGAAGATCATGATTACGCCGTGAGCGGTAAAGATCTGATCGTAGTGGTGCGGCGGTAGAAAACCCGCTTCGCCTGCGGAGGCAAGTGCCTGCTGGCTACGCATCATGATGGCATCGGCGAAACCACGTAACAGCATCACAATCGCGACGATGATATACATGATGCCGAGGCGTTTATGGTCAACTGACGTTAACCACTCTTTCCATAGGTAGGTCCACTTACCGAAGTAAGTAATCGCTGCCAGTATCGCCAGTCCCCCGACGATAATTGCAGCGATCGTTACCATGACGATAGGTTCATGGAACGGTACTGCATCCAGTGATAATTTTCCGAACATCTTATCTTCCTCAACCCTTGGAGTTGGCGGATTCCGCGTGGCTCATGTCCATACCTTCCATTCCTTCATGCGAGCTGTGCTCACCTTCAGGTTGGGTCATGTCCATGCTCTTACCGTGGCCCATGAATTTGTTAATAACGTCCTTGAACAAATCTGGTTTCACGCTGGAGAAATATTCCACCTTGTTGTACTCGCTTGGCATAGCCACTTTCTCGAACGCCGCCATATCATTCATGGTGTTCGGAGACTGCTTCGCTTTTGCGACCCATTGGTCGAATTCTGCGCGGTCTTTGGTGGCGATAGCTTTAAACTTCATACCAGAGAAGCCCGGGCCGCTATAGCTGGCGGAGATGCCATCGTAGGTTCCGGGTTCGTTGGCGATCAGATGCAAACGTGTTTGCATACCGGCCATGGCATAAATCTGGCTACCCAGACGCGGGATAAAGAAGGAGTTCATCACGGAGTTGGAGGTCACTTTGAAATAAACCGGCGTGTTCGCCGGGAAGGCGATCTCGTTGACGGTGGCGATACCCTGCTCCGGATAGATGAAGAACCATTTCCAGTCCATGGAAACCACTTCGATGGTGATCGGTTTTTCGTCATGCGCCAGCGGCTTGCTTGGTTCAAGCGCGTGCGTGGTTTTCCAGGTCAGTACGGCAAGGAAAATGATGATCAAGATAGGCACCGTCCAGACCACGGCTTCCACTTTATTGGAGTGTGACCAGTTCGGGCTATACTTCGCATCCTTATTACTCGCACGATACTTCCAGGCGAAACCAACAGCCATCAAGATGGCGGGAATAACGACGATCAACATCAGGCCAAATGCCGTCAGTATCAGCGAACGTTGCTCCAGTCCAATCTGTCCTTTGGGATCCAGCAGCGCAGAATTACAGCCACTGAGTAATGCAGTGCCTGCAATTAATGACAACCATCCCAAACTTTTATTGTATTTCCTGAGTCTCATTTAACGACCTCAATTCCACGGGACCTGGTGGCGTTTAAAGTGTAGGGGCATTTTACGGTAAGGTTACATTACTGTAAACATGATTGGTTCTGTGTTACCAAGTTCTGCCGCGCATGTCACATATGTTGCCAAGTATGTCGAAATAACTTTAAGACACTGTTGAAACTTTGCGTTATAACGGATGAGGTCTGTAAGTGGGATGTTGAGGGATAATTGGTATAACCAATGTAAAAATAAAACAATTACTTAACAATTTATTATCAATAAAAGGACAATCAACGGCAGAAATTTAAATTTAATCGGCTGAATCGTGTAAAGAAAATAGGTAGCGTAGAAATTACCAATAATTTCCAAAATTCTGTTGCGCACAAAAAGACAAATATATTTTTTATCAATTGATGGTTATTTAGCCGTTATAATTCCGGGTCGTTATTACAACGGCAAATAATGTTTTAGAGCAGGCGTGTTTTTCGTAGCGCCAGGTAGTCCAGCAACCCGCCAAAGACAATGCCGCACACGGCAACCACTACCGCAGTCTCAAGCAATTCGGGCAGGAATGAGAAGTTAGTGTAATCCACCGCGTTCATGGTCAGCAGGAGTACCCATACCGCCAGCAAAGCGACGCCCGCGAGCAGGATTGAAAGCGCGAAATTGTAGGCGCCACGGTATTGCGTGCGGGGAATGAAACGCTCGCTCTGCCAGCTATATTCCAGCGTTTGCCGACAGACCAGCAACAGTAACAGCCCGGGAACGGCGGCAACAACCGAGAAGAGGTAGAATGTCGGCCAGCCGTGCGCTTCAACGAACCAGCCCGCTACAGGACCAACATAAACCCGGCCTACTGCGGACAGGGCCGACAGTAGGGCAAACTGTGTTGCGGAAAACGACTTATTACATAGCGTCATTAATAAGGCGACAAAGGCGGCAGTACCCATCCCGCCGCACAGATTTTCGAAAAAGACCGCCGCGCCCATGCTGAACATGTTTTTATCGGTAATGGAGAGCAACCAGTAACCGGCGTTGGACGCGCCTTGCAAAATGCCGAAAATCAGCAGCGCGCGAAACAGCGAAAGACGCTGCATTAATATGCCGCCGTATAACGCGCCGACGATCGTTGCCAGCAGGCCCAGCGTTTTATTGACCACGCCGACTTCGCCGGCGTCAAAGCCGACGCCGCGAATCAAAAAGGTGGTGGTCAGGCTCATAGCGAAGGCATCACCTAGTTTATAAAGCACAATGAGCAGTAAAATCAGCCAGGCGTTGTTACGGCCAAAGAAATCGCGTAGTGGCGCGACGACGGCCTGTTCCAGCGATTTCGGGGACGGGATAGTATCGGTCGGTTCCGGCGCCAGTAAGGTGGCGATAATGCAGGGGATCAGCAATGCCGCCATCAGCCAGTACATACCCTGCCAGCCGAGCCAGCGATCGGCCAGCCATAGCGCCAGTCCGCCGGAAACCAGCATCCCCAACCGGTAGCCAAGCACGCTGATTGCCGCGCCAGCGCCGCGTTCTTCTGCGGGTAAAACATCGGTTTTCCAGGCGTCGAACACGATATCCTGCGAGGCGGAGCAAAAAGCAATCACCACCGCCAGCGCCGCCATCCAGCGTAGCTGCGTGCCGGGTTCAAGAAAGCCCATCGCCGCAATCGCCGCCAGTAACAACAGTTGGGTGGCGAGTAACCAACCGCGACGACGACCTAAAAAAGGCGGCGTGTAGCGGTCCATCAGCGGGGACCAGAGAAACTTAAACACATAGGCCTGACCAACCAGCGAGAAGAAGCCAATCGTTTTAAGATCGATATTCTCGACGGTCATCCACGCCTGTAGCGTACCGGAAGTGAGCGCCAGCGGGAGACCGGAGGCAAAACCCAATATCAGCAGAATGGCTGAGCGCGGTTGCTGGAAAATACGTAAATATTGACTTGACATAGGCATCTACAGACCCGGCTTCTGCCGGGTCTTGTTGTTGCTATTAACGGGCGTTTTGCTTGATAAAATCGTGAATACTGGTGTCCTGAGACATATCAGCAATGGTATCGGTCAGAACGCTGTTCACCGCGTCGGCAATATTCTGGTTAGAGGCCTGGAACGCCCCTTCAATAGAGTAGTTGGCGCGATAGTTTTTGGTCATCTTGCTGCCATTTGCAGCGGTCGCAATAATCGCGATATCCGCTTTGGTCGCGATGTTGTAGCGCACGCTGCCCTGGGAAACATCAGCATACAGTTGGTTAACAATAATCTGCAGATTAACCGCGCCGTTAGGCCCGATCATATAGCCCCGCGCCGTCATCTGTTTTTCCAGGACTTCTTGTAACAGGAAGCGTAAATCGCGGGAGGCGGTTAACGTTACCAGCTGGTTGTTACGCGTGACTTTCGCTAACGCTTGATCCTGGCGTTGGTCCGCGCCGGTAATGCTAACGGTGACGCCCATCAGGCTCGGGTCCTGCTGTGGCAAGGTGATCTTCGGCGCGACGTCAATGGTCGTCGGCGGTGTGGCGCATCCTGCCAGCATAAACAGAGCGACTAACGGAAAGAGAAGTTTTTTTAACATATTCAGGCTCTCAATGACGCTTAAAACGTGATAGGTAAAAATTCCCGCCATCATAACACCGCTAACGGCGAGGGGAAGTGGTCAACGCAGGTAAATTCGTCGTAATGTCCGATTTGGTATTGATAACGGCGCGAGCGGGGATTTTGAGCGCTAAAAGAATGATTAAGGCAGTAAACTTCATACGTTTGGCTGAAATAACCAGACGAAAGCTAAATTTTTGTTGTCATGCTGTAATGGAAACGGTAAAAGCGGCTAGTATTTAAAGGGATGGGTGACATCACAGCGTTGTCGGAGGAGATTTTCATGATGATACGTGAGCAAATAGAAGAAAAATTAAGGACAGCGTTCGACCCCGTGTTTCTCGAAGTTGTGGATGAAAGCTATCGTCACAATGTTCCTGCAGGATCGGAAAGCCATTTTAAGGTCGTGCTGGTGAGCGATCGCTTTACAGGCGAACGTTTTCTTAATCGTCATCGGATGATTTACGGTACGTTAACGGCGGAACTCTCCACAACCGTACATGCGCTGGCACTGCATACTTATACCCTCAAAGAGTGGGAAGGGTTGCAGGATACTATCTTCGCGTCGCCTCCTTGTCGCGGCGCGGGAAGCATCGCGTAGCAAAACGGATTTGCAACTACCTCCGCTTTTCCAGTATGTTGCTACAGAATTATGTGAAAACGGCCTGCGGGCCGTTTTGTTTTGTCTGAATTTTGAGCGTGTCGTACAGTATTCAGACAAAAATTAGCCGAGAATT
Source organism: Salmonella sp. SAL04213 (assembly GCF_046550535.1). Classification (NCBI taxonomy): domain Bacteria; kingdom Pseudomonadati; phylum Pseudomonadota; class Gammaproteobacteria; order Enterobacterales; family Enterobacteriaceae; genus Salmonella; species Salmonella sp. SAL04213. The sequence continues at coordinate 865,155 of NZ_JBGDXS010000001.1, read as the reverse complement.
GTGAAAACCGCCGCAGCATCGCACAATCACCGTTCTCGACTCACAAAAGTGATGCCGCTATAATGCGCCGTCTTATATATGAACGTCTTCGGGATGATTCTGACGACAGGGAATGTGATTGATTATGAGAACATCCCGGTTCCGCGAAGCAAATAGCACGTGCTTGCGGAGTAGAGTTGACCGAGCACTGTGATTTTTTGAGGTAACAAGATGCAAGTTTCAGTTGAAACCACTCAGGGCCTTGGCCGCCGTGTAACGATTACAATCGCTGCTGACAGCATCGAGACCGCTGTAAAAAGCGAGCTGGTCAACGTAGCGAAAAAAGTACGTATTGACGGCTTCCGTAAAGGCAAAGTACCGATGAATATCGTCGCTCAGCGTTATGGCGCTTCTGTTCGCCAGGACGTGCTGGGCGATCTGATGAGCCGCAATTTCGTTGACGCGATCATCAAAGAAAAAATTAACCCGGCAGGCGCGCCGAACTATGTTCCGGGCGAATACAAAGTGGGTGAAGACTTCACTTACTCCGTCGAGTTTGAAGTCTATCCGGAAGTTGAGCTGACCGGCCTCGAGTCCATCGAAGTTGAAAAACCGGTTGTTGAAGTCACCGACGCTGACGTTGATGTGATGCTGGACACCCTGCGTAAGCAGCAGGCGACCTGGAAAGAAAAAGACGGCGCTGCTGATGCGGAAGACCGCGTGACCATCGACTTCACCGGCTCTGTAGATGGCGAAGAGTTCGAAGGCGGCAAAGCGACCGATTTCGTTCTGGCGATGGGCCAGGGTCGTATGATTCCGGGCTTTGAAGACGGCGTTAAAGGCCACAAAGCTGGCGAAGAGTTCACTATCGATGTGACCTTCCCGGAAGAGTACCACGCTGAAAACCTGAAAGGTAAAGCGGCTAAGTTCGTTATCAACCTGAAGAAAGTTGAAGAACGCGAACTGCCGGAACTGACCGAAGAATTCATCAAACGTTTCGGCGTTGAAGATGGTTCCGTAGCCGGTCTGCGCGCTGAAGTACGTAAAAACATGGAACGCGAGCTGAAAGGCGCGGTGCGTAACCGCGTTAAGTCTCAGGCGATCGAAGGTCTGGTAAAAGCTAACGACATCGACGTACCGTCTGCGCTGATCGACAGCGAAATCGACGTTCTGCGTCGTCAGGCTGCGCAGCGTTTTGGTGGTAACGAGAAACAGGCTCTGGAGCTGCCGCGCGAACTGTTCGAAGAACAGGCTAAGCGTCGTGTAGTTGTCGGTCTGCTGCTCGGCGAAGTCATTCGTACCAACGAGCTGAAAGCGGACGAAGAACGCGTTAAAGGCCTGATCGAAGAGATGGCGTCTGCTTACGAAGATCCGAAAGAAGTGATTGAGTTCTACAGCAAAAATAAAGAGCTGATGGACAATATGCGTAACGTCGCTCTGGAAGAACAGGCTGTTGAAGCGGTTCTGGCAAAAGCGAAAGTGTCTGAAAAAGCCACTTCCTTCAATGAGCTGATGAACCAGCAGGCGTAATTTTTCGCGTTAAAAGCACGAAATTTGCACAAAAACCCGTCACCTTTCAGTGACGGGTTTTTTTTGTCACGCATTTTGCATGGTAAGGGTGCGAAAACCGCGTTTCAGTGTTAGCGTTAGAGCAAAAGATTGTTATGCTTGAATTATGGCGATGCCGTACCCATTACAGAGGGACTGGCTGATAATCCGTCCATCAGGTTACAATCAGTACAGCAGATTTTTTCAATTTTTATCCAGGAGACGGAAATGTCATACAGCGGAGAACGAGATAATTTGGCCCCTCATATGGCGCTGGTGCCGATGGTCATTGAACAGACCTCACGCGGTGAGCGCTCTTTTGATATCTATTCTCGTCTACTTAAGGAACGCGTCATATTTCTGACCGGCCAGGTCGAAGACCATATGGCTAACCTGATCGTGGCGCAGATGCTGTTCCTGGAAGCGGAAAACCCGGAAAAAGATATCTATCTGTACATTAATTCTCCTGGCGGCGTAATTACTGCGGGGATGTCCATCTATGACACCATGCAGTTTATTAAGCCAGACGTCAGCACCATTTGTATGGGACAGGCGGCCTCTATGGGGGCGTTTCTGCTGACTGCCGGGGCGAAAGGCAAACGTTTCTGCTTGCCGAACTCTCGCGTCATGATCCACCAGCCGCTGGGCGGCTATCAGGGCCAGGCGACGGATATTGAAATTCACGCCCGCGAAATTTTGAAAGTAAAAGGGCGCATGAATGAACTTATGGCGCATCATACGGGTCAATCTCTTGAGCAGATTGAACGTGATACTGAGCGCGATCGCTTCCTCTCCGCGCCTGAAGCGGTAGAGTACGGTTTGGTTGACTCAATTTTGACCCATCGTAATTGATGCCCTGGACGCAAGTGTGCCGCTATACACTTCATCCTTCACGCTACCTCGGTGTTGGCTGCCAGCGCGCCTCCCAGTGACTTACTTATGTAAGCGCCTGCGGAGTCGCTGAGTTGCCGCCTTGATGTAGCTCGAATGATTTTGTGTATATACTAATGAAGGGCGGCACAACGCTGATTAGCGGCTTGCGCCTGAGAATGGCATTTGCGTCGTCGTGTGCGGCACAAAGAACAAAGAAGAGGTTTTGACTCATGACAGATAAACGCAAAGATGGCTCGGGCAAATTGTTGTACTGCTCTTTTTGCGGCAAAAGCCAGCATGAAGTGCGCAAGCTGATTGCCGGTCCATCCGTGTATATCTGCGACGAATGCGTCGATTTATGTAACGACATTATTCGCGAAGAAATTAAAGAAGTTGCTCCGCACCGTGAACGTAGTGCGCTGCCGACGCCGCATGAAATTCGTACCCACCTGGACGATTACGTTATCGGCCAGGAGCAGGCGAAAAAAGTGCTGGCGGTGGCGGTCTATAACCACTACAAGCGTCTGCGTAACGGCGATACCAGCAATGGCGTCGAGTTAGGCAAAAGCAACATTCTGCTGATTGGACCGACCGGTTCCGGTAAAACGCTGCTGGCGGAAACGCTGGCGCGCTTGCTGGATGTGCCGTTCACTATGGCGGATGCGACCACGCTGACCGAAGCGGGTTACGTGGGGGAAGACGTCGAGAATATCATTCAGAAACTGTTGCAGAAATGCGACTACGACGTGCAAAAAGCGCAGCGTGGGATTGTCTACATTGATGAAATCGATAAGATTTCGCGTAAATCAGACAATCCGTCCATTACCCGCGATGTTTCCGGCGAAGGCGTACAGCAGGCGTTGCTGAAACTGATCGAAGGCACTGTCGCCGCGGTTCCACCGCAGGGCGGTCGCAAACATCCGCAGCAGGAGTTCTTACAGGTAGATACCTCTAAGATTCTGTTTATCTGCGGCGGCGCGTTTGCCGGTCTGGATAAAGTGATCGCTAACCGTGTTGAAACCGGCTCCGGCATTGGTTTTGGCGCGACGGTGAAAGTGAAGTCCGACAAAGCCAGCGAAGGCGAGCTGTTGTCGCAGGTTGAACCGGAAGATTTGATCAAATTTGGTCTGATTCCTGAGTTTATCGGTCGTCTGCCAGTGGTGGCGACGTTGAACGAACTCAGCGAAGAAGCGCTGATTCAAATCCTGAAAGAGCCGAAAAATGCGCTGACCAAGCAGTATCAGGCGCTGTTTAACCTGGAAGGCGTCGATCTGGAATTCCGTGACGAAGCGCTGGACGCTATCGCCAGGAAAGCAATGGCGCGTAAAACCGGTGCCCGTGGTCTGCGTTCTATCGTCGAAGCGGCGCTGCTGGATACCATGTACGATTTGCCATCTATGGAAGACGTCGAAAAAGTGGTGATCGACGAGTCCGTTATTGCCGGTCAGAGTAAGCCGTTGCTGATTTACGGCAAACCGGAAGCGCAGGCTTCTGGCGAATAATTAAACATTCATACAATCAGTTAGCCAAAAAAGGGGGGATTTTATCTCCCCTTTCGTTTTTCCTGTAAACACGCCGTTGAATGTGTGGGAAACATCCCCATATACTGACGTACATGTTATAGGTGGTATGGAGCACAGCTATACTATCTGATTACCTGGCGGACACTAAACTAAGAGAGAGCTCTATGAATCCTGAGCGTTCTGAACGCATTGAAATCCCCGTATTGCCGTTGCGCGATGTGGTGGTTTATCCGCACATGGTCATACCCTTATTTGTAGGGCGGGAAAAATCTATCCGTTGTCTGGAAGCGGCTATGGACCATGATAAAAAAATCATGCTGGTCGCCCAGAAGGAAGCATCAACGGATGAGCCGGGTGTAAACGATCTTTTCACCGTCGGGACCGTGGCCTCTATTTTGCAGATGTTGAAACTGCCTGACGGCACCGTAAAAGTGCTGGTCGAGGGGTTACAGCGCGCGCGTATTTCCGCGCTGTCTGACAACGGCGAACATTTCTCCGCGAAGGCGGAGTACCTTGATTCGCCAGCCATTGATGAGCGAGAACAAGAAGTGCTGGTGCGTACCGCTATCAGCCAGTTCGAAGGCTACATCAAGCTGAACAAAAAAATTCCGCCGGAAGTGCTGACGTCACTCAATAGCATTGACGACCCTGCACGTCTGGCTGACACCATCGCCGCGCATATGCCGCTGAAACTGGCGGATAAACAGTCCGTACTGGAGATGTCCGACGTTAACGAACGTCTGGAATATTTGATGGCGATGATGGAATCTGAAATCGATCTGCTGCAGGTTGAGAAACGCATTCGCAACCGCGTGAAAAAGCAGATGGAGAAATCCCAGCGCGAGTACTATCTGAACGAGCAAATGAAAGCGATTCAGAAAGAACTTGGCGAGATGGACGACGCGCCGGACGAAAACGAAGCGCTGAAGCGTAAGATCGACGCGGCGAAAATGCCGAAAGAGGCGAAAGAGAAAGCGGAAGCGGAACTGCAGAAGCTGAAAATGATGTCTCCGATGTCGGCGGAAGCGACCGTGGTGCGCGGCTACATCGACTGGATGGTGCAGGTGCCGTGGAATGCGCGTAGCAAGGTCAAAAAAGACCTGCGTCAGGCGCAGGAAATCCTCGATACTGACCATTATGGTCTGGAGCGCGTGAAAGACCGCATCCTTGAGTATCTCGCGGTTCAAAGCCGTGTAAATAAAATCAAGGGGCCGATCCTGTGTCTGGTGGGGCCGCCGGGGGTAGGTAAAACCTCGTTGGGCCAGTCCATCGCTAAAGCAACAGGGCGTAAATACATCCGTATGGCGCTGGGCGGCGTGCGTGATGAAGCGGAAATCCGCGGTCATCGCCGGACTTACATTGGCTCTATGCCGGGTAAACTGATCCAAAAAATGGCCAAAGTGGGGGTTAAAAACCCACTGTTCCTGCTCGATGAGATCGACAAAATGTCTTCTGACATGCGCGGCGATCCGGCTTCCGCCCTGCTGGAAGTGCTGGATCCGGAGCAGAACGTGGCGTTCAGCGATCATTACCTGGAAGTGGATTACGATCTCAGCGATGTGATGTTCGTCGCCACCTCCAACTCCATGAACATTCCGGCGCCGCTGCTGGATCGTATGGAAGTGATCCGTCTGTCCGGTTATACCGAAGATGAGAAGCTGAATATTGCTAAACGTCACCTGCTGCCGAAGCAGATCGAGCGTAACGCGCTGAAGAAAGGCGAACTGACGGTCGACGATAGCGCGATTATCGGTATTATCCGCTATTACACGCGTGAAGCGGGCGTGCGTAGTCTGGAGCGTGAAATCTCCAAACTGTGCCGCAAAGCGGTTAAACAACTGTTGCTCGATAAGTCGTTAAAACATATCGAAATTAACGGCGATAATCTGCACGACTACCTCGGTGTGCAGCGCTTTGATTATGGCCGCGCGGATAGCGAAAACCGCGTAGGTCAGGTGACGGGCCTGGCGTGGACGGAAGTGGGCGGCGATCTGTTGACCATCGAAACCGCCTGCGTACCGGGCAAAGGCAAGCTGACCTACACCGGCTCGCTCGGTGAAGTGATGCAGGAATCCATTCAGGCGGCGCTGACCGTGGTGCGCGCGCGCGCGGAAAAACTGGGTATTAATCCGGACTTTTACGAAAAACGCGATATCCACGTTCACGTGCCGGAAGGCGCAACGCCGAAAGACGGTCCAAGTGCCGGTATCGCGATGTGTACCGCGCTGGTTTCCTGCCTGACCGGTAATCCGGTGCGCGCAGATGTGGCAATGACCGGCGAGATCACGCTGCGTGGTCAGGTATTGCCGATCGGCGGCCTGAAAGAAAAACTGTTGGCGGCGCATCGCGGCGGGATTAAAACGGTCTTAATTCCGTTCGAAAATAAACGTGACCTGGAGGAGATTCCGGACAACGTGATTGCCGATCTGGATATTCACCCGGTTAAGCGCATTGAGGAAGTTCTGACGCTTGCTCTGCAAAACGAACCGTCTGGAATGCAGGTTGTAACCGCAAAATAGTGACCTCGCGCAAATAGCGCTAATAAAAACAGGGCTGGCAGGCTATTTCGGACTTGCCAGCCTTTTTTTGTATAGCTAATTTAGATGGTTGATTGGGTCTGCCACCATTAACGGGTGTTGTAAGGGCGTGGCAGGCCTGATATAACTGCTGCGCGGTCGTACTTCGAAGGATTCAGGTGCGATATAAATTATAAAGAGGAAGAGAAGAGTGAATAAATCTCAACTGATCGAAAAAATTGCTGCAGGGGCTGATATCTCTAAGGCTGCGGCTGGACGTGCGTTAGATGCGATTATTGCTTCTGTTACCGAATCTCTGAAAGAAGGGGATGACGTTGCACTGGTAGGCTTTGGTACTTTTGCTGTTAAAGAGCGTGCTGCCCGTACTGGTCGCAACCCGCAAACAGGTAAAGAGATCACCATCGCCGCTGCCAAAGTGCCGAGTTTCCGTGCAGGTAAAGCGCTGAAAGACGCGGTAAACTAAGCGTGATCCCCTCGGGGGATGTGACAAAGTACAAGGGCGCATCAACTGATGTGCCTTTTTTATTGGCGATTCGGGACTTTCTGTGCGTTGCGGGCTGACAATTGCCCTCGTTTCTTGTCACAATAGGCTTTTGTGCGCCGCGTTCAGAAAATGCGATGCGCGTGAAGTCTCTATACGCAAATCATTCAGGTTGCGTCGACGCGGCGACTGAGCGAATCACTCGGTAGCCAGCGGAGAAACCGCCTGAAAGATAAAGTGTAAAGTCACCTACAGCGGAGTGTGGTTACACCATGATGGACAGCTTACGCACGGCTGCAAACAGTCTCGTGCTCAAGATTATTTTCGTTATCATTATCGTGTCGTTCATTTTGACCGGCGTTAGTGGTTACCTGATTGGCGGAAGCAATAACTACGCCGCAAAAGTGAATGGCCAGGAAATCAGCCGGGCACAGTTTGAGAATGCGTTTAATAACGAACGTAACCGTATGCAGCAGCAGTTGGGCGACAGGTATTCTGAACTGGCGGCCAACGAAGGTTACATGAAAAGCCTGCGCCAGCAGGTGCTGAATCGTCTGATAGATGAAGCGCTGTTGGATCAATATTCCCGCGAACTGAAACTGGGCATCAGCGATGAGCAGGTAAAGCAGGCGATTTTCGCCACTCCCGCTTTTCAGGTGGACGGTAAGTTTGACAACAACCGCTATAACGCGATTGTGAATCAGATGGGAATGACCGCCGATCAGTACGCTCAGGCGCTGCGTAACCAGCTTACCACTCAGCAACTGATCAACGGCGTGGCCGGTACTGATTTTATGCTGAAAGGGGAAACCGACGAACTGGCGGCATTAGTCTCTCAACAGCGCGTGGTGCGTGAAGCCGTTATTGATGTCAACGCGCTGGCGGCGAAGCAGCAGGTGACCGATCAGGAAGTGTCCAGCTACTACGATCAGAATAAAGTCCGCTTTATGACGCCGGAACAGTTCCGCGTAAGCTATATCAAGCTGGATGCCGCGACGATGCAGGCACCGGTCAGCGATGCGGATATTCAGGCCTATTATGACCAGCATGTAGATCAGTTTACTCAGCCGGAGCGCATTCGTTACAGCATTATTCAGACCAAAACGGAAGATGATGCGAAAGCGGTACTGGATGCGCTGAACAAGGGCGAAGATTTCGCCACGCTGGCGAAAGAGAAATCCACCGATATCATCTCTGCGCGTAATGGCGGCGATATGGGCTGGCTGGAAGAGTCTGCCACGGTGCCGGAACTGAAAAACGCCGGATTAAAAGAAAAAGGTCAGATATCTGGCGTGATTAAGTCGTCTGTCGGTTTTCTGGTGGCGCGTCTGGATGATATTCAGCCTGCCAAAGTGAAACCGTTAAGCGAGGTTCGCGACGACATTGCCGCGAAAGTGAAACAAGAAAAAGCGCTGGATGCTTACTATGCGTTGCAGCAGAAGGTGAGCGATGCGGCAAGCAACGACAATGAGTCGTTAGCAGGCGCTGAACAGGTCGCTGGCGTAAAAGCGGTTGAAACCGGCTGGTTTAGCCGTGACACCTTACCGGAAGAGCTGAACTTCAAACCGGTAGCCGATGCTATCTTTAATGGCGGCCTGGTAGGCGAAAACGGTACGCCGGGGCCGAATTCAGACATTATCACCGTAGATGGCGACCGGGCTTTTGTTGTGCGCGTGAGCGAACATAAACCTGAAGCCGTGAAGCCGTTGGCAGAAGTGAAAGAACAGGTCACTGCCCTGGTGAAGCATAACAAAGCGGAACAACAGGCGAAGCTGGATGCGGAAAAACTGCTGGTCGAGCTGAAAGCGGGCAAAGGCGCGGAAGCGATGAAAGCGGCGGGTCTGAGTTTTGGCGAGCCTAAAACGTTAAGTCGTACCAGTCAGGATCCGGTGAGTCAGGCGGCCTTTGCGTTAAGCCTTCCGACGAAAGATAAGCCAGTTTATGGCGTGGCGAACGATATGCAGGGTAACGTCGTTCTGCTGGCGTTTGACGAGGTGAAAGCGGGCGCCATGCCGGAAGCGCAGAAAAAAGCGATGGTGCAGGGCATCACGCAGAACAATGCGCAAATTGTCTTTGAGGCGCTGATGAGCAATCTGCGTAAAGAGGCGAAAATCAAAATCGGCGACGCTCTGGAACAGCAGTAATCGTCGAGGCGCTTCGCAAAAAATTGCAAAACGTTGTATCCCACAAAGGCCGCTTTCGCGGCCTTTTCCATTTCTGAGAATTGCCGTTTGTTCGTTTTTCTCCGCCCCGCTATCGTGGCTGCACTGTTAACAAACAAGGAGAAAACAGTATGAAACACGGAATTAAAGCACTGCTTATTACGCTTTCTTTAACCTGCGCGGGCATGGCCCATAGCGCGCTGGCGGCGACGCCTGTCGCAAAAAATGCAGCGGTGGAAACAAAAGCGGATACGCCTTCTTCATCCTCCGCCAAAGCGGCATTACCTGCTAAAGCCAGCGATGATGAAGGTACCAGGGTGAGCATTAATACCGCGTCTGCGGAGGATCTGGCGCGGGTGATGAACGGCGTTGGGCTGAAAAAAGCGCAGGCTATTGTGAGCTATCGGGAGGAGTATGGTCCTTTTAAAACGGTGGATGATTTAAAGCAGGTGCCGGGAATGGGAAGCGCGCTGGTGGAGCGTAATCTGGCAGTTTTAACATTGTAATCACTTGCACAGTGGCCAAAATTTGCCAGACTGTAGAGGTCATACCAGTTATGACCTCTGTACTTGTCGTTTACTTATAACAACAACGTAAGGTTATTGCGCTATGCAAACACAAATCAAAGTTCGTGGATATCATCTTGATGTTTATCAACATGTTAATAATGCCCGCTATCTGGAGTTTCTGGAAGAGGCCCGTTGGGATGGGCTGGAAAACAGCGACAGCTTTCAGTGGATGACGGCCCGCAATATTGCCTTTGTGGTGGTAAACATCAATATAAATTACCGTCGTCCGGCGGTATTGAGCGATCTACTGACCGTGACCAGCCAGGTACAACAGCTTAACGGTAAAAGCGGCGTATTAAGCCAGACGATTACGCTGGAGCCAGAAGGACAGGTGGTGGCCGATGCGCTCATCACGTTTGTTTGTATTGATTTAAAAACGCAAAAAGCGCTGCCGCTGGAAGGCGAATTGCGTGAAAAGCTGGAACAGATGGTGCAATAACGCTTCGCAGTCTGATGGCGTTGAACTTGTCCGGCCTGGCGATATTGACCATGGTGCATATCGCCAGGCCGGATAAGGCGCGTGCGCCGCCATCCAGCAAAACAATCACCTTAACCCGGTTTTTTGCTTCATCGCCGCCATCACCGCCGCTTTATTCGACAGATAATGATTCAGGCCGTTAGCGCGCAGATTACAGGCTGCGCAATGACCACAGCCATCGCCTTTAATGCCGTTATAGCAGGTCAGCGTCTCTTCGCGAACTAAATCCAGTTGGCCCCAATAATCGGCCAGCGCCCAGGTTTCAGCTTTATCAATCCACATTAAGGGTGTTTCGAAACGGATATCTTTCGCCATGCCCAGATTCACCGCGTGATTCAGCGCTTTGACGAACTCATCGCGACAGTCTGGATAGCCGGAAAAATCGGTCTCGCAAACGCCGGTGATCACCGCTTCGGCTTTGACCTGATAAGCGTAAATCGCCGCCAGCGTCAGAAAGAGAATATTGCGTCCCGGTACGAAAGTATTGGGGATACCGTCAGCGTTCGGTTCATAGTCCGGCACCGGAATGCTATCCCGCGTCAGGCTGCTGACCGCCAGTTCGTTCAGCAAAGTGACATCCAGCACTTTATGCGCGCGTGCGCCAAGTTTTAACGCCAGTGCGCGCGCGACATCAATCTCTGCGCGGTGGCGCTGACCATAATCAAACGTGACACAATGCACTTCATCATACTGATGCCGCGCTTGCGCCAGACAAGTGGTGGAGTCCTGACCTCCACTAAATACAACAACGGCGCGTTTCATAGTTATCCTGATCAATGACGAAAGCCAATATGGTAACGCGTACGGATAATCCCGACCAGCTTCTTCACGGCGAAGGCGGAGGAAGCCAGGCTTCGCTAAATTCAAACCAGCCGCGAGGGGTGAGTCGAACGCCGTTAACGCCCGGTGGGGCGCTGATGCGATAGTGATAATTAAATAGTGGCGTAAGTGTGGCGTCATCCATCAGGTTGGCAAAAACTTGTTGTAGCGCGGCGCGGCGATCTTTTTCATTGGGCTGAATTTGCAGAGCGTCAAGCGTAGCCTGCAGATGGGAAAACGCAGGCGCGTCAAGGACATGTGGCCAGATCTGATCGCAACGTAGCCACTGCTCCAGCGTATATTCCGGCGCTTCGCCGATCAGCCTGTCGCCCATCATCAGATCCGCTTGCGCCAACGCAGGGCAGTTATCCCAGTTTTTGGCATTATGAAAAATCAACGTTAACTCACAGCCGAGCGTCGCCAGGTAATGTCGAAGCTGTTCCGCCATCGTATGCAGCTCTACGGGAAGGTGATACGCCAGGGTAAGTTTTTTCGGCAATGGCGTTTCATCAACGTCCTGCCATTGCGGGATTGTCCAGCCGGGTAGCAGCCCCTGACTTGGCATAATCAAGTTCTCATCTACCGGCAAGGTTTTCAGCAGCGAAGTATGATGGATAATATGTATCAGACGCCGCGCCTGCTGTACGTTGAGCCGTGAGCCCTTTTTGAGGGTTAAATAACAAAAGCCCAGGCTGATACCACTACTTACCTGACTCAGCGTCGCCAGCTCTTCCGGTTTGCCGATGGCAATCTGCACCGGATGGCGGCAACTGGTGCCCAGATCCTGGGCAAACAGTTGCGGGGTGATCCAGAATTCAATCGCTTTCAGCAGCGGATGGCTGAGGTGATAATGGTCATGACTTTCCAGACGCACCAGTTCCGGCGTGAACAACGCCAGGCGAAAAGGACCGGTGCCGATAAGCGGCAGGTCAGGATGCGCCAGACCGCTACAATAGCTCGCCAGACGATGCGCCAGCCAGTAATCAGGTCGGTGAAGGAGAAAGGTCAGGCACTGAGGATGCGTTACTTCGATCCGTGCGACGCTAATAAACAATTTGCTTAGCGCGGGTAGGGTAAGCAGCCTTTCCAGGCGTTCGTGTAGCTGCGCGGTATCCACCGCATCGCCATTATGCCAGTGCAGCGTGGAGCGAATATAAAAATCCCAGCGTAAACCGTCGGCGGAAACCTTCCAGTGATGCGCCAAATCCCCGCAAGGATATTGACTGTCGCGGTCGAAGCGCGTTAACCCGGAAAAAACTTGCCCTGCGAGATGCTGTTCCGCGCGGCCTGGCAGGAAACCCGGCTGCAGCGGATCAAGCGGACGATAGTAGGGAATACGCAATGTCGGCGTATCGTTTTGCCATTGGCCGCCCATAAAAGGCTGGAGCATCGCCCGTAACTCGCCCGGCGCCAGCTGCGCCAGTTCCAGTACGTTGAGCTGCTGCCCTTTTTCCAGCGCCTGTTCCATCATGGCGGTGCGGAGCGATTCCGGCGTGACCAGAAACTGGAGCCGTCCACGTTTCCCGCGCCCGGACTGCGCCTCCCATCTTAGCCAACCCGCCTGCTGGGCCTGACGCAGCAGCGTTCGCAGATGGCGCTCGCTACAAAAACAGCGTTCGGCCAGTTCGCTAACGGTGACATGTTGCGTTTCCCCGGCGGAAGGCTGCCAGAGGCGTTGATATTGATTAAGCCGATTCAGTAGCCTCATAAAACCCGGAACACTTCCTTTTATCTGTTCACTATTACTTCCGTATATCTCAGGTAATACTGAACAACAAGTTAACCGCGTCACAGTGTGGAGAAAGAGATGGCCCGTTTGGCAGCATTTGATATGGATGGCACGTTATTAATGCCCGATCACCATTTGGGTAGAGAAACGATCGCCACGCTGTCGCGTCTGCGCGAACGCGATATCACTCTGACATTCGCTACGGGTCGTCACGTGCTGGAGATGCGGCATATTCTGGGGACGCTTTCACTGGATGCTTATCTTATTACCGGTAACGGGACGCGAATTCACTCGCTGGAAGGCGACGTGCTGCATCGTCAGGATCTCGATCCTCAGGTTGCCGATACGGTGATGCATCATGCCTGGGATACCCGAGCCAGTATGCATGTGTTTAATGACAACGGCTGGTTTACAGGCCAGGAGATCCCCGCGCTACTCCAGGCGCACGTCTACAGCGGCTTTCGTTATCAGGTTATCGATATAAAAAGTATTCCGGCCCATCAGGTGACGAAGATCTGTTTTTGCGGCGATCATGACGATCTGATCCGTTTGCGCATTCAGCTCAATGAGGCGCTGGAAGAACGCGCGCACCTCTGTTTCTCTGCCGTCGACTGCCTGGAAGTGCTACCGCTGGGGTGCAATAAAGGATCGGCGCTGGCGGTATTGAGCAACCATTTAGGGCTTTCACTGGCAGATTGCATGGCGTTTGGCGACGCGATGAACGATCGGGAAATGCTGGGCAGCGTCGGGCGGGGGCTCATTATGGGCAATGCCATGCCGCAGCTTATCGCCGCGCTGCCACACCTTTCGGTTATCGGGCATTGTGGTAATCAAGCGGTATCACACTTTTTGACGCATTGGCTGGACAATCCGCATCTACCTTATTCCCCCGAATGAGAGATCTCTTCCAGCAAGCCAGACATTCAGTCTGGCTTTTTTTTGTTTCTAGTCGCCGGTAAGTAATTTTTCGATGGCCGCTGACCACGGCGTCAAATCGCCGATATGGTCGCTAACCCAGGACGGATGGTAATAGGTATCCAGATAGCGATCGCCGCTATCGCACAATAACGTCACGATAGCGCCGGTTTCTCCAGCCTCGCGCATCCGGGCCGCAAGCTGCAGCGCTCCCCACATATTCGTGCCGGTAGAGGCGCCGACTTTACGGCCTAGCTGCGTTTCCAGCCAGTGTGCGGTGGCAACGCTGGCGGCGTCCGGCACGCGCAGCATCTCATCCACGACATCCGGAATAAAAGAAGGCTCTACTCGCGGACGACCAATTCCTTCAATCTTACTGCCCACCGGGCTGCGTAATGAAGCGTCGCGATCCTGCCAGTAAGGTAAAAAGACGGAATTTTCCGGATCCACCACCATGAGCTGAGTATCATAGCCCTGGCAGCGAATATAGCGCCCAATCGTCGCAGAGGTTCCGCCCGTTCCGGCGCTCATGACGATAAATCGCGGTACCGGATGGGGTTCGTTGCGCATCTGGCGGAAAATACTGTCGGCAATATTATTGTTGCCCCGCCAGTCGGTAGCTCGTTCTGCGTAGGTAAACTGGTCCATATAGTGACCGTTCAGTTCATGCGCCAGCCGCTCGGAGGCGGCATAAATTTCGCAGGCGCTCTCCACAAAATGACAGTGGCCGCCGTAAAATTGAATCTGTTCGATTTTACGTTTTGCGGTACAGGCGGGCATGACGGCGATGAACGGCAGTCCCAGTAAACGCGCGAACCAGGCTTCGGAAATCGCCGTTGAGCCTGATGACGCTTCAATAATCGGAGTGCCTTCTTTAATCCAGCCATTGCACAGCCCATAAAGGAACAGCGAGCGCGCCAGACGATGCTTGAGGCTACCGGTGGGATGCGTGCTTTCATCTTTCAGGTAAAGCTGGATACCTGGAAATGCCGACAGGGGCAAACGAATAAGATGCGTATCCGCCGAGCGCTGGTGGTCAGCGTTAATTTCATTAATGGCATTTTTAACCCAATTGCTACTCATCATTAATATCCATTTATCATTTTGTGCCAAGAGTAGCGAAAAGTACGGAAAAAATTGTTGCTATTTGACCTTTAAATTACAATGTAAGGAGAAAAATATTCTCTATGGAGTGGGTATGTTAGATAAAATTGACCGTAAACTGCTTTGCTTATTGCAGCAGGACTGTACCCTCTCTTTGCAGGCGCTGGCGGATGCCGTTAATCTGACGACAACGCCTTGCTGGAAGCGGCTTAAACGCCTGGAAGATGACGGTATCCTGCTTGGCAGGGTCGCGCTGCTGGACCCGGAAAAACTGGGCCTGGGATTAACCGCTTTTGTGTTGATAAAAACGCAGCACCACAGCAGTGAATGGTACTGTCGGTTCGTGACCGTCGTCTCTGAGATGCCGGAAGTGCTTGGCTTCTGGCGAATGGCGGGGGAATACGACTATCTGATGCGAGTTCAGGTGGCCGACATGAAGCGGTATGACGACTTCTATAAACGTCTGGTCAATAGCGTCCCAGGACTGTCAGACGTCACCTCCAGTTTTGCGATGGAACAGATTAAGTACACCACCTCTCTGCCCATTGAATAATTCTCCCGGTATTGCCGGAAATCATATCAGGAAATAACGCGTGCGATTATTTGCTCAATTAAGCTGGTACTTTCGCCGGGAATGGCGTCGCTATCTTGGCGCGGTGGCCCTGCTTATGCTTATTGCGATGCTTCAGCTGATCCCGCCCAAAGTGGTGGGGATTGTCGTGGATGGCGTAACCGCACAGCATTTTACTCCAGGCCGAATAGCGATGTGGATTGGCACCATTGCCCTGATCGCCGTAGTGGTCTATTTGTTGCGCTATGTCTGGCGCGTGCTGCTATTTGGCGCTTCTTATCAATTAGCCGTCGAACTGCGTGAAGATTATTATCGCCAGCTGAGTCGTCAGCATCCCGAATTTTATCAGCGCCATCGGACGGGCGATCTTATCGCGCGTGCGACGAATGATGTGGATCGCGTCGTATTTGCGGCGGGCGAGGGCGTTCTGACGCTGGTTGACTCGCTGGTAATGGGCTGCGCGGTACTGATTGTCATGTCGACGCAAATTAGCTGGCAGCTAACGCTATTAGCGCTGTTGCCGATGCCGATTATGGCGCTGATGATCAAACGTTACGGCGATCGGCTGCATGATTATTTCAAACTGGCGCAGGCCGCCTTCTCCAGCCTGAACGACCGCACGCAGGAGAGTCTGACCAGCATCCGCATGATCAAAGCGTTTGGTCTGGAGGACCGCCAGTCTTCGCTGTTTGCGGCGGATGCCGAAGATACCGGCAAGAAAAATATGCGCGTGGCGCGTATTGACGCGCGTTTTGATCCAACCATTTACATCGCCATTGGCATGGCGAACCTGCTCGCGATTAGCGGCGGAAGCTGGATGGTGGTTAACGGCAGCCTGACGCTGGGCGAACTCACCAGCTTTATGATGTATCTGGGGTTGATGATTTGGCCGATGCTGGCGCTGGCCTGGATGTTTAATATCGTGGAGCGGGGTAGCGCCGCTTACAGCCGCATCCGCGCCATGCTGGCGGAAGCGCCGGTAGTTAAGGATGGCGAAGAGCCGGTCCCGGCGGGGCGCGGCGAACTGACGGCGGCCATTCGTGAGTTTTGCTATCCGCAAACGACGCATCCGGCGCTGGAGAATGTGAACTTTCGTCTTAAACCGGGTCAGATGCTGGGGATATGCGGTCCGACCGGCGCGGGGAAAAGCACAATCTTGTCGCTTATCCAGCGCCATTTTGATGTGACGCAGGGAGAGATCCGATTCCATGACATGCCGTTGACGCATCTGCAACTGGATAGCTGGCGTAGCCGACTGGCGGTCGTCAGCCAGACGCCGTTTTTGTTCTCGGACTCTATTGCCAATAATATTGCGCTCGGACGCCCGGAGGCGACTCAGGAGGAGATTGAACAGGTGGCGCGTTTAGCCAGCGTACATGAGGATATTCTCCGTTTGCCTCAGGGCTACGACACGCAGGTAGGCGAACGTGGCGTCATGTTATCGGGTGGGCAAAAACAGCGTATCTCGATTGCCAGAGCGCTGCTGTTGAATGCGGAAATTCTGCTTCTTGATGATGCGCTTTCTGCAGTAGATGGCCGCACGGAGCATCAGATTTTGCATAATTTGCGCCAGTGGGGCGAAGGGCGTACGGTCATCATCAGCGCGCATCGTTTATCCGCGCTGACCGACGCCAATGAAATTATCGTTATGCAACATGGTCATGTTGTTCAGCGCGGCGATCACGATCAACTGGCGCAGCAGATTGGCTGGTATCGCGATATGTATCGCTATCAGCAACTGGAGGCCGCTCTGGATGACGCGCCGGAACGCGGCGAGGAGGCGGTGAATGCGTAGTTTTGGACAGCTATGGCCGACGCTGAAACGGTTGCTGGCGTATGGCTCGCCATGGCGAAAACCGCTCTCTGTCGCGGTGATGATGCTGTGGATTGCGGCGGCGGCGGAGGTTAGCGGTCCGCTGCTGATCAGCTATTTCATTGATAACATGGTGGCCCGCCACCATTTACCGTTGGGCAAGGTCGCGGGGCTGGCGGCCGCCTATGTGGGGCTACAGTTTCTGGCGGCGGGTCTGCATTACGCCCAGTCTTTATTATTTAACCGGGCGGCCGTTGGCGTGGTTCAGTCCTTGCGCACGGACGTCATGGATGCCGCCTTGCGCCAGCCGCTAAGCGCCTTCGACACGCAGCCTGTCGGACAATTAATTTCACGCGTGACCAACGATACGGAAGTCATCCGCGATCTGTACGTCACGGTCGTCGCAACGGTATTACGTAGCGCGGCGTTGATCGGCGCCATGCTGGTCGCCATGTTCAGCCTTGACTGGCGGATGGCGCTGGTGGCGATTTTGATTTTTCCGGCGGTATTGACCGTGATGGTCATTTATCAGCGCTACAGCACGCCGATTGTACGCCGCGTGCGGGCATACCTGGCGGATATTAACGACGGCTTTAACGAAATCATCAACGGGATGAGCGTAATCCAGCAGTTTCGCCAGCAGGCGCGCTTCGGCGAACGCATGGGCGAGGCCAGCCGCTCGCACTACATGGCGCGGATGCAGACGCTGCGCTTAGACGGCTTTTTATTGCGTCCGCTGCTTAGCCTCTTTTCTGCGCTCATTTTGTGCGGTCTGTTGATGCTTTTCAGCTTTACGTCTGCCGGCACGATTGAGGTCGGAGTGCTGTATGCGTTCATTAGCTATTTGTCACGTCTGAACGAGCCGCTCATTGAACTGACCACCCAGCAATCCATGCTACAGCAGGCGGTTGTGGCGGGAGAGCGTGTTTTTGAACTGATGGATCGCCCGCGCCAGCGCTATGGCAGCGACGACAGGCCGTTACAAAGCGGGGCGATTGATATTGATCATCTGTCGTTTGCTTACCGCGACGATAATCTTGTTTTACAGGACATTACGCTATCAGTACTGTCCCGTAGCTTTGTGGCGCTGGTGGGGCACACCGGCAGCGGGAAGAGCACGCTCGCCAGCTTATTAATGGGGTATTACCCCCTGACACAAGGCGAAATTCGGCTGGATGGGCGAGAAATCGCCTCTCTTAATCATCGCGTTTTACGCCAGGGCGTGGCGATGGTTCAACAGGACCCGGTAGTGATGGCGGATACCTTTCTGGCTAATGTGACGCTGGGGCGCGATGTCTCCGAGGCGCAGGTGTGGCAGGCGTTGGAAACGGTACAACTGGCAGATCTGGCGCGCGGCCTGAGCGACGGGCTGCATACGCATCTCGGCGAGCAGGGAAATACGCTGTCCGTCGGGCAAAAACAGCTATTGGCGCTGGCGCGCGTGCTGGTTGACGCCCCGCAAATATTAATTCTTGATGAAGCGACGGCCAGCATCGATTCCGGCACTGAGCAGGCGATACAGCAGGCGCTGGCGGCGATTCGCGAGCGCACCACGCTGGTGGTTATTGCCCATCGGCTATCGACAATCGTGGAGGCGGATACCATTCTGGTTCTCCATCGCGGCCAGGCGGTGGAGCGCGGGACGCATCAACAATTGCTGGCGGCGCAAGGGCGCTACTGGCAAATGTATCAATTACAGTTAGTTGGCGAGGAGTTAGCCGCCAGCGTACACGAAGAATCCGGCCCTGCGGCGTAAGGTTTGGCGCCACAGGGCAAAACCGCGCCCATTATGCACCGTCGTGGTGCGTTTTTCTTTCCCTGCTTCGATTTTGGGGCGCGTCAATATAAAGACGCGCCGCTAACCGCGCTTTTCCTCGCTCGCCAGCTTCTGGCACATCCTTTGCAATATCCATCCTGAAGAGTCCATGCGCGGCGGCAGCCGTTACCTAATTCTGACTGGAGGGTTCTATGAAGCTGGTTACCGTGATTATCAAACCGTTCAAGCTGGAGGACGTGCGGGAGGCGCTTTCTTCCATTGGCATTCAGGGACTGACCGTCACCGAAGTGAAAGGGTTTGGCCGTCAGAAAGGACACGCCGAACTGTATCGCGGCGCGGAGTACAGCGTGAATTTCCTGCCGAAGGTCAAAATTGATGTGGCTATCGCCGACGACCAACTGGAAGAGGTGATCGATATCATCAGTAAAGCGGCTTACACCGGAAAAATTGGCGACGGCAAAATTTTCGTCGCGGAGCTCATGCGCGTTATTCGGATTCGTACCGGCGAAGCTGACGAAGCAGCGCTGTAAGACCCGCCACACAGCAACAGGAAATGAAAAAATGAAGATAGCGATGATAAAAACCACACTGGCTTCACTGGCGCTGCTGCCTGGGCTAACGATAGCCGCGCCGGCGGTTGCCGATAAAGCGGATAGTGCTTTTATGATGATTTGCACTGCGCTGGTGCTGTTCATGACGATACCGGGTATCGCGCTGTTTTACGGCGGATTAATTCGCGCCAAGAACGTGCTGTCAATGTTAACGCAAGTGACCGTCACCTTTGCGCTGGTCTGTATTTTATGGGTGGTGTACGGCTATTCGCTGGCTTTTGGCGAAGGGAATCATTTCTTCGGTAATGCCGATGGGGCGATGTTGAAGAATATCGTGTTGACGGCGGTAACGGGTACGATTTATCAGTATATTCATGTCGCGTTTCAGGGATCTTTCGCCTGTATTACCGTCGGGCTGATTGTCGGCGCGCTGGCGGAGCGTATTCGTTTTTCGGCGGTGCTGATTTTTGTCGTGGTATGGTTCACGCTCTCTTATATCCCGATTGCGCACATGGTGTGGGGCGGCGGCCTGCTGGCTGCTCACGGCGCGCTGGATTTTGCCGGTGGTACGGTGGTGCATATTAACGCCGCTATCGCCGGGCTGGTGGGGGCTTATTTAATTGGCAAACGCGTCGGCTTTGGGAAAGAAGCATTTAAACCCCATAACCTGCCGATGGTCTTTACCGGTACTGCGATTCTGTATATCGGCTGGTTTGGATTTAACGCGGGTTCTGCTGGTAGCGCAAACGAGATAGCAGCGCTGGCCTTTGTGAACACCGTGGTGGCGACCGCCGCCGCGATTCTGGGGTGGATTATCGGCGAGTGGACGCTACGCGGTAAGCCTTCCCTGCTGGGAGCGTGTTCCGGCGCGATTGCCGGTCTGGTCGGCGTGACGCCAGCCTGTGGCTATGTTGGCGTTGGCGGCGCGCTGGTTATCGGCGTTATTGCCGGTCTGGCGGGATTGTGGGGAGTTACCATGCTTAAACGTCTGTTACGGGTAGATGATCCGTGCGACGTATTTGGCGTTCACGGTGTTTGCGGAATAGTCGGCTGTATCCTGACCGGCGTTTTTGCCGCCAGTTCGCTGGGCGGCGTTGGCTTTGTCGACGGCGTTACGATGGGACATCAGGTGATGGTACAGCTGGAAAGTATTGCTATTACGGTCGTCTGGTCCGGCGTTGTCGCGTTTGTTGGTTACAAACTGGCGGATATCCTTGTTGGACTGCGTGTACCGGAAGAGCAGGAGCGCGAGGGGCTGGATGTGAACAGTCACGGCGAGAATGCGTATAACGCGTGATTGCGCAACATGCCTGATGGCGCTGCGCTTATCCAGTTTACCGTAGGCCGGATAAGCGCAGCGTCATCAGGCCATTAACGCCGCATAGCGGCATGTTTTTTAATTGTGATTACGCATTACCCCTTCCTGCACGGTTGAAGCGACCAGCGCGCCATCCTGAGTATAAAACTCGCCGCGAACAAAGCCCCGGGCGCTGGAGGCGGAAGTGCTCTCTACGCTATAAAGTAGCCATTCATTAAAATTGAACGGGCGATGGAACCACATAGAGTGATCGATAGTGGCGATCTGAATGCCCTTTTCCAGAAAACCGATGCCGTGAGGCTGAAGCGCGACGGGAAGGAAATTCAGGTCAGAGGCATATCCCAGTAAATATTGATGGACGCGAATGTCATCCGGAACGGTGCCGTTGGCGCGAATCCATACCTGACGCACAGGCGCGGCGACGTGACCTTTCAACGGATTGTGAAATTCGACGGGACGAATTTCCAGCGGGCGATCGCAGAGAAACTTTTCTTTCAGAATCGGCGGCAGTAAATGCGCCAGCGATTGCGCGATTTCCGTTTCTGACGGTAGTCCTTCCGGCCCGACTGCCGTCGGCATGGTTTTTTGATGTTCAAAACCCGGTTCCGGCGCCTGGAATGAGGCGGTCATGTAAAAGATGGGTTTCCCGTTCTGAATAGCGGCAACGCGGCGGGCGCTGAAGCTATTCCCATCGCGCAGCACTTCTACGTCATAGATAATGGGTTTTTGGCTGTCGCCTGGCCGCAGAAAATAACTGTGGAATGAATGCACCAGTCGTGCTTCCGGCACCGTTTCTTTGGCGGCATAGAGTGCCTGGCCCACCACCTGACCGCCAAATACCTGGCGCAGCCCTAAGTCTTCACTTTGGCCCCGAAAGAGTCCTTCTTCAATTTTTTCCAGATTCAATAATGTCAGCAAATTATTCAGTGTCTGACTCATACATACTCTCCAGGTGACAACGATGCCGAAGCGAGGTAGGGCAGAGTATAACGCAATTTTGCAAGTGGTCCGATGGGTACAAAAGTCTGAATAACAGACCAATTCCAGGCAAAAATGAGTGACATGTGCCACACTTAATCACGTTATGTTTCTGTTAACCACTCTTCCGGCGGGGGGAAAGGCCTGCTGGTGCATTGATGATAAGGAGAATTGAATGAAACTCGTGCACATCGTAAGTGGTTTAGCGGTTGCGATATCTCTGGCGGCCTGCGCTGATAAAAGCGCTGATATCCAGACGCCTGCGCCAAACCCTAACATGTCGATTACAGCTAACCAGTCTACTATTCAGCAACCCAATGTTTCCGGTACCGTCTGGATCCGCCAGAAGGTCGCTCTGCCGCCAGATGCGGTG
This sequence comes from Salmonella sp. SAL04213, assembly GCF_046550535.1. Classification (NCBI taxonomy): domain Bacteria; kingdom Pseudomonadati; phylum Pseudomonadota; class Gammaproteobacteria; order Enterobacterales; family Enterobacteriaceae; genus Salmonella; species Salmonella sp. SAL04213. The sequence goes on along the minus strand of NZ_JBGDXS010000001.1, from coordinate 843,057 downwards.
CTGACCGTGACGCTTTCAGATGCTTCGCTGGCTGATGCGCCGTCTAAGGTGCTGTCGCAAAAAGCGGTACGTACCGAAGGTAAACAGGCGCCTTTCAGTTTTGTGTTGCCGTTTAACCCATCAGATATTCAACCTAACGCGCGTATTCTCCTGAGCGCGGCCATCACCGTTGACAATAAGCTGGTATTTATTACCGATAGCGTGAAACCGGTGATTAATAATGGCGGCACTAAAGCGGATCTGACGCTGGTACCGGTACAGCAAACGGCGGTGCCTGTGCAGGCCAGCGGCGGTGCGACGACGACGGTTCCATCGACTTCGCCGACCCAGGTCAATCCGTCTTCTGCCGTTCCTGCGCCTACCCAGTATTAATCCTGCGCCAACCCTCTCCGTTACGGAGAGGGTTAATACACCCAGCGATAGCGTTGTAAATCGATTTGTCCGCTTCCCGACACCACCACGCCTTCCGCCAGTAATGCCTGACGTTGCCGCTGTAGATCCGGCCCGGTAAGTGATATTGCGCCGTGGCGGTTCACCACCCGATGCCATGGTAAAGTGCTGCCTTCCGGCAGACGTTTTAAAACTCCGCCGACCTGACGCGCTGCCCGAGGCGAACCGGCAAGCCGGGCGACATCACCGTAGGTCGTGACAAATCCTTCCGGGATCGAAGCGACGATTTGCCAGACGCGTTGAGGAAATGTGTCCTGAATATCCATAATAGAATCCTGCGTTAATGCTTCAGGATAATCTGGAATAAGGGGGGAGGAAAGCCCGGATGCGCAAGAAACCAGCATCCGATGCCTGATGGGTTGCAATTGCACGATATAGCAGTGATAATGCGCCTGCGCGTTGGTTCACAACGCTCTCAATGGGGGCTCTGTTGGTTCTCCCGCAACGCTACTCTGTTTACCAGGTCAGGTCCGGAAGGAAGCAGCCAAGGCAGATGACGCGTGTGCCGGGATGTAGCTGGCAGGGCCCCCACCCATTTGTGCCTCTCCACACTGTTCTTTTCTGCTGTGCGACGTTATAGCCGCTGTTCCGCCCAAAGAATAAATGCCGTAGCGGGTAGGGGCTTACTGTATAACCAGCCCTGACCATAATGTACGCCATGCTGGCGTAGCCACTGTTCTTGCCTGGTCGTTTCGATGCCTTCTGCGACCATCTTGAGTTTGAGCGTTTTCGCCATTTCAATAATATGCGGCGTGACGTTTTTATATTCCAGCGCATCGACAAAAGATTTATCAATTTTAAGGACATCCACATCCAGATTTTGTAAATAGCTGAGGCTGGAATAGCCGGTGCCAAAGTCATCAATATAAATGGAATGTCCCGCGTTACGGTATCTGGCGACAATGGGCGCGCTGGTTTTCGGATCGGCGAACTCGCGTTCCGTTAATTCAAGCGCGATTTGCGACGGAGAAATTTGGCTACGGTTCAGCAGCGTGCTTAACAGCGTCGGCAACGTTTCCGACGCCAGATCGGATGCCTCAAGATTGATTGAAATATGTTGTTCGGGATGGGACTTTAACCAACTCCCCATGTCTTCAAAAACGGTTTCGATGATTAGCCGGGTTAGCGGCTCCGTGAGCCCGGTTTGTTCAGCCAGCGCGATAAAAATTTCCGGCGAAAGGAAGGTGCCGTCCGCCTGTTGCCAGCGAGCTAAAGCTTCGGCACCGACAATTTTTCCGCTGCTCAGGGAGACAATAGGCTGATAGTGTACGTTAATTTCGCGATTGTCTATCGCATCCTGGAGACGGTGGCGGGGCGACTGTAGCCGACGCAAAATACGCAGAATAAAGGCCGCGGCCAGCAGACCCGTTACGATGCCCGCCGGTAGCCAGATAAACGCCTGTCGATACCAGCTCCTTTCCAGCGGAGCGGTCGGTGCCCAGCTTACGATAGTAATGCCCATTTCCGGAAAGGGGTGGATAGCATACTGAATGCCTCGGTTTTCCAGCCGTAGGGGCGTCTCATGGTGAATGAGCGGAAGAATAGCGGGGTCAAGGTTACCGCTGCTGGCAACCACAGTATTGCGTTCCCGGCCAATAATAGCGACGTCAATCGGCCATGCGCCAAACGGAATCACATCGATAAAGGACGCCGGGTCGATCATCACGATATAGCTGTCGCTCCCGAGTGCCGCCATATAGCGTTTTATACCCAGATCGTTTTGCGCCGTAAACCAGGCGCGATAACCGTCGCGAGTGATTTTCATGGGCGGAGGGAACGCGGGAATATGGCTCTCTTTTTCAAGTGAGGAGCAAACGGGAATCGAATTTTTAAGATACAGAACTTCCTGGACATACCGAAAGCTATAAGACACGCGGCGCATGGCGAGTAAATGGGCGCTGCTGCAGGGCTCGCCTTTAAAGGAGGCAATATGCGTTAACGCGGCTTTTGCCTGGTCACTGACCCTTTCTGTACGTAGCGCCACCCGGGACGAGAAGATATCCAGCTCTTCGTTAAACCTTTTTTCAACTTGACGGTGCGCCAGCCACAGGCTCAATCCTATCGGGAAAAGGACAGACAGGATAAGCACTCCCGTTACCAGGCTGACCAGATGTCGTGTTGTCACAGTGATGTCCTTATAAACACAGCGTAGAGAAAGTATATCCGATCGTAAATCGCGCCCTCGAATGATAAAGCTATTTTATCGATTTTACAGATACAGGGGCCAGACTAACGCGTTACGCCACGTTGCTTTTGCCGCCAGGAAGAGATCGTGAATGTTTACCGGTTGAAAAAGGAGCGTTGATAGCGTATTTTATTGTTATGTTATAACATAATTGAGAGGACGCAATGAAACCTGATATTCATCCTGTATACCGCACCGTCGTATTTCACGACACCAGCGCAAATGAATATGTGAAAGTGGGATCAACTATCAAAACTGAACGTGAAATCGAACTGGACGGCGTGACATATCCGTATGTCACTATTGATGTGTCATCAAAATCGCATCCTTTTTATACCGGTAGACAGAAAACGTTTGATAGCGAAAGTAGCGCCGCACGCTTCCAGAAACGTTTTGGTCATTTTATCGGCGCTAAACGGGGGTAAATGAAATGCAGGTGTTAAACTCACTTCGCAATGCAAAACAACGGCATCCGGATTGCCAGATAGTCAAACGCAAAGGACGCTTATACGTGATTTGTAAAACAAATCCGCGTTTTAAGGCGGTTCAGGGGCGTAAAAAAAGACGTTAAAAAACCAACGGTTCAGGGAAAGCAGTGCGTACCAGGGAGGGTGCGCACTTTTTTATTACCGGCTGGCTTCTGCGCGGGCCAGCGTAAAAATATCGTAGAAGGAAAGTTCGCCCTTACGGGCAACCATTTTTTGCAGCTGGACTTTATGTTCATTATCCACCTGTGGAGACTGAAGAATCGTCTCAATGAGCGTGGGGGGAACAAAGCGGGTGTTGTACCATTCGCCGTTGTAACAGACCCGGAGGTCCAGCACATCGATGTCGTTATAGTGATAACGCGGGGCGATGTCGAAAAAGAAGAAGCCATTAAATGCGATAAATAACACCACTAACAGCCACACTGACCCCACCAGCGTTTCTGATTGCAGCATGACCGCCAGCGTCGCAAACCAGGCTGCATACATCGCGATAAATAACCCAGGATGCTTGCGGATAAAACTGATACTAAAACGCGGCCTGTTATCGCGTTTTTCACGGACGTTTAAGTCATCAATAGTTTCGCTAAGCAGGCGCTGTATCTCTGTCATCTTTTGCCTTCATGATTTCTGCGACATAGGGGTAGTAACAGCCCATTTTAAAGGGAGGTGTAACGTGAAAAAAGTAACAGATTAACCACGAATTAGCATAACAGTTATCATTTTGACTACAATTTTTTAATGATTCGCGCCGGATTTCCGCCTACCACGACGTCTGGCGGTACGTTTTTTGTCACCACAGCGCCTGAAGCGACGACGACGTTATCGCCGATGGTTACGCCAGGATTAACGACGGCTCGTCCGCCTATCCAGACGTTATTTCCGATAGTGACGGGTTTACCTAATTCTCTGCCGCTGTTGCGTTCGACGGCGTCCAGCGGGTGCGTGGCGGTATAGATATGTACCCCTGGCGCGAGCATACAATTATCGCCAATATGAATTGGGCAAACATCAAGCATGACGCAGTCGAAGTTAGCGTAAAAGGAGTGACCAAGAAAAATATTATAGCCGTAGTCGCAACGGAAGGAAGGTTCAATATAGGCGTCTTCGCATCGACCCAACAGGTCGCGTAAAATCGCCTGACGCTTATTTATTTCATCAGGCGTAGTATAATTGTATTGATGGATGAGTTGACGCGCCCGCAGTCGATCCTGGCATAAAGTTTCATCGGTCGGGCAATACAGTGCCCCAGCGATCATTTTTTGTTTTTCGTCACTCATCGCGCGCTCCCCTTGATGGATATTATCGCAATAGAAGCAATAATAGAGTATTAGAGGGAACGTTCCCTGCTATTGGTATGTGATCTATATCACTGTTCTATAATGGCCCGTTGTGTTATTAGCCAGAACGAGGAGGCAGATAACACCTGCGTGTTCTCTAAAAAGTAATGTAGCGTGATTAACGAATGAATTTCCATACTGAAGAGGGGATCTTGTCGTAGAGTTTGTTCATCGTCAATTCTGCAAGACGGTGATCCGCAGCTGAGTAAAATACAGCCAGCTCATTGTCGGACAATTCATATTTATTTTTCTCAATGACGCGCTCCAGAGTGTCAATTGTCTGACAGCGCCGTAAACGCATCAAATAATCAGTTTTAGTTAATGGTTTATCAGACATAAATTCTACCTATGATTGTAATAATTTTTAACAAGACAAACTAACAGGATTAGCCCTGGTGGCGTTGACGAAACAACGGAACAGGCGGTTGCCCGATTTACGCCATTTTTGCAAATCCTGCGTATTAATACCATAGCTGCTGAACAACATAAAGGTGTCGTCCAGGTATTCATCTATCTGCGCAATCAATTTATTGTCTTCATTGTACTTAATTTTATAATTAAGCGCGAAAGTTGCAATATGCTCTATCAGCTCATTGAGCTGCAGGTTGACTGCTGAGGTCGGGTCATTAACCCAGCCATGGTTGCTTTCTTCAAGGTTTGCAAGACAGTCATGATACAGGGTTTCGCAAAGAAATTTAAGCTGTGCTATATCATGTCTTTTGGGTGAGTATTCGTCCATAATGCATCCCCTTTTTAGTGGCTTAAACTAACCGAACACCTTCGGGATGGATACAACTAACTAACCTGGTACTTCCCACGTCACCTTATGATTTAACTATAATCTACTCTAAAAAACTTTTCATCGTCATATTACGAAAAATTACAATTGCGTGAAAGCCGCGTGTTGCCATACTTTTTCGAATTTTAACAGTGATCGTCGGTCGCCTAAAAAGGAACCAGTTTTATTGTTTGTGTAATCATTGGGTTAACGTTTTTTAGCTTTTCAGGCTAAAACAATAGACTCTGACAGGAGAAAATAGCCAGGAATATTCTTAATATTTCTTAATTAATGGCTGAATTAAGAAATGGCCAACTTTCCTAAGAAAAGCCTTTAACGTAGTAAGGATTATACCTTTTATTAATATGGCAAAAAATAATCAATCTAACAATAAGCGTATTTTATGATTTTTGCGTAAAAAAGGCCGCTTGCGCGGCCTTATCAACAGTGAGCAAATCAGCGATGTTCTGTCGAATGACTATGCTCAATATCTTCGCTTTTACGGCTAAAGCGGCGGCGTACCACCACGAAGAAGACCGGTACGAAGAAAATAGCCAGTACGGTTGCCGTTACCATCCCGCCCAGTACGCCAGTACCTACCGCATTCTGCGCGCCGGAACCCGCGCCGGAACTGATAACCAGCGGCATAACCCCCAGCATGAACGCTAACGAGGTCATCAGAATCGGGCGCAAACGCATCCGGACGGCCTCCAGCGTCGCTTCTACCAGACCTTTCCCTTCTTTATCCATTAAGTCTTTGGCGAATTCGACGATAAGTATCGCGTTCTTCGCCGACAACCCAATGGTTGTGAGCAGGCCCACCTGGAAGTAAACGTCGTTAGTCAGTCCGCGGAAGGTGGCAGCCAGCAGCGCGCCGATAACCCCAAGCGGAACAACCAGCATTACGGAGAACGGGATAGACCAGCTCTCATACAATGCCGCCAGACACAGGAAGACGACGATCAGCGAGATAGCATACAGAGCAGGGGCCTGGTTGCCGGACAACCGCTCCTGGTAGGACATCCCGGTCCAGTCATACCCAATGCCTGACGGCAGCTTGCTGGCCAGTTCTTCCATCATCGCCATCGCTTCACCAGTACTCTTGCCTGGCGCCGCCTGACCCAGAATTTCCATCGAAGGCAGACCGTTATAGCGTTCCAGACGTGGCGAACCATATTCCCAGCGGGAAGAGGAGAATGCGGAGAACGGCACCATCTGACCATCGCTACCACGAACGTACCAGTCGTTAATATCATCCGGCAACATGCGGTATTTCGCTTCGGACATCACGTAAACTTTCTTCACACGACCGCGATCGATAAAGTCGTTTACATAGCTGCCGCCCCATGCTGCGCCCAGCGTGGTATTAATGTCGCTAATAGACACGCCCAGCGCCTGAGCTTTTTCCTGGTCGATATCGATTTTAAACTGCGGCGTATCTTCCAGACCGTTAGGTCGAACGCCGACCAGCAGATCAGGATATTTCGCCACCTCGCCGAACAACTGATTACGCGCCTGGGTGAGTTTTTCATGACCAAGTCCCGCCTGGTCAATCAACTCGAAGTCAAACCCGGTTGCGGTGCCCAGTTCAACAATCGCCGGCAGGTTAAAGGCGAAGACCATCGCATCTTTAATTTGTGAAAACGCTGCGGTTGCCCGCTGGGTAATCGCTTCAACCTTGTTTTTTTCGCCTGGACGATCGGCCCAGTCTTTCAACGACACGAATGCAATACCGGTATTCTGACCGCGCCCTGCAAAACCGAAGCCGTTGACGGCGAATACCGATTCAACGTTGGCTTTCTCTTTGTTCAGATAGTAATCCGTGACCTCATCCAGCACTTTTTGCGTGCGCTCTTGCGTCGCGCCGGCGGGGAGCTGGACCATTGTCAGGAATACGCCCTGGTCTTCATCCGGCAAGAAAGAGCTTGGCAGACGAACGAACAGATAAGCCATACCGACGACGATAATGAGATAGAGCAGCAGATAACGCCCGGTGCTGCGCAGAATATTCCCTACGCTATCGGTGTAGTGATGCGTGCTCTTATCAAACAGGCGGTTAAACCAGCCGAAAAAGCCTTTTTTCCCTTCGCCATGATCGCCTTTGGCGACGGGTTTGAGCATCGTCGCGCACAGCGCGGGCGTCAGGATCAGCGCGACCAGCACCGACAGCGCCATCGCCGATACGATGGTGATAGAGAACTGACGATAAATTGCCCCGGTTGAGCCGCCAAAGAAGGCCATCGGAATAAATACCGCCGACAGTACCATCGCGATACCCACCAATGCGCCCTGAATCTGGCCCATGGATTTGCGCGTCGCTTCCTTCGGCGGAAGGCCTTCTTCCGTCATAACACGTTCGACGTTCTCGACCACCACGATGGCGTCATCCACCAGCAAGCCGATGGCGAGCACCATCCCGAACATCGTCAGCGTGTTTATCGAGAAACCGAATGCCGCAAGCACGGCAAAGGTTCCTAACAACACCACCGGAACCGCAATAGTCGGAATCAACGTCGCGCGGAAGTTCTGCAGGAACAGGTACATCACCAGGAACACGAGGATAATCGCTTCGACCAGCGTTTTTACCACTTCATGAATAGAGATCTTCACGAACGGCGTGGTGTCATATGGGTAGACGATTTTCATCCCTGGCGGGAAGAACGGTTCCATTTTTTTCAGTTCGGCGCGAATAGCGGTAGCGGTATCCAGCGCGTTGGCGCCGGTAGCCAGTTTGATGCCAAGACCTGACGCTGGCTGACCGTTAAATTTCGCGATGACGTCGTAGTTTTCGCCGCCAAGCTCAATTTTCGCTACATCCCGCAGACGAACCTGAGAGCCATCCTGATTCACCTTCAGCAGGATTTTGCCAAACTCATCCGTTGAGGTCAGACGCGTTTGGGCAATAATCGATGCGTTAAGCTGCTGGCCTTTAACCGGCGGCGTACCACCGAGCTGACCTGCCGCGACCTGGGCGTTCTGCGCTTTGATCGCGTTAATCACGTCGACCGGCGTCAGTTGGTATTTGGTCAGCTCTGTCGGATTCATCCAGATACGCATCGCATACTGCGAACCAAACAGCTGGACGTCGCCCACCCCAGAGGTACGGCTGATCGGATCTTTCATATTGGCGGCAACGTAATCCGAAATATCCTCCTGGGTCATGGTGCCGTCGGTGTTAATGACGCCCACTACCATCAGGAAGCTACTTGAGGACTTCTCAACGCTCACGCCCTGTTGCTGTACTTCCTGGGGAAGTAACGGCATTGCCAGTTGCAACTTGTTCTGAACCTGAACCTGCGCGATATCCGCATCGGTGCCGGATTCAAAGGTCAGCGTGATCTGCACGGTCCCCGTGGAGTCACTGTTGGAGGACATATACATCAGGTTATCGATACCGTTCATATTCTGTTCGATAACCTGCGTGACGGTATCCTGTACCGTTTTCGCATCAGCGCCAGGGTAGGTTGCGGAGATCGTCACTGCTGGTGGCGCAATCGTCGGATATTGCGCTACCGGCAATTTGAGGATCGCGAGCCCCCCTGCCAACATGATGATGATGGCGATCACCCACGCAAATATAGGGCGATCGATAAAGAAATTAGGCATGTCTTAACGGCTCCTGTTTAAGTTAAGACCTGGGCTGAGCAGGTTGATCACCGCTTGCGGCTTGCTGTTTGTTATCCGCGGTAATTTCCTGCACTTTAACCTGTGCGCCAGGACGTACTTTTTGCAGCCCGCTGACGACTACGCGGTCGCCCGCTTTCAACCCGTCAGTCACCAGCCACTTATCGCCGATCGCCTGGCTTGCGACGATTTGGCGGGTTTCCACTTTGTTATCAGCGCCAACCACCAGCACCGTGGCATCGCCGCGTGGAGTTCGGGTAACGCCCTGTTGTGGAACCAGTAATGCCGTCGGTTTTGTCCCTTCCTGCAGACGTGCGCGAACGAACATTCCTGGCAATAAGGTGTGATCCGGGTTAGGGAAGATGGCGCGCAAAGTAATAGACCCGGTGCTTTGGTCAACGGTCACGTCGGAGAACTCAAGCGTACCGGACTGCGGGAATTTGATACCGTCGCTGGTCACCAGGTCGACCTTCGCTTTGCCGTTTTCCTGTTTCAGCGAACCATTTGCCAGCTCCTGCTTCAGGCGCAGGAAGTCATTGCTGGACTGGGTCACATCGACATAAATAGGGTCCAACTGCTGCACTGTCGCCAGCGCCGACGCCTGACCGTTCTGTACCAGCGCGCCTTCCGTTACGGATGACTTACCAATACGACCGCTAATCGGCGAGGTGACTTTGGTATATGCCAGGTTGATACGTGCGGTTTCAACGGCGGCTTTTGCTGCGACAACGGCGGCAGTCGCTTGTTGTGCGTCAGCCAGCGCCTGATCGTATTCCTGCTTACTGATGTACTGCGTACCCAGCAGCTTTTGATAACGCTTCACCGTCAGTTCAGCGATATTCGCGGCGGCCTGCGCTTTTGCCAAATCGCCCTTAGCGCTGTCGTAAGTCGCCTGGTAGGTCGCAGGATCAATCTGATAGAGAGAGACTCCCGCTTCAATATCACTTCCCTCAACGAAATTACGCTTCAGGATAATGCCGCTTACCTGCGGGCGAACTTCGGCGATACGGTAAGCAACGGTACGACCCGGAAGTTCAGTTGTGATTTGCAGTGGTTCCGTTTTTAGTGTGACAACCCCAACTTCTGGCATCTGCTGGCCGCCTTGCTGGTCCTGTTTGTCGTCACATCCTGTTAGCGCTAAGCTGCCTGAGAGCATCAGAACGACCGCCAGAGGCGTTAACCCTCTGTTTTTGTTCATATGTAAACCTCGAGTGTCCGATTTCAAATTGGTCAATGGTCAAAGGTCCTTAAACCCATTGCTGCGTTTATATTATCGTCGTGCTATGGTACATACATCCATAAATGTATGTAAATCTAACGCCTGTAAATTCACCGACATATGGCACGAAAAACCAAACAACAAGCGCTGGAGACACGACAACACATCCTGGATGTGGCCCTGCGTTTGTTCTCGCAGCAAGGCGTATCGGCAACCTCGCTGGCGGAGATTGCGAACGCTGCTGGCGTGACGCGCGGCGCAATCTATTGGCATTTCAAAAATAAGTCGGATTTATTCAGTGAGATCTGGGAGCTATCAGAATCCAATATTGGTGAGCTTGAGATTGAGTATCAGGCAAAATTCCCCGACGATCCACTATCTGTATTAAGAGAAATTTTAGTTCATATTCTTGAAGCTACTGTAACAGAAGAACGACGCCGCTTATTGATGGAGATTATATTCCATAAATGTGAGTTTGTCGGAGAAATGGTTGTGGTTCAACAGGCGCAACGTAGCCTTTGTCTGGAAAGTTACGATCGGATTGAACAAACGTTAAAACATTGTATTAATGCTAAAATGCTGCCTGAAAATCTGCTGACCCGTCGTGCGGCGATACTGATGCGCAGCTTTATTTCAGGGCTCATGGAAAACTGGTTATTTGCTCCGCAATCGTTTGATTTAAAAAAAGAAGCTCGCGCCTACGTCACGATCCTGCTGGAGATGTATCAATTGTGTCCGACGCTGCGCGCGTCGACGTTCAACGGCTCCCCCTGATAATATTCCAGGAAAACTCCTGGACATTTTCTGTGTCGCTATTCTGTTTGTTACAGGCGTGATATTCTTGCGACTCAATTATTTCCGGTCTGCTTGCCGGTTCAGACACTTCATTCTCATGACTATGTTGCAGCTTTATAAACGTTCACAGCATTTTGTTTTTATTACAATTAGCGTCCTTATTATCCTGCTGTCCTGTCAGTCTCTGGCATTTGCCCGGGGGCAAACGAATGGCGACCTGCCGTCAAAAGCGGATGTACAAAACCAGCTGGATACGCTGAATAAGCAAAAAGATCTCTCCGCCCAGGATAAGCTCGTCCAGCAGGACCTTATTGATACGTTAGCTACGCTGGATAAAATCGAGCGGGTGAAAGAGGAGACCGTACAGCTACGGCAGAAGGTGGCGCAGGCGCCTGAAAAAATGCGTCAGGCGACGGCTGCGTTGAATGCGCTGAGCGACGTCGATAATGATGATGAAATGCGAAAAACGCTGAGTGCGCTTTCGCTACGTCAGCTTGAGCTGCGCGTGGCGCAGGTACTGGATGATTTGCAAAATTCGCAAAACGATCTTGCCGCTTATAACAGCCAGCTTGTTTCGCTACAGACCCAGCCTGAGCGCGTGCAAAACGCCATGTATACCGCCTCACAGCAAATACAGCAAATCCGTAACCGTCTGGACGGCAATAACGTCGGCGAAGCCGCGCTTCGCCCCAGCCAACAGGTGTTATTACAGGCACAACAGGCGCTGCTTAATGCGCAGATCGACCAGCAACGTAAGAGTCTTGAAGGGAATACCGTTTTGCAGGACACCCTGCAAAAACAGCGGGATTACGTGACGGCCAACAGTAATCGCCTTGAACATCAGCTTCAACTTTTACAGGAGGCGGTCAACAGTAAACGACTTACGCTAACGGAAAAAACGGCCCAGGAGGCCATTTCGCCGGACGAAACGGCGCGTATCCAGGCGAACCCGCTGGTAAAACAGGAACTGGATATTAACCATCAACTCAGCCAGCGTCTGATTGTCGCGACCGAAAACGGCAATATGTTGATGCAGCAAAACATTAAAGTAAAAAACTGGCTCGATCGCGCGCTGCAGTCGGAAAGAAATATCAAAGAACAGATTGCCGTCTTAAAAGGCAGCCTGTTGCTGTCGCGTATTCTTTATCAACAGCAGCAAACCCTGCCCTCCGCCGACGAACTCGAAGATATGACCAACCGCATTGCGGATTTGCGTCTGGAACAGTTTGAAATCAACCAGCAGCGTGATGCCTTATTCCAAAGCGATGCCTTTGTCGACAAGCTGGAGGAGGGGCATACCAGCGAGGTGAATGATGAAGTTCATGATGCGTTGCTTCAGGTGGTGGAGATGCGCCGTGAGCTATTGGATCAGCTAAATAAACAGTTGGGTAACCAGCTGATGATGGCGATTAACCTGCAAGTTAACCAGCAGCAGTTGATGAGCGTCTCGAAAAATCTGAAAGCCATTCTGACGCAGCAGATTTTTTGGGTGAACAGTAACCGCCCTATGGACTGGGACTGGCTTAAAGCGTTCCCCCAAACGTTAAAAGAGCAATTCAGCGCCATGAAAATCACGGTGAACTGGCAAAAAGCCTGGCCCGCGGTATTTATTGCTTTTTTGGCCGGGTTGCCGCTCTTGCTCATCGCCGGTTTAATCCGCTGGCGTCTGAAATGGTTAAAAGCGTATCAACAGAAGCTGGCCGCCGCCGTGGGATCGTTGCGTAACGATAGTCAGCTCAATACGCCAAAAGCTATTCTGATCGATCTGATCCGCGCGCTGCCGGTGTGCCTGATTATCCTCGCGCTTGGACTGATCCTGCTGACCATGCAGCTAAATATCAGCGATCTGCTCTGGGCCTTTAGTAAAAAGCTCGCAATGTTCTGGCTGGTCTTTGGGCTGTGCTGGAAGGTGCTGGAAAAAGAGGGCGTGGCAATACGCCATTTCGGTATGCCAGCGCAGTTGACCAGCCACTGGCGTCGCCAGATTGTACGCATTAGCCTCGCATTGCTGCCGCTGCACTTTTGGTCTGTGGTGGCGGAGTTGTCGCCGCTGAATCTGATGGATGACGTGCTGGGGCAGGCGGTTATTTTCCTCAATCTGCTGGTCATAACATTGCTGGTGTGGCCACTGTGCCGGGAAAGCTGGCGCGATAAAGAATCTCACGGCATTCGACTGGTGACCGTGACGATTCTTTCCATTATTCCGGTGGCGTTAATGGTATTAACGGCGACCGGCTATTTCTATACCACCCTGCGCCTGGCGGGGCGCTGGATTGAAACCGTCTATCTGGTCATTATCTGGAACCTGCTTTATCAAACGGTGCTGCGCGGGTTAAGCGTAGCGGCGCGCCGGATTGCCTGGCGACGCGCGCTGGCTCGTCGTCAGAACCTGGTAAAAGAGGGAGCGGAAGGCGCGGAGCCACAGGAAGAACCCACCATCGCGTTGGAGCAGATTAACCAGCAAACATTACGTATCACGATGCTGCTAATGCTTGCCCTGTTCGGCGTTATGTTCTGGGCGATTTGGTCCGATTTGATCACCGTATTCAGCTACCTTGATAGCATCACGCTGTGGCACTACAACGGCTCCGAAGCTGGCGCTGCGGTGGTGAAAAGCGTGACGATGGGCAGCTTGTTATTCGCCATTATTGCCGCGATGGTGGCCTGGGCGCTCATCCGCAACTTACCCGGCCTGTTGGAAGTGCTGGTGCTTTCACGTCTGAATATGCGCCAGGGGGCTTCGTATGCGATCACCACGATCCTTAACTACGTCATTATCGCTGTTGGCGCGATGACAGTATTCGGATCGCTCGGCGTCTCGTGGGATAAACTTCAGTGGCTGGCGGCGGCGTTGTCGGTGGGTCTCGGTTTTGGGCTACAGGAGATCTTCGGTAACTTTGTCTCGGGTTTAATCATCCTCTTCGAACGTCCGGTACGCATTGGCGATACGGTAACGATCGGCACCTATTCCGGCACGGTCAGTAAGATTCGTATTCGCGCCACCACTATTACCGATTTTGATCGTAAAGAAGTGATCATTCCGAACAAAGCGTTCGTAACGGAGCGGCTGATTAACTGGTCCCTCTCCGATACCACGACCCGTCTGGTTATCCGGCTTGGCGTGGCCTATGGCTCGGATCTGGAAAAAGTGAAAAGAGTCCTGCTACAGGCGGCGATGGAGCATCCGAAGGTGATGCACGATCCGGAACCTGCCGTATTCTTCACCACCTTTGGCGCCAGCACTCTGGATCATGAACTGCGTCTGTATGTGCGTGAATTGCGCGATCGTAGCCATACGGTGGATGAACTGAACCGCGCGATCGATCGACTGTGCCGTGAAAATGATATTAATATCGCCTTTAACCAGCTTGAGGTGCATCTGCATAACGCGAAGGGCGACGAAGTCACTGAAGTGAAGCGCGATCTCAACGGCGGCGATCTGGCGCCTACGGCAAGCTAAAAGGCGGTGGGCCGCGCGCTTTATGAGTGCGCGCGGCGCCGCTAATGCGACAGCGTAGAAAGCTCTTCCGGCGTAATGCCGGTGACGCTGGCGATGAGCCCGGGTTCCAGCCCGTTGGCAAGCATTTTGCGGGCAATAGCGCGCGCTTCGGCCTCACGGCCTTGTGCTAACCCTTGCTCAAGGCCTTTTTGCAACCCTTCCGTTCGGCCTTTTTCTTCCAGCCATTCCGCTATTGTCATCAGTTGTTCCTTATACTGCGGCGCGCCCTGCGCCAGTTGACGAATTAGCGCCCCGGGTTCTGCGGCGTTTCCTGCTTTCAACATATAGTTGATTAGTACACTGAGCTGCGTGTCCGTCAAATAATCCTGCGTTAAAAGCGTGATAAGGGGGTCGAGCAGTTCGCTTAAATCGCGTTGACGAATATGTTTTTGCAGGAGCTCTAACATCGCTATCCGCCGATGCTGCAAAAGCTGATTATCCGGCATTGTCGTCAGGTCGACCAGCGCAAAATCGCGGCTGTATAAGGCCTTCGCCATATCCGGTTTCACAAACATATTATGCCAGTTAAGGCTATAGGGCCACGGGCTTTCCGGACCGTGATAAAAGAGGATTGGCACCACCAGCGGCAAGGTATCATGACCGGCATCCAGATGACGCTGCATGGCGGCAATGGCGTACCGCATCAGGCGAAAAGCCATCAGCCGGTCTGATTTGCTCTGATGTTCAATGAGCGCGTAAACATACCCGGGGCCGTGTTGGGTATGCAGAGAGTAGAGAATATCTGAATAGCGGCTGCGTAAATTGTCTTCAACAAAACTCCCCGACTCCAGCTTCAGTGAATCCAGATCGCAGATTGCAAGAAAGTCTTCTGGCATGTGGAGAGCCAGAAAGTCGCGGGCGACCTCTTTTTGCATCAGCATCTGTCGAAATACCGCATCGTGCGGCGTGGTGGGTAGACGTTCCATGCCCCGTCCTTTGTTGCCTGACTGTAGCGACCACTCTGTCAGCGACAACGAGGACAAACCAGGGGGCAATTACTCTGTTTGCGAGTCGTCTTCCGTACTTTTTAACTTGTTTTCATAATCACGCATAACTATTTCCAGCGCGCGTAGCACCGTTCGTGCCGGTAAGCGATTCTCTTCAAGCAGCACAATTAAATCCACGGCCAGTTTGACTTCATCAGGGGCATTTTCAAGCGACATACTTTCTCCAGGATTAACGGGTTAAACGCGCCAGTACGTTTTCTATTTTCTCCAGCGCATGTCGGCAGCGCGCCAGCCGTCCTTCATAGATCTCGACTTCCTTTTGCAGCGTTTGTTGTTCGACAAGGCCGGTCGCTTGCGCCAGACGAATTTTGCGCTCCTGTGTCATCGCCAGTAGTCGACGTTCAAACTCCTGATGCTGTATTCGTCTGCGCTGCCAACGGCCAAGCCCTGGCGCGGCGGTGTCCCACTGGCGCAGCGACCAGGCGGCGGTTTCACGCGATATCGCCTCCAGTTGCGAAGCCAGATGTTCCGCCAGCCAGGCGACTTGCGGCAGTTGCTCATGTTTTACCGCCTGACGCAACGCGACGAGATTGGCGCCTGCCTCTTCCAGATATCCCTGCAACAGAGTACTGCGGGTACGGAAAAGGTGTCGGTCAAAGCGCGCGCTTAACGTCGCATGTTGCGCCAGCGGCGCGCAGCGTTGGCGTAGCGTCGCCAGCCTCTCTTCCAGCGTCTGTAACAGCATAGCGGTTTTCAATTCAACACCCCGATGAAAATAAGACAGGCTGTGCTACAGTAGCCTTCTGTTTGATAACGATTCGCATTATGCAACGTACTATTTTAATCATCATTGGCTGGCTGGCGGTAGTATTAGGGACATTGGGCGTGGTTTTGCCCCTGTTGCCGACTACGCCGTTCATTTTACTGGCGGCCTGGTGTTTCGCCCGCTCGTCGCCGCGTTTCCATGCCTGGTTGTTATACCGTTCATGGTTTGGCGGTTATCTGCGCCACTGGCAGCGCTATCGGGCCATGCCGCCGGGAGCTAAACCGCGAGCGATCGCGTTGATATTGCTGACCTTTGGTATATCGCTGTGGCTGGTGAATATGATGTGGGTGCGGGTGCTGCTATTGGTTATTTTGGCCTGCCTGCTGATTTTTATGTGGCGGATACCGGTGATTGATGAAAAGCAACAAAAGCGCTGAAGCACACGAATCGCTGTTGCAATTGTCGTTCACAGCCAGTAAATTCGACCGTTTTCGAGCACAGGCGCAGGCGGTCAAAGAGTAACCGAGCGTTACCCCTGACCGAAAAGTATTGCGCCGTGAGTAACACCGTACTTAGCAGGCATATATCCATGACCGCGACTGCACAGCAGCTTGAGTTTCTCAAAAACAGCATCAAAAGCATTCAGGATTACCCGAAACCGGGCATTCTTTTCCGTGATGTCACCAGCTTACTGGAAGACCCGAAAGCCTACGCGCTCAGTATTGAACTGTTGGTTGAGCGTTATAAAAATGCGGGTATCACCAAAGTGGTCGGCACCGAAGCGCGTGGCTTCCTGTTTGGCGCTCCGGTTGCGCTTGGGCTGGGCGTTGGTTTTGTTCCGGTACGTAAACCGCGCAAATTACCGCGTGAAACTATTGCCGAGACCTATGAATTAGAGTACGGCACCGATCAGCTGGAAATCCATGTCGACGCGATTAAACCTGGCGACAACGTGCTGGTCGTGGACGATCTGCTGGCGACTGGCGGCACCATTGAGGCGACCGTGAAGCTGATCCGTCGTCTGGGCGGGAAAGTCACCGATGCGGCGTTCATCATCAATTTGTTCGATCTGGGCGGCGAGCAGCGTCTGGAAAAGCAGGGGATTACCTGTTATAGCCTGGTGCCGTTTCCAGGGCATTGATTCAGGCTATCCGCACTGCTATTTTAGCCAGAGAGACAACCTCGCTGTATCGGCGAGGTTGTGTTAGCATTACCCTTCTATGAATCCACCTTCCAGCGTTTCAGAGCCTGCCAATGAGTTATCAGGTCTTAGCCAGAAAATGGCGCCCACAAACCTTTGCTGACGTCGTCGGCCAGGAACATGTGCTGACCGCACTGGCGAACGGCTTGTCGTTAGGGCGCATTCATCACGCATATCTTTTTTCCGGCACGCGCGGCGTCGGTAAAACCTCTATCGCCCGACTGCTGGCGAAGGGGCTGAACTGCGAAACCGGTATTACCGCGACGCCGTGCGGCGTTTGCGATAACTGTCGGGAAATTGAGCAGGGGCGTTTTGTCGATCTCATTGAGATTGACGCCGCATCGCGTACCAAAGTCGAAGACACCCGCGACCTGCTGGATAACGTCCAGTACGCGCCTGCGCGCGGTCGCTTTAAAGTCTATCTGATCGATGAAGTCCACATGCTGTCGCGCCACAGCTTTAATGCGCTACTTAAAACGCTTGAAGAGCCGCCAGCGCATGTGAAATTTTTACTGGCGACCACCGATCCGCAGAAGCTGCCGGTGACCATTTTGTCGCGCTGTCTACAGTTTCATCTCAAAGCGCTGGATGTTGAACAGATTCGCCATCAGCTTGAGCATATTCTCAATGAGGAACATATCGCTCACGAACCCCGCGCGTTGCAGTTGTTATCACGCGCGGCTGACGGCAGCCTGCGCGATGCATTAAGTCTGACTGACCAGGCGATCGCCAGCGGCGACGGGCAGGTTTCGACGCAGGCGGTAAGCGCCATGCTCGGTACGCTGGACGACGACCAGGCTTTGTCATTAGTCGAGGCAGTGGTTGACGCTAACGGCGAACGCGTCATGTCGCTTATCAACGAGGCGGCGGCGCGCGGTATTGAATGGGAAGCGCTGCTGGTCGAAATGCTTAACCTGCTGCACCGTATTGCGATGGTGCAACTTTCGCCTGCCGCGTTAGGCAGCGATATGGCGGCTATCGAGCAACGGATGCGCGAACTTGCCCGGACGGTGCCTCCCGGCGATCTTCAGCTCTACTATCAGACGTTGTTGATTGGTCGCAAAGAATTGCCCTGGGCGCCGGACCGGCGGATGGGCGTTGAAATGACGTTACTGCGTGCGCTGGCGTTTCACCCGCGTATGCCCTTGCCGGAGCCTGAAACGCCGCGGCAGTCTTTTGCGCCCGTGGCCCCAACGGCGGTAATGACGCCGCCGCAGGTGCAGCAGCCGTCGGCGCCCGCGCCGCAGACATCGCCAGCGCCGCTGCCAGCGTCTACCAGTCAGGTGCTGGCGGCGCGCAATCAGCTACAGCGCGCGCAGGGAGTAACCAAAACAAAAAAGAGTGAACCGGCAGCCGCATCCCGCGCGCGGCCGGTGAATAACTCTGCGCTGGAGCGGCTGGCCTCGGTTTCGGAGCGCGTACAGGCGCGCCCGGCGCCGTCTGCGCTGGAAACGGCGCCAGTAAAGAAAGAGGCTTATCGCTGGAAGGCCACCACGCCGGTAGTGCAAACCAAAGAAGTGGTGGCTACGCCAAAAGCGCTTAAGAAAGCTCTGGAGCATGAAAAAACGCCGGAGCTGGCGGCTAAACTGGCGGCGGAAGCGATTGAGCGCGATCCGTGGGCGGCGCAGGTAAGCCAGCTTTCTTTGCCTAAGCTGGTGGAGCAGGTGGCGCTCAATGCCTGGAAGGAGCAGAACGGCAACGCGGTTTGTCTGCATCTGCGCTCGACGCAGCGGCACCTCAATTCCAGTGGCGCGCAGCAAAAGCTGGCGCAAGCGCTCAGCGATCTGACGGGAACGACGGTTGAACTGACCATCGTTGAAGATGATAATCCCGCGGTGCGTACGCCGCTGGAATGGCGTCAGGCCATTTATGAAGAGAAACTCGCGCAAGCGCGTGAGTCAATTATTGCGGATAATAACATTCAGACGCTGCGTCGATTCTTCGACGCCGAGCTGGATGAAGAGAGTATCCGCCCCATTTGATCGTAAGCCCGGCTTGCGATTGTGAACCATCAAGAGAGAGAGCTTATGTTTGGAAAAGGCGGTCTGGGCAATCTGATGAAACAGGCCCAGCAGATGCAGGAAAAAATGCAGAAAATGCAGGAAGAGATTGCGCAGCTGGAAGTGACCGGCGAATCCGGCGCGGGTCTGGTGAAGGTTACCATCAACGGCGCGCATAACTGCCGCCGCGTGGAAATTGACCCAAGCCTGCTGGAAGATGACAAAGAGATGCTGGAAGATCTGGTCGCTGCGGCCTTCAACGATGCGGCGCGCCGCATTGAAGAGACGCAAAAAGAGAAGATGGCTTCCGTCTCTTCCGGTATGCAACTGCCGCCAGGCTTTAAGATGCCATTCTGATGCAAACCAGTCCGCTGTTAACTCAGCTTATGGAAGCGTTGCGCTGCCTTCCGGGCGTTGGCCCTAAGTCGGCGCAGCGGATGGCGTTTACCCTGTTGCAGCGCGATCGCAGCGGCGGAATGCGCCTGGCGCAGGCGCTGACCCGGGCGATGTCGGAAATCGGCCACTGCGCCGACTGCCGCACCTTTACCGAGCAGGAGGTTTGTAATATCTGCTCGAACCCGCGGCGTCAGGAAAACGGCCAGATTTGCGTGGTGGAGAGTCCTGCGGATATCTACGCCATTGAGCAGACCGGGCAATTTTCCGGGCGGTATTTCGTGCTGATGGGCCACCTGTCGCCGCTGGACGGCATCGGGCCGGATGATATCGGTCTCGATCGTCTGGAACAGCGGCTGGCGTCAGAAAAAATCAGTGAGCTGATCCTCGCGACCAACCCGACGGTTGAAGGAGAGGCTACCGCGAACTATATTGCCGAGCTGTGCGCGGAGGCCGGCGTCGAAGCCAGTCGTATCGCCCACGGCGTGCCGGTTGGCGGCGAACTGGAGATGGTCGACGGTACGACGCTGTCCCACTCACTGGCGGGACGTCATAAGATTATTTTCTGAACAAACGGAGGCGGCATTCGCGGCCTCCGCTTGAAATCACACCCGCTTGTCCCCATCTCACCCTCAACGTATTTTTACCATTAAAAATGGCATTGTTGAGGTCTATCCACATGAAAGGACAAGAAACGCGTGGTTTTCAGTCAGAAGTTAAACAACTTCTGCACCTGATGATCCATTCTCTTTATTCCAATAAAGAAATCTTCCTGCGTGAACTCATCTCTAACGCCTCAGATGCGGCGGACAAGCTGCGTTTCCGCGCTCTGTCAAACCCGGACCTGTATGAAGGAGATGGCGAGCTGCGTGTGCGCGTCTCTTTCGATAAAGATAAGCGTACGTTGACCATTGCCGATAACGGCGTGGGGATGAATCGTGATGAGGTGATTGACCACTTAGGCACCATTGCCAAGTCCGGCACCAAATCTTTCCTCGAATCAATGGGGTCCGATCAGGCGAAAGATAGCCAGCTCATTGGTCAGTTTGGCGTAGGCTTCTACTCCGCGTTTATTGTAGCCGATAAAGTGACCGTACGTACACGTGCGGCAGGCGACAAGCCGGAAAATGGCGTGTTCTGGGAATCGGCAGGCGAAGGCGAATACACCGTTGCCGATATCACCAAAAATGACCGTGGTACGGAAATCACCTTACACCTGCGTGAAGGCGAAGATGAATTCCTCGATGACTGGCGCGTACGCTCAATTATCAGTAAATATTCCGATCACATCGCATTGCCGGTAGAGATTGAAAAACGGGAAGAAAAAGACGGCGAAACCGTGATTTCCTGGGAGAAAATCAACAAGGCCCAGGCGTTGTGGACCCGTAACAAGTCGGAAATTAAAGACGACGAGTACAACGAGTTTTACAAGCACATCGCGCATGATTTCACCGATCCGCTGACCTGGAGCCACAACCGCGTGGAAGGTAAGCAGGAGTACACCAGCCTGCTGTATATCCCGTCGCAGGCGCCGTGGGATCTGTGGAACCGCGATCACAAACATGGTCTGAAGCTGTACGTACAGCGCGTGTTCATTATGGACGATGCCGAGCAGTTCATGCCGAACTATCTGCGTTTCGTGCGCGGCCTGATTGATTCTAATGACCTGCCGTTGAACGTCTCCCGTGAAATCCTGCAGGACAGCACGGTAACGCGTAATCTGCGTAGCGCTCTGACCAAACGCGTCCTGCAAATGCTGGAAAAACTGGCGAAAGACGACGCGGAAAAATACCAAACCTTCTGGAAACAGTTCGGTCTGGTGTTGAAAGAAGGCCCGGCGGAAGATCACGCCAACCAGGAAGCGATCGCTAAACTGTTGCGCTTTGCCTCCACCCATACCGACTCTTCCGCCCAGACCGTGTCGCTGGAAGATTACGTCTCCCGGATGAAAGAAGGGCAGGAAAAAATCTACTACATCACCGCAGACAGCTATGCGGCGGCGAAAAACAGCCCGCACCTGGAGCTGCTGCGTAAGAAAGGCATCGAAGTGCTGCTGCTCTCCGATCGCATTGACGAGTGGATGATGAACTACCTGACCGAGTTTGACGGTAAAGCATTCCAGTCGGTCGCTAAAGCCGATGAGTCCATCGAAAAACTGGCGGATGAAGTCGACGAAAACGCGAAAGAAGCGGAAAAGGCGCTTGAGCCGTTCGTGGAGCGTGTCAAAACCCTGCTGGGCGATCGCGTGAAAGAGGTGCGTCTGACGCATCGTTTAACCGACACGCCGGCGATTGTCACCACCGATGCGGATGAAATGAGCACCCAGATGGCGAAACTGTTCGCCGCGGCCGGTCAGTCCGTGCCGGAAGTGAAATACATCTTTGAGCTCAATCCGGATCATGTGCTGGTTAAACGCACTGCCGATACCGAGGATGAAGCGCAGTTTAAAGAGTGGGTCGAGCTGCTGCTGGATCAGGCGCTGTTCGCTGAACGCGGTACGCTGGAAGATCCGAACCAGTTTATCCGCCGTATGAACCAGTTGCTGGTGTCCTGATAACGCTCATCTGATTGCCGGATAGCGACGCGAAGCATCTTATCCGGCCTACGGCGAGTACTGTTTGTAGGCCGGATAAGCGCCAGCGCCATCCGGCATTTTTTATAATACCTTCTCTTTTCTGGATTTCTCTTCGTTAACCGTTTCAGCATCAGGCAGCTTCCTTGAGCGAAATGCGTGATGGTGGTATCGTTTAGCGCTTTTTAAAAAATATCGACAACCTTTGAGGGGATTTTCGTAATGCGTATTATTCTGCTTGGCGCTCCGGGCGCGGGTAAAGGAACTCAGGCTCAGTTCATCATGGAGAAATATGGTATTCCGCAAATCTCCACTGGCGATATGCTGCGCGCCGCAGTGAAATCAGGCTCCGAGTTGGGCAAACAGGCGAAAGATATCATGGACGCCGGTAAACTGGTGACCGATGAACTGGTGATTGCGCTGGTTAAAGAGCGTATCGCCCAGGAAGACTGCCGTAACGGTTTTCTGCTGGACGGTTTCCCGCGCACGATCCCGCAGGCTGACGCGATGAAAGAAGCGGGTATTGTCGTGGATTACGTGCTGGAATTCGACGTACCGGACGAACTGATCGTTGACCGTATTGTGGGCCGTCGCGTACACGCCGCCTCTGGCCGCGTTTACCACGTAAAGTTTAATCCGCCGAAAGTGGAAGGCAAAGATGACGTCACCGGCGAAGATCTGACGACCCGTAAAGACGATCAGGAAGAGACCGTTCGCAAACGTCTGGTGGAATATCATCAGATGACCGCGCCGCTGATTGGCTACTACCAGAAAGAAGCGGAAGCGGGCAACACCAAATACGCAAAAGTTGACGGTACGCAGGCCGTTGCCGACGTGCGCGCAGCGCTGGAAAAAATCCTCGGTTAATTTTTTCGCGTAGTGAACCGCTTATCAGGCCTGCCATTATCCCGCAGGCCTGATAAGCGTAACGCCATCAGGCAATCGGTGCCGGATGGCGGCCTGAACGCCTTATCCGGCCTACTGGCATCGTGAGCGCCATTCGGCAAATTCTCGTCTTACCTCTCGCAGCAATTAGTTCTTCTTTATCGCTTTTCCGCTACAATTATCAACAATTTGAATAGATAAGAGGCGGCAATGCGTCAGACGAAAACCGGTATCCTGCTGGCTAACCTTGGCACGCCAGATGCCCCAACTCCTGAAGCGGTAAAGCGCTACCTGAAACAATTTTTAAGCGACAGACGCGTGGTGGATACTCCTCGTCTGCTGTGGTGGCCGCTGCTGCGTGGCGTTATTTTACCGCTGCGTTCGCCGCGCGTCGCGAAACTCTATCAATCTATCTGGATGGATGGCGGTTCGCCGCTCATGGTATATAGCCGCGAACAGCAACAGGCGCTGGCCGCGCGGTTGCCAGACACGCCCGTCGCGCTGGGGATGAGCTACGGCTCGCCCTCGTTGGAAAGCGCTATCGATGAGCTGTTAGCAAGCGACGTCGACCATATCGTCGTGCTGCCGTTGTACCCGCAATACTCTTGCTCAACGGTGGGCGCAGTCTGGGACGAACTGGGGCGGATACTGGCGCGTAAACGTCGTATTCCCGGTATCTCATTTATTCGCGATTACGCAGATGACGGCGCTTATATCGATGCGCTGGCGAAAAGCGCGCGTGAGTCGTTCGCCAGACACGGCGAGCCGGATGTGCTTCTGCTCTCTTATCACGGCATTCCACAACGTTATGCGGATGAAGGCGATGACTACCCGCAGCGCTGTCGCGATACCACGCGCGAACTGGTTTCCGCATTGGGACTGCCGCCGGAAAAGGTAATGATGACGTTCCAGTCGCGCTTTGGCCGTGAACCGTGGCTGACGCCGTACACCGATGAAACGCTAAAAATGTTGGGTGAAAAGGGGACTGGCCATATTCAGGTCATGTGTCCGGGGTTTGCCGCGGATTGTCTGGAGACGCTGGAAGAGATAGCGGAACAGAACCGCGAGATTTTCCTTGAAGCGGGCGGTAAAAAATATGCGTACATTCCGGCGCTGAACGCGACGCCGGAACATATTGATATGATGCTGAAACTCACGGCGCCGTACCGTTAACGCGGCGTCTTCATCCTCGCCATAAAGAAGCGTGCGCCGTCCTGCAAGGCATCGTCGGCGATTGTCATCATTCGCGAATAGTGCAGAAAGGCGTGCAGCGTGCCGGGATACATTTTGTATTCGCAGGGCTGCTGGTGCGCCTGTAATGTCTGGTGCAGCAAGCGGCTGTCATCAATGAGCGGATCAAACTCCGCGCTGGCAATAAAGCAGGGCGGCACATCGCGCGTGAGATCGTTATTAAATAGACAATACCAGGGCGATTCCCGATCTTCATCGTTACGCAGATAGGCCTTTTCGTACATGTCCAGATCTTCACGCGTCAGGCCGTCCCACGCGCCGCCGAACAGACGGCGGCTTACCGAATCCTGCAACCCATACAGCCCATACCACAACAGAATCGCGATAACGTTACCGCAGCGAATGTGCTTATCACGTAGCCAGAGCGCGCTGGCAAGCGCCAGCATGGCGCCTGCGGAATCTCCGGCGAAACCGATTTTCTCCACGTTGAGCGAGTATTCATCGGCATGTTGAGAGAAGTAGCTGCATACCGCGACGGTTTCTTCAATGGCCTGCGGATAACGCGCTTGCGGCGACAGCGAATAATCAATACCGATCACGGTGCAGCCGGTATAACGCGCCAGCAGACGCATTATCCGGTCATGCGTATCCAGGTTACCGAGGATAAATCCGCCGCCGTGCAGATAGTATAAGGTGGCCTGACTGGTCGGCTGCGGCGAGTAGAGCCGGGTTGTTACATCGCCATAAGGCGTAGGGACGGCGCAGGTGCGGGTGGTCATGGACGGCGCGTCGGCATTCCAGAAACGGCGCTCAAGAAGATAATACTGACGCTGGGTCTCAATATCGCCATCGGCAGGCCAGGGGGGAAGGCCTGGTTGCTGGAAGTTTACGACGGCTGTCATTTCGTCAGACAGTCGGGTGAGTACGGGAATTTTATTTTCCGGCTTCATAAAACGCTCCTTGTGAAAGTGAACCATTGTAAAAAACGCGGCTGGAGAAACTGCGATCTCGTCGTCCGATATTGAAACGCCATCGTCCGTCGCGCGCAGCGGGGGGAATGTGCTACCATGCAGCGCTCCGTTATTCATCCGTAAGCACAATCATGAAATTTCCCGGTAAACGTAAATCCAAACACTATTTTCCCGTCAATGCGCGTGACCCGTTGTTGCAACAAATTCAGCCAGAACAGGAAACCAACGCCTCCTGGGTCGTCGGTATCGACCAGACGTTGGTGGATATTGAGGCGAAAGTGGATGACGATTTTATTACACGCTATGGATTAAGCGCCGGGCATTCTCTGGTGATAGAAGACGAGGTGGCGGAGAAGCTGTATCAGGAACTGACGCGGGAAAATCTGATCACCCATCAGTTTGCTGGCGGCACTATAGGCAATACGATGCATAATTACTCGGTACTGGCGGATGACCGTTCGGTGTTACTGGGCGTGATGTGCAGCAACATTGAGATTGGCAGCTACGCTTATCGCTACCTGTGTAATACTTCCAGCCGTACCGACCTGAATTATCTGCAAGCGGTAGATGGCCCGATTGGCCGCTGTTTCACGCTGATTGGCGAATCCGGCGAGCGTACCTTCGCTATCAGCCCCGGCCATATGAATCAGTTACGGGCGGAAAGTATTCCGGAAGCGGTGATCGCTGGCGCTTCCGCGCTGGTGTTGACCTCATATCTGGTGCGCTGTAAGCCTGGCGAACCGATGCCTGACGCGACGATGAAAGCGATCGAATACGCGAAAAAGCATAACGTGCCGGTTGTCATGACGCTGGGCACCAAATTTGTGATCGCCGATAATCCGCAGTGGTGGCAGGCGTTTCTCAAAGAGAATGTCTCGATTCTGGCAATGAATGAAGAAGAAGCGGAAGCGCTGACCGGCGAAAACGACCCGCTGCTGGCGGCGGATAAGGCGCTGGACTGGGTCGACCTGGTGTTATGCACCGCCGGGCCGATAGGGTTATATATGGCGGGCTTCACCGAAGAGGAAGCAAAACGTAAAACCCAGCATCCGCTGCTGCCAGGGGCTATTGCTGAATTTAACCAGTATGAATTTAGCCGGGCAATGCGCCATAAAGATTGTATTAATCCGCTGCGCGTTTATTCGCATATTGCGCCGTATATGGGCGGGCCGGAAAAAATCATGAACACCAACGGCGCGGGCGATGGCGCGTTGGCGGCGCTGCTGCACGATATTACGGCGAACAGTTACCATCGTAGCAACGTACCGAACTCCAGTAAGCACAAATTCACCTGGCTGACCTATTCGTCGCTGGCGCAGGTGTGTAAATATGCTAACCGTGTCAGTTATCAGGTACTGAACCAGCATTCTCCGCGTCTGACACGCGGGCTGCCGGAGCGTGAGGACAGCCTGGAAGAGTCGTACTGGGATCGCTAATCTGGCTTGCCCGATGGCGCTGTGCGCATCGGGCCGTCCGGCAAACCCTTAACTGGCGACGACTTCACCTGCGGGCGGCGTTTCAAGCAGTTCCAACATCGCCCGGGCAATTTCTCGCTCGCCCATCACTACCTGATTGGCTCCTCGCTCGGTAATATATTTCACTTCATCATCATAGTGCGCGCGGGCGATTATCTCGATATCAGGACTTTTTTCCCGCGCTGAGGCGACAATCTCACCGGCTTCGTAACCGTTGGGGATGGTCAATAACAGCCAGCGGGCGCAGTCCAGATGCGCCAGATTCATGATTTCTTCGTTAGCGGCGTTGCCCAGCACGGCGCGAATCCCGCGTTCGCGCAGTTCATCCACGCGGGTACGGGACGTTTCGATAACCACCAGCGGAATCCCCGCCGCCAGTAATTTTTCGCCCAGCAGACTGCCTACGCGGCCAAAACCCACCAGCAGGGCATGATTACAGATATCCACCGGAATTTGCTTCTCTTCTTCGATAGCCTCTTCCAGAGTTTGCTCTTCCAGCGTTTCGGTTTTCGCCAGATACTTCTCCAGCAGGGTAAACAGTACGGGATTAAGCATAATCGACAAAATAGCGCCTGCCAGCACCAGGTTCTGTCCCGCTTGCGGCAGCAGGTTGAGCGCCATGCCGAGTCCGGCGAGAATAAAGGCGAACTCGCCGATTTGCGCCAGGCTGGCGGCAATGGTCAGCGCGGTTCGCGGCGAGTGGCCGAACATACGCACCAGGAAAAACGCAGCGATCGATTTGCCAAAGACGATAATGGCAAGCGTCGCCAACACCGCCAGCGGCTGTTGAATCAAGACTAACGGATCGAACAACATGCCGACGGAAACAAAAAACAGGACGGCAAAGGCGTCGCGCAGCGGCAACGTATCGTGCGCCGCCCGGTGACTCAGTTCCGACTCATTAAGCACCATTCCAGCGAAGAACGCGCCCAGCGCAAAAGAGACGTCAAACAGTTCTACCGCGCCAAACGCAATGCCTAACGCCAGCGCCAGTACGGAAAGGGTAAATAATTCGCGCGAGCCGGTGGCGGCGCTGCGGGCCATAATCCACGGCACCAGGCGGCGTCCGACCAGCATCATGATGGCGATAAACGCCACCACTTTACCAATGGTTATCCCCATATCGACCGTCAGCGAGGCTATGCCGACATCGCCTTTTTCCACCATGCCGGCAACGGCGGGCAGCAAGACCAGCGTCAGCACCATCACCAGATCTTCGACAATCAGCCAGCCGATGGCGATTTGTCCGCGCTGGCTATCAAGGAGTTGCCGCTCCTCAAGCGCGCGCAGCAGGACGACGGTACTGGCGGTAGACAGACAGAGCCCAAAAACGATGCCGGTCATTAATGACCATCCCAGCACGGCGGAAAGCGCCATACCCAGCAGCGTCGCCACCGCTATCTGAGCGACAGCGCCGGGAATGGCGATAGACTTTACCGCCATCAAATCCTTCAGCGAAAAATGCAGCCCGACGCCGAACATCAGTAGAATCACGCCGAGCTCCGCCAGCTCCGGCGCCAGTTTGGTATCCGCAACAAAACCAGGGGTAAAAGGTCCCGCCAGAACGCCCGCTAATAGATATCCCACCAGTGGAGAAATACGCAATTTGTTGGCAATCATGCCGAGAATAAAAGCGAGCACAAGGCCGCCGACAATGGTGGTGATAAGCGGGGTAGCGTGATGCATTCCGTCTCCTTTGGTTGCTGGACTCCAAAACTCCGGGTAATAGTTTATGACAATTTCAATCAGGATGTTTATAAAAAATGGTTGTGTTTTATAAAAAGATACCGTCTGAAGGCAAAAAGAGCACGGAACGTAAAAGTGATAAGTATGGGATGGACAAAGCAAGATGGCATCAGGATGTACAGGCGGTTAAAGCGTACCTTTAACCGCCATAAAATCATGCTTTATGTCGATTATCAGGTAAGAATATGGTCAGTATCCCCAGAAGCGGCAGGAAAGCACAGATTTTATAAACTAAATAGATACTGGTATGGTCGGCAATCAGCCCCAACACCGCTGCGCCCAGGCCTCCCATCCCGAAGGCAAACCCGAAAAACAGGCCGGAAACCATACCGATGCGTCCTGGCAGCAGCTCCTGGGCATACACCAGAATGGCGGAAAACGCCGACGCGAGAATAAAGCCGATAATCACCGTTAAAATCCCCGTCCAGTACAGCGTGGCGTAGGGTAAAACAAGGGTAAACGGCGCGACGCCGAGAATAGAGCCCCAAATCACATATTTTCTGCCGATTTTATCGCCCACCGGCCCGCCGATTACCGTCCCGGCAGCCACCGCAAACAGGAAGGCAAATAGATGGAGCTGCGCGTTTTGTATTGATAATCCGAATTTTTGCATCAGATAAAAGGTGTAGTAGCTACTGATGCTCGCCATATAAAAATATTTCGAGAAAATGAGTAGCAATAATACGCTGACCGCCAGCACGACTTTATTGCGCGGCAGCGGGTTAGCGATTATCGCTTTTGGCTTGCCTTTCGCTATCCGGTGCTGGGCTGCATACCAGCGGCTGATCTGCGCCAGCACCACGATCGCCAGCAGCGCGGCCAGCACAAACCAGGCGACATTCCCTTTGCCATAGGGCGCGATAATCACGGCGGCCAGCAACGGACCCAACGAACTGCCGAAATTACCGCCGACCTGGAAGATAGACTGCGCCAGACCATGACGTCCGCCGGAGGCCATGCGCGCCACGCGGGACGATTCCGGGTGAAAAACGGACGAGCCGGTACCCACCAGCGCCGCAGCGAGCAATACGCCGCCAAAACTTCCCGCCATTGCCAGCAGTACCAGCCCGCTCAGGGTAAAACACATGCCGACAGGTAGCGACCACGGCATGGGATACTTATCCGTCCAGTAGCCGACGACCGGTTGCAGCAGCGATGAGGCGAGCTGGAACGTCAGGGTGATCAAACCTATCTGGACGAAAGTCAGTGAGAACTCCGCCTGCAACAGGGGATAAATGGCTAAGATTAGCGACTGGATCATATCGTTCAGCAGATGGGAAAGACTGATCGCGCCCAAAATACCAAACGAAGTACGTGCTTTAGCGGCCGCTGCGGGCGCGCCGGCTAACGGCTGGGTTGGTTCACTCATGGCCATAGAAAGTCACTTAAATTTTATGCGATGTTGGAGATAGTAGGATGTGTAATTATTACTTGCCTAACATACCTGTGAAATGTGTTTGAAGGAAGTCTCAATTCTGAAAACATATTTGTCTATTATTGCAAGGAAAGGTAATTTCTGCGGTTGATATTGAGTCAGGGAGAGAAAGATGAAATTTTTGAAACGGGGTGTGGCGCTGGCGTTACTGGCGGCGTTCGCGCTGACGACTCAGCCTGCACAGGCTTACGAAAAAGATAAAACCTATAAAATTACTATCCTGCATACCAACGATCACCACGGTCACTTCTGGCGCAGCGAATATGGCGAATATGGTCTGGCGGCGCAAAAAACGCTGGTGGACAGTATCCGTAAAGAGGTGGCGCAAGAGGGGGGAAGCGTCCTGTTGTTATCCGGCGGCGACATTAATACCGGGGTGCCGGAATCCGATCTCCAGGATGCGGAGCCCGATTTCCGCGGGATGAATCTGATTGGCTACGACGCTATGGCCGTCGGTAATCATGAATTTGATAATCCGCTCACCGTATTGCGCCAGCAGGAAAAGTGGGCGAAGTTTCCCTTTCTTTCCGCCAATATTTATCAAAAAAGTACCGGCGAGCGTCTGTTTAAGCCGTGGGCTATTTTTACACGCCAGGATATAAAAATCGCGGTAATCGGCTTAACCACCGATGACACGGCGAAAATAGGCAACCCGGAATATTTCACCGATATTGAGTTTCGTAAACCTGCTGAAGAAGCAAAGGTGGTGATTCAGGAACTTAATATGAATGAAAAACCGGACGTGATTATCGCGACCACGCATATGGGACATTATGACAACGGCGATCACGGTTCGAACGCGCCGGGCGACGTTGAGATGGCGCGTAGCCTGCCTGCCGGTTCGTTGGCGATGATTGTGGGCGGTCACTCACAAGACCCGGTATGCATGGCGTCGGAAAATAAAAAACAGGTGAATTACGTACCGGGAACGCCCTGCGCGCCGGATAAGCAAAATGGTATCTGGATCGTGCAGGCGCATGAGTGGGGTAAATATGTGGGCCGCGCGGATTTCGAATTCCGTAACGGCGAGATGAAAATGGTTAACTACCAGCTTATTCCGGTAAATCTCAAGAAAAAAGTGACCTGGGATAACGGGAAAAGCGAGCGTGTACTTTACACGCCGGAAATCGCCGAAAATCCGCAAATGCTCTCGTTATTAACGCCGTTCCAGAATAAAGGTAAAGCGCAACTGGAGGTGAAAATTGGTAGCGTGAATGGCCTTCTTGAAGGCGATCGCAGTAAGGTCAGATTTGTCCAGACCAATATGGGACGGGTGATTCTGGCTGCGCAGATCGCGCGCACCGGCGCCGATTTTGGCGTGATGAGCGGCGGCGGTATTCGCGACTCGATTGAGGCGGGAGATATTACCTATAAAAGCGTGCTCAAGGTACAGCCGTTCGGCAACATTGTGGTGTATGCCGATATGAGCGGCAAAGAGGTGGTTGATTATCTCACCGCCGTAGCGCAGATGAAACCGGACTCCGGCGCCTATCCACAGTTCGCCAATGTGAGCTTTGTCGCCAAAGAGGGCAAGCTCACCGATCTGAAAATCAAAGGCGAGCCTGTTGATCCGGCCAAAACCTACCGCATGGCGACGCTGAGTTTCAACGCCACGGGCGGCGATGGTTATCCGCGCATCGATAACAAACCGGGATACGTGAATACCGGGTTTATTGATGCGGAAGTGCTGAAAGAGTTTATTCAGCAAAATTCACCGCTGGATGCGGCGGCGTTTACGCCAAAAGGCGAGGTGAGCTGGTTGTAGCGGTACGGATAGCCATCACTGCCTGATGGCGCGCAGCCTTAAGGCCTACGGATTATGTCTGCTGTAGGCCGGATAAGGCGTTTGCGCCGCTATCCGGCAATGTATTTTACGCAGGCTTAATCCCGACGCGCGATATCAGCGAATTTAGCACCCAGGATGGCGGCCAAATCGTCAGCCGCCAGTTCAATATCCAGCCCGCGTTTACCACCGGAAACATATATAGTGGCAAACGTGCGGGCTGGCGCGTCAATCAGCGTAGGCAGCCGTTTCTTCTGTCCCAGCGGACTGATCCCGCCGACCAGATATCCCGTGGTGCGTTGCGCCACCATCGGGTCGGCCATATCGACCTTTTTCGCGCCCAGAGCTTTGGCGACTTTTTTCAAATCCAGCTGCCCGGCTACAGGCGTCACGGCGACGGCCAGTTGCTTCATATCGCCATTCACGGCGACCAAAAGCGTTTTATACACCTGATCGGCGTTTAGCCCGAGCTTACGCACCACTTCATCGCCAAAGTTAGTTTCATTCGGATCGTGATCGTAGGTGTGAATGTTAAACGGAATCTTATTCTTTTCGAGTAACTTAACTGCGGGTGTCATAACGTTCCTTCTTACTACAGACGTGATTTGCCATCAGCATACGCCCGAAAGCGGACTAAAAAATAGTATAATCTTGTGCATTAGGTCTTGGCAGTTGCGGCAACTTTGAGCGACAATCTGAAGATCCGAAGCGAAAGCGTCGGGATAATAATAACGATGAAATTCCTCTTTGACGGGCCAATAGCGATATTGGCCATTTTTTTATTTCAATATTTGCGGTAGGTTGCCTTCGCCGTACAGATGTAGCGCCCCTACGGCTACCACGTAGCGTCCCGGCGGCAGTGCCAGCAGCGCGTCGCGCCAGGCTTCATTGCGTTTTACCATCAGTACATCATACAGCGGCTGGCTAAACGTTCTGGGAAGCGAAGCGCCGACGCTGGTCGGCGGCTGCTCAAGCCACCAGCCGATCATCACCTGCAAAAGCCGTGCGTTGGTGTGCCAGTGCGTCAGCGTGTCGTCGAGCAGCGCCATCCCGCCATCGGGCAGATCGCAGAGTAGTTCGAGCTGGTGTTTCGCCCCTTCCAGCTCTTGCACCGGCAGCGACATTTCGCGGGCAGCCTGTAATAGCTGATAATCAATGCCATAGTCCGGGCGCAATCCCAGCCGTTGCGCCTGCGTGGCCTGTAGCACCATAGCTATCTGCCATAAAGGTTGATTATCAAAATGGATCAGCGGCATACCCAACTCGCTGACCCGTTTTTCCAGTGCGCTTAGCTGCCCGGCGCTGAGACGTTCGACCAACGGCGGGCATTTGGGGAGATTGCTGAATGGCGTTTCGTTACCAGAAATATCCGCTTCAACGACCAGCGCGTCGGCCTGGCGTAGTTTTTTCACCAGCTTTGCTGGAAGAGGAGCCATATCGCGCGTCCCCATATGAATACTGCCAACCAGATGCAGATGACGACCGCCGGGCAGGGAGAGATCGATAGCAGGCCAACTATTTGGGGTACCACGCAGCGCGCGCCATAAACGTTTAAGTTGATTTAATAACTCCATACGCGCTCCCTTTGAAAAAGCTCATGCTAGCGCGTTGGAGAAAAGGGCGCAATGCGCCCTGACGGGACGTCAACGATCGGTCGGGTTATTCGCTGCCGTCGAGATAGGCCGTTCTGGCGATGGTCATTTCAAGCTGGCATTTATAAATACTGATGCGCTTTTCAGCGGGTATGGCCTCGGATTTGGCATCGCTAAGTTTGCCGCACTGCTGCTCTTTTTTGGTCACCCAGACTCGCTGTTCTTGTTTTAATGCCGTTCGGGCAGAGGCGGGTAGCGATTTCCAGACCTGATTAAGCTCGCGATCTCTACTCTCAAATTTCTTTGCTGCGATTTCAATCAGTGAGTTATTTTTTTTCTTTATAATGCTATCACCAGATACCGTCATTCTTGCCATTACATAAATAGACCGCGCCAATTTATCAGTTTTTTGCACAGGGGTGACAACAATATCTTTGTTGTTGTCTGCTAGCTGAATATTGTAGTTAACCTGTTTCCAGGTCACCGTATTGTTTATTACCTGTCCATCCCCTTGTGAAATATAGAATAGAGTATTTGGTAGGTCTTTCATTAATTTAAATAATGGCTGAGGAATACCCATGGCGACGGTAGCCGAGCAAGTTCGTAGGTTGGCATTTTCTGCTTGAGGGTTCTGCGTGATTACATCACTGAATTGAACAGGAATAGCCCGGAGTTGCTGCTCGTATTGAGTCTGGGGGATATCGAAGAAAAGCGTGGAGGGCTCTTTAATATAGTCTTGCTGTAAACGACCTAATGCTTCATTGTAAATCCATTCTTTTGCCGCCGTGACTGCATTATCGTTGCCACATTTTAACTCTGGAGTGGAATCAAATAACCCTGCATAACTGACGGCGGGAGAAAGCAGGAAAAGAAGCGTAACTGCTTTTCTAAACATAAATAACACATCCTTATGATTCAAAAAAACATTATAAAATTTTGTTTTTTATTTTTCTACAGGATGTGCGGTTAAATTTTTATATATTGATACGGTAAATTACTGATGGCTTAATAATATATCAGGCAGCTGATGCTGCCTGATATAGCGTTTTTACGCTTTCGGTTTAAAGCGCAATAGCCGGTTGGCATTGCTGACGACGGTAATGGAAGACAGCGCCATTGCCGCGCCCGCTACTACCGGGTTTAACAAGGTACCGGTAAACGGCCACAGAATACCGGCGGCCACCGGGATACCAATGCTGTTGTAGATAAATGCGCCAAGCAGGTTTTGTTTCATATTGCGCAACGTCGCGCGCGAAATGGCCAGCGCATCCGCCACGCCCATCAGACTATGGCGCATCAGCGTAATCGCCGCGGTTTCAATCGCCACATCGCTGCCGCCGCCCATCGCGATACCGACGTCCGCCTGCGCCAGCGCGGGCGCATCGTTGATACCATCACCGACCATCGCAACCTGACGACCCTGGCTTTGCAGACGTTTAATCGCATCGGCTTTGCCATCCGGCAGAACGCCCGCAATCACTTCATCAATACCCGCTTCTTTGGCAATCGCGTTAGCCGTCGTTGGGTTATCCCCGGTGAGCATTACCAGACGGTATCCGGCGTTGTGCAGGCGTTCAAGCGCGGCAATACTATCGCTGCGCAATGGATCGCGTACCGCCAGTAACGCCGCCGCTTTACCGTCAATCGCCAGCAGGACCGGAGTCGAGCCTTGCGAGGCCTGCGCGGTGATTTCCGCCGTCATATCATCCGTGGCGACGTGCTGTTCGTTCAGCAACGCCTGGTTCCCCAGAAGCAGTTGATGACCTTCCGCTTCACCGCTGACGCCCAGTCCGCGCAGCGTTCTGAAACCGTTCACCTGCGGCAGTTTATCATCGCCGGCTTTTTCCAGAATCGCATGGGCCAGCGGGTGGCTGGAGCCTTGTTCGAGCGCGGCAGCCAGACGTAATGCCTGAGCTTCCTCAACGCCGTTAAAGGTTTTTATCGCCACCACTTGCGGCTTGCCTTCCGTCAGCGTCCCGGTTTTATCAAAAACGAGGGTATCCAACGTACTGGCGCGTTGCAGGGCATC
This sequence comes from Salmonella sp. SAL04213, assembly GCF_046550535.1. Lineage (NCBI taxonomy): Bacteria > Pseudomonadati > Pseudomonadota > Gammaproteobacteria > Enterobacterales > Enterobacteriaceae > Salmonella > Salmonella sp. SAL04213. The sequence goes on along the minus strand of NZ_JBGDXS010000001.1, from coordinate 807,696 downwards.
GGCGTCGCGTACCAGCACGCCGAATTCGGCAGCGCGGCCTACGCCGGAAATAATCGACATTGGCGTCGCCAGGCCTAATGCGCAAGGGCAGGCGATAATCAGTACGGTGGTGGCGATGACCAGCGTATAAACAATTTGCGGCGCCGGACCGAAGAAATACCAGATAGCGGCGCTGAACAGCGCAATAGCCACGACTACGGGAACGAATACCGCAGAGATTTTATCGGCCAGTTGGCCAATTTCCGGTTTACTGCTTTGCGCCTGGCGTACCATGCGAATAATGCGTGACAGCGTGGTATGACTGCCCACCGCGCTGGCGCGGAACAGGACGCTGCCGTCCTGGACGACGGTGCCGGCATGAACGCTGTCGCCTTCGCCTTTTTGCTGCGGAATGGGTTCGCCGGTCAGCATGGCTTCATCAAGCCACGCTTCGCCCTGGGTAATTTCGCCATCCACCGGCACGCGATCGCCGGTAGTGAGCCGCAGCAGCATCCCTGGCTGAACGTCCGCCAGCGGGACGCTTTTTTCGCCGTCTTCTGTCACGACGCGTGCGGTGGGCGGGGTGAGATCGAGTAATTTTTCCAGCGCTTTTGAGGAACGCTGACGGGCGCGCGCTTCCAGCATGTGTCCGAGATTAATCAGACCGATAATCATCGCGCTGGCTTCGTAATAGAGGTGCCGCGCTTCCATCGGGAACCACTGCGGCCACAGGTTGACGCTCATGGAGTAGAGCCAGGCGACCCCGGTGCCGAGCGCCACCAGCGTATCCATCGTCGCTGTGCCGTTCAGCAGGCTTTTCCACGCGTTACGGTAAAAGTGACCGCCCGCAAAGACCATCACCGCAAGCGTGATCAGGCCAATAGCCAGCCACAGGCTGCGGTTGTCGCCGGTCACCATCATGTTATCGCCGATCATCCCCCAGACCATGACCGGTATACCGACCGCCAGAGCGACGATGGCCTGCCAGCGAAAACGTTTCATGGTGGCGATGGCGGTTTCCTGCTGGCGCTCGCGGCGTTTGATGTCATCTTCAATCGCCTCTGCGCCGTAGCCGGCTTTTTCCACCGCCTGCACTAAATCAGCGGCGGACGCGCTGCCCATCACCAGCGCAGTGCGTTCCGCCAGGTTTACCCGTGCCTGCGTGACGCCCGGTACGCTTTGTAGCGCATGTTGTACGCGGGTGACACAACTGGCGCAGCTCATGCCGCTTAACAGCAACTGTTGGCTTTCTTCATCGGCCGTCGCTACCGGAAGCTCATGAGGAACCGCTGCCAGTGCTTCCGACGGGATTGATGACTCCGTCAGCGGTTTAGCCTTTGGGTGGCTTAACGTCGCGCCATACCCGGCCTGTTTGATGGTTTCAATTAACGAGTCCGCACTGGCGGTACCGGTAACGTGCGCTTCGGTTACGGTGACGTCCGCCAGCTCAACATCCGGACGTTGTTCAAGACTTTCTTTCACGCGTTTAACGCAATGACCGCAGGACAAACCGTCCAGGGTCAGGTCGATAGTTTGAGACATAGTAAAAACTCCTTTATGATTGGTCATCAATTCATTGACCTTAGTAATCGTAGTGACTCACTGTGATAAAGGTTAAACCTTCCAGCAAGGTTAAGGTCAAGGGGGAAATATGAATATTAGCGATGTGGCGAAAAAAACCGGTTTAACCAGCAAAGCCATTCGGTTTTATGAAGAGAAAGGGCTGGTGACGCCGCCATTACGTAGCGAAAATGGTTATCGCACCTACACGCAGAAGCATTTAAACGAGCTGACGTTGCTGCGACAGGCGAGGCAGGTGGGGTTTAATCTGGAAGAGTGTGGCGAACTGGTCAATCTGTTTAACGATCCGCGACGCCATAGCGCAGATGTGAAAAAGCGGACGCTGGAAAAGGTCGCGGAGATCGAGCGCCATATCAGCGAGCTGCAATCAATGCGCGATCAACTGCTGGCGCTGGCGGAGAGTTGTCCCGGCGATGACAGCGCCGACTGCCCGATTATTGATAATCTTTCCGGCTGCTGTCATCACAAGGCGCAAAAGCCACGTTGATTAAACGGCACGAATGCGTAAGGTGATGCCTTCCACGGCGATCACTTCGACATGCGTACCTGCGCGCAGGTCTTCGTCAGCGCATACCGGCCACGAGCTGTCGCCGACACGCATATGACCCCGTCCGTTCACTAACGCGGCATCAAGCATAAACCGGCGGCCTACCAGTTGTTGTCCGCGTTGGTTAAGGCGGCTGTCGGTCGGCTTTTGTTCCCGCACGCGACGCGCCAGCCAGCGCCACCAAAGCCAGGCCGCCAGTAACGTTAAGGCCGCAAACAGCACGCCCTGCCATTCCCAGCCGAGCGGTAAGAGCCAGACGGTTAAGCCGGTAATCACTGCCGCCACGCCGCTCCACAGCAAATAGCCGTTACCGCCGAGCATTTCCGCAGCCAACAACAGGCCGCCGAGGCTAAGCCAGAAGATATGCGGATGCACCAGAATCATCGCTATCATGCTTTTTTCCGTTCGCTGGCGCTGTCCTTAACCAGCTCGCTGATCCCGGCGATAGCGCCCATCAGACTGCTGGCATCCAGCGGCATCATGACCACTTTGCTGTTATTCGCCGAGCCGATTTGCTGTAACGCTTCGGTGTATTTCTGCGCCACGAAGTAGTTTATCGCCTGAATATCCCCGGCGGCGATGGCTTCAGACACCATCTGCGTAGCGCGGGCTTCCGCTTCGGCGGAACGTTCGCGCGCTTCCGCCTGCAGGAAAGCGGACTGACGTTCGCCTTCGGCTTTCAGAATCTGCGACTGTTTTTCCCCCTCGGCTTTCAGGATTTCCGCCTGACGTACCCCTTCGGCCTCAAGGATATAGGCGCGTTTGGTACGTTCCGCTTTCATCTGGGCGTTCATAGAGGAGATCAATTCCGCGGGCGGGCGGACATCGCGAATTTCGATACGGGTAACTTTAATTCCCCACGGGTTGGTGGCTTCATCGACAATATGCAGCAGCCGCGTGTTGATGCTGTCGCGCTGGGAGAGCATTTCATCCAGCTCCATCGAACCGAGCACCGTACGGATATTGGTCATGGTCAGGTTAATGATCGCCAGTTCCAGGTTACTGACTTCATAAGCGGCGCGCGGCGCATCGATAACCTGAATAAAACAGACCGCATCGATAGTGACGTTGGCGTTATCTTTTGAGATAACCTCCTGCGACGGAATATCCAGCACTTGCTCCATCATATTGATCTTGCGACCAATTCTGTCCATAAACGGTACAACAAGGCTTAATCCCGGCTGCAGGGTTTTGGTGTAACGTCCAAAGCGCTCCACCGTCCACTGGTATCCCTGCGGAACGATTTTGACGCCCGCGCCGACGATCACCAGCGCGACGAAAATGAGAATAGGGATAAGAATGAGCATAGCTAAACCTCCTGTTGCGTTGTCCATAAACCGATTTTGCTGACGAATTAAGCGAATTATACCTGATTCAGTAAAGCATGTTCCCCCCTTATTAATTACAGGGATACACTATCGCTATAAAAATATGAACAACGGATGCGCAATAAATGACAGAACGTAGCATGTTGCTTGAGTTAAAGCAGGTCGGTTACCGGACTGCGACGACAAAAATAGTGAATAACATCAGTTTTACGCTGCAACGCGGCGAATTTAAGTTAATTACCGGTCCTTCTGGCTGCGGAAAAAGTACGTTGTTGAAAATGGTGGCCTCGTTAATAAGCCCTGATATCGGCATGATTCTTTTTGAGGGGCAGGATATTACTACTCTGAGTCCGGAAGCCTATCGCCAGCAGGTTTCTTATTGCGCTCAGACGCCAGCGCTATTTGGCGATACGGTTTACGATAACCTGATTTTTCCCTGGCAAATTCGCCATCAGCGCCCGCAGCCGACAGCCTTCGCAGACGATCTGGCGCGTTTTGAACTGCCGGAGACGATTCTGCAAAAACCGATTACCGCGCTTTCCGGCGGAGAAAAACAGCGTATTGCTCTAATTCGTAATCTACAGTTTCTGCCGAAAATACTGTTACTCGACGAAATAACCAGCGCGCTGGATGAACATAACAAACGGAATGTAAATGATATTATTCATCGCTATGTTCGCGATAAGCAGGTCGCTGTCTTGTGGGTAACGCATGATAAAGATGAAATTCAACACGCGGATAAGGTGATAACGTTAACGCCATCTGCCGGAGAGATGCAGGAGGCGCGTTATGAACGAGCATAATATTACCAATACCTCGCTGGCGTTATCGATGCTGCTGGTGGTGGTCGCGATGCTCATCAGTCACAAGGAAAAGCTGGCGCTGGAAAAAGATATTCTGTGGAGCGTATGCCGGGCGGTGATACAGCTCATTATTGTCGGCTATGTACTGAAATACATCTTTGGCGTTAATCATGCCGCCCTGACGCTGCTGATGGTGCTGTTCATCTGTTTTAACGCCGCCTGGAACGCGCAAAAGCGCAGTAAATATATCGATAAGGCATTTCTCTCCTCGTTTATCGCCATCACCGTCGGCGCCGGACTAACGCTGACGGTACTGGTGCTTACCGGTTCGATTGAATTTGCGCCGATGCAGGTGATTCCCATCGCTGGCATGGTCGCCGGCAATGCGATGGTGGCGGTAGGGCTGTGCTACAACCAACTGGGGCTGCGTTTTCACAGCGAGCAGCAGCAAATCCAGGAAAAATTAAGTTTGGGCGCAACGCCGAAAATGGCCTCCGCCGGGCTTATCCGCGATAGTATCCGCGCATCGCTTATCCCGACGATCGACTCGGCAAAGACCGTTGGGCTGGTGAGCCTGCCGGGGATGATGTCCGGGCTGATTTTTGCCGGGATCGATCCGGTAAAAGCGATTAAATATCAAATTATGGTAACGTTTATGCTGTTGTCGACAGCCAGCCTGTCTACCATCATTGCCTGCTATTTAACCTACCGGAAGTTCTATAATTCGCGTCATCAGTTGGTAGTGATGCCGCTCAAGAAATCATGATAGTTGCCGGATGATGGCGTAAGCGCCTTATCCGGCCTGAGGACGACAGGTAGGCCAGATAAGCGCGCCATCAGGCAAGAGAGGATTAATACAGTAGCGCGTACAACTGGCGGCGGTATTTCGACGCCAGCGCGTCGCCGGTGCCGAGCGCGGCAAGGATCTCCTGGAAGGTTTTGCGCGTCTGTCCCTCGGCGGCGGCAAGATCTTTTCTCAGATGGCTGAACAGCAATTCCAGCGCTTCTTCATTACGTCCGACCTGGTGCAACTGCAACGCCAGTTGCGTTGCCAAAGCCGCATCCTGCGGATTCTCCGCGACTTGCTGCTGAAGTTGCTGAATTTCCGGCGTATCCGCCGCCTGTTTAAGCAGTTCGATCTGCGCAACCAGCCCCTGATAACGGGTATCCTGATCCTGTAGCGGAATAGTTTTTAACACCGCTTCGGCCTCTTCAGAGCGGTTCAGCGCAATTTGCGCTTCCGCCAGTAACAGGCCAATCTCACTGTTCTGCGAAGAGAGCTGCCAGGCGTCTTTGAGCAACGGCAGCGCGTCAATGTAGTTGCCCTCCTGCATTAACTGCATCGCTTGTTGCGCTTTTAGCTCTTCTTCACGCGGCAGTACTTTATCCAGCAGAGCGCGGATCGCCTCTTCCGGCTGCGGCCCCTGGAAACCATCGACCGGTTGGCCATTCTGGAACAGATAGACAGTCGGGATGGCGCGCAGACCAAACTGAGCGGCGATCATCTGTTCGGCGTCGCAGTCCAGCTTTGCCAGAATAAACTGACCGTGGTACTGGGCAGCCAGACTTTCCAGCACTGGCGTTAATTGCAGACAGTGTTGGCTGCGTTCAGACCAGAAATAGAACAGTACCGGCGTGGTCATGGACTGCTCTAAGGTCTGCTGCAGGTTGGATTCATTAATATTGACAATGTTCTGTACGGACATGGCGTCGCTCTCTTTTGTCTGTGTCACGTTTACATGGGGGCTGACGGGCGCGCTTCAACTCAGCTTTGTAAAATTTTATCCAGCATCCGGCCCGGCAATATGCGTTTCAGCGCCATCACCGCCCAGGTGACCAGCGTAACAGGATAGCGCAGCCTGGGTTTATCGCTTGCAAAAGCATGACGTACTTTCGCTACTACCGCGTCAGGATCGCGGGTGAAACGTGCGGCGATGCCGGGATTTTCTACCGGTTTATCACGCTGCGTCTGGTTAACGTTATCGGTAAAACGGGTACGAATCGGCCCCGGTTCTATCAGGCTCACTTTAATGCCTGTGTGCCGTAGCTCCATACGTAGCGCGTCAGACCAGGCTTCGAGCGCATATTTGCTGGCGGCGTAAGCGCCGCGCCCTGGGGTGGAAATCAGCCCCATCACCGATGAGGTCATCACAATGCGTCCTTCGCCATGCGGCAACATGGCGGGAAGTAAGCGCATAGTAAGCTGATGCGCGCCGAAGAAATTACTGGAAAACTGTTGCTCCATCTGCTCACGGCTGATGGTGGAAAGGGGGCCATACACGCCGTAGCCGGCATTGTTAAAGATCCCATACAGACGATTATCGGTCAGGGCGATCACTTCATCGGCGGCACGATCCACGCTTTCAGGGGAGTCGAGATCGATCAACACGCCGGTAAATCCCATACTGTTCATCCGGGCGACATCATCAGGTTTGCGGCAGCCCGCCAGGATTTGAAAGCCCTGGCGTTTAAGCTCAAGCGCGCTGTCCAGACCGATTCCGCTGGAACATCCTGTTATTAAGACCGATTTTTGCATAACTTTACCTGTCAGGATCTCCGTTGATTTAAGAGTCGTGGTTAACTATATCCGTCATACTTCAAGTTGCCTGTGCGTTCGTTTACTCCAGTCACATAGGTATCTATGCTCCTGGAAATTCTCTTACGTGCCGCCTTCATGCAACTCGAATGATTCAGGAGAGAAAAGGGGTCAACTGCTTCGCCATCCAGTCGGCAATAAACGGCTGGGCGTCGCGGTTGGGATGAATGCCGTCATCCTGCATCCACTGCGGTTTCAGATATACCTCTTCCATAAAAAACGGTAACAGAGGAATATCGAACTCTTTGGCGAGCTTAGGATAAATGGCGCTAAAGGATTCATTATAACGGCGACCGTAGTTAGCGGGCAGATGAATTTGCATCAGTAACGGTTGGGCATCGGCGGCTTTCACCGTCTGAATGATTTTACGTAGCGTCTGTTCGGTTTGCGCAGGCGCAAAACCGCGTAGGCCATCGTTGCCGCCAAGTTCCACCACTACCCAGCGCGGGTGATGCTGTTGCAACAGCGCCGGCAAACGCGCCAGTCCCTGCTGCGAGGTATCACCGCTTATACTGGCATTAACGACCGACGTTTTGTTTTGCCATTTATCATTAAGGAGCGACGGCCATGCCGCGCTGGCGGCCATACGGTAACCGGCGCTGAGACTATCGCCCAGAATTAATAAGGTGTCTGCGGCGGCGGCACGGAAAGTTAACAGGATCAAAAACAGGAAGGGCAAATGCCAGCGGAAAACAGTGTTGAAGTTCATCGTCTCAGGAAGTCCGTCGGTCAGGGTGAGCATGAGCTTTCCATCCTTACCGGAGTTGAACTGGTTGTCAAACGCGGCGAAACCATTGCGCTGATTGGCGAATCAGGATCGGGAAAATCTACGCTGCTGGCGATTCTCGCCGGACTGGATGACGGCAGTAGCGGAGAGGTCAGTCTGGTCGGGAAACCGCTTCACCAGATGGACGAAGAGGCGCGGGCGCAGCTTCGCGCTCAGCATGTCGGTTTTGTTTTTCAATCCTTCATGCTTATTCCTACGCTTAACGCGCTGGAAAACGTTGAGCTACCGGCCCTGCTACGCGGTGAAAACAGCGGTCAGAGTAAGGCGGGGGCGAAAGCGCTGCTCGAACAACTGGGACTGGGAAAACGGCTTGACCACCTTCCGGCACAGCTTTCCGGCGGCGAACAGCAGCGCGTAGCGCTGGCGCGCGCGTTTAACGGGCGTCCTGATGTGCTGTTTGCCGATGAGCCGACGGGCAACCTTGACCGTCAGACCGGAGATAAAATCGCCGACCTGCTATTTTCGCTTAACCGCGAGCACGGCACCACGCTGATTCTGGTGACGCACGACCCGGCGCTGGCGGCGCGCTGCGACCGGCGGCTGCGGTTGGTCAACGGTCAGTTACAGGAGGAGGCATGATAGCTCGCTGGTTCTGGCGCGAATGGCGCTCGCCGTCGCTGATTATTGTCTGGCTGGCGTTGAGTCTGGCGGTGGCCTGCGTACTGGCGCTCGGCAGTATCAGCGACCGGATGGAAAAAGGGTTAAGTCAGCAAAGCCGCGAGTTTATGGCAGGCGATCGGACTCTGCAAAGTTCGCGGGAGGTACCGAAGGCCTGGCTTGAAGAGGCGCGTAAACGCGGCCTTAACGTGGGCGAGCAGTTAACCTTTGCGACCATGACGTTTGCCGGCGATACGCCGCAACTGGCCAGCGTGAAGGCGGTAGATAGCGTTTATCCGATGTACGGCGAATTGCAAACCCGTCCTGACGGAGTGAAACCGCAGCCGGGTAGCGTACTGCTGGCGCCGCGTCTGATGGCGCTGCTTAATTTGAAAACGGGCGATACCATTGATGTCGGCGACGTGACCTTGCGTATTGCCGGTGAAGTGGTGCAGGAGCCGGATTCCGGGTTTAACCCTTTTCAGATGGCGCCGCGTCTGATGATGAATATGGCCGATGTGGCAAAAACCGGTGCGATACAGCCGGGGAGCCGCGTGATGTGGCGGTATAAATTCGGCGGAACGCCGCAACAGCTTGCTGGCTATGAAAGCTGGCTGTTACCGCAGCTTAAACCGGAACATCGCTGGTACGGACTGGAGCAGGATGACGGGGCATTGGGGAAATCGCTCGAACGTTCGCAGCAGTTTTTGCTGCTTTCGGCGTTATTAACGCTACTGCTGGCGGTAGCTGCCGTCGCGGTGGCGATGAGCCATTACTGCCGTAGCCGCTACGATCTGGTGGCGATTTTAAAAACGTTGGGCGCGGGCCGGGCCCAGTTGCGTAAACTTATCATCGGACAGTGGTTGATGGTGCTGGGGCTTTCCGCCGTCACGGGAGGCGCGATTGGGTTACTGTTTGAAAACATATTGTTGGTGCTGCTAAAACCGGTACTGCCCGCCGATTTGCCGCCCGCCAGCCTGTGGCCCTGGCTGTGGGCGCTGGGTGCGATGACGGTCATCTCTCTGCTGGTCGGTTTACGGCCTTATCGATTGTTGCTGGCGACCCAGCCGCTACGGGTGCTGCGCCGCGACGTTGTCGCTCGCGTCTGGCCGTTAAAAATTTATTTGCCTGTCGCCTGCGCCGTCGTGGTGGCGCTGCTCGCCGGATTGATGGGCGGAAGCATGCTGTTGTGGGCGGTTCTGGCGGGCGCCGTGATACTGGCGCTGCTGTGCGGTCTGGTGGGCTGGATGCTGCTTAACGTGCTGCGCGGCATGACGTTGACGTCGCTACCGCTGCGTCTGGCCGTCAGCCGACTTCTGCGTCAGCCGTGGTCAACGTTGAGTCAGCTTTCGGCGTTTTCGCTTTCGTTTATGCTGCTGGCGCTCTTGCTGGTGCTGCGCGGCGACCTCCTTGATCGCTGGCAACAGCAGCTCCCGCCGGAAAGTCCGAACTATTTCCTTATCAATATTGCTTCAGAACAGGTCGCGCCGCTGAAAGCCTTTTTGGCGGAACATCAGGTGATTCCGCAGACGTTTTATCCGATTGTGCGGGCGCGGTTAACGAAGATAAACGGTAATCCGACGGAAGGCCAGCAGGATGAGTCGCTCAACCGTGAACTGAATTTGACCTGGCAGGATACGCGCCCGGCGCATAATCCGCTGGTCGCCGGTCACTGGCCACCAAAATCGGGCGAAGTCTCTATGGAAGAGGGGCTGGCGAAGCGGCTGAACGTCAAACTCGGCGATAGCGTAACCTTTATGGGCGATACCCAGGCATTTAGCGCTAAAGTCACCAGCCTGCGTCAAGTGGACTGGGAAAGCCTGCGGCCCAACTTTTTCTTCATTTTTCCTTCCGGGGCGCTGGACGGGCAACCGCAAAGCTGGTTGACCAGTTTTCGCTGGGAGAATGGCAACGGCATGTTAACGCAGCTTAACCGCGAGTTTCCTACCGTCAGCCTGTTAGATATCGGGGCGATCCTGAAACAGGTGGGACAGGTGCTGGAGCAGGTCAGTCGGGCGCTGGAGGTGATGGTTGTGCTAGTCACCCTCTGCGGCATGTTGCTATTACTGGCCCAGGTACAGGTCGGGATGCGTCAGCGCCATCAGGAGCTGGTGGTGTGGCGCACGTTAGGAGCCGGAAAGAAACTGTTGCGTACCACACTCTGGTGCGAATTCGCCATGCTGGGGTTAGTTGCCGGGTTGGTCGCCGCGATTGGCGCGGAGACGGCGCTGGCGATCTTACAAATTAACGTTTTTGATTTCCCCTGGGAGCCGGACTGGCGTTTATGGGGCGCACTGCCGTTTTGCGGCGCGCTGCTGCTTTCCGTATGCGGCGGCTGGCTTGGCGTTCGTTTGCTGAAAGGCAAAGCGCTATTCCGACAGTTTAACGGATGATTCATGATGTGAATAATTTCGCGCCGGTTTTTAAAACGGCGCGTACTTTTTTAGTCGCACAAATTGATAACTCCTTGATTTTTAGTAGCACAAATCATTAAAAAATACACAACACGTAAGGTTTTATAACAGTTATTATTTTCCTGCTAAATGATTTGGATTGGCTATCTATCAAGGAAAATATAATGACAATTAAAATAACAGCGTTGGCGGCATCGATCGGCGCGGCAATGGCTTTCATGCCTTTCGCCACTCAGGCGGAAATCACCGTTTTAAAACAAGATCCCCAGGCGGGTAATCCACTCAGCCGACTCAATTTCACCGTCGGCGGGAGTATTCGTCCGCAGTTCCAGAATATGACCGGCAATGACGGCGCGAACGGTTATAAACGTAATGGTTTTGATGGCGGGACGCGTTTCCGCTTCGCCGCGGATTATTATCTGTTTGATGATATCAGTTGGATTAGCTATTACGAGCTGGGCGTCAATATCCCTGCGGTATTTGACTGGGATAACCATTATGCGAAGGGCGCGACTGATACCACTCGCCGTATGCTGTATACCGGCTTCAAGAGCGCGACGTGGGGAACGCTGACCTTCGGTCAACAGAACAGCATTTATTACGATGTGGTGGGCGTAAAAACCGATATCTGGGATTACGACATGATAGGTCAGGCGCCGGGCAACGGGATTAACGGCGACTACGATGGTTCTTACCGTACGCGTAAGTCATTGAAGTATAAGAAAAGCATTGGCAATGTCGATCTCTACGCGTCTTATCTGTTCAGCGACGATTATAATGCCAATAACGGTCTGAATTACAAACGTAAAGGCGGCGGTTCTTTAGGCGCGGATTACCATCTCACCGACGATCTGACCTGGGGGACGGCATGGAACTATACCCGTGCGGAGATGCGCGGCAACGGCAATAAAACTTACGATCAAAATATTGTCGGTACCGCGTTAAGCTGGACGCCGGAAAACTGGACTATCGCCGCAGGCGGCGGTTGGTATCAGAACTTTATGACGACCAAAAAAGTGTCTGTGAATGATTACTTTGCCGGCGATGCGTGGGGTCTGGAATATTTTGTCGGTTACGCTTTCCCGATTGGTCAGTATGCCGTGAAAGCTATTCAACCGTACTTTATGGGCGACCGCATTGAATATGTGAATGGCCGCGACTATCTGCGCACCGATAACGGCGTGGGGATCACCTTCCAACTGGATTATGGTTTCCGCGTTGATTATGAACATGTTTTCACCTCCAGCACTGACAATCTGGGCGATATGAACCTGGTGCGTCTGCGTTACGATTTCTAAAGCGTTTTCCTGTGCCGGATGTTGGCGTTAAGACCTCTTATCCGGCATTTCCCTTTACGCCATTCCCGCCTGACACACGCCTGAGCGCCTGCCTCGTACATTTAACGACACACCAGGAAACATCATGAAATAATTTCAAGGACAGCAGGCTGTGATCTGTGTCATGTTAAGAAATAGCCTTTCGTTTGGGCCAAAACAGACGATGCCGCATGAACGGCATCCGGCACAGCATCACACTATTTAAAATGGAGAAATTATGGGATTGCGTCAGAGTTTACGCATTGCGGCCAGCACGCTATTACTGGCCTGCGGATTACAGTTTGCCCATGCCGATAGTTCCCCGCAAACGATCGTATTTGGCGTCGCGCCAGGGCCGTATGGCGACATGGTGAAGCAGGCGATTGCGCCGACATTAAAAGAAAAAGGGTATAAGGTCGTGGTGCGCGAGTTTAGCGACTATGTCCAGCCCAATATGGCGTTAGCTAACGGCAGCATCGACGCCAACCTCTTTCAACATACCCTCTATTTTGACAAATTCACCGCTGACAAAGGGCTGAAGCTCAGCAAACTTATTGTGGTACCGACCGCCGGGATGGGCTTCTATTCACGTAAAATCAACAGTCTGGATGCGCTTAAAAAAGGGGACATTATTACCCTCTCCAACGATCCGACTAACCTGGCGCGCGGCCTTCGCTTCCTGCAATCGTTGGGGCTTATCACGATTAAGGACAATATCGATCCGACCAAAGCCTCTGAACGAGATATCGCCAGCAATCCAAAAGGACTGGTTTTCAAACCGCTGGAAGCCGCACAGCTACCGCGCACGCTGGATGGCGTGACCGGCGCGCTGGTTAACGGGAACTTTGCGGTGGCGGCAGGACTCGATCTCTCCAGCGCGATTAAGCAGGAACACCTGGATGAGAATCTGAAAAATATCATTGCGGTACGCAGTGAAGATGCCGATAAGCCGTTTGCCAAAGATATTGTCGAGGCGGTGAAATCGCCGGCTTATCGCGCGGTCATCGACGATCCAAAGAATATTTATAGCGCCTTCCAGAAACCGGAATGGATGACCGCGACCCCCTGATCGCAGCGGTAGCCATCCCCAATTTCTGAGGTGAATATGATTGAAATAGAAAAAGTCTGCGTCGATTTTACCGCCGGTCGCGGTACCCCCACGCGCGCGGTGGATGATGTGAGCCTGCATATCGCCGCGGGCGAGATTTTTGGCATTGTCGGTACCAGCGGCGCAGGAAAAAGCACTCTGCTGCGTACCCTGAACGCCTTAACGCGTCCCAGCCAGGGGCGCGTCAACGTCAACGGCGTGGAAATTTCGGCGCTGGACGGAAAAGCGTTACGCCAGGCGCGGCAGCGTATTGGTATGATTTTCCAGCATTTTAACTTAATGCATACCCGGACAGTGGCGCAAAACGTGGCGTTTAGCCTGAAAGCGGCTGGCTGGGAACGCAGCAAAATCGCGCCACGGGTGGCGGAAATTTTAACGCTGGTGGGCCTTGCCGATAAAGCGAATCGTTTCCCGGTACAGCTCAGCGGCGGGCAAAAACAGCGGGTGGGGATAGCCCGCGCCATCGCTAACCATCCGGATGTGTTGCTGTGTGATGAACCGACTTCCGCTTTGGATCTGGAAACTTCCGCCACGATTCTGGCCCTGCTCAGACAGATCAATGCACAGCTCGGGATTACTATTGTGCTGATCACCCATGAAATGAACGTGATCAAATCTATTTGCGATCGCGTGGCGGTAATGTCGGGCGGTAAGGTTGTGGAGTCGGGCGAGGTGTTTGATGTGTTTGCCCACCCGCAACACGCTTTCACACAGCAACTGGTGTCTCATACCCTTAATTTGACCCTGCCGGAACGTTTACGGGAACACCTGCCCGGGCAGTTGCTGAAAATTTTGTTTATCGGCGATTCGGCGGAGCAGCCGGTACTGTCAGAGGTGGCGATCAAGTTTGGCGTCGCGGTCAATATCCTGCATGGCAAGATTGAGTATATCGGCGAACGCGCGTTGGGCATTCTGGTGGTGCAATTAACCGCGCCGCATAATCCAACGGCGGTGGCCGCCGCCGTGGAGCATATCCGTCAACGTACCGCACAGGTGGAGGTGATCCGTGGATGATTTATTGCCGGATTTAACGCTGGCGTTCAATGAAACTTTCCAGATGTTGAGTATTTCAACGGTGCTGGCGATTCTTGGCGGTCTACCGCTCGGTTTTCTGATTTTTGTCACCGATCGTCATCTGTTCTGGCAGAACCGTTTTATTTATCTCGTCGCCTCGGTTCTGGTGAATATTATCCGCTCGGTGCCATTTGTTATTTTACTGGTGCTGTTACTGCCGCTAACGCAGCTTTTGCTGGGCAATACCATTGGCCCGATTGCAGCCTCCGTCCCGCTGTCGGTGGCCGCCATCGCGTTTTATGCACGCCTGGTAGATAGCGCGCTCCGTGAAGTCGATAAAGGGATTATTGAGGCGGCGCTGGCATTCGGCGCTAGTCCGATGCGTATTATCTGTACCGTACTGTTGCCGGAAGCCAGCGCAGGGCTGCTGCGCGGCCTGACGATTACATTGGTAAGCTTAATCGGCTACTCGGCGATGGCCGGGATTGTCGGCGGCGGCGGGGTAGGCGACCTGGCGATTCGCTATGGCTACTACCGTTACGAAACCGAAGTGATGGTTGTTACCGTGGTGGCGCTGATTGTGCTGGTTCAGGTCGTTCAGATGCTGGGCGACTGGCTGGCAAAACGTGCCGACAAGCGCGACAGACACTAAGCCGGCTCAATGTAGCGTCAGCCGGCAATAAAAGTAAGCTATTGCGCTTTTAGCCAGTTGGCAACGTCTTGCCATGGGCCGCGAAAAACGATATTCGCGGCTTTTTTCTCCAGTTGATAGCGATACATTGGGTCGTAATATTCGTTAAGTAGCGGAACCAGCCATGCCATATGGCCGTCGGTGCTGCCGCTGGATAATTGCTCCGCCAGCGCCCTATCCAGCGTGTCCGTCAGTTCGGCAAAGCGTTGCAACCCCAGACGGCGGCGAATAGCGAACAGTCCATGATGAAGATATTCACTATACGCCTGCCAACCGGCTTCATCGCCGTAGGCGTGGGTGAAGTCGTGATGCATACGGATGAAATACTCTTCACGCAGTCGTTCCAGACGAAGCGCAAACGGATCTTCCACTACCGCAATGGGGGCCTGCGCCATTCTTTCGCGTAAACACTCAGGCAGATGGTTGGCGCCGATCGTTCGCCCTTCATCTTCCAGTATCCACCTTTTTAGCGTCTGACGCGCGTTAATTTTCAGCAATTCAACGGCAAGTTTGTTTTCAAAACTGGCCTGGCTGAGCTGGGGGTTCAGCGTGCGGCCAAAAGAGGAGCCGCGATGACGCGCGAGACCTTCCAGATCCACGCCGTTGGGCTGTTGTCGCACCAGTTGCGTTTTGCCGCTGCCCGTACAGCCGCCAATTAAAAGTATCGGTTTTTGCGCCAGTTGCCAGGTCGCCTGAATTGCTGTCTGGCGCAGCGCTTTATAGCCGCCTTCAATAAGCGGGCAGTCAATCCCTGTTTCTTGCAGCCAACGTTGTACGATATGTGACCGCTGACCGCCGCGCGCGCAGCACAGATACCCGTTGGGGAAACGTTGATACGCGGCTTTCCAGGCCTCAAGCCGCTGCTGGCGAATGTCGCCGCAAACCAGCCGATGCCCCAACGCTAACGCCGCATCCGCGCCCTGACGTTTGTAGCAGGTGCCGACGGCGGCTCGCTCGTCGTCCATCATCAATGGCAGGTTGATGGTGCCCGGCATGGCGCCCTGTTCAAACTCAATCGGCGCGCGTACATCAATTAAAGGCGTATCGGCAAGGAGGAGCGCGCGATAGTCCTGTGCTTTTTGTCTGTCTTGCATAACGTAAAACGTAACCTTAAATCATCCTTTGCGCTATTTTACGCGCCAATTCGCAAAGTGGCTTGATTTTTAACAGCGTACCGTGTTGAAAATGGATAAAAAACCGGCTATTTCGGGCTGTCGTTGGGTAAATAATTTCACAATGTCTTCTACCGCTTTGCCTCCGCCAAATTTATGCCAGGCGAGGCTTAACGGTGAGGGCGGACGCATCGTCGGAATGGTACAGCTCACCAGTTCGTTTTTGTCGATCAGCGTTTGACAAAGCGGCTGCGGGACAAAACCGATACCGACGCCTGCCAGATGAGCGGCGATTTTGGTTTCCATATCAGGCACGATAATTTCCTTCTGCCCCGGAAGGCGCCAGGCTACCCGCTTGGTCAGCGTACGCGCGCTGTCTTCGATATTAATTGCCGGGAAACGGCGCAGCTGCGCTTCTGTTAGAGGCCCGCTGACGTGAGCTAAAGGATGATCCGCGGACATCACAAAACGCCATTGTACGGAACCTAAAGGGTCGAGCATAAAGGTATTAGCCAACGGCTCGGTGCCAGTTACGCCAATTGCCAGCGAAAAACCTTCATACAGGAGCGAATCCCAGACGCCCATATAAATTTGCCGGGAAAAGTGAAACTGAGTGAAAGGGTAACGCGCATTAAGCCACGATAAGAGACTGGCGACCGCTTGCGGGCTATAGAGCAGGTTATTCACCACAATATTGACCTGACGCTCTACGCCGTCGTTAACCTGGCGTAGCTCGTCAGGCATGCTATCCAGCCACGCAAGCCAGTCTTTTGCCTGAGAGAGAAGGTGAGAGCCCGCCGCCGTCAACGAGACGCTTCGCGTTGTGCGAAAGAACAGCCCTACGCCGGTATTTTCCTCCAGCAGTTTGATGCGGTAGCTAATGGTTGCCGTGGTTTTACACAGGCGCTCCGCCGCTTTGGAGAAACTCCCCGTTTCGGCAACGCTGATAAAGGTACGCAGTGTTTCCGGGTCAAACATCGTCAGACGCCTCCTTACGATCCTGATAAAACCAGAATTGTTTTCCTATGATTTTTAAGTAGTTTTACATAATAGCCATGTTTGATTTGTGGTCTAAATCTACTTTTGGAAAAATATTCCAACTTTTATGTTGATGTTAAATCCCGAAGGTTTTAGATTGCATGGTATTGAAACCGGATAGAGTCCAAACCGCGGTTAAACGGAATCGAGCTACAAGGGAAAAATAATGAAACTTGAGGTATTACCGTTAGATCAGAAGACGTTCAGCGCTTATGGAGATGTTATTGAGACGCAGGAACGTGACTTTTTTCATATAAACAACGGGTTAGTTGAGCGATATCACGACCTGGCGAAGGTTGAAGTTCTGGAGCAGGATCGCACGCTGATCAGTATTAACAGGGCGCAACCGGCCGCGATGCCTATTGTGGTACATGAACTGGAACGTCATCCTTTAGGTACGCAGGCGTTTGTGCCGATGAACGGCGAGGCTTTTGTCGTTATTGTCGCGCTCGGCGATGATAAACCCGATCTCTCCACGCTGCGGGCGTTTATTAGCAATGGACGGCAGGGCGTCAATTATCACCGTAATGTATGGCATCACCCGCTGTTTGCGTGGCAGACGGTTACCGATTTTCTGACGGTGGATCGCGGCGGCAGCGATAACTGTGATGTTGAAAGTATCCCGACACATGAACTCTGTTTTGCGTGACGCTATTGGCCTTCTTGCATAAGATGAACATATTGTTCATTGTTTATGCTCATATTTTGGGCCGGAGTTAACGTAAATATGACGGAAGTAAGACGACGCGGCAGGCCAGGACAGGCAGAGCCGACTGCGCAGAAAGGCGCTCAGGCGCTGGAGAGGGGCATAGCGATATTGCAATATCTCGAAAGAAGCGGCGGCAGTTCATCAGTTAGCGATATTTCCGGCAGCCTGGATTTACCGCTTTCTACGACGTTTCGCCTGTTAAAGGTACTGCAAGCGGCTGATTTTGTGTACCAGGATAGCCAGCTTGGCTGGTGGCATATTGGTTTAGGCGTATTTAATGTGGGCTCTGCGTATATTCATAATCGCGATGTCCTCTCGGTGGCCGGACCCTTTATGCACCGACTTATGCTGCTTTCTGGCGAGACGGTCAACGTAGCGATTCGCAACGGTAATGAAGCGGTGTTAATCGGTCAAAAGGAGTGCAAATCGATGGTCAGAATGTGCGCGCCCTTAGGGAGTCGTCTGCCGTTACATGCTTCCGGCGCCGGAAAAGCGCTGCTTTACCCGCTCACCGAAGAAGAGCTGGTGGGGATCGTCGTCAATACCGGTTTGCGGCGGTTTACGCCGACCACTCTGGTGGATTTACCTATCCTGCTTAAAAATCTGGAGCAGGCGCGTGAACAGGGCTACACCGTCGACCAGGAAGAACATGTTGTCGGGCTGAATTGTATCGCCTCCGCTATCTATGACGATGCGGGCAGCGTGGTCGCCGCTATCTCAATATCGGGACCGGCTTCCCGGCTGACGGAAGATCGCTTTATCAGCCAGGGGGAACTGGTACGGGATACCGCGAAAGACATCAGTACGGCGCTTGGGCTAAAACCCCCTGTAGCCTGAGCCGCATCCCGCTCGCTGGAGCGGGACTTTTTTAAAATTTTTAAAAGTTGGAAACTTTTTCCAATAAAAAGAGGTAGCAATAAAATGGCAAAAATGAGAGCCGTGGATGCGGCAATGTATGTGCTGGAAAAAGAAGGTATCACCACAGCATTCGGCGTTCCTGGGGCTGCAATCAACCCCTTCTATTCTGCAATGCGTAAGCATGGAGGCATTCGCCATATACTGGCGCGTCATGTGGAAGGCGCTTCGCATATGGCTGAGGGCTACACACGTGCGGCGGCAGGTAATATTGGGGTCTGCCTGGGCACTTCCGGCCCGGCGGGAACCGACATGATCACCGCGCTCTATTCCGCTTCTGCCGACTCTATCCCGATTTTATGCATTACCGGTCAGGCGCCACGAGCGCGTCTGCACAAGGAAGATTTCCAGGCAGTCGATATTGAAGCGATTGCAAAACCAGTCAGCAAGATGGCAGTGACGGTTCGTGAGGCGGCGCTGGTGCCGCGCGTATTACAACAGGCTTTTCATCTGATGCGCTCAGGCCGCCCAGGTCCTGTGCTGGTTGATTTACCGTTTGATGTCCAGGTTGCGGAGATCGAATTCGATCCGGATATGTATGAGCCGCTGCCGGTATATAAGCCAGCCGCCAGCCGCGTACAGATTGAAAAGGCGCTGGAGATGCTGATTCAGTCCGAGCGTCCGGTAATTGTCGCGGGCGGCGGGGTTATTAACGCCGACGCCGCGCCACTGCTGCAGCAGTTTGCCGAACTGACCAACGTACCGGTGATCCCTACCCTGATGGGCTGGGGCTGTATCCCGGACGATCACCCCTTAATGGCGGGGATGGTCGGCCTGCAAACGGCGCACCGCTACGGCAACGCCACTCTGCTGGCATCCGATATGGTTTTTGGCATCGGTAACCGTTTCGCCAACCGTCATACGGGGTCCGTTGAGAAATATACTCAGGGTCGAAAAATCATCCATATCGATATTGAACCGACGCAAATTGGCCGCGTGTTGTGCCCGGATCTGGGCATCGTTTCTGACGCCAAAGCGGCGCTAACGTTGCTGATCGATGTCGCGCAGGAGATGCAAAAAGCGGGGCGTTTGCCATGCCGGAAGACCTGGGTGGACGAATGCCAGCAGCGTAAACGGACTTTGCTGCGTAAAACCCACTTTGACAACGTGCCAGTGAAGCCGCAGCGCGTCTATGAAGAGATGAACAAAGCCTTTGGTCGCGATGTGTGCTATGTCACCACCATTGGATTGTCGCAAATCGCGGCAGCGCAGATGCTGCATGTGTTTAAAGACAGACACTGGATCAACTGCGGCCAGGCGGGGCCTCTTGGCTGGACAATCCCGGCGGCATTAGGGGTATGTGCTGCCGATCCGCAACGCAATGTGGTGGCGATTTCCGGCGATTTCGACTTCCAGTTCCTGATTGAAGAGTTAGCCGTCGGCGCGCAGTTTAACATTCCGTATATCCATGTGCTG
Organism: Salmonella sp. SAL04213; assembly: GCF_046550535.1. Taxonomy (NCBI): domain Bacteria; kingdom Pseudomonadati; phylum Pseudomonadota; class Gammaproteobacteria; order Enterobacterales; family Enterobacteriaceae; genus Salmonella; species Salmonella sp. SAL04213. The sequence continues at coordinate 787,745 of NZ_JBGDXS010000001.1, read as the reverse complement.
GTTAACAACGCTTATCTTGGTCTGATTCGCCAGTCGCAACGCGCATTTGACATGGACTACTGCGTACAGCTCGCCTTTGAAAATATCAACTCCAGCGAAGTGAATGGCTATGGCGTTGACCATGTAAAAGTGGCGGAAGGGTTAGGCTGTAAAGCAATTCGTGTCTTTAAACCGGAAGATATTGCGCCTGCATTTGAACAAGCCAAAGCGCTAATGGCGCAATATCGCGTTCCGGTGGTGGTGGAAGTCATTCTGGAACGCGTAACCAATATTTCCATGGGCAGCGAACTGGATAACGTAACCGAGTTTGAAGAGGTTGCGGATAGTGCGAAAGATGCGCCAACAGAAACCTGTTTTATGAAATATGAGTAAGGGAGGTAATCGATGTTACGTTTCTCTGCCAATCTTTCTATGCTGTTTACGGAATATGATTTCCTGGAACGCTTTGATAAAGCGGCGTTGTCGGGATTTCGCGGCGTGGAATTCATGTTTCCCTACGATAACGACATCGAAGTGTTAAAACGTAAGCTCAGGGATAATAATCTGGAACATACGTTACATAATTTACCGGCTGGCGACTGGGCGGCTGGCGAACGTGGAATTGCCTGTATTCCTGGGCGCGAAGAAGAGTTTCGCGATGGCGTAGCGGCCGCAATCCGCTATGCACGTGCGTTAGGCAATAAGAAAATAAATTGTCTGGTGGGTAAAACGCCGTCAGGATTCTCCGCAACGGAGATCCACGACACGTTGGTCGAAAACCTGCGCTATGCGGCAAATATGCTGGCGAAAGAAGATATTTTATTACTTATCGAACCTATTAATCACTTTGATATGCCGGGATTCCATCTCACCGGCACTCAACAGGCGTTAGCCTTAATTAAGGATATCGGCAGCGATAATATCAAAATTCAGTATGATATTTATCACATGCAACGCATGGAAGGGGAATTAACGCAAACCATGACGGCATGGGCCGATAAAATAGGCCATTTACAGATTGCTGATAACCCGCGTCGCGGCGAGCCGGGGACCGGGGAAATTAATTATGACTTTATTTTTAATGTCATTAAACAGTCTGGTTATGATGGCTGGGTTGGCTGTGAATATAAACCACTGACTACCACGGAAGCGGGATTATCGTGGATTAATCAGTACCGTTAAAACGCAGAATAATTCGGGCAGCGCTTTTTTTTCCACTGTGTTGGAAGGGGATTGTGTTGCCTGAATCTGGAAACACCGAAAGCAATAAAAGAGGTTGTATATGAAACTGGGATTTATTGGCCTGGGAATTATGGGCTCGCCAATGGCTATCAATTTGGCACGCGCCGGTCATCAATTACACGTTACGACTATTGGTCCGGTCGCGGACGAACTGCTCTCGCTGGGGGCGGTAAATGTTGAGACTGCACGTCAGGTAACTGAATTTGCAGACATCATCTTCATAATGGTGCCGGATACGCCGCAGGTTGAAGACGTGTTATTTGGCGAACACGGTTGCGCTAAAACATCGCTTCAGGGAAAAACCATCGTCGATATGAGTTCTATTTCTCCTATCGAAACCAAACGTTTTGCCCAGCGCGTTAATGAAATGGGCGCTGATTACCTGGATGCCCCGGTTTCCGGGGGAGAAATCGGGGCGCGTGAAGGCACTCTGTCGATTATGGTTGGCGGCGAGCAGAAAGTCTTTGACCGCGTTAAACCGCTCTTTGACATCCTGGGAAAAAATATCACCCTGGTGGGCGGCAATGGGGATGGGCAAACCTGTAAGGTGGCTAACCAAATTATTGTTGCGCTGAATATTGAAGCGGTTTCTGAAGCCTTAGTGTTTGCTTCAAAAGTAGGTGCCGATCCGGTACGCGTGCGCCAGGCGTTAATGGGCGGGTTCGCCTCTTCACGCATTCTGGAAGTTCACGGCGAGCGGATGATCAACCGGACGTTCGAGCCTGGTTTCAAAATCGCGCTTCATCAGAAAGACCTTAATCTTGCATTGCAAAGCGCAAAAGCGCTGGCGCTGAATTTACCGAATACGGCGACCTGCCAGGAATTATTCAATACCTGTGCGGCAAATGGCGGGAGCCAGCTTGATCATTCGGCAATGGTACAGGCGCTGGAATTAATGGCCAATCATAAATTGTCCTAATTATGTGTATCGCTGCGGCTGCAGCGATACCTGTTCACAAGGAACACTCTGTAAAGGTGAAGAACATGAGTGAAACTAAAAAATCCGGAATTGATTACTGGAAACAAATTGTTGTCGTAATGAGTCTGGGCTGGGTAGCGATTTGGATCTATCGCACCGTGCTTACGCCAATTTATCCAGAAATTCAGGCATCTTTAGACAATGTAAGTAATGCTGAAATAGGCGCCATTGCAAGTTTTTACTTTTTTGCTTACTGCAGTATGCAAATCCCTTGCGGAATATTGGTCGATAAATTCGGTCAAAAAATCATGCTGATGGCCGGATTTACGCTTTTTATTATTGGTACACTCTGTATCGCGAAAGCCAATGGCCTGACCATGATCTATATAGGGTCGCTAATGGCAGGTGGCGGATGCGCTTCTTTCTTTAGCTCGGCTTATTCACTCTCTTCGGCAAACGTGCCGCAGGCCCGTCGGGCATTAGCCAACGCGATTATCAACAGCGGGTCGGCTATAGGGATGGGGATTGGCTTAATCGGTTCCAGCGTATTAGTAAAAAACATGAGCATGGCCTGGCAAAATGTACTGTATATCGTGGCCGCGATATTAGTAATCATGCTGTGCGTCTTTACGCTGATCATTCGCGGTAAAGCCAAAAGCGACTCTGCGCAAGCGGAAAAGCAAACCCAAACCGTTACGGAAGATGAGAAACGCGCACCTTTATTCTCTGGTTTATTGTGTAGCGTTTACTTCCTCTATTTCTGTACCTGCTACGGTTACTATTTGATAGTGACCTGGCTGCCCTCTTATCTACAGACTGAAAGAGGATTTGATGGCGGAGCTATCGGGCTGGCATCAGCGCTGGTGGCGGTGGTTGGCGTACCGGGGGCGTTATTTTTTAGCCATCTGTCAGATAAATTCCGTAACAGTAAAGTTAAGGTTATTCTCGGTCTGGAAATTGTGGCGGCAGCAATGTTGGCGTTTACGGTTTTGTCCCCGAATACCACGATGCTGATGGTCAGCCTGACGCTATACGGCTTGCTGGGGAAAATGGCAGTAGACCCGATCCTGATCTCCTTTGTATCTGAACAGGCTTCGGCAAAAAGTCTGGGAAGAGCTTTCAGCCTTTTTAATTTCTTTGGCATGAGCTCGGCGGTTGTCGCCCCAACGTTGACCGGATTTATTTCGGATGTAACGGGGTCGAAGGAGATCAGTTTTGTGATTTCAGCATGTTTAGTGGTCACCGGAACGCTGATCTTTGCTGTCGTCACTTTATATAAAAAGAAAGCAACGCAACGTATTGCTTCAGCTTAAAAATAATTATATCTACTAATTCTTTATTTTATATTTATTTGTTCCTCATAGCTAAACCCATAACAACGTTATCCGATGCGTGAACAGAGGGATTTATGGAACATCAAAGAGAGCTATACCAGCAGCGCGGTTATAGCGAAGACTTATTACCTAAAACAGAAACCCAACGAAACTGGAAAGCATTTAACTATTTCACCTTATGGATGGGATCTGTACATAACGTGCCAAATTACGTTATGGTCGGCGGTTTTTTTATACTGGGGCTATCAACATTTAATATCATGTTGGCCATTATTATCAGCGCATTATTTATTGCGGCAGCGATGGTAATGAATGGCGCGGCAGGCAGCAAATATGGCGTTCCTTTTGCTATGATATTGCGAGGTTCTTACGGCGTCCGCGGCGCGCTATTCCCTGGATTATTACGAGGGGGAATCGCGGCAATTATGTGGTTCGGCTTGCAGTGTTACGCGGGATCGCTGGCATTTCTTATTTTGATTGGGAAGATCTGGCCAGGATTTCTGACATTAGGCGGAGATTTCAAGCTGCTGGGTCTTTCACTGCCAGGACTAATTACTTTTCTAATTTTTTGGATTATTAACGTTGGCATCGGTTTTGGCGGTGGTAAAGTATTAAATAAATTTACCGCTATCCTCAATCCATGTATTTACATTGTCTTTGGCGGCATGGCTATTTGGGCAATATCGCTGGTCGGCATTGGCCCGATTCTGGACTATCTGCCTTCAGGCGTGCAAAAAGCAGAGCACAGCGGCTTTCTGTTCCTGGTGGTGATTAACGCCGTAGTCGCCGTCTGGGCTGCGCCAGCGGTAAGCGCGTCCGATTTCACGCAAAACGCGCATTCATTTCGCGCTCAGGCATTGGGACAAACGCTGGGGCTTATCGTAGCGTATATATTATTCGCCGTAGCCAGCGTGTGCATTATTGCCGGAGCCAGTATTCATTATGGTATGGATACCTGGAACGTGCTGGATATTGTGCAGCGCTGGGACAGCCTGTTTGCTTCATTCTTTGCGGTGCTGGTGATTCTGATGACGACAATTTCAACCAACGCCACCGGTAATATTATACCTGCGGGGTATCAAATTGCGGCGCTTGCCCCGACAAAGCTTAACTATAAAAATGGCGTAATGATTGCCAGTATTATCAGTCTACTGATTTGCCCATGGAAATTAATGGAGAATCAGGACAGTATTTATCTGTTCCTCGATATTATCGGCGGTATGCTTGGCCCGGTAATCGGCGTAATGTTAGCTCATTATTTTGTGGTAATGCGTGGAAAAATTAATCTTGATGAGCTGTACACCGCCAGCGGTGATTACAAATATTATGATAATGGATTTAACCTGACTGCATTTTCAGTCACCCTGGTCGCAGTTATTCTGTCATTAGGCGGCAAGTTTATACCATTTTTGGAGCCTTTATCCCGCGTGTCCTGGTTTGTAGGCGTAATAGTTGCGTTCGTTGCTTATGCGCTATTGAAGAAACGCACGGGTTTTGAAAATACAGGAGAGAAAAAACTCGCAGGTTAAATATTGAAAAAGCATTAAGCGTATTTAATGAAGTGTGCGCTATTTAAAAACTATCTGTATCCATACAAGGAGTTTGTTATGTCTTTTGATTTAATTATTAAGAACGGTACTGTCATCTTAGAAAACGAAGCGAGAGTTATCGATATCGCCGTCCAGGGCGGAAAAATCGCCGCGATTGGCGAGAACCTGGGGGAAGCGAAAAATGTGCTGGATGCGACGGGATTGATCGTTTCGCCGGGCATGGTTGACGCGCATACCCACATTTCTGAACCGGGCCGTACCCACTGGGAAGGCTATGAAACCGGTACCCGCGCGGCGGCGAAAGGCGGTATTACCACGATGATTGAGATGCCGCTCAATCAGCTGCCGGCGACGGTCGATCGTGAGACGATTGAACTCAAGTTTGACGCGGCAAAAGGTAAATTGACCATCGACGCCGCGCAGTTGGGCGGTTTGGTTTCTTATAACCTGGATCGGCTGCATGAGCTGGACGAAGTGGGCGTTGTCGGCTTCAAGTGCTTTGTCGCCACCTGCGGCGATCGTGGCATCGATAATGATTTTCGCGACGTTAATGACTGGCAGTTTTACAAAGGCGCGCAAAAACTGGGGGAAATGGACCAGACGGTACTGGTACATTGCGAAAATGCTCTGATTTGCGATGAGCTGGGCGAGGAAGCTAAACGCGAAGGACGCGTAACGGCGCATGATTATGTCGCCTCACGTCCGGTATTTACTGAAGTGGAAGCCATTCGTCGCGTGCTGTATCTGGCGAAAGCGGCAGGTTGCCGTCTGCACGTTTGCCATATCAGCAGCCCGGAGGGGGTAGAGGAAGTAACGCGCGCGCGTCAGGAAGGTCAGGATGTCACCTGTGAATCATGCCCGCACTATTTTGTCCTCGATACTGATCAGTTCGAAGAGATTGGCACCCTGGCAAAATGTTCTCCGCCAATTCGCGACCAGGAAAACCAGAAAGGGATGTGGGAAAAACTGTTTAACGGCGAAATCGACTGCCTGGTATCCGACCACTCTCCATGCCCTCCGGAAATGAAAGCAGGCAATATCATGCAAGCATGGGGCGGAATTGCCGGACTGCAAAACTGCATGGACGTCATGTTTGATGAAGCGGTGCAAAAACGCGGTATGTCGTTGCCGATGTTTGGCAAATTAATGGCGACCAACGCCGCCGATATTTTTGGTCTGAAACATAAAGGACGTATTGCCCCCGGCAAAGATGCTGACCTGGTCTTTATTCAGCCTGACAGCAGCTATGTTCTGAAAAATGAAGATCTGGAATATCGCCATAAAGTCAGTCCGTATGTTGGCCGTACTATTGGCGCGCGTATTACCAAAACGATTTTGCGCGGCGATGTTATTTATGACATCGAGCATGGCTTCCCTGTGCCGCCAAAAGGTCAGTTTATCCTTAAACATCAGCAGTAATCCGGTGTGATTTAATGCCCGTCGTCACGACGGGCATTCTCTATTTTAAGGTGTGGATATGTTCCCTGTTATTAACCGCGAAAGTGTATTGTCCGGCTTTCAGTGGTTTTTCTTTATTTTCTGTAACACGGTTGTGGTTCCCCCTACCTTGCTGTCCGCTTTTCATCTTCCCGCTGATAACCTGTTAATGCTCACACAATACGCTTTTTTGACCACCGCGTTGGCCTGCCTGGTTCAGGCATTTTGCGGCCATCGCCGCGCCATTATGGAAGGGCCGACAGGGTTGTGGTGGGGCGCTATTCTTACGATTACGCTTGGCGAGGCGTCTCGCGGCACGCCGTTGAACGATATCGCCTCCAGCCTGTCGGTCGGGATCGCGATCTCCGCGATGGTGACGATATTTATCGGCATTAGCGGGTTAGGACACCGTCTGGCTCGCCTGTTTACGCCGGCGGTAATGGTTTTTTTCATGCTGCTTTTGGGCGCGCAGCTGACCTCAATATTTTTTAAAGGCATGCTGGGGCTGCCTTTTGGCATTGCCGATACCAGCGCCAGAATCAAATTGGCCCCCTTTGGGTTGGCGGTCGCGGTGATGTGTTTTATCCTCGCGATGATTATTTTCCTGCAACAGCGTATCTCCCGTTACGCGTTACTGGTAGGGACCGTGGTCGGGTGGGGGCTATGGCGGTTATGTTTTCCTTCATCACACTTACCGCCGGGTGAATTAAGCTGGCGATGGTTTCCGCTGGGCAGCCACGGCACGCTGATGCCGGGTATTATTGTGACGGCGGTGATGACGGGGTTAGTCAACATCAGCAACACTTACGGCGCCATCCGCGGTACCGATATCTTTTATCTGCATCAAGGGTCGGGCAGTTCTCGTTATCGCCGAAGCTTTATGATTTCCGGACTGATGACGTTAGTGACGGTGCCTTTTGCGGTCGTGCCTTTTTCGCCTTTTGTGTCTTCCATTGGTTTATTAACGCAAACCGGCGACAGTTCTCGCAAATCCTTTATCTGCGGTAGCGCGCTGTGTCTGCTGGTTGCCATTATAACGCCGTTAACCCGCTTATTTTGCGCTATTCCACTGGCGATCAGCAGCGCCGTTATGCTGGTCTCTTATTTACCTTTACTTTATTCCGGTTTGGTTTTTAGCCAGCAAATTACGTTTACCGCGCGGAATATTTATCGCCTGGCATTACCGCTTTTTGTCGGCATTTTTTTGATGGGGCTTCCTCCGGTCTATTTACAGGATCTTCCACTGATGATTCGTCCTCTGCTTAGTAACGGATTACTGGTGGGAATCTTACTGGCAGTGCTTATGGAAAATCTTATTCCGTGGGAACGCATTAAATAACGTGAGAAAACAAGGAGACATAATGAAGATTGTAATTGCGCCAGATTCATTTAAAGAGAGCTTAAGCGCTGATAAATGCTGTCAGGCTATTAAATCGGGATTTTCAACCGTATTTCCTGATGCGCGCTATGTCTGTTTACCGATCGCCGATGGTGGAGAAGGAACCGTGGATGCGATGGTGGCTGCGACCGGCGGGAAACGGGTTTCTGTGGACGTTAGTGGGCCGATGGGGGAAAAAGTAAACGGATTTTATGGCCTGACCGGCGACGGCAAAACGGCGATTATTGAAATGGCGGCGGCGAGCGGATTGATGCTGGTGGCGCCAGAGGCGCGTAATCCGCTGCTGGCATCCAGTTTCGGCACCGGCGAATTGATTCGTCACGCCCTGGACGCGGGGATTCGCCATATTATTCTGGGTATCGGCGGCAGCGCCACGGTGGATGGCGGAATGGGAGTAGCGCAGGCGCTCGGTGTGCGTTTTCTGGACGCGCAGGGAATGCTGCTTGGCGCCGGAGGGGGCAATTTATCGCGCCTGGCGAGCATTGACCTGCAGGGGTGCGATCCGCGAATTTCAGAGTGTCGTATTGAGGTCGCCTGTGATGTTGATAACCCGTTGGTGGGGCCACGCGGCGCGGCGGCGGTATTCGGTCCGCAGAAAGGGGCGACGCCTGAAATGGTCGAGACGCTGGAAAATGGATTGCGTAATTATGCCCGTGTTTTACATGCCCTGACCGGACGCGACATGTCTCAAATACCGGGCGGTGGAGCGGCCGGAGGAATGGGGATTGCCGCTATCGTCTTTCTGGAAGCGGAAATGAAGCCCGGTATTGAGATTGTTATGCAGGCGGTGAAGCTGGAGGAGGCGGTAAAAGAGGCCTCGCTGGTGATTACCGGAGAAGGGCGAATCGACTCGCAAACGGCGGGAGGAAAAGCGCCGACAGGCGTCGCGTCAGTGGCGAAACGGCATCATGTCCCGGTTATCGGCATTGCCGGCGTACTGGGCGACGGCGTGGAAGTGGTCCATCGCCACGGTATTGATGCCGTATTCAGTATTTTGCCGCGGCTGGCGCCTTTGCCGGAAGTTCTGGCGAACGGTGAACAAAATCTCTACCACAGCGCCTGTAATATTGCCCGCGTCATCAAACTTGGCCAGGACATCGGGACTCGTTAAGCATAAAAAAAGCCACGGTTCTCACCGTGGCAAAATCCAACATAGCTAAATTAAAAATAATCAGGAGGGCTGCCCGCCGTTAAATCATAACGTCGCGGTTACAGTCTTTGGAGTAGATGTAGCTGAATGCTTCGCCACGACCTACACCGTATCCGGCCTGCAGGGAATAAGCGCCCATGAAGATGTAGTCGCCTTTTTTCACCGGCACCCAGTTGTTGTCGAGGTTATAAACCCCCTGGCCGGAAAGGATATAAGCGCCATGTTCCTGGACGTGGGTTTCAATATAGCCGTGGCTGGCGCCCGGTTCGAACGACAGAATATGCATATTCATATCGAAGCCCAGCTCTTTAGGCAGGAAATCCAGCAGAATAACATCTTCCATGCCTTCATAATGAATACGCTCCAGCTGGCTGGCATTGCCGGAAACCAACCACGGGGCATGCCCCTCGACAGGAGTATAGCGGCGTTTATATAAAAATAGCTGGCTGTCTTCCGTTTGAGCGTTGCTAAAGGTCATCATCTCGCCCGGTGGACAATAGAGGTATCCGCCCTGGGTTAAAGAGAATGTTTTTCCTTCTGCTTTAGCTTCAATATTTCCCGCAATGACATAGAGAAAAGTTTCAATCCCCTCGCCGCCAAAGCCCTGCTGGTTGCCGCCATTCTGATGTAAGGTGACCAGATAATCGACGAAAGAAGCACCCAGCTTCGGCGTCGAAAGGATGGTGACGTCACAGTTTTCAAAGCCGGGAATAATATTTTTCACCAGACCGTCCGGCGTTAAGAGCGCATAGTTACCGTGTTTTACAATGGCGCGGTTCGCCAGTAAATCATCGCGGTAACCCGTGACGTTATTCAGATATCCCATTGATGGCTCCTTATTTTTGCCAGGCAAGTTGATGCAGCATTAATGCCAGAGTTTTGACCCCTTCAGCAAGATCATTAATGTTGGTACGTTCCGCCGGGTTATGGCTGATACCATTAATGCTGGGGACGAAAATCATACAGGTAGGGACGCGCGGCGCGAAAATTTGCGCGTCATGACCTGCGCCGCTATGCATTATGCGATAGTTCAGTTGTTCGGTTTCACACAGCCTGGTGAGGGCCGCGACCAGTTCGGCGTTCATCGGCACCGGCGCTTCGTCCATCCACAAATCGATATCGATGCTGATATCCATTTCATCGCAGATGGCGCGCATATCGTTTTCCAACTGTTCGGTAAATTCGCGAAGTACCGCGGCGTCCGTATGCCGGCAATCGATTGTAAATGTGGTTTTTCCAGGGACAACATTGACCGTATTCGGCTGCGGCTCAACTTTGCCGAACGTTAATACCAGGGGATCGCCATGCTGTTTGGCTTTTTCAATGGACTGACTGCAAATACGACTGAAGGCATGCACCGTATCGCGACGATAGCCCATTGGCGTTGTGCCTGCATGGTTGGACTCGCCGTTGAGCGTCACCGTGTAGCGACGTTGCCCGACGATGGCGTTGACGACGCCAATCGACTGTCCGTTGCTCTCCAGAACGCAGCCTTGCTCAATATGCAATTCAACAAAGGCGCGGATATCGGTTCGCGCGGCGAGCGGCGCGGCGGGAAGGGTAAATCCGCACGCCTGCATAGCGTCGACAAAGCCTGTGCCTTTGGCGTCCTGGATATGGCGTACCTCTTCAGGATTCGCCAGGCCAAAAATGTTCTTGCTGCCCCAAAAAACGTAAGGGAAACGGCTGCCTTCTTCCTCAGCCATTGACACTACCTCGACGGTGCGCAGCGGCGCGCCGTAGGTCGCTTTTAGCCAGTCGAGCGCCAGCCAGGCGGCAAGCGCGCCGAATTGCCCGTCCAGATTGCCGCCGTTGACGACCGTATCAATATGCGAACCGCTTAAAATCACCTGCTCCGGAAATTGTGTGCCGCAAAGGCGGCCATATAAATTTCCGACGTCATCAAAGCGTGTTTCCAGACCGCTTTCTGCCATTCGCTTTTTAAACTGCTGCTGTGTTTCCAGCCACTCAGGCGAATAAAGTAAACGCGTCATTCCACCCGTAGGATCGGCTCCAATGGAAGAGAGCCAGGGCAATGTTTCTTCTATCGCGTGGCGAAAATGCTTTATCATAGAAAATTCCTGTTTCAATAATTATTGGGCAAAGGGATTTTTTGTTTCGTATGACTTGAGATAGAGGGCATCGGAAATCAGATATTGATAAATATCATCAACAATATCGATACCATTCATATCGGCATTTTTCTGTTTAATATCCTGATCCTGTCCAGGATAATAAACCTGTTTAAAACCGGGGGCGGGCTTCACGGAATTGAGTTCCTGCATGGTCTGACTAATATGTTTGCGGAATAATTCACAGGAAGAAAAGAACGCCGGATTAATGACCAGATGAAGTTGTCCTAAATTGCGTCCGGCGTGTAAATCTTCATACATCGAACTGACCTGGCGGCCAAACGGCAGCCCCAGCAGAATACCGGACAGAATATCGATCATCATCATCAGGCCGTAACCTTTCGGGCCTGCGGCGGGTAATAACGCATTGACGGCAAAAGGATCATGTGTCGGCGCGCCGTTTTTATCGACGGCCCAACTCTCCGGAATGGACTCATTGCGGGACCGTGCATCGAGGACTTTTCCCCAGGCCTGCACGGTGGTGGCCATATCAAAGGTAATGATGTCATCGCCTTCGCCCGGCGCGGCAAAGGCTAGCGGATTAGTGCCATAGTAAATATCCGCCCCGCCAAACGGCACGACCATAGGATCGGACTGACAGATAGACAGACCGATCAGGCCTTCGCGAGCAGCCTGGCGGACGAAATAAGAGATGGCGCCGCTATGGCCCATTCTGCTAATGCCGACAACCGCGACGCCATTTTTTTTGGCTATTTCAATAGCATGCTCCATTCCCATTTTGGCTGCGACCTGTCCGGCAGCATTATCGGCATGCAGTATCGCCGTACAGGGACCGGTATTCTCAATGCGGAACGTCGGCTCCCGGTTGGTGCCGCCTTTTGAAATTCGTTCGGCATAATATTCAACGCGTACGGCGCCATGTGAGTGAATACCTCTGGCATCTGCATAAACCAGTACGTCGGCGACGATGGCGGCGTGCTCACGTTTTAGTCCGGCTTTATAAAGCTTATTTTCGATAAGCTGATGGAGTGTTTCCCGACTGATTTTCATCTGTCTTCCTTTTTAACGACGGTGTGAAGCATGACTGCGATTAACATACCGGGAAAATAAAATGATTATGTGATCCAGACAGGCAAAAAAATATAATTAGAATTTATTTGATAATCAGGCGGGTTTTATCTTTTTGCTTAAATAAAAAGCTTTTTTAGAAAATCATAACTAATCCTTTAGCTGTTGTTTGAATTCTTTTGTTAATAAATTTGATGTGACGTTAATCACTCTATTTACCCTCCTGGATATATACCGTGAAGCGCACATTAACACTGCTCGTGCAATTGCAATGGGTGCAATTATTAAGGAGTTGTTATGATCCACGCCTTTATTAAAAAAGGGTGTTTTCAGGACTCTGTCAGCTTAATGATTATTTCTCGAAAGCTGAGTGAGTCCGAAAATGTTGATGATGTATCGGTAATGATGGGAACGCCTGCGAATAAGTCGCTGCTGGAAACTACCGGTTTCTGGCATGACGATTTTCATGGCGCAACGCCCAATGACATTTGTGTGGCGATTCGTACCGAAGCGGTAGATGACGGCATTACGCAAGTGATTGTGCGACAGCTCGAAGAAGCATTGCAGCAGTTGGCGCAGGGAAGCAGCGGCAGCCAGTCGTTAATCCAGGTCAGACGCTGGGAAAGCGCCTGTCAGAAACTGCCAGAGGCGAATCTGGCGCTGGTATCGGTGGCCGGCGAATATGCGGCGGAACTGGCGGAGCAGGCGCTGGATCGTTCGTTGAACGTGATGATCTTCTCCGATAATGTCACGCTGGACGATGAAATCAGACTAAAACGCCGGGCACGTGATAAAGGACTGCTGGTCATGGGGCCGGATTGCGGCACCGCTATGATCGCCAATACGCCGCTGGCTTTCGCTAACGTCATGCCAGAGGGCAACATCGGGGTGATTGGCGCTTCCGGCACCGGTATTCAGGAGCTCTGTTCACAGATTGCGCTGGCGGGGGAAGGGATTACCCATGCTATCGGGCTTGGCGGACGCGATTTGAGCGCCGAGGTCGGTGGGATCAGCGCGCTAACGGCACTGGACATACTCAGCGCGGATGAAAAGAGCCAGGTGCTGGCCTTTGTCTCCAAACCGCCTGCCGATGCGGTTCGTCAGCATATTATCGCGGCGATGAAAGCCACCGGGAAACCCGTTGTAGCGCTGTTCTTAGGGTTTTCCTCTCCCGTTGCGCGTGAGGAAAACGTCTGGTTTGCCTCGACGCTGGATGAAGCCGCCCGCCTGGCATGTTTATTGTCTCGCGTGACGTCGCAGCGTAAAGAAATGGTTTCAACAGGCGGCGTGATTCGTGGTCTCTATACCGGCGGAACGCTGGCGGCGGAAGCGGCGGGACTGCTGGCCGGCTATCTGGGCGTCGCGACGGATACGGAACATCACCATGGCATGATGCTTGACGCTGACGGCCACCAGATTATCGATCTGGGCGATGACTTTTATACCGTTGGGCGACCACATCCGATGATTGACCCGGCGTTACGTAATCAGCTTATCGCCGGGCTTGGCGCACAGCCGCAGGTACGCGTGTTATTAGTGGACGTCGTTATTGGTTTTGGCGCGACCGCCGATCCCGCCGCATCGCTGATTCAGGCCTGGCAGAAGGCATGCGCCGCACGCGCCAGCGACCAGCCGCTGTTCGCCATCGCAACCGTCACCGGAACGGAACGCGATCCTCAGTGCCGCTCGCAACAAATCGCCGCGCTCGAAGATGCCGGCATCACGGTAGTGGATTCTCTTCCCGAAGCCACTCTGTTGGCCGCGGAACTGATTCGACCCACTCTCTCTTCCACTCATCCATCAGCTCCCCGGTTACTGGAAGCGGTTGCGGTGATTAATGCCGGGTTACGTAGCTTCGCGCTGGATTTACAGGCTGCCGGTATGCCCGTGGTGCACTACCAGTGGGCGCCTGTCGCTGGCGGTAATAAAAAACTGGCTCGTCTGTTAGAACGTTTGCAATAAGGGGTTCCCATGTTTACATCAGTGGCGCAAGCCAACGCTGCAGTCATCGAACAAATTCGTCGCGCACGTCCGCACTGGCTGGATGTGAAGCCAGCTTCTTCATTAATTAGCGTGCTCAATCAGGGGAAAACGCTTCTTCATGCCGGCCCGCCGATGCGCTGGCAAGAGATGACCGGCCCGATGAAAGGCGCCTGTATCGGCGCATGCCTGTTTGAAGGATGGGCCAAAGATGAAATGAGCGCGCTCGCGCTGTTAGAGCAGGGAAAGGTCAACTTTATTCCCTGCCATCACGTTAACGCCGTGGGGCCGATGGGCGGTATTACCTCAGCCAGTATGCCGATGCTGGTCGTGGAAAATATCACCGATGGCAATCGCGCGTACTGCAATCTCAACGAAGGGATCGGCAAAGTGATGCGTTTCGGCGCCTATGGCGAGGATGTTCAGCAACGTTTGCGCTGGATGCGCGATGTGCTGATGCCGGTATTAAGCGCGGCGCTGGGACGTCTGGAGCGGGGGCTCGACCTGACCGCAATGATGGCGCAGGGCATTACGATGGGAGATGAATTCCACCAGCGCAATATCGCCTCTTCCGCATTGCTGATGCGCACGTTGGCGCCGCATATCGCCCGTCTGGAACACGATAAGCAGCAGATAGCGGAAGTGATGGATTTTCTGAGCGTCACCGATCAATTCTTCCTTAATCTGGCGATGGCCTACTGTAAAGCCGCCATGGACGCAGGCGCGCAGATTCGCGCCGGCAGTATTGTGACGGCGATGACCCGCAATGGCGATATGTTTGGCATTCGGGTTAGCGGTCTGGGCGACCGTTGGTTCACCGCGCCTGTTAATACGCCACAGGGGCTATTTTTTACCGGTTTTTCGCAGGATCAGGCCAACCCGGACATGGGCGACAGCGCCATTACTGAAACGTTTGGTATTGGCGGCGCTGCGATGATTGCCGCGCCTGGCGTAACGCGTTTTGTTGGTGCCGGGGGAATGGAAGCGGCGAAATCTGTTTCTGAAGAGATGGCTGAAATTTATCTCGAACGCAACATGCAGCTACAAATCCCCGGCTGGGATTTTCAGGGGGCCTGTCTGGGACTGGATATCCGCCGCGTGGTCGAGACCGGAATTACGCCGCTGATTAACACGGGTATCGCGCATAAAGAGGCGGGGATTGGCCAGATTGGCGCGGGAACCGTCCGTGCGCCACTGGCCTGTTTCGAGCAGGCGCTGGAAGCGCTGGCGGAAAGCATGGGCGTAAGTTAAGAGAGCGTCTCATGAAACGTATCCATCCTCTTATGGCAAGCCGACAATCGGCGGATTATCGGCAACCCTGGCAGATGTCAGGGGTATGGCGTCGCTCTATTAATTTTGTGGCGAAAAGCGGTGAGTTATTAACGCTTCACCGTCGGGGGAGCGGCTTCAGTCCGGGAGGGTGGATACTGCGCGGCGGCGATTTTGACGCCTTGCGCGATGTGCTCACCGATGGCGAAAAACCGCAGTCAACCGCTGCCGGTATTCAGATTGGCGAGTTTCTTTTATGCGAGCCGGAGAGGCGCTGTTCGCTGCGGGTTCCGCGCTATCTTGCGTCGCCGCGTCTTAACGCGACGTACATGCAGCGTAGTGAGGAGACGGGACTGTTTGGGCCGTTAACCGTCGCCGCAGCCCAGCCTCTATGTCCGGAACTTCGCCAGTTTTGTCACTGCTTTCAGTCGGCGCTTGCAGGTGCTGCGACTGACTGGCGGCTATGGCTGGGTAAAGGGCCGGGCTTAACGCCCAGTCATGACGACACGCTGACGGGAATGTTGCTGGCGGCCTGGTATTTTGGCGCCATAGATGAACGCGCCGGGCGTAATTTTTTTGCCCAATCCGGCAGCCTTGATCGGGCGACGACGCTCGTGAGCGTCAGCTATTTACGCTATGCGGCTATGGGTTATTTCGCGTCGCCTTTACTCCACTTTATTCATGCGCTGCGACGAGATGCTCGCACAGAAACGGCGATTGATGGACTGCTGGCGCTGGGGCACACCTCTGGCGCGGATACGCTGCTGGGGTTCTGGCTTGGACAACAAATAGTAAAAGGATAGGGAATGAAAACGTTGGTAGTTGCTCTTGGCGGCAACGCATTATTGCAGCGCGGAGAAGCGCTAACGGCAGAGAATCAATATCGTAATATTGCCGACGCGGTGCCTGCGCTGGCGCGACTTGCCCGCTCGTATCGGCTGGCGATAGTACATGGCAACGGCCCCCAGGTCGGCCTGTTGGCTTTACAGAACCTTGCCTGGAAAGCCGTTGAGCCTTATCCGCTGGATGTGCTGGTAGCGGAGAGTCAGGGAATGATCGGCTATATGCTGGCGCAGCGTCTGGCACTTGAACCCGATATGCCGCCGGTGACTGCGGTATTAACGCGGATAAAGGTATCGGCGGACGATCCTGCTTTTCTTGAACCGGAAAAGTTTATCGGTCCCGTTTATTCGCCAGAAGAGCAAATGTCGCTGGAAGCGACTTATGGCTGGCATATGAAACGTGATGGAAAATATCTGCGCCGTGTCGTCGCTTCCCCGGCGCCGCGTCAGATTATCGAAAGCGCCGCTATTGAGTTATTGCTAAAAGAGGGCCATGTGGTGATTTGCAGCGGCGGTGGCGGGGTACCTGTTGCCGGCGAGGGCGAAGGGGTCGAGGCGGTGATAGATAAAGACCTGGCGGCGGCATTGCTGGCGGAGCAGATAGCGGCCGATGGTCTGATCATTTTGACGGATGCGGATGCGGTGTATGAACATTGGGGAACGCCGCAGCAGCGAGCTATTCGTCAGGCTTCGCCCGATGAGCTGGCGCCGTTTGCCAAAGCCGATGGCGCGATGGGGCCGAAGGTGACCGCGGTAAGCGGGTATGTGAAGCGGTGCGGAAAGCCGGCATGGATTGGCGCATTGTCGCGTATTGACGATACCCTGGCGGGCAGAGCGGGAACCTGCATCTGTCTGTGATCGCGATGGGCGGCGACAGAGAATGCGCCGCCCACGCTGTTTATTTAAGCTTACTTTGCGCCCAGATAATGCCACTGGCGTATTCGCCCGGCAGGAGCGGAGAGAGTGCTTCCAGGGTGGCGCTAAGACGTGACGTATCGCTGTCGGTCAGATTCAGATGGCCGACTTTTCGCCCCGGACGTACCGCTTTATCATACCAGTGCAGATGTACCAGCGGCAGCTTCAGCCAGTCGTAATTCAGCTCGCTGCCGATCAGGTTGATCATCACCGACGGGGCGTTAATCACCGGCGCGGGCAACGGCAGGCCGGTAATCGCGCGCAAATGCAATTCAAACTGACTGATGCTGGCGCCATTTTGCGTCCAGTGTCCGCTGTTATGCACGCGCGGCGCCAGTTCATTGATTAACAGGCCTTCCGGCGTGATAAAACATTCCATTGCCATTACGCCGACGTAGTTCAGCGCCTGCATAATTGCTGACAGCATCGATTCCGCCTGCGCCTGCTGTTCGGCGTTCGCCTGTGGGAACGCGACGCTGGTCCGCAAGATGCCGTCCTGATGCAAATTGTGCGTTAGCGGGTAAAACACGGTACTGCCGTCATGAGCGCGCGCGCCGACTAACGACACTTCGCCGGAAAAATGGATACCGCGCTCAACAATACATTCGCCATAGCAGTCATCCGGCAGTTGCCCGGTTTCGTCCGCGCGTAGACGCCACTGCCCGCGACCGTCGTAGCCGCCAACGCGACGCTTAATAATCGCCAGTTCGCCCAGACGGTCAAAGATGCCGGACCACTCGTCGGCGCTGGTCAGCAGCTGCCACGGCGCGGTCGCGAGTCCCAGTTTATCGAAAAGCTGTTTTTGTGTCAGACGGTCGGCGATGATCGGAAATACATCGCGATTGACGAAGGCCGGGTGGCGCGCCAGCTCGCGGGTAAGCGCGGTTTCCGGCCAGCGCTCAATCTCTGCGGTAATGACGCTCTGCTGTACCGGCACGGCGGTAGGCTCTGCATCCAGGCCAACCGGCCAGACGGCGATACCCAGCGGTTCGCCCGCCTGGCGCAGCATTCGGCCCAGTTGTCCGTTGCCGAGAACGCAAACTTGCTTCATAGCGTCCCCCGCGGATCGGGATTTTCCAGAACTTCATCGGTTTGCGCTTTGCGCCAGTCAGCGATGCGCTGATGCAGTTCCGCGTCGTGTTGCGCCAGAATCTGCGCGGCGAGCAGGGCGGCGTTAGCGGCACCGGCTTTACCGATCGCCAGCGTACCCACCGGAATGCCGCGCGGCATCTGCACGATGGAGTAGAGGCTATCCACGCCGCTGAGCGCAGCGCTTTGTACCGGCACGCCGAGTACCGGGACCAGCGTTTTTGCCGCAATCATTCCCGGCAGGTGCGCCGCGCCGCCCGCGCCGGCAATAATCACTTGATATCCGTTCTCTTCCGCCGTTTCGGCGAAGCTGAACAGTTTATCGGGGGTGCGATGGGCGGAAACCACTTCTACATGGTGCGGGACATCCAGAATTTCAAAAATTTCGGCGGCGAATTGCATGGTAGCCCAGTCGCTTTTGGACCCCATCACGATGGCGACACGCGCCGGATTATTGCGGGAAGACATGCGTCTTAAAACTCCTGTGGTGCGGGACACGCTGCTTTTGAGGTGTCAGAGAATAGCATGATAATCAGGCAAGGAAAACGGTTGCGTGTGCGCCGTAACGGACGATTCGACGAACATTTACAGGGGGAAGGCGATTAACTCAACGTTGTCCGGCGTGACTTTTACCATTGAACCTTCATGATGCCATGCGCCTAACACCACGCGGAATGCGGGCTGGTCGTTGACGGAAAGTTCATGTACCGCCGGGCGGTGGGTGTGACCGTGAACCAGCCACTGTACGCGGTGTTTTTCCATTTCGGCGACGACGGTCTGCGCATTGACGTCCATAATATCCAGCGATTTGCTGCTGTTGGCGGCTTTACTGCCGGCGCGCATTCTGGCGGCGATACGGCGGCGGATAAACAGCGGCAGGGTAAGGAACAGTCGTTGCACCCACGGATTATGGACTTTGGCGCGAAACGCCTGATATCCGGCATCATCGGTACAGAGCGTATCGCCGTGCATAATCAACACATTGCGGCCATACAGGTCGAGCACTTTTTCCTGCGGCAGTAGAATCATGCCGCTTTCGCGGGCAAATCGCTTGCCAATCAGGAAATCACGGTTACCGTGAATAAAGAAGCAGGGGACGCCGGAATCAACCAGCGATTTAATGGCAACGGCCATTTCACGATGTAGCGGGTTGGGGTCGTCGTCGCCAATCCAGGCCTCGAAGAGATCGCCAAGAATATACAGCGCGTCGGCCTGACGGGCTTCTACGGCTAAAAAACGCAGAAAACCGGCGACGATCGCCGGTTCTTCCGTTTGCAGATGCAAGTCTGCAATAAACAGTGTCGCCACGATTACTCGCTGACGGTCACGTTTTCAATGATGACGTCTTCTTTTGGTACGTCCTGGTGCATACCGCTACGGCCAGTGGCGACGCCTTTGATTTTATCTACCACGTCCATACCTTCTACGACTTCCGCAAAGACGCAGTAGCCCCAGCCCTGTAGACTTTCGCCGGAGAAGTTCAGGAAGTCGTTGTCTGCCACGTTGATGAAGAATTGCGCGGTAGCCGAGTGTGGTGCCTGAGTACGCGCCATTGCCAGCGTACCACGGGTATTTTTCAGACCATTGTTGGCTTCGTTTTTGATCGCCTCTTTGGTGGCTTTCTGTTTCATGCCCGGCTCAAAGCCGCCGCCCTGAATCATAAAACCGTTAATCACACGGTGGAAAATGGTGTTGTTGTAAAAACCTTCGCGGCAGTAGTCCAGGAAGTTTTTAACTGTTTCAGGCGCTTTATCATCAAAGGTTTTGATTACGATATCGCCGTGATTAGTGTGGAAAGTAACCATTTTTGCATCCTGTTCCAAGAGAGTGGTGCTTTAGCCCGCAATGGGGCACATATAGGGGCTTGTTATAGCATAACCGTAAGCTGCGATCACCTTGCAAAGTGTGCTGCTTCGATTACGAATAATATGTATCATACGGAGATTATTACCCACACACGTCTATACGGAATCTTCGATGTTAAAAATTTTTAATACACTGACGCGCCAAAAAGAGGAATTCAAACCCATTCATGCCGGGGAAGTCGGCATGTACGTGTGTGGTATCACCGTTTACGATCTCTGCCACATTGGCCACGGACGCACGTTTGTCGCTTTTGACGTTGTCGCGCGCTATTTGCGTTTTCTCGGTTATAAGCTGAAGTATGTGCGTAACATTACCGATATCGACGATAAAATTATTAAACGCGCCAATGAAAACGGCGAAAGTTTTGTCGCGCTGGTCGACAGAATGATTGCGGAAATGCATCAGGACTTCGACGCGCTGAATATTCTGCGTCCGGACAGCGAGCCGCGTGCGACGCACCATATTCAGGAAATTATCGAGCTCACCCGCACCTTAATCGAGAAAGGGCACGCCTATGTGGCGGATAACGGCGATGTGATGTTCGATGTACCGACCGATCCGACTTATGGGCAGCTTTCCCGTCAGGATCTTGAGCAGCTTCAGGCGGGCGCGCGCGTAGATGTCGTTGACGTGAAGCGTAACCCGATGGACTTCGTGCTGTGGAAAATGTCGAAAGAGGGCGAGCCGAGCTGGCCGTCGCCGTGGGGAGAAGGGCGTCCGGGCTGGCACATTGAATGTTCGGCGATGAACTGCAAGCAGTTGGGCAACCATTTTGATATTCACGGCGGCGGTTCCGATCTGATGTTCCCGCACCATGAAAACGAGATTGCCCAGTCTACCTGCGCGCATGACGGCGAATACGTCAACTACTGGATGCACTCCGGTATGGTGATGGTGGATCGCGAGAAGATGTCCAAATCGCTGGGCAACTTCTTTACCGTGCGCGACGTGCTGAAATACTACGATGCGGAAACTGTGCGCTACTTCCTGATGTCCGGGCATTATCGTAGCCAACTGAACTACAGCGAAGAGAACCTCAAGCAGGCGCGCGCCTCGCTGGAGCGGTTATACACCGCATTGCGTGGAACGGATAAATCAGCGGCCCCGGCGGGCGGCGAGGCGTTTGAAGCGCGTTTCGTGGAGGCGATGAATGACGATTTCAATACGCCGGAAGCCTACTCCGTCCTGTTTGATATGGCGCGTGAAGTCAACCGTCTGAAGGGCGAAGATATGACCGCCGCGAATGCGATGGCGTCTCATCTGCGGAAGATTTCCGGCGTGCTGGGACTGCTGGAGCAGGAGCCGGATGTTTTCCTGCAAAGCGGCGCGCAGGCGGATGATGGTGAAGTTGCGGAAATTGAAGCCTTGATTCAACAGCGTCTGGATGCCCGTAAAGCGAAAGACTGGGCGGCGGCGGACGCGGCGCGCGATCGTCTTACTGAAATGGGTATTATTCTGGAAGATGGCCCGCAGGGCACCACCTGGCGGCGTAAGTAAGCGCTTTTACAGGCCGCTCTATTTGCATAGAACGGCCTGTTTTTTATTTTTTCGCACCGGGCGAAAGATAAACACACACCGACTCCCCCAGATTCTGATGTTCACACCCGGGTATTGCCCGGCTGTAATGGGCAATAAAGCGGATGACGCTGTCGCCGCTGTTTAGCCCCACATTTCCTTTTCGCAGCAATTCTGCTGGCTGATCGTCGGTGAAAACGTTAGGGGTGAACAGTTTTGCGCCTAATCGTTCAAAAGTGCCAGCACTAACGATAGAGGGTTGATAACCCTGAAGCTGCAACCAGCGACGGGCATCATTACGTGACCAAACCTGCGCATCGTTTGCTCGCGCAAACACTTCGAGAAGCCAGCCATTCGAATTCTGATAAGGGCCGGAAAAAGGCCACGCAATTAGGTTATAGCGGGGACTGTGGAAGAGATTGAGTTTGATAGCGCTATGTAAGAGCGTTTGTAATGCCGTCGCGATATCTGAACGCGGGCGCAAAACGGCAATGCTCTGATTCACCAGGTCATCAGCCAGAAACTCATACAGACCTTGTATATAGAGCGCTGATTCAGCGGTTCCGCAAGTATTCAGATTATGGTAAACCCGCCAGTCTCCGTTTGGCTGGCGCATGGCATAGCCAGCATGTGACCAGGTTAAATGTCGGCTCGACATATCTTGCCCCTGGCGAACCAGAATGACGACCGGATCGGATTGACTGTTAAGCTGTTGTTTGAGCTGTAGCGCCTGATCCATTGTCGCTGCGATGCTCTCCGGCGTGTTTGCTTTTTGGTGACAGTTAGCACTGTCTGCATAAGCGTTGAGCGAGATTGCGCTGAGCCACAGGGCAAACGCGAACCGCTTCATTTGGCCGGTACCGTCTGGTTGCTGGAAAGTCCTGCGTCGTCCTGATTTACCATATGGGCAAGGACTTTGCCCTCTTTTTTCAAATAAGCGCCGGTGCCTTCCTGCGTTTTTTCCAGAGTGACTTTATCACCAGCTTTGAGGTTGCCTTCTTTGACGACATTTAGCGGAACTTGCATTTTAATGTCTTTGTTATCGGGGGACTTAGTGGTTAACAGCGCGGTTTTTTGCTTTTTATTTTCGACAACAGATCCAATGCTCAGGTTGAGCGGCAGCAGTACGGGGGAGAGTATAATTCCGCTAACCAGTGCGGAACTGCCCACGCTGACAACCGCAGACGATGCCGCATACCAGCCAGTGGCAGACATTTCTTCGCTATAGCTGGCGTGGGAAAATGAGAAACAGATGACCGCGGCGGCGAATGTCATTTTATTCATATTGATTCCTTTTAATATGCGTTTTAAGTACCCGTAGAAATAACACTAAAATACTTCCCGGCAACCACACCCACAGCAATTCTGAGAGAATGACCTGATGTCCATACGGCGTGATGTAGCTTGAAAGCGCGAACGGCGCGACTTTAATCACCTGCCAGGGCGCAAAAAAACGTTCATCTGACCACGGCCACAGCCATCCGACGCCTTTACCACCCGTGGTTATCGAATCCAGCAGGCTGTGCGACAACAATGAAACGGTTAAAAACAGCCAGCAGCGCACCTGCCCCGCTCGAAACCATCGTCGTCCCGCGAGTACGCACAACAGGGGGAGGACGAATGCGAAAAGTAAAGAATGGGTAAATCCACGATGGCCAAATACGTTGCCGTAGGCGACGCCAAATTTAAAGGCCAGCACGTCGGCATCGGGGAGCATCGCCAGCACAACACCGGCAAACAGCAGGCGAGGAGGGATAACTTTCAGGCCTAAGCCTGCGCCAAGACACAGAGGAACGGCGGCGTGGGTGATCACGGTAGGCATAGCGATCGTTCACAGGGAAATAGCCATGCTAGCAGTTGGAACGCAGAGGATTAAGTGGATGATTATCTGAAAAGACAGCGTAATCAGGCCGGATAAGACGCTTTGCGTCGCTATCCGGCACTCTGTATCAGGCCACGACGTTCACACTTTGGCCTTCGAAGCTAACGGTTTGCCCGGCGACAATTTTGCAGCGTTTACGCGTTTCAACCACGCCATCAACCTTCACCAACCCGTCGGCAATGGCGATTTTCGCCTGCGCGCCGCTTTCGCTCCAGCCTTCCAGCTTGAGCAGATCGCACAGCTCGACGTGCGGGTGCTTGCCTAAAGAGAATGTCGCCATATTATTTTCCTTGTGGATCGTGATATTCAATGCACGCCTGCAGCGTGTTTTCGATAAGCGTGGCGACCGTCATCGGGCCGACGCCGCCCGGTACTGGCGTGATGTATGACGCGCGCGCCGCGGCTTCGTCAAACACGACGTCGCCAACGACCTTGCCATTTTCCAGACGGTTAATACCGACATCAATCACAATTGCGCCTTCTTTAATCCATTCGCCGGGAATAAAGCCCGGTTTACCTACGGCGACAATGAGCAAATCAGCATGCTCGACATGGTGACGCAGATCTTTGGTAAAGCGGTGCGTAACGGTAGTCGTACAGCCAGCCAGCAGCAGCTCCATGCTCATTGGGCGTCCAACGATATTGGACGCGCCAATGACCACCGCATTCAGGCCGTAGGTATCAATATTGTAACGCTCAAGCAGGGTCACAATACCACGGGGCGTACAGGGACGCAGGCGTGGCGCACGCTGACACAGACGACCGACATTATAAGGATGAAAACCGTCTACGTCTTTATCCGGCGCGATACGCTCCAGCACTTTAACGTTGTCGATGCCTGCCGGTAAAGGCAACTGCACCAGAATACCGTCGATCGTGTTATCTGCATTCAGAGTATCGATAAGCGCCAGCAGTTCGGCTTCGCTGGTGGTTTCTGGCAGGTCATAGGAGCGGGAGACGAATCCCACTTCGTCGCACGCTTTACGTTTGCTTGCGACATAAATCTGTGAGGCCGGATTGCTGCCGACCAACACCACAGCCAGGCCGGGAGCGCGAAGACCTGCTGCGACGCGTGCCTGAACTTTTTGAGCAACCTCAGAGCGCACCTGCTGCGCAATCGTTTTACCGTCAATAATCTTTGCTGCCATCAGAGAGAAGATTCCATCTGTTACTTCAAGTCAAAGGGGATAACGCTATTTTGTCAGAAGCGGGCCTCGCTGTCAGTTAACGTTTGTGTTTCCGATGCAAACGCGACGTCTCCCCCGTTCGTTGCCGATGCTGAGACGTGACCCGTAAGCGCGCCATGATTAACCAAAAAGAAACAATTCATCACCCTGGCTATGGTTACCGTAATCCCTCGTCGTTAATAGCATCGGGCGGCATAATGCGACATTTTATACAAAATAAGATTAGACCCTTCTTATATCCCAATAAGAATTAGCTTAGGTCATTAAAAGAGTTTGCGGCTATTTTTTATTTAGCGAAATGTTTAATTTATTACCGTGACGAAATGTCATGTTCGCAAAGATTAATTACTGCGTCTGATACTCAGGGGAGAAACAGAAAACTAATTAATCTGCGATATCTATCTTTACAGGATGCAGAGATAAATTTTCTGACATGCTATGTCGATAATAATTCAAACGGAGCCGACAGGATGCCGAAACCGGGTGTGTGTAATTCAAGGGAAATCCATGAAACATAAATTAATGACCTCTACTATTGCGAGTCTGATGTTTGTCGCTGGCGCAGCGGTTGCGGCTGATCCTACTCCGGTGAGCGTGAGTGGCGGTACTATTCATTTCGAAGGTAAACTGGTTAATGCAGCCTGTGCCGTCAGCACTAAATCCGCCGATCAAACGGTGACGCTGGGTCAATACCGTACCGCCAGCTTTACGGCGATTGGTAATACGACTGCGCAGGTGCCTTTCTCCATCGTCCTGAATGACTGCGATCCGAAAGTGGCGGCCACCGCTGCCGTGGCTTTCTCTGGTCAGGCAGATAACACCAACCCTAATTTGCTGGCTGTCTCCTCTGCGGACAATAGCACTACCGCAACCGGCGTCGGGATTGAGATTCTTGATAACACCTCCTCACCGTTGAAGCCGGACGGCGCGACCTTCTCGGCGAAGCAGGCGCTGGTTGAAGGCACCAATACGCTGCGTTTTACCGCACGCTATAAGGCAACCGCCGCCGCGACGCCAGGCCAGGCTAATGCCGACGCCACCTTTATCATGAAATACGAATAATCCCGTCTGGGAACGCCAGGGAAGGGAGGCGCCTCAACGGAAGAGGCTATCGGGGATAAAAGAGAACATAGCAGATGATAAGGAAAGGCGCGGCGCTAGTGGGGCTTGTTTTGATGTCGCCCGTTATTGCGCAGCCGGTAATGGTGGAGAGCGGGCGTGTTCACCTGCGCGGACAACTGGTCAATGGCGGCTGCGCTGTCGCCACTGAAAGCCAGGATTTGCGCGTACTGATGGGACAGTACCGCACGAATGCGTTTACCGGTCCTGGCAGCTTCGCTCCCGTCAGCGTTCCATTTTCGTTACGGTTAATCTCCTGTAGCGCGGAGGTCTGGCGTCATGTCGGCATTGCGTTTGCCGGCGTTACGCCTGCGGAAGATCCCCATGTTTTTCTGGCCAGCGGCGAGGGTATCGGTAATGCCGGAATCGGCCTGGCATTATTTGATGACCAGCAGCGGCAAATCATACCTAACACGTTACCGCTTCATTACACGCCCATTTTAACGTCAGAAATGACTTTGCATTTTACTGCCCGCTATCGGGCAATTTCAGAAAATATGACGCCGGGACGAATTCATTCAGAAGTGTGGTTTACGCTGGTTTACCCATGAATTTTCTTGCCGACGTGACTCAATGCAAAAGGTATTTTTTACCATGCTGAATAGTATAAAAGTAGGCTTTATTGTTCTTCTCACGTTATTTACTTCGCTGAACGTACAGGCGGCGGGGGGGATTGCATTAGGCGCCACGCGCGTTATTTATCCCTCGGCGGCGAAACAGACTTCTCTGGCAATCAGTAATAGCGATACTCAAGAACGTTACCTCGTCAATTCATGGATCGAAAATAGCGCCGGGCAGAAAGAAAAAACGTTTATCGTTACGCCGCCTTTATTCGTCAGCGAGCCCAAAAGCGAAAACACGCTGCGTATTATCTACGCCGGGCAACCGCTACCCGGGGATCGGGAGTCGTTATTCTGGATGAACGTGAAAGCCATTCCGTCGGTCGATAAAAGTCATATTGAAGGAAAAAACGTTCTGCAACTGGCGATTCTGTCGCGCATCAAACTGTTCGTGCGTCCGGCGAATTTGCCGCAGACGCCGGAAGACGCGCCGACCTTGCTGAAATTTTCCCGTGTCGGCAACCATCTCAAGATAACCAACCCATCTGCTTATTACCTCACGCTGGTCAATATCAGCGTGGGCGCGAAAAAGATTGATAACGTGATGATCGCGCCAAAAAGCGACATGCAAATTCCCTTACCGACTGGCGCGCAGGGCAGCGTGACATTTCAGACCGTCAATGATTACGGCGCATTGACGTCGGCGACAACGGCCAGTCTCGGTTAAGCAGAGAGCGTGAAGCCACACGAGAACACGATGAAGAAGACAACCTGGTTTGCAGGGCGATTTCCCGGCTATGTATCACCGTTAAGCGGCGTGGCGCTGTCGGTGCTGGCGGCGCTGTGTCCGCTGACGAGCCGCGGCGAAAGTTATTTCAACCCTGCGTTTTTGTCGGCGGATACCGCGTCCGTGGCGGATTTATCTCGCTTTGAAAAAGGTAATCATCAGCCGCCTGGTATTTACCGGGTGGATATCTGGCGTAACGACGAATTCGTAGCGACGCAGGATATTCGTTTTGAGGCGGGCGCCGTGGGCACCGGCGATAAATCCGGCGGCCTGATGCCTTGTTTTACACCGGAGTGGATTAAACGGCTGGGCGTGAATACCGCGGTGTTCCCTGTCTCAGATAAAGGCGTCGATACCACGTGTATTCACCTTCCTGAGAAAATCCCGGGCGCGGAGGTCGCGTTCGATTTCGCGTCGATGCGCTTAAACATTAGCTTGCCGCAGGCGTCATTGCTCAACAGCGCGCGTGGCTATATCCCGCCGGAAGAGTGGGATGAAGGGATACCCGCCGCACTCATTAATTACAGTTTTACCGGTAGCCGCGGAACAGACAGCGATAGCTATTTTTTGAGTCTGCTGAGCGGGTTGAACTATGGCCCCTGGCGGCTGCGTAATAACGGAGCCTGGAATTATTCGAAAGGGGATGGCTATCATTCGCAACGCTGGAACAACATTGGCACCTGGGTACAGCGCGCCATCATTCCGCTAAAAAGCGAACTGGTCATGGGGGACAGCAATACCGGGAACGATGTTTTCGACAGCGTCGGCTTTCGCGGAGCGCGGCTGTACTCTTCTGACAATATGTATCCCGATAGCCTGCAGGGCTACGCCCCCACGGTTAGAGGAATCGCCCGGACGGCGGCAAAGCTGACGATACGACAGAACGGGTATGTTATCTACCAAAGCTATGTGTCGCCGGGCGCGTTTGCGATTACCGATCTTAATCCTACCTCTTCCAGCGGCGACCTTGAGGTGACGGTAGATGAAAAAGACGGTAGCCAACAACGTTACACGGTGCCTTACTCTACCGTTCCGCTATTGCAGCGTGAGGGCAGGGTGAAGTATGACCTGGTGGCCGGGGATTTTCGCAGCGGCAATAGTCAGCAGTCTTCGCCATTCTTTTTCCAGGGAACGGTGATTGCCGGCCTGCCTGCGGGGCTGACGGCTTACGGTGGTACGCAACTTGCCGATCGTTACCGTGCCGTGGTGGTCGGGGCGGGGCGAAATTTGGGCGACTGGGGTGCCGTGTCGGTCGATGTCACACATGCGCGTAGCCAACTGGCAGATGACAGCACCCATCAGGGGCAATCGTTGCGTTTTCTGTACGCCAAATCGCTGAATAATTACGGGACTAATTTTCAATTGCTGGGTTACCGCTATTCCACGCGCGGATTTTACACCCTGGATGATGTGGCATACCGCAGTATGGAAGGGTACGACTACGAATACGATAGCGACGGACGCCGCCATAAAGTACCGGTGGCGCAGAGCTACCACAATCTCCGCTACAGCAAAAAAGGCCGCTTTCAGGTCAATATTTCGCAAAACCTGGGGGATTACGGGTCACTGTATCTTTCCGGCAGTCAACAAAATTACTGGAATACGCCGGATACCAATACCTGGTATCAACTGGGATACGCCAGTGGATGGCAAGGCATAAGTTATTCGCTGTCATGGTCGTGGAACGAGTCGGTGGGGATCTCAGGCGCCGACCGCATTCTGGCATTCAATATGTCCGTTCCGTTTAGCGTTCTGACCGGACGGCGTTATGCGCGCGACACTCTTCTTGATCGTACTTATGCCACGTTTAACGCCAACCGCAACCGCGACGGCGACAATAGCTGGCAGACCGGAGTAGGCGGCACGCTTCTGGAAGGACGTAATCTGAGCTACAGCGTGACGCAGGGTCGTAGCAGTAGCAATGGTTATAGCGGCAGCGCCAGCGCTAGCTGGCAGGCGACGTATGGCACGCTGGGCGTGGGATATAACTACGATCGCGATCAGCATGACTATAACTGGCAACTTTCCGGCGGCGTGGTCGGTCATGCGGATGGTATTACGTTTAGCCAACCGTTGGGCGATACCAATGTCTTGATTAAAGCGCCGGGAGCGAAAGGCGTGCGCATCGAAAACCAGACCGGCGTGAAAACGGACTGGCGGGGTTATGCGGTAATGCCCTACGCCACGGTATATCGCTATAACCGCGTCGCGTTAGATACCAACACGATGGACAACCATACCGATGTCGAAAATAACGTCAGCAGCGTAGTGCCGACAGAGGGCGCGCTGGTGCGGGCTGCTTTTGATACGCGGATAGGCGTAAGGGCAATCATTACCGCGAGGCTTGGCGGACGTCCGTTACCGTTTGGCGCGATAGTACGAGAAACCGCCAGCGGCATTACCAGTATGGTCGGCGATGATGGGCAAATTTATCTGAGCGGCTTGCCGCTAAAAGGTGAACTGTTCATCCAGTGGGGAGAGGGGAAAAACGCGCGTTGTATCGCCCCTTACGCCCTGGCGGAGGACAGCCTGAAGCAGGCGATTACGATAGCCAGCGCAACCTGTATCCGTCCGGCGTCATAAAAGGAAAAATAGAGATGAAAATATACTCAGCGCTATTGCTGGCGGGGACCGCGCTCTTTTTCACCCATCCCGCGCTGGCGACGGTTTGCCGCAATTCAAACGGGACGGTGACCGATATCTTTTACGACCTGTCAGATGTTTTCACCAGCGGCAATAATCAGCCGGGACAGGTGGTTACGCTGCCGGAAAAATCAGGTTGGGTCGGCGTAAACGCGACGTGCCCGGCGGGGACAACGGTAAATTATACCTACCGAAGCTATGTATCAGAATTACCGGTACGAAGCACCGAAGGAAATTTTAAATACCTCAAACTGAATGACTACCTTCTGGGCGCGATGAGCATCACCGATAGTGTCGCTGGCGTATTTTATCCGCCCCGTAACTATATTCGCATGGGCGTCGACTCTAACGTGTCGCAGCAAAAGCCGTTTGGCGTGCAGGACTCAAAGCTGGTTTTTAAATTAAAAGTGATACGGCCTTTTATTAATATGGTGACGATCCCTCGCCAGACAATGTTTACTGTCTATGTAACGACCTCTACCGGCGACGCGTTGAGCACGCCGGTGTATACCATTAGCTACAGCGGCAAAGTGGAAGTACCGCAAAACTGTGAAGTGAATGCCGGACAGGTCGTGGAGTTTGATTTCGGCGATATCGGCGCGTCGTTATTTAGTCAGGCGGGGGCGGGTAATCGTCCGCAAGGCGTCACGCCGCAAACGAAAACTATCGCTATTAAATGTACCAACGTCGCGGCGCAGGCCTATTTATCGATGCGGCTTGAAGCCGAAAAGGCCTCAGGGCAGGCGATGGTGTCCGATAATCCGGATTTAGGCTTTGTGGTTGCTGATAGCAACGGTACGCCGCTCACACCCAATAATTTGTCGAGTAAAATTCCGTTTCATCTTGATGATAACGCCGCCGCTCGCGTAGGTATTCGCGCCTGGCCGATCAGCGTGACGGGGATTAAACCGGCGGAAGGGCCGTTTACTGCGCGCGGCTATCTACGAGTCGATTATGATTAAGGAGGCATAATGATCTTTCGGCGCGTTTTCATCGCTATCGGTTGTGTTTTGTTCAGCCCGCTGAGTCAGGCCAACTCATCTCTGGGCGAAGTGAATATTGAACTGCGCGGTAACGTGGTGGATTTTACCTGCGCCGTGGTGGCGGGCGACAGTAACAAGTCGGTTAACCTCGGCACCTGGCCGACAAAACAGCTTCACGCCGCCGGTGACGCCACGCAACCGGTAGCCTTTAGCCTAAAACTTGAAGGTTGCCCGCCGGGTTCGGCGTCTATAACGTTTTCCGGGACGCCAGCGCCCGGCACGGCATTACTGGCGCTTGCTGATACGGAAATGGCGCAAAAACTGGCGATTGAAATTCGCGATGGCGATCAACGTCGATTGCCGCTTGAACAGGCCAGCAAGGCCGTCGATATTGACAACAACGGCAATGCTACCCTGAAATTCTATGCGAACTATATCGCCTTAGCCGATGGCGTGCAGCCCGGACTTGCTAACGCGGATGCGACCTTCCTGATCAATTACAATTAGTGTCCGTTATTGTGGCTCCCGAACGATAATTCGCCGGGAGTACATTTACAATAATTCGTGTGATTTGGCGTAATCGATAAGCTCAACGATAGAGTGAAGGCCAAGTTTAGAAAATATATTGGCCTTATGCGCGCTGATAGTCTTGTTACTCAATAAAAGTTGCTCGGCAATTTCTTTGTTAGACATTCCATTGGCCAGATAGCGCAGCACGGTAACTTCGCGGTTAGATAGTGGCATATCATGGTGCCCACCTTTGGGGGGACGGGTATTACTGATGAAATTAAGCGTCTCAGATGGGAAAAAAGAATAGCCGGATAAAATCATTTTTACCGCATTATAAATATCATTGAGGTCTTTGCGTTTACTTACAAATCCGTTTGCGCCCGCTCTTATTGCTCTTCCGGCATAAAAAGCCTCTGATTTCGACGATAAAAAAAGTATCCGGGTATGTTCCTGGATAGATTTGATTCGTTTAAGTAAGGTAAAGCCGTCGGTGCCCGGTAATTCAATATCCAGAATGACAAGGTCAACAGGATAAGTGCGCAGATACTCTATCGCTGTTCGGCTATCATCCGTTTTCAGGACAACCTGAATATTGCTATTTTTACCGAGTAAAACTTCGATCGACATTCTTACAATAGGGTGTTCGTCCATAATGATAACAGATGCAGGTTTCATTGTTGTATGCCTCAGACTGTTATGCGTCCTTCGTTTTAGAATAAGCGTCAGACACCTTAAAGATTGTGAAATAGCCAGGTCTACGCACCACACAGTGGAGCAATAATAAAGAATGAGACCTCCCTGTTGACTGGCTATTTGGCGTAAGAGTAATAAATATGTGGAATATCCATTTCGCACCAACAAAAAAGAAATTTCTGATTAAGTAAAAACAATATGGATTATACCTGGTCTGATTTCTCGGAAAAGTCTTGCGAAATGCGAATTATGGATAGCGGGTAGGATGTTCTGTGGCGTTATAGAAAATTTGTTCGTGGTGGAGCTATTTTCTTTAGAGTTGACATTGAGTAGTTTAAACTGTTGTTTTTAAGTATAAAAATAATATGAAAGACTAATTGTTTAGTATTTGTTATGTAATAACAGAAAGATGTTGACGCTGGAGACCTCAAAAAACGAGGAGGAACAGGGGACGGTGTAAGAAAAAAATTTTTATCGCTTACCAGGACGAGTTGTAAATATTAATTTTATGTGAAATATTTACATTTAATGGAAGTGAAAATAAGTAATTTCTTAAAAAATCTTATTCACCAAAACGTTAGTTCGTTAAAAAATGTCGTGGAAAGTAACGTTTAACTGCTGGATCAGCCGAAGAAAGCTTTGCCTGTGGGGAAGGTTAAGGAGGGTGATAAGTTGTTTAAGCCGGTAAACTACACGATGATAAGGTACGCTTTGCTGACGTGCTATTTCTTTTAAAGAGGCGCCTTGCGCTAAAGTTTCAATAATCAACCAGTCAGTACGGCTAAAGCTTTCCGATAAGCGAGGTTCGGCGGCTGATAACAAGGCTTCGCGTACAGAGGCCAGATTTTGTCGTCGCGACAGGACAAAAAAACGCCCAGCCATACGGATAAACTGAGCTATAGCGGGGGTTTTATCTGATACCAGCAGGTAAAACTGGATATCGCTTTGTTGCCAACTGAGCGCGCGTAGCTGGTTAAGCGCCTCAATACAGGAGACAGGTAGCGTCTCCATATCTACAATCAGTTGTCTGAGCGACCCCTTTTCAATCCACAAAGAAATGTCATCTAATGAGCGGAATGCTGCGGCACGTTTTCCGGAAAATAAGTAGTGACTCAGCGAATAGCCGAGGTAGTTGTCAGTTGTAATTATTGCCTGAGAAATGATACCAACCGGCAAGGCATAATTGAGCTGTTGGTTCAGTAACTCAAGGCGATCAAATATCTGCGGCGTTGGAGAGTGATAACGGCAGGCGCAGTCTTTAGCATTTCTTAAACGGCGGTGTCTTTCCCTGCGTGGTACGCTGCGCATCCTGCTTTTTCCATTGCTCTAATATATATCTGGTAATATGGCTGGCCATAAATAACCTTGTTCCATCGTTGCACCAGCGTAAAAAGCAATGCTTCGTTGCTCTGATGTTTCAATGCCTTCCACCAGCATTAACTGCTGAAAAAAAACTTCGCTATCATGTTCTGACGGAAGTTGCGTCAGGACCTCATAGCCGATTAATTGCGCAGTTGAGAGATTAACGATTGGCTCAGATTTTAACAATTCGCTGTTGAGATATGAATGACGTGTGGGCGAAGACGCCAGGTGTGGGGGATTTATCCTTTCCTTTAATAAAGTACCCTGTGCCACCAAACACTCCTCCAGGCATTTATGATGCAGCCATATATTTTCGACCCCTGAATCTATCAGGATATTATGGGCATCATTGTGGCAGCGTTAAAAAAATGCCTGTAGGTATCGTTACTTAATTATTGGTGAGATATTTCGTAAGCCTTGTAAAAAGTTAAGTGAGTTTACTTACTGAGTAAGAAATGAAGGTTAACTCTAATATATTTTAAAAACTGCTGCTCCGTTTTAACATGTAATTTTCGCATAATGCTCCGGCGGAGTGACTTTGTCTGCTCTTCAGAAAGTGAAAGTAAAGCGGCCGTTTCGCTTAAATGATAACCGCTGGCGATCAGTTTTAACAGGTGACGTTCTGTTACTGAAAAATGACGAGTCGTGCAGTAGTGGCAAATGCCAGAAGGGACGCTATGTCGAAGCGCTCGTTTATGTAAGATCAATATCATTTTCCGGGTAATTTCTTCAATATCATCTTCCCGATAAATATGCGGCAGCATATACAGACATGGTCTGAACATGAGCTTTTCTTTATCGCATTTATTACAAATAATCACCCGTAGCTGATGTTGGGTATGCATAGGTATCTGATAACAGCCAGCGCTGAACCAATCATCATCCAGGGCCAGGAAAGCGATATCGGCATTATCTATCTCTTCTGGCGGCAGAAAGTCAATTTTCTGCTGCCATTGATTCGCCAGACGCGTCATGATGATTTTCAACCCATGCTCAAAGTGACTGTTTTGTTCCTTAATAGCGATACTCAGCATAAAAAATATCCTACACGGCAGGTGAATCATGGTGAAATATTAAAGAAACTGATTGATTATCTAAATACTGGCGGCCTTAATTCCCACTTTATGCGTGCTGAGATGTGTCCAGGCGATTTCCTGGAACCTGGCATTGCGCCAGAAAAGACGATATTCGTACACTTAGTCAGCAACCAGAACAAAAGCCATTGACTCAGGAGTGCCTGACCGTATAATTCTCGCGTTTCGTCTACACGAAGTCTTCACTTCACAAGGCGCCCTTAGCTCAGTTGGATAGAGCAACGGCCTTCTAAGCCGTGGGTCGCAGGTTCGAATCCTGCAGGGCGCGCCATTGATATATCAAGCAGTTACATCAAAAAAACTATCATCTAAAATTATCCTGCAGTGTAAGTATCAGGGTAAGTTTTAAATCATCCCTGTATTTTCGCATTATCTTGACCTTCCCCCTGTAAACAGTGCCAGTCTAAACTGAAGTTTCCGGTCTTTCTTCCATCTCACAGAAAGGCGCATTGTCATGAAAAAGACCCGTTATACCGAAGAACAGATTGCATTTGCCCTGAAACAGGCTGAAATCGGCACTCGCGTCGGGGAAGTCTGCAGAAAGATGGGAATTTCTGAGGCCACATTTTACAACTGGAAGAAAAAATTTGCCGGGCCGGGCGTAACGGAACTGCGGCGGCTGCGGCAACTGGAGGATGAGAATCAGCGGCTGAAGAAGCTGGGCGCTGAGCTGAGTCTGGATAAGGAGATGCTGCAGGAGGTACTAAAGCAAAAGTTCTGAGGTCGGCTCAGAAGCGCCAGGCGGTGACATTTTTGCTGGAGGCTTACCGTATCAGCGTCCGGCGGGGATGCGGGTTGCTGATGCAGAGCAGAACCGTTTACCACTGGCAGAGCCGGCGTGATGATCGGGCGATAACCCTGCGTATCCGGGAAATAGCGGAAACCCGGATACGCTACGGTTGCCCGCGTATTCATATTCAGTTGCGCCGGGAGGGATGGCCTGTTAACCACAAGAAAACCCACCGGATTTATTGTCCGGAAGGCCTGAACCTGCGCAGAAAACGCCCCCGCAGACATGTCAGTGCAGCACGCCGTCAGCAGCGCCCGGTCCTGACGCATGTCGATCAGTGCTGGAGTATGGATTTTGTGTCAGATAATCCGTTTAACGGGCGGCGTTTTCGGGCGCTGACTGTAGTGGTTAATTTTAGTCGGGAATGCCTGGCGATCCATGCCGGAAAATTGTTAAAAGGCGAGGATGTGGTCAGAATAATGGAGGCACTGCGGGTACTAAATAAGCGGCTGCCGGTAGGTATCCAGACGGATAACGGCAGCGAGTTTATCTCAAAAAGTCTGGATAAATGGGTGTATGAACACGGCGTCACAATGGACTTCTCACGCTCCGGAAAGCCGACAGATAATCCGTTTATTGAATCATTTAACGGCAGTCTGCGGGATGAATGCCTGAACATTCACTGGTTCCTGTCACTGGAAGATGCGCAGGAAAAACCCGACAACTGGCGCAGGGAATACAATCATGAGAGAACGCATTCATCATTAAATGACATGACTCCGGCTGAATTTATCCGAAGTCTCCGGAAAGACGAAGGTCTCTGATTTAGCACTGTACTGAATTTGTGCCAGGGTCATTACTACTCCAACAAGTGGAAAGCACTTCTTAAGTTATTAGGGGAACGTTTTCAATACGTTAGGAGGAACGTTGTCAACAACTGATATTGTTACCAAGAGTGGCTAATAATTACAACACTTCCGGCTCGGTGGTGGCGTACCCATAAAGCCTTGTAGATTTCGGCAGGGCGCCCCTGCCGCTAATTATGTTAACTAATCGGGACAGACATCTTCTGGTTCAAATAAATATCAGGCTTAACCTCAATATATATATCATTTTGTATTATGCCATAATTCTTTAATGCCTTCCCTATGAATGGTCCTTCATAAATAGGGAATGGCCAGTTATCGTGATCATCACCTTTAGGGACATAAAGAATCATGTTTGTGCCATTATTCCTGTCGGTTGATATAACCTGATCTATTATATTCTGGCTTACCGCTTTAGCTTGGCTATAGCTTAAGTTAAGATTTATTGACTGCTTAAGAGTAGAGTTAGAAGTCAGCCCTTTATAGACTAAAATAATTGTACAAAAAGCCAGCAATGCATTTATCAGTTTTGTTCTGTCCTTGGCCAGAATGTCAATTGTGATGAAAGACGCCATGCTTACATACAGGAATCCCCCCCACATCACAACAGGTCGAGCAGCATAATAACTTCCTGCCCTGGCGCACAAAAGAACAAGCGCTATTAATGACAGCACTCCTGAAATAAACACAATAAAGAAAACAATGCTTTGGTCTCTATTTTTATTTCTTATTAATGAATACAATGATGATATTATTCCAATTGAAACGAGTGCGGTTGCTGAATATTTAAAAGCTGGTTGGACTTGTTCTATTAGGTAATTTAATACGCTTAATGTGCCATATATATCAAGTGAGCCAGAACCAAGGCTGGCAGCCCTTCCACCGTTGGCCTCATAAATCACAGCAACAACCCAAGCGGTTAGTGTGAATATTTGTAAGGTGCTTTCCTTTATTGTCTTCGTTATTGATAGTTTATTATTAATGAGCGAGAACAGTAGTGTCACTCCGCAAGTTATCGCTAATATAATATTAGCGAACATGCTGGAAAACACTGCAATATATGAAGCAAAAAATATCGACGAAGAATACCAAACACCATTTCTCTTTAAGATGTTAACATCGAAATTTCTATAATTTCTTATTACAAATATTGATAGCGCAGAGTTAATTAAAGCAGGTGCTATATAATGATAAAAACATGTTATGTTTACCTCCCATAGCATGTATAAGTTCTCATGATTGCCCTCTTTCAAGAAAATGAAAAAAATTGAAGCGTAGAAAAAAACAACAAAAATAGATGATCGTAAAAATCCAGCTGAGAGATTAACATTAAATAGCTGGAATAGTTGATGTAAGAACAAAGACAAAAGTATAGTGATGAAAATGGCTGTTATGATTGAAAATGATTCAAGAAATCCAAAACCAAGCGGCATTATAAGCGCAGTGGATAACTTTGCAAATAAAGGGTAGCCTAGCTCTGGCATTACCTTAATTGGGTTAGCGATCCCCCATTGAGGATATAATGCTCTAGTAGATGTCAGGTTTCCCCAATCATCTCCTGATATGATCACTGTTGGATGTGAAACTAAAAAAAAGTAAAGTGAAATTGCAGATATAATTGCAAATAAACCACATGTTAAAATTTTAGATTTATTGAAGGAAATCATAAAATATTCCGTTATTTATTTTGGTTGTTTTTTTACTAAGTACTTTGGGCGGCATTTTGTTTCTATATATATTCTACCTATATACTCTCCAAGCACCCCAATTCCAATCAACTGAACTCCTCCCAGGAAAAGAATTGAAACCAGAATTGATGGATAACCACGGACAGGGTTACCGAATGCCAATGTTTCAAATATCATCCATGCTCCGTAAAGGAACGCCATTCCAGCAACGGTTAATCCGATATAAGTCCACATACGTAGCGGGAACGTAGAGAAACTTGTGATCCCCTCTATAGCCAAATTCCACAATTTCCATCCATTAAACTTTGACACCCCGGCAATTCGTTCAGCACGTGCATATTTAACAACTTCAGTGCGACCCCCAACCCATGATAAAACCCCTTTCATAAACAGGTTGCGCTCAGGCATGAGCTTGATGTTCTCTACAACCTCACGAGACATCAGGCGGAAGTCTCCTACGTTTTCCTCAATCTGCGGGTTGCTGATTTTATTGTGCAGCTTATAAAACCATTCAGCAGTCTTACGCTTCATGCGCCCGTCAGTTGAGCGGTCTGAGCGCTTAGCCAGCACCATATCCGCGCCAGCCTGCCACTTCTCAATGAGATGGGGGATAACTTCTATCGGATCCTGTAAATCGACATCAATAGGAATGACCGCATCCCCGGTTGCATGGTCGAGACCCGCGAAAAGAGCAGGTTCTTTACCGAAGTTTCGCGTAAACGAAAGCGGAATAACGAGCGGATCAGATGCAGCTATTTTGTTAATTATTGATTCAGTCGCATCTTTGCTTCCGTCGTTGATGAAAACAATCTCAACTTCATACGGTTTTAGCTCTTCAAACTCGCGAACCGTTTTATAGAAAATAGGTATCGTGGCTTCTTCATTGAAGACCGGAACGACTAACGAGATTTTCATTTCGCATCCCTAAAGACAATGAACTTTGAATAAATGAATCCGCATATCAGGCTGATAGCTGAAAAGGTGACAAGCGTAAGGAGTGGCGGCAGGGAACATTTGTCAGCCATCCAGCCAACAACGGCGCTCAGTGTTCCCATAAACCCCACGTACATCATGTAGCGAAGCGTGGTGGTGCTGGCATTAAAGGTGAAGCGCGCATTGGCATAGAAGCTGAACGATACGGCGATAACAAAACCGGAAAAGTTCGCCAGCGCCTGATGCGTATGCATCCCATACACACAAAAAGCAAATACGCCCCAATGAATAAGCGTGTTAAGAACACCGATCGATGTGTACTTAGCGAATAACTTCAACATTATGAAAATCAGCGGATTCGGAAAGGTCTGGAGTGTAGCACTACAAATTGCTTTGATCGATATAAACGATCAATAATGTGATATTTGATAGTTTAAACTTATTGTTATATTATTAATTGATCGTTGTTACCGATCAATTGGGACTACTGATTGCTAAGTTGT
Source organism: Salmonella sp. SAL04213 (assembly GCF_046550535.1). Taxonomy (NCBI): domain Bacteria; kingdom Pseudomonadati; phylum Pseudomonadota; class Gammaproteobacteria; order Enterobacterales; family Enterobacteriaceae; genus Salmonella; species Salmonella sp. SAL04213. Next base: position 748,558 of record NZ_JBGDXS010000001.1, on the reverse strand, counting down.
TTGGGACAAAAACGGGACACACAAAGCTTTGCATTGGTTTGCAAGGCTTTGCATGTTTTTCGAGGATGGGGCGAGTGTGAGCGCCGTAGTAATGGGATAACTTGTTGTTAGCTCAGGTAGTTCCAGGAACATCTAAGCCGTGGGTCGCAGGTTCGAATCCTGCAGGGCGCGCCATTTAACCTCTCAAAATTATGTTAATCCGTAAGCTTCTGCGGGGGCGACGTTGCGCCATCCGCAGTACGTGACGCTAATATGCAAATAACTAATTGCGTTTAATCTGTTTATGGTGCTCCTCAGCCTGGATCTCGTGGGAGAAAGAATGGGCATTATTCATCGATTGATGGATGACCATTGCTTTTTCATGGTCGTCCATTTCAGAAAAGGGTGTCGCATTTTCCACTGTAGTCAGGGCGCTGGGTTTCTGTGTCTGAGCCATTTGCTGGTGCGCGAAGGCGTCACCGTTATTCATCATCTCATGCGCCGTGGCGGATAATTGGCGGGATTCTATTTTCTCTGCGGCTTTTACGCCAGCTGAAATAAAAAAACGACAGCTAAAAGGGATGTAAACTTATTCATCTTATTTCTCCGGTGTGGGTTAATAAGAGAAATAATAAAACAGTCGTTGGGTCTGGCGCGTGACAGGATAATGACGATTATATCAGATTATTTTGCTGGCTAGTGATAGCGCCTTTCACTATCGCTACAGTTCAACGGAGGTGTTTGGGTAATGTCAAAATAAAACGAGTAGCGCGCGTATCGGAGGTGACAGAAACTTTTCCCTGATGCGCAATGACGATGGATTTTACAATTGCCAGGCCTATACCGCGGCCTTCCCCTTTACGCTGGCGGGAGGGATCAACGCGATAAAAACGATCGAAAAGGCGCGGCAAATGTTCCGGCGCGATTGGCGTACCGGGGTTTTCAACAATAATATGTATCTGGTCGTCCGCTTCTTTTATCCTAAGAGTAATGGTTTTACCCGGCGGCGTATAGCGCATCGTATTAGAGAGTAAATTACTGATCGCTCTGCGTAGCATGATGGGAGCGCCGGTGATTCAGCAGGCGCGGCCTTCAAAGCGCAAGCTCCCAACACCTTTTCGGCAGAAAAACTCGATGAGGCGCTTTACCACGGGGCGGTGCTCCGGGGGGGCCAAAAGCCATGACGGTAGCGGTGATTATCGCCGGTCTGCTGCCTGTTTTATGGGGGACCGGCGCGGGTTCTGAGGTGATGAGCCGTATTGCAGCGCCGATGATTGGCGGCATGATTACCGCGCCGCTGCTGTCGCTGTTTATCATTCCGGCAGCCTACAAGCTGATGTGGCTGCGCAGGCATCGTCGCCTTGCGGCATAACGTGTGTCGCCCGCCTGCGGCGTCAAACTGTAGGCGGGTTCAGTATACGTTTATCGTCCGAGCGCGTTGACCCGTTTGCGGTACTCGCCTGGTGTACAACCGAATTCACGGACAAAAGCTTTGTGAAAAGAAGATTCGCTCGCATAACCTACCGACTCGGCAATCACCATCACTGGCAGCGCTTCACGCGACAGGGTCTGGGCGGCGATTTGCAGGCGCAGCGTTGTTAACACGGCTAAGGGCGTCGTCGCGGACACGTCGCGAAATAGCTGGGCGAAGCTCGCCCGCGACATGTGTACCCGTTGCGCCAGCGTTTCGACCGTCCAGGGATGCGCCGGTGTTTCCAGCATGTGAAGGATCACGCGGCCCAGCCGGGGATGCAGCAATAAATTGAGCACGCTTTTCGCTGTGCCAGCCTGCGATAGCCAGTCGCGAACGGCGAGGGTAAACAGCGTGGCGCACTGCTGACTGTATAAGACATCAGCGCCAGGTAAATGGCGTTCTGACTCCTGCTGTAACAGCAAAATGGCGGCGTTAATCCAGATACTGGCGGGGCTATGCGGCGGCGGGGCAAGACATAACACTTCCGGCAACGCGGTAAGGAAATAACGTGACGTCGTGTGCAGACGTAGACTACCGCACACGATATGTGTCGGTGCTTCGCCAGACTGGCGCAAACGGTGGGCGGAGTTTTGCGGCAGAATCACCACCTTTCCCGGCGTAAGCGTCATGGCGTCGCCGGTAGGCATTTCCAGTTGCGCTTCGCCCTGCGTAACGGTATGCCAGCGAATCACCGATAGTTCGCCAGCGGCGTGCGGCAACTGCCAGTCGCCGCCTAACGGGCAATTCTTGTCGATTGAGCCCTGAGGGGCGTTAAGCGTCAATAGCCGACTAAGCGCATCCATATAGACTCCAGAACAGATTCTTTTTCAAAAATAGGGATAACCATTTCTGTCTCTGATCACTATATTTCGGACTCAATGTCATTTCTACCCTTCTTTTTGCTAACCGCCAATTTAGACGATAAGACAAAAAATGACGCGTTGCGGATAACCCTGTCTTTTTTGACGTTATTTATACTTGTCCTGACAAACAGATGGTGATTTGGCGGAGAAAGAAGATGACACAGTATCAGGCGCTCATTATTGGTTTTGGCAAGGCAGGAAAAACGTTGGCGGCAACTCTGGCGAAGACGGGATGGCGCGTGGCGATTATCGAACAGTCCGCGAGTATGTTTGGCGGAACCTGCATCAACATTGGCTGTATTCCAACGAAAACGCTGGTGCATGACGCGGAACGTGAGGGCGATTTTTCTGTCGCCATGCAACGCAAAGCGGCGGTCGTAAATTTTTTACGCGACAAAAATTTTCATAATCTTGCCGACCTGGACAATGTCGATGTGATTGAGGGAAGGGCGGAGTTTATTGATAACCATACCTTACGGGTATTTCAGGCGGACGGCGAGCGGGTGTTACGGGGAGAAAAGATCTTCATTAATACTGGCGCAGAGCCGGTGATCCCGGCTATTACGGGCTTAACAACGACGGCAGGGGTGTTCGATAGCACCGGGCTACTCAGCCTGAGCCAGCGTCCGGCGCGGCTGGGGATTTTAGGCGGTGGTTATATTGGCCTTGAATTTGCCTCAATGTTCGCCAACTTTGGTACGAAGGTCACTATCTTTGAAGCAGCGCCGCAATTCCTGCCTCGTGAAGATCGGGATATCGCGCAGGCAATTACCCGCATTTTACAGGAAAAGGGCGTCGAGCTGATTTTAAACGCCAACGTACAGGCCGTATCCTCAAAGGAGGGCGCGGTACAAGTAGAAACGCCGGAAGGCGCGCATCTTGTGGATGCCCTGCTGGTGGCGTCGGGGCGAAAACCGGCGACGGCTGGCTTACAGTTGCAGAACGCCGGCGTGGCGGTGAACAAACGCGGCGGGATCATCGTGGATGATTACCTGCGTACCACGGCGGACAATATCTGGGCGATGGGCGACGTTACCGGTGGGTTGCAGTTTACCTATATTTCACTGGATGATTTTCGTATTGTACGCGACGGGTTATTGGGAGATGGCAAACGCAGTACCCGCGATCGCCAGAATGTTCCGTATTCCGTCTTTATGACGCCGCCGCTCTCTCGTGTCGGGCTGACGGAAGAACAAGCGCGGGCAAGCGGCGCAACGGTGCAGGTGGTGACATTACCGGTGGCGGCGATCCCTCGCGCCCGTGTTATGAACGATACCCGTGGCGTACTAAAAGCGGTAGTGGACGTGAATACGCAGCGTATTGTAGGGGTGTCATTGTTATGCGTTGATTCTCATGAAATGATTAATATCGTTAAAACCGTTATGGATGCAGATTTACCTTATACGGTGTTACGCGACCAGATATTTACCCATCCTACAATGAGTGAGTCTTTAAACGATCTCTTCTCTCTCATTAAGTAAAACATAAATAACGTAGCCCTGTTAATCAGGGCTTTTTTTTGCCTGTCAGGCTATAAAAATACGCCAGAACAAATATGCTGGCGTCTGAAAGAAAAGGCTTTAGTCAGGCGTAACGTATTATAACACCATTGAAATAACCCACGACTGGAAATCTCGATGTTAAAAGTTACCACACTTATTGCTTCATTATTGGCTGCGCCGCTGGCGTTTTCCGTCTCCGCCCAGCCGCTAACTGACGTTGAATATATCAGCGTTTCTGCGGTGTCAGCAACGCCGTCAATGCTTGAAGACGCTATTGCCAGACTGGCGCAAAGTAAACAGGCGTCGTCATGGAAAATTACGTCAATGCGTATTGATAATACGGGTTACGCCACTGCGATTTTATATAAGTAAGGAGAGCCTGAGATGGATAAATATCTTCGTCTGTTAAGTCAGGGGGATCGGCTGGGATTAACATTAATTCGCCTGAGTATCGCCATCGTTTTTATCTGGATTGGACTACTAAAATTTGTGCCCTATGAGGCAGACAGTATTACCCCGTTTGTAGCGAACAGCCCGTTTATGTCTTTTTTCTATGAACATCCGGAAGAATATCGTCAGCATCTGACTCATGAGGGCGAACTAAAACCGGAGGAACGCGCCTGGCAAACGGCCAATAATACGTATGCGTTTTCGGATAGTCTGGGCGTGGTGGAATTGATTATCGCGGCGCTGGTACTGGCTAACCCTGTCAGCCGCTGGTTAGGGCTGGCAGGCGGCGTGCTGGCATTCCTGACGCCATTTGTCACGCTGTCGTTTTTAATCACTACGCCGGAGGCCTGGGTTATGCCGCTGGGCGATGCGCATTATGGTTTTCCGTATTTATCGGGCGCCGGACGGCTGGTATTAAAAGATACGTTAATGCTGGCAGGTGCGGTGATGATCATGGCGGACTCCGCCCGTTCGTTACTTTTACAGCGACAGTAGCGACCCTCTTACCCTCTTTATGCCGCGATTCGTCGGGTGGCGCTTGCGCCATCCGACAATGTGTTGATGAATGATGGACTACCCTGACAGAAGTTCCTGTTCCACCTGTTGAACCTGCGCCTCCAGCGTATTGCGAATTTCGGTTAGCGCCCGTTCCTGCTCGGAGAAATAGGCTTCCTTATCCGCAACGGAAGAGGCGAGCCGCCAGGCGTTTTCCGTTTCCAGTTGCGTTATCTCTTTCAACAGCGCGTCGATTTGCGTGCGGAGCTGGCGTATTTTATGGCGCAGATGTTCCAGGTTATTTAGCCTGTCGCTTGCCATCATCGGTTCCAGACCGCTTTGCAGCTGCGTCAATAACGCGCGAATTGCCGCCAGATCGGCATTCTGCCGCGCCTGATTAAGCTGTACCATCATCTGGTGCGCTTTTTCTTTCAATTCATCGGCGACCACATCCGGGTGACACAGGCGGCTGGCCTGGCGCCACAAACGTTTTAATTCACTGCGTTCGTCAGCCGACAAACGTTGATCGCGGGTGTAGCGGAATTGCGCTTCCTGCTGCTGCTCCCGGTACTGGTGATAGTCCTGTTCCGCATTTTCCTGCGCCTGGCGGAATGCGCTGTCGTCCTGATGGGAAAAATCCGCTTCCAGCTCGCGAATTTCCGCCAGCAACGCGGTGATTAACTCCGTCTGCTGCTGGATTCGCTGACGGATGCCCACCGCTTCGCGCGAGGCGGCATTCAATCCTGTCCACTGTTGTTTTAGCGTTGCCAGTTGATCCACGGCCTGGGAAATAAATTGCAGGCAGGATTGATAATCCTTTTCCCGGCGTTTTATTTCGGCCTCTTGCTTACGCTGCATACTCACCGCGAGCTGTTTACGCAACTCAAGAATACGGCTCATCAACGGCCCGAGGCGCAGATGATAGAGGTCGTTGAAATCGTCGAGGATTTGAACCCGCGCATTTCGTTTGTCAATCAGATCGCGAAGTTGGGCTTCAAGTGCTTTCAGCTCCAGTTTACTGGCGGCAATAGAGGGATCTTGCCACGTCGAGAGCGCCCGTTGAGCCTGTAGCCAGGCGGCGATCTCTTGCATGGCGTCACTGAATCGACGAGCTTCAATCGCCTGGGCAATCGCGCTGATTACGGCATCCTGCGGCTCATTTTTCAGGTAGATGAGCTGCTGACGGATAATCTCTTCGTCCTCAAGTTCAATGGCGCTTTTGATGATCTCTAAACGTTTGATGATCTTATTCATGACGTTGATGCCTGGCGTGGCTCAAAAACGGATAACAGATACCAGGTCTGATTCACCTTTTTGAAAATACTGAAAAAATACTAAATGTATTCTGTAGGGTGTCGTACTTTTCGTCCAGAGTTATTCACATATTTTATACTCGGCGTCTGTCACCCGTAACGTTCTATATCGGCGCGCACTCTTTTCTTTTTACTCCCCGCGACATCTTTTTTTACACGATAACGTTAACGTCCGGAGTTGAGCCTTGACAAACGATTGCGCCTTGCGGCAGCGAGAGCGAAATGTTAAAAGGTGCCCCTCAATAAAAACGATACAGGGGTAGGACGTGAAAAACGCGTCAACTGCATCCGGCGCCAGCGTGTCGGATGCCGCGTCGAAGAATGAACCGACGCTTCAGCGGGGGTTGCAAAACCGCCATATTCAGTTAATTGCGCTGGGCGGCGCCATTGGCACCGGACTGTTTCTGGGCATCGGCCCGGCGATTCAAATGGCGGGGCCGGCTGTTTTGTTGGGCTATGGCGTTGCCGGGATTATCGCTTTTCTCATTATGCGCCAGTTGGGTGAAATGGTCGTGGAAGAGCCGGTTTCCGGATCGTTTGCCCACTTCGCCTGGAAATATTGGGGGCCGTTTGCGGGCTTTTTGTCGGGCTGGAACTATTGGGTCATGTTTGTGCTGGTCGGGATGGCGGAGTTGACCGCGGCGGGTATCTATATGCAGTACTGGCTGCCTGACGTACCAACATGGGTATGGGCGGCGGTGTTTTTTATTATCATTAATGCCGTGAATCTGGTGAACGTTCGTCTGTATGGCGAAACGGAATTCTGGTTCGCGCTCATTAAAGTGCTGGCGATTATCGGCATGATAGGTTTTGGTCTGTGGCTGCTGTTCTCCGGCCACGGCGGCGAACATGCCAGCATTGATAACCTCTGGCGTTATAACGGTTTCTTCGCTACCGGTTGGCATGGTTTGCTTCTGTCGCTGGCGGTGATTATGTTTTCTTTTGGCGGACTGGAGCTGATCGGCATTACTGCGGCGGAAGCGCGCGATCCGCAAAAAAGCATCCCGAAAGCGGTGAATCAGGTGGTATACCGTATTTTGCTGTTCTACATCGGTTCGCTGGTGGTGTTGCTGGCGCTCTATCCGTGGGTAGAGGTGAAATCCAATAGCAGCCCTTTTGTGATGATCTTCCATAACCTGGACAGTAATGTGGTGGCTTCGGCGCTGAATTTCGTTATTCTGGTCGCGTCGCTTTCGGTGTATAACAGCGGCGTTTATTCGAACAGCCGAATGCTGTTCGGCCTGTCCGTACAAGGCAATGCGCCGAAATTTTTAACCCGCGTCAGCCATCGCGGCGTGCCGGTGAACTCGCTGATACTTTCCGGAGCGATTACCTCGCTGGTGGTGCTGATCAACTATCTGTTGCCGCAAAAAGCGTTTAGTCTGTTGATGGCGCTGGTTGTCGCGACGCTATTGCTAAACTGGATAATGATTTGTCTCGCGCATTTACGTTTTCGCGCGGCGATGCGTCGTAAAGGGCGCGAGACGCAATTTAAGGCGCTGTTCTATCCCGCCGGAAACTATTTGTGCATTGCGTTTCTGGCGCTGATTCTGGTGTTAATGTGTACGATGGACGATATGCGATTGTCGGCGATTTTGCTGCCGGTATGGATTGTATTCCTGTTTATCGCGTTTACCGTTTTGCGCCGTAAGGCTCATTAACTTTTTTGCCCGATCCCATGCTCATGCGATCGGGCAATCCATTAATGCCGCAATGTCCCTGACAGCGCGCGAATATCGCTGCCGGTCGGCGTCTGATGAATACGCAAGCCAAACTCTTCCACCACGGCAAAAATATGGTCGAAAATATCGGCCTGGATGCTCTCATATTCCAGCCACACGACGGTATTGGTAAAGGCGTAGATCTCTATCGGCAAACCATGATCGTCAGGCGCCAGTTGGCGTACCATCAGCGTCATATCTTTACGGATGCGCGGATGGTGGCGTAAATATTCGTTCAGATAGGCGCGAAATGTCCCGATATTGGTCATTCGGCGGTGATTTAAGGCTGATTCCGGCGCATCCAGTTGTTTATTCCATTCATCGATTTCCTGATGACGGCAGGTAAGGTACGGCTTTAACAGTTGCGCGGTTAACAGCCGCTGTTTTTCATCATCATCCAGAAAATGGATACTGGTCGCGTCAATATTAATGCTGCGTTTAATCCGGCGTCCGCCGGACGCAGACATGCCGCTCCAGTTTTTGAACGAGTCGGAAACCAGCGACCAGGTGGGAATGGTGGTGATGGTATTATCCCAGTTGCGTACTTTTACCGTGGTTAAGCCAATATCAATGACCGCGCCATCTGCGCCATATTTCGGCATTTCCAGCCAGTCGCCTAGTTTGAGCATATCGTTGGCGGAAAGCTGTATACCGGCAACCAGGCCAAGAATCGGGTCTTTAAAGACCAGCATTAATACCGCGGCCATCGCGCCCAGCCCGCTGATTAAAATTGCTGGTGATTGGCCAATCACCAGTGAGATCATCAGAATGCCGACGATAATTGCGCCGATGAGCTTAATGCCCTGAAATATTCCTTTTAGCGGTAACTGAGAGGCGGCGGGCCATTTTTGCGATAGATTGAAAATCACGTCCAGCAGAGAAAATAACGACAGCAGGGCGTAGGTCATAATCCATAACTGCGCGCAGGTCGTCAGGATATCCGCAGCCTCACTGCCTTTTTGTAGCCAGAGCGCGGCCTGAATATTGACAATGATGCCTTGCAGCGTAAAAGCCAGACGATGGAATAATTTATTCTGGGTAATAATTTGCAGCCACAGGCGGGAACTGGCGCTGGCACGTTTTTCGAAAGCGCGCAGTACTATCCAGTGCAAAATAATATGCACGACAACTGCTGTCAGAAAAATAATACCAAATATCACCACCAGCGACGTGGTGTGATTCATTTCAATTCCCGCTAAATCTTCTACCCGGGATATCAATTCCTGCATAATCTCTCCTTTATAAACAGCAGCCTATGATGACTGCTGAATGGCATTTATGCAAATCAGGACGCCTGCGCTTCAGGCATAATCAGCAACAGACGGGTAAAAGCGCCTCTGGGGTTATCCATACGCTATATTTTATCCAGCGCCCTATAAACGTCGTTATTTTACGCGGTTCCCTCTTTTTGAACAGGCGCCAGTACGTCAACAATGAATGAAAACTTTTTAACCAGAATGTTTAAAACGATTGCAATATCTCTGTCGGATAATGATTAGCACCGTCGTACCTATCAACAATAACATTAAGGAACATCGGATGACCCAAAAGCGTACCCTGCTAAAATACGGCATACTCTCGCTGGCGCTGGCTGCGCCATTATCTGCCTGTGCGTTTGACTCTCTTACGGTAATTGGCGATAGCCTTAGCGATACCGGAAATAACGGTCGCTGGACCTGGGATAGTGGTCAAAATAAGCTCTACGACGAACAGTTGGCCGAACGATATGGGCTGGCATTAAGCCCTTCCAGCAATGGCGGTTCTAATTATGCCGCCGGCGGCGCGACGGCGACCCCGGAATTAAACCCACAGGATAATACCGCGGATCAGGTACGGCAGTGGCTTGCCAAAACGGGGGGAAAAGCCGACCACAACGGTTTGTATATTCACTGGGTCGGCGGAAACGATCTGGCGGCGGCCATCGCGCGACCTGCCATGGCACAGCAAATAGCCGGTAATAGCGCCACTAGCGCGGCGGCGCAGGTAGGGATGTTACTGGATGCCGGCGCCGGGCTGGTCGTGGCGCCAAACGTACCGGATATTAGTGCGACGCCAATGCTTCTGGAGGCGGTAATCACCGCCGGGCTGGGCGCAGCGGCGCCCCCGGCGCTAAAAGCGGCGTTAGAGGCGCTGGCGGAGGGCGCTACGCCCGATTTCGCCAGTCGGCAACAGGCGATCCGCAAGGCGTTGCTGGCGGCGGCTGCAACGGTAAGCAGCAATCCATTTATTCAGCAACTGCTCGTTGAGCAACTGCTGGCGGGCTATGAAAAGGCGGCAGGGCAGGCGTCAGCTCTGACCGATTATTATAATCAGATGGAAGAGAAGGGGCTGGAGCAACACGGCGGCAATATAGCCCGTGCCGATATCAACGGCCTCTTTAAGGAAATTCTTGCCAACCCGCAGGCGTTTGGTCTGACAAATACCGTAGGTATGGCCTGCCCGCCTGGCGTATCCGCTTCGGCGTGCTCCTCGGCGATGCCTGGATTTAATGCGTCGCAGGACTATCTGTTTGCCGATCATTTACATCCCGGTCCGCAGGTCCATACCATTATTGCGCAATATATCCAGTCGATCATTGCCGCGCCGGTACAGGCGACATACCTGAACCAAAGCGTTCAGTCGATGGCGCAAGGCAGTCGTACCACGCTTGACAGCCGTTATCAGCAGCTTCGCCAGGGGGAAAACCCTGTCGGTTCGCTGGGTATGTTCGGCGGATACAGCGGGGGATATCAACGTTATGATAATAATGAGGCCGACGGGAACGGTAATCATAATAATCTGACGGTTGGCGTCGATTATCAGCTTAACGAGCAGGTACTGCTGGGAGGGCTGATAGCCGGTTCTCTGGATAAGCAACATCCTGACGATAATTATCGTTATGACGCCCGCGGTTTTCAGGCCGCCGTATTCAGCCATTTACGCGCCGGTCAGGCGTGGCTGGATAGCGATTTACACTACCTGTCCGCTAAATTCAGTAACATTCAGCGCAGTATCACGCTCGGTGCGCTAAGACGGGTGGAAGAGGGCGAAACCAACGGGCAGCTGTGGGGCGCGAGGTTAACCAGCGGTTATGATTTTGTCATGATGCCGTGGTTAACGACCGGACCGATGCTGCAATATGCATGGGATTACAGCCACGTTAATGGCTATAGCGAGAAGCTCAATACCAGTACATCAATGCGTTTTGGCGACCAAAACGCCCATTCGCAGGTGGGTGGCGCTGGCTGGCGTCTGGATCTTCGCCACAGCATCATTCACTCCTGGGCGCAGATTAATTATCGCCGTCAGTTTGGCGATGATACGTATGTGGCGAACGGCGGCCTTAAATCGACCGCGCTGACGTTTAGCCGCGACGGAAAAGCGCAGGATAAAAACTGGGTTGATATCGCGATTGGCGCAGATTTTCCGCTGTCGGCAACGGTGTCCGCTTTCGCCGGGCTGGCGCAAACGGCAGGGTTAAGCGATGGCAATCAAACCCGTTATAACGTTGGGTTTAGCGCCCAATTTTGATGACACGCCAGGGAGGGCCAACCCCGTTCGTTCGTGACACGATGAGCCGAAAGCGCAACGGTAAGTTTTATAAAAAGTAAGTATTTTCAAAAATGTGGGTGAAGCCTGTGACGTCGTTTGTAAATTATCGTATAAGCGGAGTTTACGTTTTTGGCGGGGCGCAGGTATGAATAAAGAGTCCATATTTCGTCAGTTGGAGCTACGGCTGGCCGGATGTTCACTAACAGCCGACGCGTTAAGCGGGTTTAGCGCAATGGCGATTGCCGACAGTCTCAGGCAAAAACGCAGCATTATTAGTCACCATCTTAATAACTTGCATCGTGAGCAGCGGGTGGTCAAAGTGAATAGCCGCCCGGTGCTGTTCCTGCCCGTCGAGGCGCTACGTCGTCACCACCGGTTGGCGGTTCGGCAGGGGGATTACGCGTCCATTCAGGCGCTGTGCGCGGAGCGGCAGGACAGTCTGGAGCTGCTCATTGGCGCACAGGGCAGCTTGCAGGAGTCCCTGCGTCAGTGTAAGGCGGCGATCAGTTATCCCGGCGCGGGCTTGCCTTTGCTGCTGCGCGGCCCGACGGGGACAGGAAAAAGTTTTTTGGCGCGTCAACTTTGGCAGTATGCCATCGAGCAGGGCATTTTGCCCCCGGAGGCGCCCTTTACCGTGTTTAACTGCGCCGAATACGCTAATAACCCGGAATTGCTGACGTCAAAATTATTTGGTCATGCTAAAGGTGCTTTTACCGGCGCAGACAGAGCGGTATCCGGGTTAATTGAGACCAGTAATGGCGGCGTATTGTTTATCGATGAAGTGCACCGTCTACCGCCGGAAGGGCAGGAAAAACTGTTCCATTTTATGGATAACGGCACCTGGCGTCGCTTAGGCGAAAGCAGCGATGAACGCAGCGCCACGGTACGTCTGATATTCGCCTCTACCGAAGATCTGGAAAAGCACTTTCTGGCGACATTTATTCGCCGGATACCGGTCATTGTCAAAATTCTGCCTATCGCCGAACGCGGACAATATGAGCGGCTGGCGTTTATTCACCATTTTTTTCGTCGCGAGGCGCAGCGTCTTCATCACGATTTGTCGCTGGATAGTGAAATTATCAGCCAACTGATGCAGGAGACCCTGGAAGGGAATGTCGGCGGCCTGGAAAATCTCATTCGTAATATTTGCGCCAGCGCCTGGACTTTCGGCCAGCGTGACGATGGGGTACTGGAAGTAAAAGCCGGGCAACTGCCGGATCGTCTGCTGATGGAGGTGCCCTTTACCGTTCCGCAGACGGCGGAACGCGTCATGATTTATCGCGAAGGTGGCGTTTTTCCGCGAGTTTCCGGTCAGCATCAGGAATATTTACGGTTGACGGAAAACATTTGCGGCCTGTGCGAAGAGCTGGCGCAGGAGAATATTTCCGCACGGACGTTTGACAAGCTGGTCTATCAAAACCTCACGTTATATCTCGATGCCTTAATGAATAAAGAGAGCCCTCGCGCTCGTCAGGACAAGCGGCTGCGTTTTATCGAAGATGTCGGGAAAGCGATCGCTGCACATTACGATCTCGAACTGAATGCGGAATTCGCTTATCTCACCGGACGTTACCTTACCAGCCTGCCGTTAACGCCGGTGGAGGCGTCGCCATCGGTTCGCCATGTGATGCTGCGCTGGCTGGAGGAGGCGCCGGGGCTGGCGCAGCGTGTGGCGCAAAAACTGCTGGACGTGGTAAATAATAAATATGATTTGTTAATCGACACGCTCGACAGACTGGTCGTGGCGGCCATCGTCAGTAATGCCATTGACGCCACCAGCGGCGGTAAGGTAAAAGCGCTTATCATCGCGCATGGTTATTCGACCGCCAGCAGCATTGCAGGCGTGGCGAACCGTCTGATTGGCGAAAAGATTTATCATGCGATGGATATGCCGATGGAGGTCGCGTTTAGCGATGTCAGCCGGGCCATTGTCGATTATCTCCAGCATACGGATACCCGCGCAGGCGTCATGGTGCTGATCGATATGGGATACACCAAAGAGATCGCCGATGCGCTTTTGAGCGTAATTCATGGCCCGCTGGTGGTGGTCGATAACGTTACGACGCGTCTGGCGCTGAACGTGGCCAGCGAGATCGCGCTGCAAAAAAACATCGAACAGATCGCCGAAGAGATCGTCCCGTTAAATCAGTCGCGCTGGGATGTCTTCTGGCCCGAGCAGAAAAAAGCACGCGCGCTGCTGGTGACCTGTATTACCGGCATCGGGACGGCGTTTAAATTTAAAAATTTGATGGAAAAAAGTCAGTTGACCGACTTTGATATTAATATTATCGCCTGTGAATATACTCGCCTGAAAAACAGCCGGATGGCGGCCTCGTTGCTGAATCAGTATGAAGTGATTGCGGTTGTCGGCACCATTGACCCGCAGCTGGCGGGCGTTCCCTGGGTGGGGATTGAAGAGCTGCTTGGCGAGCAGGGGTATGCGCATTTAAGTCAGTTATTAAGCGGTTATCTTAACGATAAACAAATTGCGTTAATTAATAAAAATATGGTTCGCGAATTTTCGTTGCATAATGTGGTTAATTCGCTGACCATTCTCAATGCCAATAAGACGATAGGGCATATCGAAACGATTATTGCCGAATGGCAAAATACGCTGGGCTTCAGCTTTAATAATAATTTGATTATTAGTTTATATGTTCATTTGAGCTGTATGATTGAGCGGCTGGTCATGCGCAATGAAATTACCCACTATAAAAACATGACGGAATTTAATGAGCGGCATGGTGAATTTATCGCGATGGTAAATCATTCGTTTCAGCGGTTGAAAATTCTTTATAACGTGGCGCTGCCGGTAGCAGAAATTGGCTATATTCACGATATTTTCGAATTACGGATAGAGGATTTTCGCTGGTAGGCGCGGTAGTTCAGGAAAAAAGGGGCGCTAGCGCCCCGCAGAAGAAAGGCCTGATGGCGCTACGCTTATCAGGCCTACAGATCGCTTTGTAGGCTGGATAAAGCGAAGCCGCCATCCGGCATAACTATTAATATTCAACTTTCCACATATACCGGCGGGTGGTCAGTGGGTGATTACGGGCTGTCGCCAGAGCGAGGTTATAAACGTCCAGCACACAGTTGTGCAACAGACCGCAGAAGTATTCGCCAACGTCGGTGGACAGATCCTGAATGCCGAGTTTATCCGCATCGATCAACTGCAGTTTTCCCTGATAGCGTTCAATAAAGCGAATCGCACGATCGTCCAGCGGGCGAGTGCGACCACTGCTTTGCAGCAATATAAACGGCGTGCCCGGCTCGGTGATTTCGAACGGTCCGTGGAAATACTCTCCGCTATGTATGCTGGCGGAGTTGATCCACTGCATTTCCAGCAGAATACAGATAGACTCCTGATGCGCGGCGCCGAAAGAGGGGCCGCAGCCCATCATATAGACCACCTTCTCATCCTTCCATTCGGCGGCGAAACGCTGAGCATCTTCTTGTACCTGCCGTTGGGCGCCGTGAACAACGTCGCTAAAGCGCCCAAACGCGCTGACTAACTCATCGTATTGCGCATAGCCCTCTGTTTGGGCGAGAATTTCCAGCGCCAGCCACAGGCTGTATGCGGCTTTTTGTTGTGCAGGGTCGACCGTTTCCGGATAACGCGCCCACTGATATTCAATGATGTAGTCGCTGTATTCGCACAACGGCGTGTCAGGTTGGTAAACCAGACCGATGGTCGCCGCTCCTTTTTCACGCGCCACGCGGACGGCTGCGACGGTTTCCGCCGTATTGCCCTGCTGCGAGGCGAGAATAACGACGCTATTTTTTCCTAATGCTTTTGGCGTGGCGTGGACAAATTCATTACTGGTGATATAACCGACAGCCAGTTTTGACGCTTCACAGTCCAGAAAGTATTTCCCTGGCCAGAAGCCGGTTAATGAACCGCCGCAGCCGACAAACCAGACGCGTTCAATGTTTTGTTTACCTAAAATATCGCTAATAATACGGCGGGCATTTTCATGAGCAATAGACATATTTATCTCCTTAGCGTGTAGCGCGTCCTCCGCAACAGCGCGGATAATAACGAGCATTAATAAAAATTAAATTTCTTGCTTACTTTTCATTTTTTGATGGAATTGCGGATCTTTGGGTATCGCCGGATTAATGCCTTTTTGCGGGGGTAATATCGCGCATAGCATTTGTAGCGGAATGATATATTCAAAGACGGCAAAGTCCTCATCATTGACAAACGGGAAATTCAGATTCAGACCATTATTTTCTACCTGCGGGCCGATGCGGTAAATAGACGGCGTCCACTCACCGAGTATTTGCGCCAGCCGATCCTGACGCGCGTCAGGCTGCGGGTCGAGCATAATGAGTGCGGATTGCGCATTAAAGGCATTGTAAATACCGTGAATAAACTCCTCGAATTCGTAGCCCGACACCGGGCAGCGCAACGTCTCCAGCATCTTGAGCGCACCCTCCTGCACCGTACCGAACAGCGTTGCCGGGCCGGTCAGACGAATATCTGCGCTATCGCGCAGCGCCAGCGCATTGGTTTGCGCCCACGCCTGCGAGGCGGTAATCAGCGCGGGCAGGTGGTTAAAGGTCTTTTCCATCCGCAGCAGCAGTGACCGGCGCTGTTCGCCGTCCAGCCGCTGTTGCTGCCCGGCGACGGCGAGCGCCAGCAGCATCAAATTGAGAACCGTGCAGTGATAGCCTTTTGTTTTCGCGCCAGCGGTTTCTTCGCCGCAGGGAACGGTAAGGATATAATCCGCCGCCCGGTCGATAGTCGCAGGCGCCACGCCAGCCATTGAGGCGGTGATATGACCAACATTGCGGGCGCGCTCCATCGCCGCCAGCGTTGAGAGGCTGCCGCCGCCCTGGGAGATGCCCACAACCAGCGCCTTGCCGCTGCGGGCAAGCGTCTCATCATCAAGCATAAACGGCCAGCAGACATCCACCGGCAATGCGCACCAGCGCTGCATAAACGCGCGAGCGGTCAGCGCGCCGTGGTATGACGTGCCGGAGCCTGTCAGAATAATGCGGGTGACGCCGCGTTCCGTTAGCGCCTGCGCCGCGCGCCAGAGATCTTCCCGCGTCTGCGTCAGCATCTCCAGCAGGCGAAGGGGCGTCTCGTTCATATAGTCTTCTACTTGCATAGTGTTACCTCTCGTCAAAGCAGGCCCAGCGCGCTGGCAAGAAGCCCAAACGCGACGGTGCCTAACAGGATCCAGTTAATGTTCACGCCCTTACGGATAAGTTTGTACATGCCAAGCGTGAAGAGCAGCGGCAGCAGGGAAGGGAGGATTTTGTCAATAAAATCCTGCACTTTCATGGTAGTCTGCCCGGCGGTAAAGCTCAGCGGGGTAGTAATGTCGATCATGCTGGCGGTCATGGCGCCGACGACCATCAACCCGACGATTGACGCGATATAAGTCACCCTGTCCATCAGCCCGCTTTGCCAGAGGCGCATCAGCCAGGTGGTCCCCGCCCGGTAGCCCAGTTTGAGGGCGTACCAGCGGCAGAGGATGTGCGGAATGTTATAGACCAGTAGGGCGAGAATCGGCCCCAGAATGCTGCCCTGCTGGGCAAAGTAGATCCCCATCCCGGCGGCGATAACTTTCAGCGATCCCCAAAAGATGGAATCGCCGATCCCGGCTAGCGGCCCCATCAGGCTGGTTTTAACGGCATTGATCGACTCTTCGTTAAAGTCCGGGTTGCGTTGATTTTCCTCCTCCATCGCAATCGACAGGCCAAAGACAAACGTTGACAGATGCGGCGTGGTATTAAACAGCACCAGATGGCGCTGTAAGGCGCGCCCCAGTTCGGCGGGGTCCTGGTAGATACGCTTTAGCGCTGGCGACATAGCGAAGGCATAGCCCATATGCTGCTGGCGTTCATAGTTCCACGATCCTTGCAACGTAAAGGAGCGCCAGAACACGCTGCGTAAATCGCGGGCGGTGATGCGGCTTTCGCTTTGCGAGTGAGCCTGTGCGTCGTCGATCAGGGTCTGCGTCACTTCACTCATGATTAGCCCTCCTGTTGGGATGTGTTAAGAAACTGGCTGATAATGAAAGCCAACACCACGGCAAACAGCGCGATGGCGATGATGTCCAGTTTGGTATATGCGGCGATCAGAAAGCCCAGCCCAAGGTAAGGTATTAATTTGCTGCTAAGCATCATGCTGATCAGCAACGCGAAACCCAGCGCCGGCAAAATCTTACTGGCGACAACCAGGCCATTGGTAATAAAGGCGGGAATGGCGTCGAGGAACCAGGTGACGGCGGCAGAACCGAGCAAAATGGCGAAAAAGACCGGCAGAAAACCGCTTAGAAAATAGAGCAGCGTTGGGCCTCCCAGGTGCATAACGGCAACCATCCGGGTATTACCCTGCGCCGCATAACGATCGGCCATGTGGCCAAAGCGGGCGTTAACCACGCGCACCAGGACGCCGAGGGTCTGCGCCAGCATAGAGATAGGAATCGCGATGGTCAGCGCCGCTTCGGGCCCGCGCCCGGACATAATAGAAAACGCGGTCGCCAGCACCGAACCGGTGACGACATCAGGCGGTACCGCGGCGCCGATAGCGACATTACCTAAAAAGATCAGTTCCAGCGTCGCGCCGATCAGAATGCCTTCGTGTAAATTGCCGCAGACCAGACCGGTGAGGGCGCACATCACCAGCGGACGGTCAATCATCGACACGCCGAGTAAACGCCCGTCAAGAATGCCCAGTGCGGCAATCAGGCCGAGCAGCGTTGCGGTGAGCAACATAGTGACCTCCGGGTTCAGAGTTTATCGTTAAGTAATTCGGCGGAATGAGCCGGAACCTGGCGCATTTCCAGACGGATGCCTTTGGCTTTTAGCGCCTGGCTATCGGTAATCTCCTGCTCGGTCAGGTATATGGCTTTGCCGAACTGCTGCGCGCCCTCTTTTTGCGCGATACCGCCGTAGTTGATAACGCTAATCCCTGGCACTTTCTCGACGAAGGCGAGGGTTTCGGCGGTATTTCCCAGCACCACCATCACTTTTTTGTGATCCAGCTTGCCGCTGGCGAGTTTTTCCGCCGCCTGTTCCACCGTGATAATGTCCAGCGACACGCCAGCGGGTTTTGCCAGACTTAATGACATAGAGACAAACGCGTCGCCGGCGGCGTTGGCGTTAGCGACGATGATATGGTCGATATCCAGCGCCCGGGTCCAGGCGAAGACCACCTGGCCGTGCAGCAGGCGGTAATCAATGCGCACTAATTTGATCATGGGATTCTCCCTGTAGGTCAGCGGATGGTTGTGTTATTAGCGTGTTGATAAAGACAATGGATTCACGCGCCGCATTGGTGGCGTAGGTAATGGCCGCGTCTGTGCTTTCTTCTTCACAGAGTAAAAACTCCAGCAACAGGGTCATGTTGACGCCAGCCACCACAAAAACGTGACGGTGACGCATCAGCACTTTCGCGGCGCTATTGTTGATGCTGCCGCCGAGCAGATCGGTAAACACCACCACTTCTTCGCCGTTGGCTTGCGCGATCAGATTTTCGAGGGTTTGTTCAAGCTGCTCCGTGGTGACAATATCGCCATCGTAGGCGCAAACCGGTGTCACGCCGTGTTCGTCGCCAATCAGCAGCGATAGACTGTTAATAAGTCCGCGGGCAAAAGGGCCATGGCTGGCTACATAAACATGTCTCACCCGTTTTCTCCTTCATCCAGATAGGGGTATCCAGATATGGCAAACGGCGTGCCAGTTTTAAATATTATTTATTTTCAATGCGTTGAGAAGGGAAGTTAACACTAACGATGTAAAACCTGGCACTTCGCGCCATTGATCATTGGGGAACCTGGCAGAAAGGTGAAAAAAGCCGGACGGGCGTCCGGCTTAGGCAGGGGATTAGACTTCCGTCAGTGTGATTTCAAGCGGCAGACGTGATTTCGGCAGCCCGGCGTTGAAGTCCTCGACGCTATGATGGCCGACCGGCACCACGACCAGACTGGTATAGCCTTTTTCTTTCAGACCAAATTCAGCGTCGAGCACCTCGGCGTCGAAACCTTCAATGGGGACAGCGTCGAGACCCATCGCGGCGACGCCCAGCAGAAAGTTGCCGACGTTCAGATAAACCTGTTTCGCCATCCACTGGTGGTCATCTTTCAGCGAGACGCGGTGCATATCGGCGAAAAAGCGGCGACCTTTATCATTTGCCGCTTTAGCTTCCGGCGTAGCGAAACGGCCATCGGCTTCTTCCTGATCGACGACGCGCTCAAGCCATGCGTCATCCATCGCGGTTTTCGCGCAGAAGACCACCACATGGGAGGCGTCTAACATTTTACGTTCGTTAAACACATAATTGGCGGCGGCGGATTTTGCTACGCGCGCTTTGCCCTCTTCTGTACTGGCGACAATAAAGTGCCACGGCTGGGAATTGGTGCTGGAAGGGCTGTACTGTAGTAGTGTTTTTATTTTATCCGCTTCTTCGGCGGTCAGTTTTTTGCTGGGATCGAACGCCTTAGTGGAGTAGCGCTGTAAGGCGACAGAAACGATATCCATAAATGCTCCTGGTTGGTTTAGTACCCTTTTGTATCAGCAGGGTACCGGGTTATCGGTAAAAAGATAAGGGAGGAAAATGCGAAAACGGTTATTGCATCAGCGCGGCCGCAGGCGCAGTTGCTCTCTTTTAGGCAGCCCGTCTACGACCAGATTCCATGAGTCATTTATCAAATCGTTGAGTAGCGAGACGGTGATATCCTCGCCCGCATAGACTGAAATCCAGTGTTTCTTATTCATGTGATAGCCAGGCGCAATACTGGGGTAAATTTGTTGATTTACCAGGGATTTTTGGGGGTCCGATTTCAGGTTCACCACTGGGCGGCAGTGATGTTCAGTGAAAAGCATGAATATTTTGCCGCCGACTTTAAACACATCGTACTGTGGGCCGAAAGGCCAGCAGTGTTCGGTAAAAGGCAGTTCCAGCGCAAAGCGTTTTGCCCAGGCGTGCAGTGTTTGACCGTCCATTATTGCTCCTCGCGAGTCAGCGCGCGCCACATGGCTTCGAATCCCAGCGCAATATATTCGCCAGCGCGAGCGGGATCGCGCGCGGCGAAATCCATTGTTGTTTCAGCCAGCGCCAGAAAAAGGCCGTCGCCGAAGGCGCGGTACTCATCCGACATAAATACCATCAAAACGGAACGATGACATAAATCGCGCAATTCGGGGAACATATCGTCGGCCCGTTGTTCCGTCTCTTTGGTGAGCTTTTCGCTGACGGCCAGTTGACGGATCGCCCGATGGCGCGCGGGATGGTTCAGACCCCAACTGATGTAACTGTTCCAGATAAAACGAGTCATCATTTTGGCATCGGTAATGGATCGATCCAGCTCCATTATCATTGACTGGCAGAGATCCTGCTTTAAATGCAAATACAACGTGTTAATCAGCTCATCTTTGGTCGCGAAATAGCGAAACAATGTTCCTTCTGCAACACCTGCGTTACGCGCAATCACCGCCGTTGAGGCGGCGATACCGGATTGCGCTATCGCCTGGGTTGCCGCTTCCAGTAATGCTTGTTTTTTGTCTTCACTCTTCGGACGAGCCACTACACGTTACCCTTATGTCTGGAAAAACATGATTGAATCATGCCCGTTGTCGCGTCGCAACGGTGAATGTCAACCTTTGAAAAGTACCTTGACGGCGTATCTTTGCTTTCTATAATGAGTGCTTACTCACTCATAATCAAGGGCTGCCGCATGAAGTGGTAGAAAAGCATATTGCAGGCCATGCGATAAGCCGTCTCACAATTTATGTGGTTATTACTATGCTTATTGCTGTTGCCGTAAATGTGCGGTGCGGGAGCCGCTGACGAGTTTGATAGAGGGGAGAGCACGATGACCATTTCCGCTCAGGTTATCGACACGATTGTCGAGTGGATTGATGATAATTTGAATCAGCCGTTACGTATTGATGATATTGCCCGTCATGCGGGGTATTCCAAGTGGCACCTGCAGCGCCTTTTTATGCAGTACAAAGGGGAGAGTCTGGGGCGCTACGTGCGTGAACGGAAGCTAAAACTGGCGGCGCGCGACCTGCGCGACACCGACCAGAAGGTGTATGATATTTGTCTCAAGTATGGTTTTGATTCGCAGCAAACCTTTACGCGCATTTTTACCCGCACGTTCAACCTGCCGCCAGGCGCTTATCGTAAAGAAAAGCATGGCCGTACGCATTGAAATGTTTAATCGGCCAGCGAAAACCAGCGCCGCCAGATAAAGCGAATAACATAATATTCCAGCGCGCCGAGCAACAGAAACCATAAACAAAACAACAAAGTATAAAGCTGGTTGAGATCCATAAGATGAAAGATCCCGACCAGTTTTTGCGCCAGCGCAAGGCCGAGCGAAGGGGCGGGCAGCAGCAGGCTGGAGAGCAACGCCATCAGCAAAATACCGGCAGCGGTCATCAATGATTCAAGCGGGTGTTTCATGGCTTTGTTAAACGTAAGTTAAAACGCCATTGTCCGGGATATCGCCTGGTAAGGCAAATATGCTGTCTATTGTCCCGCCCAGATTTCACAATGTTTTTGTACCAGGCCTATCAGCGATCCGCCGTCGGCAATAAATTCCCGCATATATTGCGCTTCGTTACCGCCTTTTTTCACCTGCAGACGTAGCGCGTCAATGGCGCTGTCGGCGTCCAGCTTGCGCGCTGAGGGGGTAACGTTGTCCAGCAGACGCAGCGTATCATCTGCCAGGCGACGGCGGTCGCCGGTATAGACATCGGTTAGCACGCCCTCCAGACCATAGCGGCAAGCCTGAAAACGGTTGAATTTATATAACAGATAGTCTTGTTCCTGCGGTTTAAAGGGAC
The DNA here is from genome assembly GCF_046550535.1 of Salmonella sp. SAL04213. Lineage (NCBI taxonomy): Bacteria > Pseudomonadati > Pseudomonadota > Gammaproteobacteria > Enterobacterales > Enterobacteriaceae > Salmonella > Salmonella sp. SAL04213. Next base: position 726,421 of record NZ_JBGDXS010000001.1, on the reverse strand, counting down.
GCTCGGTCAGCAGCCAGTGCGCGGTCGCCTGAATCAATCCTGCCATATTGATGGCATGATCAAGGGTGAGCGGCGTATCCATCACCCGAACTTCTACCGTGCCAAAGGCCGGGCTGGGGCGGATATCCCAGTGCAAATCTTTGATGCTGTCGATCATCGTGGTGTAAGACAGACGGCGAAATAGTCCGGCAAACTCTTGCCAGTTACTGACCCACGGCATGGGACCGTTATCGGGAAAAGCGGAAAAAATATTCAGGCGCGCGCAGGCAAAACGGGTGTCAGATCCTTGCATATAGGGAGACGCGGCGGAGAGCGCAATAAAGTGCGGCACAAAATGCGACAGCCCGTGTAAAAGATAAATCGCATCGTCGCCATTCGCGCAGCCGACGTGGACATGCTGACCGAAAACCGTCGCCTGTTGAATTAAGTAGCCGAAATTTTCCAGCGTACGTTGATAGCGCTCATTATCACAGACCTCCTGACGCTGCCATTTTTGAAAAGGGTGCGTACCGCCGCCGCAAATGCCGAGATGGTGTTCCGACGCCGCCTGTAAAATAACGTGCTGCATGGCAGAAAGTTGGGCCGCCGCCTGGTCAATATCGCGGCAGACGCCCGTGGCCATCTCCAGCATACTTTCGGTGATATCGTGCTTAATTTCTCCCGCAGTAAGTTGGGGCTTAACGGCGTCGATCAGCGTAGAAGAGTCCTGGCTTAAATCGTAGCCAGGTGGATTGATCACCTGCATCTCCAGCTCAATACCAAGCGTATAAGGTTCAGAAACGTGAAAATCATTCAGCGCCATAGCGATCTCATTTATCGGGGGATTGCGCTAAGTATAGAAGCGGGAGCGCTCCTGTCGTGGGGAAAGCTCGTTATTGCAGAAACAAGAGTAATAACGCTATTGCCACGTTGAAACCATTCTGTACGGACGGTACGTTCAGCCATCGTGGCGGCAAAGGCTGGCAGCAGATGTAACGAGATGTGCGTGGCGGTAAGCGAGGTAACTTTTGCGCTATTGAATCCCGGGAGCGTGACGCGGTCTGAAAAGGCTTTATAAACGCTCTCTTTGGCGGAGAAAGCCAGCGTCAGGGCAAGCGGAAAAGGGAGCGAGCTCGCCTGGAGAATTTGGCGCTCATCGCTATCAATAATGGACGGCGCCAGCTCTGTCGCCGTGTGCTGACTCATGATTTTTTCTATATCAATGCCGATACGCTGTCGGGATATGACGGCCAGCGCTGTTGACGCACAGTGGCTGATGCTGCCAAATAGGCCGTCCGGCCATAGCGGCTGTCGCTTGTCGCCAATACCGGGCACCGCCCTGACGCCCACCTCGCGTAGCGCATGAACGGCGGCGATGCGGCCTGCCAGATGTTCAGCTTTACGCTTGCGTCCGGCAGACCGGAGCCGATCGTGATGAGGAAGCCATAGCAGGTCGTGTTCGTGAAAGCTGCTCGCATCAAAGTCGACGATATGCAGCCTGTGTCCGGCAAAGGGAAGGGGAAAATGAGATGTCAGCATCGTTTTTTGCTAATTCCCTCCCCGAATGAGGGAGGGAAGGTTGCCATCAGAAATGGGTATTAATGCTCATATACCACGTACGTCCCGGTTCGTTATAGGTGTACGCGCCAGCGCCCGCCATATAAGCGCCAGTTTGAGTATCCCTGACGGTTTGCGCGTTACCTTCACGCCACAGACGTTTGTCAAAGAGGTTATCCACGCCACCGGTCAGGCTGACATTTTTGGTCACGTCCCAGGTCGCGCTCAGGCCAACAATACTGTATGGGCTGACCGCTTGCTTATCTGTTCCGGTAACGGGGTTACCTTGATAATCATATTTCTTCGGCTCTTGTTTGCCGTACCAGGTGAAGGTCGATTGCAGAGAAACGTCCTGACGTACCTGCCAGCTCAGGGTTGAGTTAAGCGTGTACTGTGGAATAATCGACAGGCGTTCGCCGGTCTCTTTGTTTTTGCTCTGCAGCATATACGTAACGTTATTCGTCCAGTTGACGGTGTCGCTAACCGGTACGTTTAACGTGCCTTCCAGACCTTCAACGACCGCTTTCGGCACGTTCTCCCACTGATAGACATCCGTTTTGCCGTTGTTGATACGCTGCAACGGCACCGTACCCGCTTCAATCTTATTGCGGTAATCATTGCGGAACCAGGTGATGCCAGCCAGCCAGCCATCGCGTTTAAATTCCAGACCGATCTCTTTATTGATGCTGGTTTCGGCTTTCAGATCATCGTTACCCATCATATAGCAGCCGATGCCGGTACCCGCGCCAGTCGCGTAGCAACCCTGACCTTTACTGTACAAAATATAGTTTGGGTTAGTCTGGTACAGACTCGGGGCTTTATAAGCGCGGGCGATTCCCATTTTCAGGGTAAAGTCATCCCCCAGACCTTGCGACAGGTTCAGCGACGGGCTCCAGTTATCCCCCACAATACTATGATGATCGAAACGTAGCCCCGGCGTCAGCATGGTGCTGTCGGTCAGTTCCATGTTGTTTTCAGCAAACAGAGAGAAAATTTCCGCTTTTGAATAGGGGCTACGATTGGTACTGCTATAACCCGGGATATTTCCCCCCATAAAGGTTTGCGAGTTGGAGAGCTCGTCTTTCATACGCTGTTGGGCCCATTCGGTACCCAGCGTCAGGTTTTGATTGACCAGCAGATCGAAAGGAAGGCTCACTTCGCTGTGTAGGGTGACGTCATTCAAATCGGCATCGGCATATTTTTGCGATGCTTTGGGATCGAAAATTCCTTCGGTGCCGCCTGCCAGGCCTTCCGGCATCCGGGAGTTACGGGTATGTTCGTATTGCACCCAGTTACTGGTGGTTACGCCATTATCCCAGCCGCCGTTCCAGGTCAGAGAGTAGTTCTGCCGATAGAGGCGGTTCGTCTCTTTTCCGTAATTATCTTTCACCAGTTGGTTCGTATTGGTGTTCTGAGTATCGCCGGCATAGAGATTGCCTTGGCGACTGTATCCGGCCTCCAGCTCCAGAGACTGAAGCGGAGCAAAATCCCAACGAACCACACCGTTGATATCTTTGTTAATGACCCCCTCTCGTCCTGCCGGTAGCGTGTCGGCGTAACTCCCGGTACGTTCAGACTGATGCCCCTGGTTAATATTACGCGCATCAGCCTGCGTTTTGTCGAGGTTGCCATACAGACGGAAGCTGAAATCCCCGCCCAGCGGGCCGTTCAGGCTAAAGTTAGTGCGTTTGGTCGCGCCTTCGTCTTTATGTTCCGGCGCGTTGAAATAGGTATTCCAGGAACCGTGCCACTCGCTACCGCCTTTTTTGGTAATGATATTGACCACGCCACCCGCCGCGCCGTTACCGTAGCGTGCGGCGGCAGGGCCACGCAGCACTTCAATGCGTTCGATCATCTCCGGCGGCACCCACGCGGTATCGCCGCGGGTATCGCGTTCGCCGCGCCAGCCCAGGCGCACCGAGTTACGGCTGGTGACGGGTTTACCGTCTATCAGGATGAGGGTGTTTTCCGGCCCCATGCCGCGAATATCGATTTGGCGGTTATTCCCGCGCTGACCGCTGGTGGAGTTGCCGGTCAGGTTTACGCCTGGCATGGTGCGGATGATTTCTGACACGTCGCGCGCGGGCGGATTTTTGCGGATCTCATCGGCGGTGATGGTGGATACGCCTGGCGCCTGTAGGTTTTGCTGGGCAGCAGTCACCACGATGGTGTCTTCATTGGTGAGCGCAGCGCTATCGGTTTTGTCTTCCGCCATCACGGGCAGAGCGGCCCCGTAAATCCCTAAATTGACCAGTAAGGTCAAGGAATGAATCTTCTTGTTCATTGTATATCCTGCTTTTCTTTAGCCACATAAGCCAAAGCGCCCGTCAAAGGCATTGGCCGGGTGGTGAAATTGTGTTCGCGCGTCCCATAGCGCGACAATACGCTATTGCAAATGCAAATAGTTATCAATAATATTATCAATATATTTCACCTTTTATATACAAAATTCATAATAAACACAGGGTTATAATGAAAGAGGCGCTGGCAACGGGAAGTGAGGCCTGGTGGAGGACGAAAACCGGGCCGGAATGGATACGGGAAAAAGACGGAAATTATCGGGTCACTTTTTGGTGGCGCGACCCGCAGGGAAACGAAACACACTCCCCGATACGGCGTGTCTGGGTCTACATCACTGGCGTAACCGATCATCATCAAAACGCGCAGCCTCAGACGATGGCGCGTATTGCCGGAACGGATGTCTGGCGCTGGAGCACGGCGCTTAGCGCTAACTGGCGCGGCAGCTACTGTTTTATTCCTACCGAACGCGATGACGTTTTTGCCGCTTTTGCGCCGGGCGAAACGCCCGATCGGAACGCGCTGCGTGAAGGCTGGCGACAGCTATTACCGCAGGCGATTGCCGACCCGCTTAATTCGCAAAGCTGGCGGGGAGGTCGTGGTCATGCGGTTTCAGCGCTGGAAATGCCGGATGCGCCCCTTCAGCCGGGATGGGATCGTCCTGAAACGCCGTACTCGCTGCCTTTGATGATGCAGTGGCATAGCGAACGTCTGGGTAACTCCCGCCGCGTATGGATATTGACGACCGGAGACGAGGCGCCGGAGGAAAGACCGTTGGCTATTCTGCTGGACGGTCAATTCTGGGCAGAAAATATGCCCGTCTGGCCCGCGCTCGCCTCGCTGACTCATCAACGCCTGCTTCCTGGTGCCGTCTACCTGCTGATTGACGCGATTGATACTCAACACCGCAGCCAGGAGTTGCCCTGCAATGCCGACTTCTGGCTGGCAGTGCAGCAGGAACTGTTGCCGCAAGTCAGAGCCGTGACGCCTTTTAGCGATGATGCCGGGCGAACGGTGGTCGCCGGACAGAGCTTTGGCGGCCTGTCGGCGCTGTATGCCGGCCTGAACTGGCCGACGCGTTTTGGCTGTGTACTAAGCCAGTCAGGATCGTTCTGGTGGCCTCATCGCATCACCCCGCCGGAGGGGGAAGTCATTACCCGGCTGAAAACCGGCGCATTATGCGCGCGCGGACTGCGTATCGTACTGGAAGCCGGCGTGCGTGAGCCGATCGTGTTTCAGGCGAATCAGGCGCTTTATGCCCAACTGAATACTTCGCAGCAGTCCATTTTCTGGCGTCAGGTTGACGGCGGACACGATGCGCTTTGCTGGCGCGGCGGGCTAACGCAAGGGCTGATGCTGCTTTGGCAGCCGCTTATCGACACGCTTTAACCGGGCACATGTCCATGACAGGAGTTGAGTATGGAATTCAGTAATCCCTTCGATAATCCGCAGGGACAGTTTTACATCCTGCAAAATGCGCAGCGTCAATTCAGCCTTTGGCCAGCGGCATGTGCGCTTCCCGCAGGCTGGGACGTGGTATGCGAACCGCAATCGCAGGACGCGTGCCAGCAGTGGCTTAATACGCGCTGGACAACACTGAATCCGGCGCATTATGCCGATAAGCAGGAGGCGAAATGACGCAGCGTTTACCGTTAGTCGCCGCCCAGCCGGGGATCTGGATGGCAGAAAAACTCTCTGATTTACCCTCCGCCTGGAGCGTGGCGCACTATGTGGAACTGAATGGCGAGCTGGATGCCGCCTTGCTGGCAAAAGCGGTAGCGGTAGGGATGCAACAGGCGGATACGCTACGGATGCGTTTTACCGAAGAGAACGGCGAGGTCTGGCAATGGATAGATCCTGAGCACACCTTCGGCGAGCCCCCGATTGCCGATTTACGCGACCAGCCCGATCCGCATCACGCGGCGCTGGCGTTAATGCAGGCGGATTTACGGCAAAACCTGCGCGCAGATAGCGGTAAGCCGCTGGCGTTTCACCAGTTAATCCGCATTGATGATACCCGCTGGTATTGGTATCAGCGCTATCACCATTTGCTGGTGGATGGCTTTAGTTTCCCGGCGATAACCCGCCAGATTGCGGCGATTTATCGCGCATGGCAGAGCGACGCCCCTACGCCGGAGTCGCCTTTTACCCCCTTTGCGGATGTGGTCGAGGAATATCAGCGCTATCGCCAGAGCGAGGCCTGGCAGCGTGACGGCGCCTTCTGGGCGCAGCAGCGCCGCGAGCTGCCGCCGCCGGCGTCAATTTCTGCCGCGCCGCTGCCGGGGCGGCCGGCGAGTGCGGGTATTCTGCGTATGAAATTGAGCGCGCCAGCGGGGGCGTTTCGCCAGCTGGCGGCGCACATGCCTGAGATACCGCGAGCGGATCTTGCCCTGGCGCTGGTGACGTTGTGGCTGGGACGATTATGCGGGCGTATGGATTATGCCGCCGGATTTATCTTTATGCGGCGGATGGGCTCGGCGGCGTTAACGGCGACCGGGCCTGTCCTTAACGTGTTGCCGCTGGCGGTTAACCTTCATGCGACGGAAGATCTGCCAACGCTGGCGAAGCGTCTTGCGGCGCAGTTAAAGAAGATGCGCCGCCACCAGCGTTACGACGCCGAACAGATTGTACGCGATAGCGGGCGAGCCGCAGGGGAGACGCCGCTATTTGGCCCGGTGCTCAATATAAAAGTGTTTGATTATCATCTGGATCTTCCTGGCATACAGGCGCAAACCCATACCCTGGCGACGGGGCCGGTTAACGATCTTGAACTGGCGCTTTTTCCGGATGAAAACGGCGGTCTGGATATTGAATTGCTGGCGAATGCACAGCGTTACGATGATGCCACGCTCTCCCGCCATGCCTTACGATTGATGGCGCTTATCACGCAGTTTGCGGATAACCCGGCGCTGCGCTGCGGCGATGCGCAAATGCTGCTGGCGGAAGAACAAACGCAATTAGCACACCTTAATAATACGGCGGTAACGATTCCCGCCGCCACGCTTAGCGATTTGGTGGCGCAGCAGGCGCAAAAAACGCCAGAGGCTTCCGCGTTGGCAGATGCGCATTATCATTTTACCTACCGTGAAATGCGTGAACAGGTTGTGGCGCTGGCGTACGCGCTGCGGGAACGCGGCGTTCAGCCTGGCGATAGCGTGGCGGTGGCGTTGCCGCGGTCGGTTTTCCTGACCTTAGCGCTGCATGGCATTGTCGAGGCGGGCGCCGCCTGGCTGCCGCTGGATACCGGTTATCCTGACGATCGGCTGCGAATGATGCTGGAAGATGCGCAGCCGAAACTGTTAATTACGACTCAGGCGCAGCTGGCACGCTTTCACGATATTCCGGGGATGGAATATTTGTGTTATAGCCAACCGCTACCGGTCAGTGACGCCACTCCGCTGGGGCTGTCGTTACCGCATCATACCGCTTACATCATTTTCACCTCTGGCTCGACGGGCAGGCCGAAAGGGGTGATGGTGGGACAAACGGCGATAGTCAACCGGCTGCTGTGGATGCAGGATCACTATCCGTTGACGGCGGATGATGTAGTAGCGCAAAAAACGCCGTGCAGTTTTGACGTCTCAGTATGGGAGTTTTTCTGGCCGTTTATCGCCGGGGCGAAACTGGTGATGGCTGAACCGGAAGCGCACCGCGACCCGCTCGCGATGCAACGGTTCTTTGCGCAATACGGCGTCACGACCACTCATTTTGTGCCGTCGATGCTGGCGGCCTTTATTGCCTCGCTCACGCCAGCGTCGGCGGGGAAAAGCTGCGCTTCCTTAAAGCGCGTTTTCTGTAGCGGCGAGGCCCTGCCGACGGCGCTGTGTCGCGAATGGGAGACGTTAACCAACGCGCCGCTACACAATCTGTACGGGCCAACGGAGGCCGCGGTGGATGTGAGTTGGTATCCGGCCTGTGGCGATGAGCTGGCGGCTGTTGACGGCAACAGCATCCCGATTGGTTATCCCGTCTGGAATACCGGTTTACGTATTCTCGATGCGCATATGCAGCCGGTGCCGCCGGGCGTGGCTGGCGATCTCTATCTTACCGGTATCCAACTGGCGCAGGGCTATCTGGGGCGTCCGGATCTTACCGCCAGCCGTTTTATCGCCGATCCTTTTGCGCCAGGCGAACGGATGTACCGTACCGGAGATGTGGCGCGCTGGCTGGATTCCGGCGCGGTGGAGTACCTGGGGCGCAGCGACGATCAGCTCAAAATTCGGGGGCAACGTATTGAACTGGGCGAGATTGACCGCGTCATGCAAACGCTGCCGGATGTTGAACAGGCGGTAGCACATGCCTGCGTCTTTAATCAGGCGGCGGCGACGGGCGGGGATGCCCGGCAACTGGTCGGCTATCTGGTGTCGCACTCCGGTTTGCCGCTGGATTTACCGGCGCTGCAGGAAAAATTACGCCAAAAACTTCCCGCGCATATGGTGCCGGTTGTGTTGTTGCAACTTGCCGGTTTGCCGCTTAGCGCTAATGGCAAGCTGGATCGTAAAGCCCTGCCGCTGCCGGACCTGACGCCGCGCGTGAAAGGGCGTGCGCCGCAGTCCGCAAAGGAGATTGCTGTCGCCGCGGCGTTTTCCCGCCTGCTGGGCTGTGAGATTAACGACGTTGAAAGTGATTTCTTTGCGCTGGGCGGACATTCGCTGCTGGCGATGAAACTGGCCGCGCAGCTAAGTCAGACGTTTAACCGCCAGGTGACGCCGGGGCAGGTGATGGTGGCGTCTGACGTGGCGCAGTTAAGTAAGCTGCTCGATACTGACGATGACGAACGCTCGCGCAATCTGGGGTTCGGGCCGCTGTTGCCGCTGCGTGAAAGCGATGGTCCAACGTTATTTTGTTTCCATCCGGCGTCGGGGTTCGCCTGGCAATTTAGCGTATTATCACGCTATCTCAGCCCGTCGTGGTCGATTATGGGGATTCAGTCGCCGCGCCCCGCTGGCCCTATGCAAACCGCAACCACTCTTGATGAGGTATGTGAACATCATCTGGCGACATTGCTCGCCCGGCAGCCGCATGGCCCTTATTATTTATTAGGCTATTCGCTGGGCGGGACGCTGGCGCAAGGGATCGCCGCCCGGTTGCGCGCACGCGGCGAAACGGTGGCGTTTTTGGGGTTACTGGACACCTGGCCGCCGGAAACGCAAAACTGGCGAGAAAAAGAGGCGAATGGCCTCAATCCGGACGTATTGGCGGAAATTGAACGTGAACGCGCTGCGTTTGTCGCCGCGCAGCAGGGAAATGCCTCCGAAGCCTTATTTACCGCCATTGAAGGCAATTATGCGGATGCCGTCCGTTTGCTGACGACGGCGCATAGCGTACCGTTTGATGGACATGCCACGCTCTTTGTGGCGGATAAAACGGTGCCGGAAGGCGTATCGCCTGAACAGAGCTGGTCGCCGTGGATAGCGTCTTTGGCTATTTATCGCCAGCCGTGCGCGCATGTAGATATTATTTCTCCCTCCGCTTTTGAAACTATCGGGCCCATCATCAGCGAGCTTATTAATAAATAACGGGCGTTGTTTCTAGCTTTAACAAATTAAATCCTGAAACCCATAATAATGACTAATTATTATGGGTTTTTTATTGCAACTATTAATTCTTTTAACATAAGTGATACATGCTACAGGCAAGTTTAATTCCGAATATTTAGCTTTTCGGGCACTGGCGCGCAAAGAGTGTTTCGGATAATTCTGACTTGCTGTTAGAATCTCTGACAGGAATGTGTTCTTTCATTGGATAAAGTTTTCAGGTCATACGGCATGCCATCTCTTAATGTAAAACAAGAAAAAAATCAGTCATTTGCAGGTTACTCACTGCCGCCCGCCAACAGTCATGAAATCGATTTGTTTAGCCTTATAGAGGTGTTATGGCAGGCGAAACGTCGTATTCTTGCTACCGTTTTCGCCTTTGCGTGCGTGGGGTTGCTTCTGTCCTTTCTGCTGCCGCAAAAATGGACCAGTCAGGCGATTGTCACACCGGCGGAGTCGGTACAGTGGCAGGGGCTGGAGAGAACGTTGACCGCGCTGCGCGTGTTGGATATGGAGGTAAGCGTTGATCGGGCCAGCGTCTTTAATCTGTTTATTAAAAAGTTTAGCTCGCCCTCGCTGCTGGAAGAATATCTTCGTTCTTCTCCGTATGTCATGGATCAATTAAAAGGCGCGCAAATAGACGAGCAGGATCTTCACCGGGCGATTGTCGTGCTGAGCGAAAAAATGAAAGCGGTGGACAGTAATGCCGGCAAGAAAAATGAAACGTCGTTATTCACGTCGTGGACATTGAGTTTTACCGCGCCGACGCGGGAAGAAGCGCAAAAAGTGCTGGCTGGCTATATTCAGTACATCTCCGATATCGTCGTGAAAGAGACGCTGGAAAATATTCGTAACCAGCTGGAAATCAAAACCCGCTACGAGCAGGAAAAGCTGGCGATGGATCGGGTGCGTCTCAAAAATCAGCTTGATGCCAATATTCAACGTCTTCATTATTCGCTGGAAATCGCCAACGCCGCCGGCATTAAGAAACCGGTTTACAGCAATGGTCAGGCGGTAAAAGATGATCCGGATTTTTCTATTTCTCTCGGTGCGGATGGTATTTCCCGCAAACTGGAAATTGAAAAAGGGGTAACGGACGTGGCCGAGATCGACGGTGATTTGCGTAACCGTCAATACCATGTTGAACAACTGGCGGCAATGAATGTGAGCGACGTGAAGTTTACCCCCTTTAAATATCAACTGTCGCCGTCTCTGCCAGTGAAAAAAGATGGCCCGGGTAAAGCGGTCATTATTATCCTGGCGGCGTTGATTGGCGGTATGATGGCCTGTGGCGGCGTATTACTGCGTCACGCGATGGTCTCGCGTAAAATGGAAAACGCGCTGGCGATAGATGAACGGTTAGTCTGATTTACCCGAAAAGCCGGATAGCGATTATCCGGCTTTGTCATCTGTGTGAACGACTATCGCCGCCCCAGCGGTACCACCAGCGGCGTACCGGCAACCGGATCGTCGATAATCATACAGCGCAGCCCATAGATTTTTTCGATAAGCTCTGCGGTAACAATCTCTTTCGGCGCGCCCTGTGCGACAATGTTACCTTCGCGTAATGCAATCAAATGCGTGGCGTATCGGCAGGCCTGATTCAGGTCGTGCAGGACGGCGGCGAGCGTATAACCTTTTTCGCGGTTGAGATCGCTTAACAACTCCAGCAAATCAATTTGATGGCTAATATCCAGCCACGTTGTCGGCTCATCCAGCAGCATGATGGACGTTTCCTGCGCCAGCACCATGGCTATCCACGCCCGCTGACGTTGGCCGCCGGACAGAGTATCTACGCTTTGCGTCGCCAGTGAGGTGATACCTGTTGCACGCATGGCACTGGCGACGGCATCGGCATCTTCCTTGCGCCAGCGGGTAAATAACGGCTGATGCGGATAACGCCCTCTGGCGACCAGTTCTTGTACGGTGATATCGCCCGGCGTAGTGGCGTTTTGCGCCAGCAATCCGATGCGCCGCGCCACCTCTTTACTGGCGTAACGCTGTATTTGTTCGCCATCCAGCCAGACATGGCCGTCAACAGGCGTCATCAGACGGCTTAGCGTGCGTAGTAACGTTGACTTGCCGCAGCCGTTAGGGCCGATGATGGCGGTAAAATGGCCGTCCGGAATCGAAACATTAAGGTTTTTTGCGACGGTATAGCTGCCATAACCCAGCGTTAACTGGTCGCCGCGCAAACGGGCTACGGATTCGGTCATTTTTTGCGGGACTCCTGAATTAACAAGACGATAAGGTAAATACCGCCGAGGCTGACGGTGACCACGCCCACTGGAAGCTGATAAGGCATAAACAGTTGCTGCGCGCACGCATCGGCGGCCAGTAGTAATAACGCGCCGCACAGCGCCGACTGGGTTAATCCCCAGCGCGCTGTGCCGCTAAGACGGCGGGCGATGTGCGGCGCGACAAGGGCAATAAACGAGATGGGGCCAGCCAGTGCCGTTGCCGCAGCGGTGAGCGACACCGCCACCAGCATCAGCATCAGGCGTGACCGCTCCACGCTAACACCCAGCGCGCAGGCGCTGTCATCGCCCATCTCCAGCAGCCGCATACGACGCACCAGTAGCGCGGCGCCTGTCAGCATCACAATAATCAGCGGCGCCGAAGGCCAGGTTTTTGCCCATGTCAGACCGTTGAGCGACCCGGCGTTCCATAAGCCGGCGGTGAGCGCCGTTTCCAGCGACGCCTGCAACAGAAGCCAGGTATTAAAGGCGACTAACATCGCGCGGATGCCGATACCGATGATAATCAGCCGGAAAGTTTCAATCCCGTTACGCCAGGCGAGCAGCCAGACAATCAATGACGTGACGATACCGCCCGCCATTGCCGCCAGCGCGATCGCGGTAAGATGCTGGCCAAACAGGACCATTGCGACCAGTACGCCGCTCCAGGCGCCGGTATTAAAGCCCATCACATCAGGGCTGCCTAGCGGGTTACGCATCAACGACTGAAAAATCGCGCCACTGACGCCAAGCGCAGCGCCAATCAGCAGCGCCATTAATACGCGCGGTAGTCGCCATTCGGTTACGACAAGGGTGATGTTACGCGGCGCGTCGCCCAGCAGCGCGGCAATAATCTGCCCGGTCTCAAGAGGCACGACGCCGCTTTGCAGGCTCCATAAGCCAATGGCGAAGCAGCCAGCCGCCAGAAGCAGGCAACTTACGATAAGCCGACGAGAAAGAAACATCACAGGCCGCCTCCGTTCGATTTACGGCGTACCAGAAAGATAAGTACCGGCGCGCCGATAAACGCACTGACAACCGATACGCGGAGTTCGCCCGGCACCAACAGACGACCAATAATATCGGCAAAAAGCAGCAGAGCAGGGGTTGCCAGTAGCGTCACTGGCAGCGACCAGCGGTGGTCTGCGCCCACCAGCCAACGCGCCATATGCGGCATCATCAGACCAATAAAGGCGATAGGGCCGACCAGCGCCGTTGCGCTGCCGCACAAGACGGTAATCGCCAGTAAACCGATAAGTTGGGTGCGTGCCACTTTACTCCCCAGCGCCGTCGCAGTATCGCTGCCGAGGCTCAGGCTATTCAGCGCACGGCTCAGAAATAGCGCCACGATCCCAGCGATAACCACGGGCGCAAGCGCGACTTTCAACGTTTGCAGGCTGCGAATGTCCAGCGATCCCGCCTGCCAGAAGCGAAGCTGATCATAAACCTCTGGATTTAACAGCGCGATGCCGCTGGTCAATCCTTCCAGTACCGCGCCAAGCGCCACGCCCGCCAGTGTCAGGCGGACTGGGCTTAACTGGCCGCCGCCCTGACTACCGGTGAAGGCGACAATCAGCGATGCGATAAGCGCGCCGCTAAATGCCATGAAAAGCTGTTCCAGCGGCGTGGAGAAACCAAACAGCGCCGCGCCCAGTACAATGGCGAAGCTGGCGCCGTTGTTAACGCCCAGAATCCCCGGGTCGGCGAGCGGGTTGCGAGTGAGTGTTTGCATGAGCGCCCCGGCGAGACCCAACGCGCCGCCTGCCAGTAATCCGGCCAGCGTACGCGGCAAACGCGCATCCAGGACGATGGTGCAATCGGCGCTTTGGCATACGCCGGTGAACGCCTCCAGCACGGCGGCGGCGGGCAGCGGTTTCGCGCCAATGACCAGGCTTAAAACCGCGGCGAGACTCAGTAATAACAACAATCCGGGCACGGCAAACGCGCGCGTCACGGAAAACGAGCATGACATAGTAACTTCCCTGATAATGATAGTAATTATCGTTATCTATCTTATTTGGTTATGTTAGCATGTGCAGCCATTGAATGGATATTTAAAAAAACTCGCATTAAGGCGTTGTAATGAATCGACAATCCTGGCTGCTCAATCTCAGCCTGTTGAAGACGCACCCTGCATTTCGCGCAGTATTTCTGGCCCGTTTTATCTCTATTGTCTCGCTGGGGCTGCTTGGCGTGGCGGTTCCGGTACAGATCCAAATGATGACGCACTCCACCTGGCAGGTAGGGCTGTCGGTAACGTTAACCGGCGGCGCCATGTTTATTGGCTTAATGGTGGGCGGCGTACTGGCCGATCGCTACGAACGCAAAAAGGTGATTCTGCTGGCGCGCGGTACTTGCGGTATTGGCTTTATTGGCCTGTGCGTGAACGCGCTGCTGCCGGAACCATCATTGCTGGCGATATATCTCCTTGGCCTGTGGGACGGCTTTTTCGCGTCTCTGGGCGTGACCGCGTTACTGGCGGCGACGCCAGCGCTGGTCGGAAGAGAAAATCTGATGCAGGCCGGCGCGATTACCATGCTGACGGTACGTCTGGGATCGGTTATTTCGCCGATGTTGGGGGGCATATTGCTTGCCAGCGGCGGCGTAGCCTGGAACTATGGGCTGGCGGCCGTCGGGACGTTTATTACGCTATTGCCGTTACTGACGCTGCCGCGACTGCCTGTTCCTCCGCAGCCGCGGGAAAATCCTTTTATCGCGTTACTGGCGGCATTTCGTTTTTTGCTCGCCAGTCCGCTTATCGGCGGTATTGCGCTGCTTGGCGGTCTGGTGACGATGGCAAGCGCGGTACGCGTCCTCTATCCGGCGCTGGCGATGAGCTGGCAGATGTCGGCGGCGCAAATCGGTTTGCTGTATGCGGCAATTCCGCTGGGGGCGGCCATTGGCGCGCTGACCAGCGGACAACTGGCGCATAGCGTTCGTCCGGGGCTCATTATGCTGGTTTCGACAGTCGGTTCTTTTCTGGCGGTGGGGCTGTTCGCCATCATGCCGGTCTGGATCGCAGGTGTTATCTGTCTGGCGCTGTTTGGCTGGCTTAGCGCCATCAGTTCGTTATTACAATATACCCTGCTGCAAACCCAGACGCCGGAAAATATGCTGGGGCGAATGAATGGCCTGTGGACCGCGCAAAACGTCACGGGAGACGCTATCGGCGCGGCGCTGTTAGGCGGTCTTGGCGCAATGATGACGCCGGTCGCTTCCGCGAGCGTGAGTGGATTCGGGCTGGTGATTATCGGTTTGCTGCTGCTGTTAGTGCTGGGCGAGCTACGTCGTTTTCGCCAGACGCCGCCGGTTAGCGATGCTGGCTGATGAAGAGGCGTTTATCCGACTGACAAAATCGGTCTAGTCAGTCGGATAAGACTCCGATAAGGCTAAAACAGGGCGGCCAGCCGGTTAAGCAACAACGTTGCGCTGTAATAATCCAGACGGAACGTCTCCGTACCCAGGGCATAGACGCGCTTATTTTGCACCGCTGGCAGGTGCGCCAGCAGCGGATTGGCGTAAAGGGCCGCGACATCTTTGTTGTCGCCGGCAAACAGGAAAAGAGATTCGCCGTTTAACCCGGCGGCCAGATTTTCACCGCCAAGCTGAATGATATCGTGGCGCTTACCCTGGCTTTTGCTGGTTTGCAGCCCTCGGGGCAATGTCGCCAGCGTAAAGCCTAACTGCGTCAATAGCTTGCCTTGTGCTGATTCTGGCGTCCACAGATTGGCGCTATGCGCGGCAGGGGTATACACCAGCGCGCTAACCGGCTGCGGCGGCAGGGCGATTCGCTGTTTAACCGTCGTCAGTTGCGCCTCAAATTCCGCTATTCGCGCGGCGGCCTGTTTCTCCTGACCGGTGATCTCGCCAAGCTGCGTGAGCAAACTCTGCCAGCTTTTATCGTCATAATTGATGACGAGCGTCGGCGCGATAGCGGAGAGCTGATCGTAAAGCGCCAGCGCGGAGTCGCCGCCGGTGGCGCTAATCAAAATGAGATCCGGCATTTGCGCGGCGACCGTTTCGGCATTCGGTTCGCCGATGTACAGCCGGGCGACATGGCGAGCCTTTGCTACGTCGCTCCACTGGCGCATAAACCCTTGATCGTCGGCAAAGCGGTTATTCGGCGTAGTGGCCCCGCTGGCGACGACGGGCGCATCAATCGCCAGCAGCGAGCCTGTCAACGTCACGCTGGTAGAGACGATACGCGCGGGTTTGTGGTCCAGAGTATGAACGCCGCGGCTGTCCTGAATTTGCCGGGGCCAACCGGCGTCCTGGGCTAAGGATATTCCTGAAATTGATAAACCAACCACTAAAAGCAGCCAACGATAAAAGGCGGGGAGTCTCACAATAGCGTCCTGTTATTAATAAAGTTAATGCTTCTCATTTTCATGTCAGCGGCAGCGAGATGCAAGCCTTAGTGCCATTTAACTCATGACCAGAGTTGACAGAGCGACGTTTTACTCTTAGGTTAGCGCACTAAAAATAGAAATAATAATCATTATTATACACAAAATCATTCAAGAAGCATCGCGACGGCAAGGGAAGAATCCCCGCGGGCATAGATCACTGTGTGACCGGGGTTTCTGAGCGCAGCCAACAAAGAGGCAGCTTGAAAGATGAAGTGTATATAAGCCTTTATCATTGGAGGATGATATGGATATGTCACTGGCCGAGGACGCTCAGGAGACAATGGCAACGCTTGCTCCCGATCGCTTTTTCTTCATGTCGCCGTATCGCAGTTTTACCACTTCCGGGTGCTTCGCCCGTTATACCGAGCCTGCGGTTGCCGGAGATTCGCCGGATAGCCCTTTCCAGCAGAAATTGCGCCAGCAGTTTGCCGAGGCCAAATCGCAGGGCATCGCCAACCCTATCCTGGTGGGGGCGATCCCCTTTGATACCCGTCAGCCGTCGTCGCTATTTATCCCGATGGCGTGGCAGTCCTTTTCTCGCCAGCAAAAGCAGCGCACGGCGCGTTATTTTACTGACCATCAGCCGCTGACGGTGACGGCGCGAAAGGCGATTCCGGAGCAGGATGCTTTTGAAGCGATGGTCGCACGCGCGGCTATGCTGACCGCCACGCCAGACGTCGATAAAGTGGTGCTTTCCCGGCTAATAGATATCACCACTGATGTGGCGGTGGATAGCGGAGCATTGCTGGAGCGGCTGGTTGCGCAGAATCCAGTTAGTTACAACTTCCATGTGCCGCTGGCGGATGGCGGCGTTCTGCTGGGCGCCAGCCCCGAATTGCTGCTACGCAAAGAGGGCGAGCGGTTTAGTTCGCTGCCGTTAGCAGGCTCGGCACGCCGGCAGCCGGATGACGTTCTGGATCGCGAGGCGGGAAACCGACTGCTGGCTTCACAAAAAGATCGGCATGAACATGAGCTGGTGACGCAGGCGATGAAGCAGATCCTGCGCGATCGCAGCACGGAACTGCAATTACCTTCCTCTCCGCAGTTGATCACCACGCCGACGCTATGGCATCTCGGTACGCCGTTTGAGGGCAAGGCCAACGCCGGAGAAAACGCGCTGACGCTGGCCTGTCTGCTGCATCCAACGCCTGCGTTAAGCGGTTTCCCCCATCAGGTCGCGAAAAAGCTGATTGCTGAACTGGAACCGTTCGATCGTGAACTGTTTGGCGGCATTGTCGGCTGGTGCGACGCCGAAGGAAACGGCGAGTGGGTAGTGACGATTCGTTGTGCGAAATTGCACGGTAATCAGGTGCGCCTGTTCGCCGGCGCCGGGATTGTCCCTGCCTCTTCGCCAGTCGGCGAGTGGCGGGAAACCGGCGTCAAGCTCTCTACAATGTTGAACGTTTTTGGACTGCATTAAGGAACGATGATGCGTATACCTTTCACCCGTTGGCCGGATGAATTTGCCCGCCGTTATCGTGAAAAAGGCTACTGGCAAGACGTGCCGTTGACCGATATTCTGACCCGCCACGCTGACAGCGACAAGACGGCGGTCATTGAAGGCGAGCGCGCATTCAGCTATCGCCAGCTCAACCAGGCCGCGGATAATCTGGCCTGCTATTTACGCCGTCAGGGCATCAAACCTGGCGAAACCGCTCTGGTGCAACTGGGGAATGTACCGGAACTGTATATCACCTTTTTCGCCCTGTTGAAGCTTGGCGTAGCGCCCGTTCTAGCGCTGTTTAGCCATCAACGTACCGAACTTAACGCCTATGCGATGCAGATCGCGCCGACGCTGGTGATTGCCGATCGCCAACATACGCTGTTCGCCGGGGAGGACTTTCTCAACACGTTTGTGGCTGAACACCGCTCTGTGCGGGTGGTGTTATTGCGCAACGACGACGGCGATCACAGCCTGGACGCGGCGATGCGGCAGGCGGCGGAAGATTTCACCGCCACGCCATCACCTGCTGACGAAGTGGCCTACTTTCAGCTTTCCGGCGGTACTACCGGCACGCCAAAGCTTATTCCCCGTACCCATAACGACTATTACTACAGCGTGCGCCGCAGCAATGAGATTTGCGGTTTCAACGAGGAGACGCGTTTTCTGTGCGCGATTCCCGCCGCGCATAACTACGCCATGAGTTCGCCGGGCGCGCTGGGCGTTTTTCTCGCCAAAGGAACGGTAGTGCTGGCGACCGATCCCAGCGCCACGCTCTGTTTCCCGCTGATCGAAAAACACCAGATTAATGCCACGGCGCTGGTGCCGCCCGCGGTCAGTCTATGGCTACAGGCTATCCAGGAGTGGGGCGGCAATGCGCCGCTGGCGTCATTAAGGTTATTGCAGGTCGGCGGCGCGCGGCTTTCTGCGACGCTGGCCGCCCGTATTCCGGCTGAAATTGGCTGTCAGTTGCAGCAGGTCTTCGGCATGGCGGAAGGGTTAGTGAACTATACCCGGCTGGACGATAGTCCGGAACGGATTATCAATACCCAGGGAAGACCCATGTGTCCGGACGACGAAGTGTGGGTGGCGGATGCTGACGGGAATCCGTTGCCGCCGGGCGAGATTGGTCGTCTGATGACGCGCGGCCCCTATACTTTTCGCGGCTATTTCAACAGTCCGCAACACAATGCCAGCGCCTTTGACGCCAACGGTTTTTACTGTTCCGGCGATCTGATCTCCATTGATCAAGACGGCTACATCACCGTTCACGGGCGTGAAAAAGATCAGATCAATCGGGGCGGCGAGAAGATAGCCGCCGAAGAGATAGAAAACCTGTTACTGCGCCACCCGGCGGTGATCCATGCGGCGCTGGTCAGCATGGAAGATGAACTGCTGGGGGAAAAAAGTTGCGCATATCTGGTGGTAAAAGAGCCGCTGCGAGCGGTACAGGTACGCCGTTTCCTGCGAGAGCAGGGCGTGGCGGAATTTAAATTACCGGATCGCGTGGAGTGCGTTGCGTCACTGCCGCTGACGCCGGTTGGTAAAGTCGATAAAAAACAATTACGCCAGCGGTTGGCGTCACGTTCACCGCTCTGAAGGAGAAAGAGAGATGGCCATTCCAAAACTACAGTCTTACGCGCTGCCCACCGCACTGGATATCCCGACCAACAAAGTGAACTGGGCATTTGAGCCGGAGCGCGCGGCGCTGCTCATCCACGATATGCAGGATTACTTTGTCAGCTTTTGGGGCCGCAACTGCCCAATGATGGACCAGGTGATTGCCAATATCGCCGCTCTGCGCCAGTACTGTAAGGAACATCATATCCCGGTCTATTACACCGCTCAGCCGAAAGAGCAAAGCGATGAAGATCGCGCGTTACTCAATGATATGTGGGGGCCGGGACTGACGCGCTCTCCGGAACAGCAGAAGGTGGTAGAAGCCTTAACGCCGGATGAGGCAGATACGGTGCTGGTGAAGTGGCGCTATAGCGCGTTTCACCGCTCGCCGCTGGAACAGATGTTAAAAGATACCGGACGCAATCAGCTCATCATTACCGGCGTGTATGCGCATATTGGCTGTATGACCACCGCTACCGATGCGTTTATGCGCGACATTAAGCCGTTTATGGTGGCGGATGCGCTGGCGGATTTCAGCCGGGAAGAGCATCTGATGGCGCTGAACTATGTGGCGGGGCGTTCCGGTCGCGTCGTCATGACCGAGTCGCTG
Source organism: Salmonella sp. SAL04213 (assembly GCF_046550535.1). Classification (NCBI taxonomy): domain Bacteria; kingdom Pseudomonadati; phylum Pseudomonadota; class Gammaproteobacteria; order Enterobacterales; family Enterobacteriaceae; genus Salmonella; species Salmonella sp. SAL04213. Next base: position 706,733 of record NZ_JBGDXS010000001.1, on the reverse strand, counting down.
CTGCCGACGCCGGTTCCTGCCAGTAAAGCGGCGCTGCGGGCGTTGATTCTGCCGTTGCTGGATGAGACCGACGAGCCGCTGGATGATGAAAACCTGATTGATTATGGCCTGGATTCAGTACGCATGATGGGGCTGGCAGCGCGCTGGCGTAAAGTACACGGCGATATCGACTTCGTGATGCTGGCGAAAAACCCGACCATTGACGCCTGGTGGGCGCTGCTTTCTCGCGGGGTAGAGTAATGACCGGCTTTGATTTTTCAGACAAAACGGTATGGGTGACCGGGGCGGGGAAAGGGATCGGTTACGCGACGGCGCTGGCGTTTGTCGACGCCGGGGCGCGGGTGATCGGCTTCGATCGCGAATTTACGCAAGAGAATTATCCCTTTGCTACCGAAGTCATGGATGTGGCGGATGCCGCACAGGTTGCGCAGGTGTGCCAGCGTGTGTTGCAAAAAACGCCGCGGCTGGATGTGCTGGTCAACGCCGCCGGTATTTTGCGTATGGGAGCGACCGATGCGCTTAGCGTCGACGACTGGCAGCAGACGTTTGCGGTCAATGTGGGCGGGGCATTTAACCTGTTTTCGCAGACGATGGCGCAGTTTCGCCGTCAGCAGGGAGGGGCGATTGTCACCGTAGCCTCAGATGCGGCGCATACGCCGCGTATCGGTATGAGCGCTTACGGCGCCTCTAAAGCGGCGCTGAAAAGCCTGGCGCTAACCGTAGGGCTGGAGCTGGCGGGCTGTGGGGTGCGCTGTAATGTGGTGTCGCCTGGCTCGACCGACACCGATATGCAGCGCACGTTATGGGTGAGTGAAGATGCCGAACAGCAGCGCATTCGCGGTTTCGGCGAACAGTTTAAGCTCGGCATACCGCTCGGTAAAATCGCCCGTCCGCAGGAGATAGCCAATACCATTTTGTTTCTTGCCTCCGATCTGGCCAGCCACATTACCTTGCAGGATATCGTGGTGGACGGCGGTTCAACATTGGGAGCCTGACGATGATCTGGAAACGGCATTTAACGCTGGATGAATTGAACGCTACCAGTCAGAACACGCTGGTGGCGCATCTGGGCATTGTTTACACCCGTCTGGGCGATGACGTGCTGGAGGCGGAAATGCCCGTCGATGCCCGCACTCATCAACCGTTTGGTCTGCTACACGGCGGCGCATCGGCAGCGCTGGCGGAGACGTTAGGATCAATGGCGGGTTATCTGATGACCCGCGACGGACAGTGCGTGGTCGGGACCGAGTTAAACGCCACCCACCACCGCGCCGTCTCGCAGGGGAAAGTACGCGGCGTTTGCCTGCCGCTGCATCTGGGGCGGCAGAATCAAAGCTGGGAAATTACGCTCTTTGACGAGCAGGGGAGGCGCTGCTGCACCTGTCGCCTGGGAACGGCGGTAATGGGATAGTTCTGGCAAAGTAAAATGCAATTGCAGCGTCAACGAAGAAAGGAAGTGATCTGGTTAACACTGTAATGTAAAAAATGGGTAACGATACGGTTTTATCATGTTGTTGTGTTGTTAATTACGGTAAAGGTGTTATAGAAACAAAATGTAACATCTCTCTGGAACACCCAAACGGACAACAACTATGAATAAATCAGGGAAATACCTCGTCTGGATAGCGCTCTCAGTATTGGGTGCGTTTGCCCTGGGCTATATTGCGTTAAATCGTGGGGAACAGATCAACGCGCTATGGATCGTGGTGGCGTCGGTCTGTGTCTATCTTATTGCGTATCGTTTTTATGGGCTCTATATCGCCAAAAAAGTGCTGGCGGTTGACCCAACGCGTATGACGCCCGCGGTACGTCATAATGATGGTCTGGATTATGTCCCGACCGATAAAAAAGTGCTGTTCGGTCACCATTTTGCGGCCATTGCTGGCGCAGGTCCGCTGGTCGGGCCGGTACTGGCGGCGCAGATGGGCTATCTGCCGGGGATGATCTGGCTGCTGGCGGGCGTCGTGCTGGCGGGAGCGGTGCAGGACTTTATGGTGCTGTTCGTCTCGACCCGGCGCGATGGGCGTTCGCTTGGCGAGCTGGTTAAAGAGGAGATGGGCGCGACGGCAGGGGTGATCGCGCTGGTAGCCTGCTTTATGATCATGGTGATCATTCTGGCCGTCCTGGCGATGATCGTGGTGAAAGCGCTGACCCATAGCCCGTGGGGAACGTACACTGTCGCGTTCACTATTCCACTGGCGATTTTTATGGGCATCTACCTGCGTTATCTGCGTCCGGGGCGCATCGGCGAGGTGTCGGTCATTGGGCTGGTATTTCTTATTTTCGCTATTATTTCCGGCGGATGGGTGGCGGCAAGCCCAACCTGGGCGCCGTACTTTGATTTTACTGGCGTGCAGCTTACCTGGATGCTGGTGGGGTATGGTTTTGTCGCGGCGGTACTGCCGGTCTGGCTGCTGCTCGCGCCGCGTGATTACCTATCTACCTTCCTGAAAATTGGTACGATTGTCGGTCTGGCGGTCGGGATTCTGATCATGCGTCCGACGCTGACTATGCCGGCGCTGACCAAATTTGTTGATGGTACCGGACCGGTCTGGACGGGCGACCTGTTCCCGTTCCTGTTTATTACCATTGCCTGCGGCGCGGTCTCCGGTTTCCATGCGCTCATCTCCTCCGGCACGACGCCGAAGATGTTGGCCAACGAAGGCCAGGCCTGCTTTATCGGCTACGGCGGGATGTTAATGGAATCTTTCGTCGCCATTATGGCGCTGGTCTCCGCCTGTATTATCGATCCGGGCGTTTACTTCGCGATGAATAGCCCGATGGCGGTACTGGCGCCAGCGGGGACAGCGGATGTCGTGGCTTCTGCCGCGCAGGTGGTCAGTAGTTGGGGTTTCGCTATCACGCCGGATACGTTACACCAGATTGCCAATGAAGTCGGCGAACAATCCATTATCTCCCGCGCAGGCGGTGCGCCAACGCTGGCGGTAGGGATGGCCTACATTTTACATGGCGCGTTGGGCGGTATGATGGATGTGGCGTTCTGGTATCACTTCGCCATTCTGTTTGAAGCGCTGTTTATTCTGACGGCAGTGGATGCGGGTACCCGTGCGGCGCGCTTTATGTTGCAGGATTTGTTGGGCGTAGTGTCGCCAGGGCTGAAACGTACCGATTCGCTGCCAGCGAACCTGCTTGCTACGGCATTGTGCGTGCTGGCGTGGGGGTATTTCCTCCATCAGGGCGTGGTCGATCCGTTGGGCGGTATTAACACCCTGTGGCCGCTGTTTGGCATCGCTAACCAGATGCTGGCGGGCATGGCGCTGATGCTTTGCGCCGTGGTACTGTTCAAAATGAAGCGTCAGCGTTATGCGTGGGTCGCGCTGGTGCCGACGGCCTGGCTGCTGATTTGTACGCTGACGGCGGGCTGGCAGAAAGCGTTTAGTCCGGATGCGAAAATCGGCTTCCTGGCCATTGCCAATAAGTTCCAGGCGATGATCGACAGCGGCAATATTCCGCCGCAGTACACCGAATCGCAGCTCGCGCAATTGGTATTCAATAACCGTCTGGATGCCGGGCTAACCATCTTCTTTATGGTGGTGGTCGTGGTGCTGGCGGTCTTCTCTATTAAGACGGCGCTGGCCGCTCTGAAGATTGATAAACCGACGGCGAATGAAACGCCGTATGAGCCGATGCCGGAAAATGTGGATGAGATCGTGACGCAGGCGAAAGGCGCGCACTAATCTTTTTTCATCAATAGCCCTCTCCAGAATAAGGAGAGGGCATTTGGATGACAGGTGACAACAATGTTCGATACGCTTTCGAAAGCCGGAAAATATCTGGGACAGGCCGCAAAAATGATGATTGGCGTGCCAGACTACGACAACTATGTGGAACATATGCGCATAACGCATCCGGAGCAGACGCCGATGACCTATGAAGAATTTTTCCGCGAGCGGCAGGATGCGCGCTATGGTGGAAAAGGCGGCGCGCGTTGCTGCTGAGTGTTGCCAGGCCTGATAAACGCAACGTCACCAGGCTATATTCTGAAAAATTCAACTTTTTCAAACGCCGCACGCAGGGTGTCTGGCGTTAACGTCACCGGTAAATAGTGGATGGATTCGACCGGGCGCAGGGTATGCGCGATTACCCTATCGATCTCGGCGGTGTTATGAATATCCACGTCCAGTTCGCTAAGCCGGGCCGGTAGATGAAATCGCCGGTACGCTGCAATCAATTGCGCCAGCACGTCATCTTGTCCCAGTAGCGCGCTTTGCACCAGAATGCCATAAGCCACTTTCGTTCCGTGCAGGAATTTTTCCGTTTGCGGCAGGACGGTCAGACCGTTGTGTACCGCATGGGCGGCGGCGACACGGGTATAGCGTTCCCCAAGGCCGCCGACCATACCGCCGCCAGCGATAATCGCATCCACTACGTCGCAAAATGCCTGGGTCAGCCGACGCTGCTGTTTATCCGCTAATGCTTGTTCGCTGCTGTCCAGCAGGAGATCGCGAATAGCGCACGCGCTGTTAATGCCCAGTCTTACGGTCAAAGGTAACGTTTCAGGCTGCGGCGCAAGCACAACGGCTTCATACCATTTCGCCAGCGTATCGCCAATGCCAGCTAACAGATAGTCATCGGGCGCCTGCAGAATAATGCGCGGTTCGACCAGCACCAGAAAATTGGCATCATCAAAAATTTCGAACTGTAACGCCTGTCCCGCGTCGTTATACCAGACGGAAAGCGGTGTCCAGGCGGCGCAGGTCGCCGCGATGGTCGGGATAGCGACAAACGGCAGCGCCAGACGGCGGGCGAGCGCTTTGGCGGTATCGAGCAGCGCGCCGCCGCCGACGCCTATCACCACCTGACGATCGTCGTTGCAGGCGTGCGCCAGTTGGGCAACATGGCGTTCGCTACAATGGCCGGTAAACTGCAGATGTTTTGCGCCAGCACGTTCAAACGCTTCCGGCAGGTAAGGCCGGGCGGCGGCAATCGCGCGTTCGCCGTACACCCAAACGGCGTGGGAAAGCTGTTCCGGCGTGAAAAAGTCTGTCAGTCTTCCGAGGCTTCCGGCATGGGAAAAATAATTCGCCGGGCCGGTAACGACGCGGATTTCAGTGTGGTTCATGTTGTGTTGTCCTTAGGGTCTTCTCACCGCTGTTATTATATTTAGACATCTAAACGTCTTGATTGCCAAATACTAACACCCTGTGATAGTGTGTCAATAACCACATCACTGGCGGGTATGAAGATAATGAGAAATAACCCACTGATTCCAAAAAGCAAATTGCCCAATCTTGGCACCACGATTTTTACGCAAATGAGCGCGCTGGCGCAGAAACATCAGGCAATAAATTTATCGCAAGGCTTCCCTGATTTTGATGGTCCTTCTTATTTGCACGAGCGGTTGGCTTATCATGTCGCGCAGGGCGCGAATCAATATGCGCCGATGACGGGCGCGCAGGCGCTGAGGGAGGCCATAGCCGATAAAACGGCGGAAATATATGGTTATCGACCCGATGACGTCAGTGATATCACCGTCACAGCGGGCGCGACAGAAGCGTTGTACGCGGCGATTACCGCGCTGGTGCGGGCAGGGGATGAGGTTATCTGTTTCGATCCCAGTTACGACAGCTATGCCCCGGCCGTGGCGCTCTCCGGCGGCGTGTTAAAACGCATAGCGCTTACGCCGCCGCATTTTCGCGTCGACTGGCAGGCGTTTTCGGCGTTGCTTAGCGAGCGCACGCGACTGGTGATCCTCAATACGCCGCATAATCCCACCGCTACCGTCTGGCGCCAGGCGGATATCGAGGCGCTGTGGCAGGCTATCGGCGAGCGGGAAATTTATGTATTAAGCGATGAAGTGTACGAACATATTTGTTTTGCCGTCGAAGGTCATGCCAGCGTACTGGCGCACCCTCAGTTACGAGAGCGGGCGGTTGCCGTTTCATCGTTTGGTAAAACCTTTCATATGACGGGATGGAAGATTGGTTACTGCGTTGCGCCTGCGGCCATTAGCGCCGAAATACGCAAAGTTCACCAGTACCTGACGTTTTGCGTCAATACGCCGGCGCAACTGGCGCTGGCGGATATGCTGCGCGCCGCGCCGGAACACTATCGCGCGTTACCCGATTTTTACCGGAAAAAACGCGATGTGCTGGTTAACGCGCTGGCGCAAAGCCGATTAAAAGTGCTGCCCTGTGAAGGTACCTATTTTCTGTTAATCGATTACAGCGCAGTGTCGACGCTAAATGACGTTGAGTTTTGTCAGTGGCTAACCGAAGAAGTCGGTGTCGCCGCTATTCCGCTTTCTGTCTTTTGCGCCGCCCCTTTCCCGCATCAGCTTATACGTTTATGTTTCGCTAAACAGGAATCAACGCTGCTGGCCGCCGCAGAGCGCCTGTGTAAACTGTAGTTATTTAACCGTCCACGCTCTGGAGAATCGACGGTCTGCAAAAAGCTCCTGCAGGCCGTTGATCTGTTTCAGGCGCAGGACTTCATCGGCGTCCATACCTAACTCCTGGCCGATTTTGCTCTCGTCCCAGCCTAGCAGAGAAAGTTCGCGCACGATTTCTGACATGGCGTGGATCTGGTGACGCCCGCGCGCGCGGTTATGCCGAATGGTTGCCGCCATGCGTTCGTGACGTTCTCTGTCCAGACACGTTATCGGCAGGTAGCCTTTCAGACGCCTTTTCAGGGCCGCTTTTCCTTTGCCCAGCTCATGACGGTGAAAACCGTCCACAATCTCGTACTCCTCCGCATCGGCCTTTACCACCACGATCGGCTGAGTAAACCCATCTTGTTCAATCGATTTAAGCAGCAGTTTTTTCTCCGGCGGCGCAACGTTATTCGGGTTGTAGTCATTAGGCGAAATATGATCGTTTTTCACCCACAGGACACAATCGACAGGCTCATCGCGAAAAGGACTAACGCTATGTATCGCCATTCTAAATTCATTAATGGCGGCGATCCTCTCCTCTTCAGGCAGTTCAGAGAGAAAGTGAGTTATTTCGGTTGTGAGTCGGTGTTGCATAAGATCCCCCATTCCTGGCGTTTAGCTTTCATACGTTCGTTATAACGCTGGTAATTCTTAGGTTTTGTCGGACTGAATGACAGCGCCCGGCACCAGTAATCATTGTTCAGTAATACTTTGCAGATCCGTCGCCACGACGGAATATCGCGCGATCCGATATCGCCATGCTGCGTCTGTGGAATAGTGTTCATGCCTTTTTTCTTATACCACTGCAAATAAACGGCGATTTTATTACGGTAATGTTCGGCAGTGACTTCAGGCATACTGTGTAGCAGGAGCAGCGCGTACTCTTCCCAGTTAAGGTGATCGGGTTTTAAAATTTTCCGGTGGCCGTAAAAATGGCTGTCTTGTCCGGCGTATATTCCCCCGCTGAGTGCGCCACTGACTCTGGCGCACATGGCCGCCCAGCGCTCAGGTTCGATAACATGATACAGCCATAACCCCTGTCGTTGTTCCGGGCCGAACGGTTCGCAAATACGCATGTAGCGGGGCGGTACGCCAGCCTGATACATCAAATTATACAAAGGGTTACAGGGTTTACCTGTTTTGGCGAACCAGGTCCAGATATCTGCGGTTTTCCAGTCATAGATGGGATAGATATACCAGGTGTGCCCCTTAGGGGCTAACGTGGTCCAGGGCTTATCGTCGGCAAAGCGCAGCTTATGCGAGTTAGCGATAGCGGCAAATCGGTTATAGGATTCGTCGGAACGAATACCGACCAGCATAGCGGCAGGACGTTTTTCTGAAAACCAGTCGGCAAAATCGCGAACGAACTGTTCAAAGGTCATGCCTTGTTGATAAAAGGAAAAAAAGGCCGGATCGGTAATCGCATCTTCTGGCGGTTGTCGTACCCAGTCGGTACCCGGCTGCCAACACTGCCACTCCGGCTGGTATTGTGAAAGGGAATTTTGTGTGGTTAAGGGTAATGCGACCCAATAAAAACGCTCAATAACGTCCGCGTAATATTCACGTAATGATTCAATATAGGCGATGGTACAGGAGAATTGCGCTTCCCAGTCAATGAAGAGAACGTGGATCTTTTTATTCATTTTGCGCGCCAACGTTGCCGTCAGGTGCAGCATAAGTCCTGAATCTTTACCACCAGAAAATGAGACGCAGACCCGGGGTAAGGTTTCCAGGGTCCACATTATACGCTCTTGAGCCGCTTCCAGAACATTTTGCTCAAGCGGAACTTTATAAACCGACATCTCTGGATAGTCTCCGATGTGTTAACTACAGTATATTCGAAATAATTAACATAAAGGATAAGCGGATTAGATGAACTTGCAATGCTTTATTATATTTATTAAATAAATACATTATATAAATACATACATTGAATTTATATTAACACCTGTTATCTGACCTTCTTATTAATGCTTTTTTGTGATGTGCTCAATGAGCTCAGCAAATCCGCTATTATTCAGCGAAGCCCTATTATACATAAGATAAAATTGTATGGGAGCAATGGTAAAAGGTGTGGTGACTTTTTTAAGTTTGATAGAGGAAGAGTAATAGTCAACAAATGTTTGTGGTAAAAAACCAATAAGCTCCGTGGAGCTGATGGCGTTGGCGATGGTCATCAGCGATTTGCTTCTTAAACCAATTATTCTTTCCCCCAGCACATCATCCATAAGTGAATGATATTCTTTCATACCGGTTGCCCGGGAGACGAGTTGTGTAAATGACTCTTGTAGAATTTCGTCGATAGTGGCGGTGTCGCCTAGTCGGGGATGATTTTCACTGCAAACCAGAATACATTCTAGCCTATTAAAGTGAGTACAAACAATAGAACGATTATTCAGTGGGGCCATTGAAACCACAACATCTGCTTTGCGGTAGGCAAGAAGATCTTCAGGCAGTTCGTCAGTGGTCAAAATGTCGTGATGTTCAATTTCAACCTGTGGATCTTTGCGGATATATTTAACTAATTTCATCACATATTGGGTGATCAACAGCTGTGGGCTGTAGATAATAAACTTTTTCTTCAGGCTGGACTGATTCATTATATTAATAGTTTGTTCCAGGCTGTTAAGGTTATTTTCTAAATGATAATGTAAATTAATGCCTGTTACGGTAGGCGTAATTCCTTTACCTGAACGAATAAATAGAGGGTCGTTGAATTGCGTGCGCAGGCGTTGTAATGACTGGCTTACAGCAGAAGGTGTAATATAGAGTGTTTCTGCTGCTTTGCTAATGCTTAAATGTTGATAGATACATTCAAATATAACCAACAAGTTAAGATCAAATTTTTTCAGGTCGTAAAGGTTAGCCATAGTATCTTCCCGGCATTATCATGGTATCTTCCATGATTATGACTTAATCTCAATAATTTACCAGAATTATGTTTATTAAACTTAATGTAGAGTTTATTTAAACTAAAATACCACAGTTATGAATATTTTAGCGAGTAAATAATCACAGTAAAGGCGGACATAACGTACACTTTTATAATCACGCCGTTAGTCTAAAAAGGCTGTGCCGGATGACATGCTGGTCTGGCGTCGCGTTAATGCCAGGAAGAGGTTGGCCCGACAAACGCAGCGCTATCGGGCGGGGTACGGTTATGCTTCTGCCTTGCTAATTTCTGCGTTAAGGCTGCCCCATCATGGCGTCCAGTTGCGCTTTTTCCGGTAAACCCACAACCTGTTGCAAAATCTTATCTTTATTCATGTAATAAATTGCTGGCGTCGCGTTAGCGCCAAGATCGTCCATTAACTGCTGATTCTGATTAATGACTTTCATCTGCGCCGGGGGGATGGACGCCGGAACCTCCAGCTTCATCTTTCCTGCGGAGGCTTCATAGTCATGCCAGGTTTTCGCCGGGTCTTTCGCGGCTAAAATCGCTGCGGCTGTGGCCGGGCTTTCCGGTTTAATCACGCCGACCAGTAACGTACGTAATTGTACCTTGCCGGATTCGACCCACGGGCGAGCTTGCTGCCAAAACTGCTTACAATAGGGGCAGAAAGGGTCGGCGAAGACATACAGCACCACCGGCGCGTCTTTTTTACCGTCGAGTATCCATGACGCTTTTTCCATTTTCTGCCACATTTCACGTCCGGCCGGTGCATAGATCTCTTTTTCTATCAGGGCGTTGCTAAGATTTTCACCTTTTTCATTATACATATAGCCGGAAATCGCGTGTTTACCGTCCGGCGTCAGGTAAATCGTGACGCCCATATCCTGATACTTTCCGAGATAGCCCTTCATGCCCCCCGGCGCCTCGAAGGATTTCAGGATTGTTATGCCCTGTTTTTCAATGGCTTTTACCGGCGCAGGCAGTTCTTCCGCGTGGGCGAGAATGGGCAGCATAGCAAGCAGCAGTGTACGTTTAATCATATTTTTTCCTTTTAAGATCAAAGCGAAAAGAGTATTAATGATGATGCCTATCACAGACATAGGTAAGAGCTGGCGTGCCGGGATTGCCCTTTCTATGCTGGGGTGATGTAATCCTTTTCGCTGTTACAGCCTTTGTTAAGGTAATGTAGAGCGCAACACTTAGCCAGCATATACGCTATGGATTTCGAGTTGCAGACAATACGTCTGTAATTTGCAAGACGAGTCGTACTGGCTCTGAAGTTACCTACGGGTAGTTCAGGTAATGGGGCCGCCTGTCAGGCGGCCTTTTTACTTTAGATGGCTGACAGGGCGCAGTGTTCACAATGTCGCCCGAATCGGGTTGTTAGTTAACGCTTATTGATTTGATAATGGAAACGCATTAGCCGAATCAGCAAAATTTCGTTAACTTACTCCTCAACGAAAACACGGAGGAAGTATAGATGTCCTTAATTAACACCAAAATCAAACCTTTCAAAAACCAGGCGTTCAAAAACGGTGAATTCATTGAAGTCACCGAGAAAGATACCGAAGGCCGCTGGAGCGTCTTCTTCTTCTACCCGGCCGATTTTACCTTTGTTTGCCCGACTGAACTGGGTGACGTTGCCGACCATTACGAAGAACTGCAGAAGCTGGGCGTAGACGTTTATTCCGTCTCAACCGATACTCACTTCACGCACAAAGCATGGCACAGCAGCTCTGAAACTATCGCAAAAATCAAATATGCGATGATCGGCGACCCGACTGGCGCCCTGACCCGTAACTTCGACAACATGCGTGAAGATGAAGGTCTGGCAGACCGTGCGACCTTTGTTGTTGACCCGCAGGGTATCATCCAGGCGATCGAAGTTACCGCTGAAGGTATCGGCCGTGACGCGTCTGACCTGCTGCGTAAAATTAAAGCAGCACAGTACGTTGCCGCTCACCCAGGCGAAGTATGCCCGGCGAAATGGAAAGAAGGCGAAGCGACTCTGGCTCCATCTTTAGACCTGGTCGGTAAAATCTAAATTTCCGTCGTCTTTCACGCCATAGCAGCGTTGGCGTCGCCTGCTCACCCCGGTCACTTACTTCAGTAAGCTCCCGGGGATTCTCAGGCTAGCCGCCTTACTCTGACGTGAAATACTTTGGAAATTGTTTCAGTCATGGGCGCACCCGCGCCCATTTCATTTCAGCACCATGACGCAAGTTGCATTAATGCAGTCCCGCGAAGTCGGCTTGCATGATGATGTTTTCAGAGAGGGAAGAAGAATGCTCGACACAAATATGAAAACCCAGCTCAGGGCTTACCTTGAGAAACTGACCAAACCTGTTGAGCTGATTGCCACGCTGGATGACAGCGCTAAATCGGCGGAAATCAAGGAACTGCTGGCTGAAATCGCCGAGCTGTCCGACAAAGTCACGTTTAAAGAAGACAATACTCTGCCGGTGCGCAAGCCGTCTTTCCTGATTACGAATCCAGGTTCTCAGCAGGGGCCGCGCTTTGCCGGTTCTCCGCTGGGCCACGAATTTACCTCGCTGGTTTTGGCGCTGCTGTGGACCGGCGGTCATCCATCAAAAGAAGCGCAGTCGCTGCTGGAGCAGATTCGCGATATTGACGGCGATTTTGAATTCGAAACTTATTATTCACTCTCCTGTCATAACTGCCCGGACGTAGTGCAGGCGCTGAACCTGATGGCGGTGCTGAACCCGCGTATTAAACATACGGCAATTGATGGCGGCACCTTCCAGAACGAAATCACCGAACGTAACGTGATGGGTGTTCCGGCGGTATTTGTTAACGGTAAAGAGTTCGGCCAGGGACGTATGACTCTGACCGAGATTGTCGCTAAAGTGGATACTGGCGCAGAAAAACGCGCGGCGGAAGCGCTGAACAAACGCGATGCGTATGACGTGCTGATTGTCGGCTCCGGCCCGGCGGGCGCGGCGGCGGCGGTCTACTCGGCGCGCAAAGGCATCCGTACCGGTCTGATGGGCGAGCGCTTCGGCGGTCAGGTGCTGGATACCGTGGATATCGAAAACTATATCTCGGTGCCGAAAACCGAAGGCCAGAAACTGGCGGGCGCGCTGAAAGCGCATGTCAGCGATTACGACGTTGACGTTATCGACAGCCAGAGCGCAAGTAAACTGGTTCCGGCCGCAACAGAAGGCGGCCTGCATCAGATTGAAACGGCGTCCGGCGCAGTATTGAAAGCGCGCAGTATCATCATCGCCACCGGCGCGAAATGGCGCAATATGAATGTGCCGGGCGAGGATCAGTATCGCACCAAAGGCGTCACCTATTGTCCGCACTGCGACGGTCCGTTATTTAAAGGGAAGCGTGTGGCGGTCATCGGCGGCGGCAACTCCGGCGTTGAAGCGGCTATCGATCTGGCAGGTATTGTAGAACACGTTACGTTGCTGGAATTTGCGCCGGAGATGAAGGCGGATCAGGTGCTACAGGACAAAGTGCGTAGCCTGAAAAATGTCGATATCATTTTGAATGCGCAAACGACAGAAGTGAAGGGCGACGGTTCGAAAGTGGTGGGGCTGGAGTATCGTGACCGTGTCAGCGGCGATATTCATAGTGTCGCGCTGGCAGGGATTTTTGTGCAGATTGGTCTGTTGCCGAATACCCACTGGCTGGAAGGCGCGCTTGAGCGTAACCGCATGGGCGAGATCATTATTGACGCCAAATGTGAAACCAGCGTTAAGGGCGTCTTCGCCGCAGGCGATTGTACCACCGTTCCTTACAAACAGATTATCATCGCCACAGGCGAAGGGGCGAAAGCCTCGTTGAGCGCCTTTGATTATCTGATTCGCACCAAAATCGCATAAAAAGAAGTAAGCACACCTGCAAGGCCAGTTAACTGGCCATCGTAAACGGCCCGATAGTGTAAGCTATTCGGGCCTGCGGCGTTTATGCCTGGGGAACGCCACCGGGTAAAACACCTTCTTCATTATCAATACTCTGAAACCGTCTGTTAATAACAGACGGTTTTTTATTTCAACGGTCTTCTGTTTTTAAACTTTGAAACAATAAAAAAGTCTTCTACGGATTTAACGGGAATTTTTCTGTTTTTTTATCAAAGAAAGATTAAGCGCTTCCGTTAAAATGCCCATTCTTTTTTCTTGATTTATGTTGCATTTGTATGTGAGGTTATTTATTCATGGATTCAATCTATGAATCACTGACGGAATTAGAAAAAACAGGGCTTACATTGCGTGATTTTTTTAATTCTCATGATAGTCGTTCACTGAAATCTGCCTACGTGAGATTAAATCCCACTGCTGCGGTAAACCTTACCGACCGAGCGTGGCTGGAGGCGGAGTATGACTTTAATGCGCTATTCGTCGGTCCTGGCAAGCTGCTGGCTGCGCCTTTCGCTTCAGTGTATCTGGAAGAGGATGCGCTGGTGATGGGAAAGGCGACGCTGGAGATACGGGAGTTTATGGCAGCGTTGGGATTATCGGTTAATCAGGAGAGCAATATTCCTGACGATCATATTTCCTGCGTTCTGGAGTTGACCACACTATTACTGGTTAATACCCGGCAAACGTCACAATACCGATCTACTCTCACTCAATATATCAATAACTATTTAACAAAGTGGGTGCCATTATATATCGAAAAAATAAAAACTCATGCACAAACGACCACGTTATATACGGTGGCGGACATCTTATTTTATTGGCTTGATGAATTAAAACGAGAGTATCAATATGAGTAATGAGACGGGACATCTGAACAGACGTTCTTTTTTAAAGGGGATAGTGGCACTGGGCGCCGTTGCGGCTTTACCCGGAGGATTACTGACCTCCCGATGCGCGCTTGCGCAGCCGCCTGTTCCCTTTAACCCTAAAATGTACAAAATTTATCGTAACGCGTGTCCGCGTAACTGCTATGACACCTGTAGCCTCAAGACGTGGGTAAAGGACGGGGTCATTACTTTCGTGGAAGGCGCGCCGGAATCAACATTTACTCACGGTACCCCTTGCGTCAAAGGGTTAAGCTATCCGCGCCGGGTTTATAGCCCCGATCGTATTAAATATCCCATGGCGCAGGACGTTCGCGGTAGCGGCAACTGGCGTCGCATCTCATGGGAAGAGGCGATGCAGCGCATTGCCGCCAAGATGCTGGAGATTAAGAAAAAAGACGGTTCTATGCTCGGTCTGGCGCTGACCAAATATTCCGGTAAGTTTGGCGTGCTGAACTATGCCGTTGAAGGGATGATGTCCTCGCTTGGCTATACCACCCGTTTTGCCGGTACGCCGTGCTGGCCTGCCGGCATCGACGCGCAAAACTACGACATGGGCGACATGTGGTGTAACGACCCGGAAGATATGGTGAAAGCGAAATACATCATTATCTGGGGCGCCAACCCGGCCTGGTGCTCAATGCACAGCATGAAGTACATCTATCAGGCGCGCGAGAAAGGGGCGAAGGTCGTGGTTATCGACCCGCTGCTGTCGCAGACTGCCGCCAAAGCCGATCTCTACCTGCGCGTACGGCCAGGCTCAGACGGCGCGCTGGCGCTGGGGATGGCGCGCCACCTGGTGGATAAAGGCCTGGTGGATCAGGATTTTGTCAACAACGACGCTCATGGCTATCCGGAATTTGAAGCCTATCTGCGCAATAACGTCACCGTGGAGTGGGCGGCAGAAATCTGCGGCCTGTCTGCGGATGTCATTCGCCAGCTGGCGGAAGAGTTTACGGCGGTTAAGCCGGCCACGGTCTGGATTGGTTACGGGATGCAGCGTCATGTCAACGGCGGCGCCAACGTTCGCGCTATCGACGCCTTTGTCGCTATGACCGGCAACATCGGTGTCGAAGGCGGCGGCGCGCGTTATGGTCATCTGCACACCTGGGGTTTTAACTACAACGCCATGCTGCAGAAGCCGCCGGTGGGCGCTATTGGCATACCGGGAGCGGCGGGCACCACCAGTGAATTCGGGGCTGCCGCTGGCAGCGACGTCGTGCAGTACTCCGATCGCTCTCTGAATATCAACCAGACGGCGCAGGGGATTCTGGAGGCCAACGATCCGCCGGTTCGTATGCTGTGGGTCGCCTGTAAAAACCCGTTTGCCCAGGATTTCGATCGCAGTAAGATGAAAAAAGCGTTTGAAAAACTGGAAATGGTGGTCTGCGCCGATCAGTTCTTCAACGAAACGGTGCAACACGCTGATATCGTGCTGCCCGTTACCACCGCGTTTGAAGAGTGGAACGTGGATGCTTCTTACTGGCACTACTGGCTTTCCATTAATCAGCCGGCGATTAAGCCGATGTATGAAGCAAAATGCGATCTCGAAATCGCTACCATGCTGTCGCGCACCATTAATAAGATGGCGCCGGGTTCCTGTACCTTCCCGCAAGAGTTCGATCACAAGCGCTGGCTGGATCAGGAGTTCAACGACGGTATGGCGAAAATGTTCGGCATCTCGTCCTGGGACGATCTGCTGGACGGGCCAAAAAAAGCGATCCTGCCAAGCTCTGCCGCCTGGTACGATCGCAAGTTCAAAACGCCGTCAGGCAAGTATGAATTTAAATCTGAACTGGCGGAGAAAAACGGCCACACCGCGCTGCCGGAATACAAACCGGAAGCCGAGAGCAAACTGCCTTTCCATCTGTTTACGCCGCACGTGCAGTTTGGCCTGCACTCGCAGTTTATCAACCTGGACTGGATGCAGGTGTTCTACCCGGAACCGTTCGTTTATATCCATCCTTCTTCCGCACAGAAAAAAGGCATCAGCGAGAACGATCTGGTCAAAGTTTTCAATGGCACCGGTGAAGTTGAGCTGCGGGCAAAAGTCACCACCAACGTGCCGGAAGATTTTCTGGTGATGTATGAAGCGTGGTTCCCGAAACGGCAGTACAACGTGCAAAACGTCGTGGCCGATACGCCTGCTGATATGGGGCTGATGAAAACTGGCGCGCCGGGCGCCGCTATCCACAGTCAGTTTGCTGACGTTGTATTGATCGGTAAAGGGGAATCCGTAGCATGAGACGTGCGTTTTTAGTGAATAGCGATAAGTGCATCGGCTGCCGCGGCTGTGCTATGGCGTGTAAAAGCTTTAACCAACTGGAGCCGGATCGCTTCTGGCGCTACGTTTATCCGTTGGATAAAGACATCTATCCACATGAAGAGCGGGCGTTTTACTCGCTGGCCTGTAACCACTGCGAACATCCGGCCTGCGTCGCCGCCTGTCCGGTCGAAGCCTATACCAAACGTGAAGATGGGGTGGTGGTGCATAACCCTGAGCGCTGCATTGGCTGCAAAAACTGTATTCGTAACTGTCCTTATGGCGCGCCGCGTTTTAATGAAGAGACGCGTAAAGCGGAAAAATGCAGTATGTGCTACGAGCGTCTTGATATCGGTATGAATCCGGCGTGCGTAAACGCCTGCCCGGTGGGCGCCTTGTCGATTATCGATTTGGATGCCGATCCTGTGCCCGATAATGCGGTGCAGTATCCGCCAGGGTTCCCGCATATGCCACAGCTCAATCCAGGAACGCGCTTTATTCTGGCGCGCCAGCCTAAGCAGCCGGAGGACAAGTAATGGAAAAATATG
The DNA here is from genome assembly GCF_046550535.1 of Salmonella sp. SAL04213. Taxonomy (NCBI): domain Bacteria; kingdom Pseudomonadati; phylum Pseudomonadota; class Gammaproteobacteria; order Enterobacterales; family Enterobacteriaceae; genus Salmonella; species Salmonella sp. SAL04213. The sequence goes on along the minus strand of NZ_JBGDXS010000001.1, from coordinate 689,864 downwards.
AATTGCCGCTGGTGTTTTTTACGGTATTAAGCCAGATGTCTGTCGGGATGGCTTTGGTACTGACATGGCGTACGCTGCGTGGTGAAGTGGAAGGCCAGCGTTTCTATTGGTTGGCCACCGGGCTGGTGCTGGCATTGGCGTCTATTGCCGCGATTCTGCATCTGGCGCATCCCGATCGCGCTTATAATGCGCTGATTAACCTGCGACATGCCTGGTTAAGTCGGGAAATCCTTGGCGCCACGTTGTTTGGCGCAGCGGTCGGCGTAACGTTCCTGGCAAAGGGACATAAAGCGATGGCTCTTATCGCCTCCGTGTTCGGCGTGTTACTGGTGGCGGTGCAGGGGATGACCTACGCCGCGCCAGCGATGGTAGCTATCGCTAATGGATTTACCATGCTGTTATTTTTTATTACGGTATGGGTCATGGGTTGCGCGGCGATTCCGCTGTTAAGACTCAGGCCTGCCGTTCCTGCGTTACGCCAGGGAATTGTGGTGTGTATCGCGGTACTTATCGCGGCGCCGCTGGTGTGGTTAAGCGGGGGAACGGTCATGCAGATGACGGCGCGTTCATGGCTGGCTTCCCCGTTTTATCTGGCAAGCCTGGTTTGCCTTGCGCTCGCTTTTGTCGCCAGCCGTCACGGTGATTCGCGCCCGAAACTCCTGTTCGTCTTGTTATTCGTCGGCGTATTTCTGAGTCGGCTAGTCTTTTTTGGCGACACGGTGAGTACTATTGTGAATATCGGGCATTTGTACTAACGATGATGCAATAAAAAGCCCTGCCAGGCGCGACCTGGCAGGGCGTGTCAGTTTTTAGCCGCCAGGGTTAACGCACAACCAATACCGGCAGCGTCGCATGACGCACCACGCTTGAGGCGTTAGACCCCAACAGGTGTGTCGTGATGGACGGATTACGCGAACCGATTACCACGACATCCGCATCCAGTTCTTCGCCCATCTCATTGACGACATCGCGCACGCTACCAAAGCGAACATGCGTTTTAATTCGTGAAGGATCGATACTGAAGTGTCCCACCATCGTTTGCAGACGCGTTTCCGCCTCATGCTGTAAATGTTCTTCAAAGCGACGCACGTCGGCGGCAAAGCGGTGCAGACTCATGCTCGCGGACCCAGGCAGTACATGCAACAGATGAATGACGCCATCCTGTTGCGCCAGAAACTCAGCGTGGCGAATGGCTTTATCGCTAAGTTCCATTTCAAAAACATCAACCGGCATAATGATTGTCTTATACATACCCGTTACTCCCTGTTAATCAATACTGAATTTATTCAAGCATATAATAATGTTTCTTTCTGCTATTTGTCTGGCAATTTTAAATATTGCGACAACCTGACGTTAAAAAAGTCGTGTATTTTCCAGGAAAAATCCTAAAGCCGCCTGTTTTTCCGGCAGTCTCTCCGGGATAGCTACCCTTTTATAGTCGAACGCAACATTCACCGTTACTCCGGAGGCTGCATGAAAGCATTGACGTATCACGGTCCACATCACGTAAAGGTTGAAAACGTACCCGATCCTGGCATTGAGCAGCCTGACGATATCATTTTGCGTGTTACCGCCACCGCGATTTGCGGATCTGATTTGCATCTCTATCGCGGCAAGATCCCACAGGTAAAACATGGCGATATTTTCGGCCATGAGTTTATGGGCGAGGTGGTGGAAACCGGACATGATGTGAAGAATATTCGAAAAGGAGATCGGGTCGTTATCCCGTTTGTCATTGCCTGTGGTGACTGTTTTTTCTGTCGGCTACAGCAATATTCAGCGTGTGAAAACACTAACGACGGACACGGCGCGGCGATGAATAAAAAACAGATCCCGCCACCGGCGGCGCTGTTTGGGTATAGCCATCTGTATGGCGGCGTTCCCGGCGGACAGGCCGAATATGTTCGCGTGCCAAAAGGTAATGTCGGTCCATTTAAGGTGCCGCCGCTGTTATCTGACGATAAAGCGCTGTTTCTTTCTGATATTTTGCCTACCGCCTGGCAGGCGGCAAAAAATGCTCAGATTCAGCAAGGTTCCAGCGTGGCGGTTTTTGGCGCAGGGCCGGTAGGATTACTGACTATCGCCTGTGCGCGACTGCTGGGCGCGGAGCAGATCTTCGTCGTTGATCACCACGCCTGGCGCCTGCGTTTCGCCGAAGAACGTTATGGCGCGATACCGATCAACTTCGATGATGAGAACGATCCGGCGGAAAAAATCATCGAGCAGACGGCAGGCCACCGCGGCGTGGACGCGGTAATTGATGCCGTAGGCTTTGAAGCGAAAGGCAGCATGACGGAGACGGTGCTGACGAACCTTAAACTGGAAGGCAGCAGCGGCAAAGCGCTGCGACAATGTATCGCGGCGGTCAGACGCGGCGGCGTGGTCAGCGTGCCCGGCGTGTATGCCGGTTTTATTCACGGCTTTTTATTCGGCGACGCCTTTGATAAGGGGCTAACTTTTAAAATGGGTCAAACCCATGTTCACGCGTGGCTGGGGGAATTATTACCGCTTATTGAAAAAGGGTTGCTGAAGCCGGAGGAGATTGTCACGCACTATATGCCGTTTGAAGAGGCGGCGCGCGGCTACGAAATTTTCGAAAAACGCGAAGAAGAGTGCCGGAAGGTTATCCTGGTGCCGGGAGCGACGTCGGCACAAGCGGCGCAGAAACAGGCGACGGGAGTAGTCAACCCGATGCCAGGCGGCGTTGTCTGAAGCAGGCAGAAATGAAAGGGCTAACGGAAAGAGGATGCGCAGGCATCCTCTGTGTAAACGCATTAACGCTTATGCAGATGGTTTAACGCAGGAAGTCGCCCGCGGCTTCAGGCTGATATTCGAGTTCCAGCACTTCGAGATGGGTGGAGGCGCCGCCCGGCAGTTCCCAGTGAATGGTGTCGCCGACGCGCAGTCCCAGCAACGCCGCGCCGACGGGCGCCATTACCGAAAGCTGGGTACTGCTGTCCGTCATATTGGCGGGGTACACCAGCGTCCGCACGCGTGTTTCACCATCGCTCAAATTGCGGAATTTAACGCGGCTGTTCATGGTGACGACATCGTTCGGCATCTCTTGTGGCGAACACATTTGCGCGCGATCCAGTTCGGCGTTGAGCGCGTCGGCAATCGGCAGATCCGCATACGCAGGCTGTTCCAGAAGACGATCAATACGTTCGGCGTCAAGGTCGTTAATGATAATAGTGGGTCTGGACATTTCTTACTCCATGTCATCGATACTGCGAGTAGTGCAGGTAAATGGTCCCAAAAGAAAACCCTCACCGTCTGGCGGCGAGGGTTTAACTCTCATGATGATACTGAGACTTACCCCGTCTTTGAAGTGATTTAGTTCACATTCGGGTAAATCCTCAAACGTCATAGCCCTGAGTGAATTTTAGTCTACATTCGGGCGTGTTCTCAAATGTGGCTACGGTTTTAAACCTCTGCTTCGTCAATAGCCGGCTTTATCGATAATAAACTGTTTCCCGCAGTTGCCGGGATGCGGTTGCGGCAGGAATGAGGCAGAGGAGAGCGGGGCGTTAATCATCGACGCCTTTAATGAAAACTGAATCTCTGTTAAATAGGCGGGATTGCCATGGCAGTTTACTTTAACGGCTTTGACATTATCCTGGCCCCACATTTGTGCGACGACGCTATCAAACTCAGCGCGGCTAACGGTTTTGCCGTAATTATCCGCCAGAAACTGCCCCAGCGCGCTGTCTTTTATCGCCTTATCCAGCCGTATCATGGTGCCGAAATAGGCATTGGGATCAAACCCGAAACAGGCGCCATGTTTGGCATATTCGTAGCGCTCCAGACAGGAATTCCCCCCCGCGCCGGGCATCACTTCCTTAAGCGCTGCCGCGATGTCAGGCGAAAGTCCGGGGGCGGGGGCGGAGCATTTCCGGCTGGCCTTGACTTCAGGCAGATTCGGGATTGGCCGCGTCGCACAACCAAAGCGCTGCCAGCGTCGCTGGTCAACACCGCGTGCGGCGATAGATTTGGGTAATCCTGGCCACAGGCCGTGGACGGTCAGAAAGTCTGCTTTGTTGGCTGGCTCTTTTTGCAGACGGCACTCATCGGGTTCCCGATGGCGGCGTTCATGCTGGCTTTGACAAAAACCAGTTTGCCAGGAAAGCGCCAGCACATAGTCAGTGAAATCACCGTACTGTTGCGCCTGAAGTTCGTCGGCGTTGGCGGCAAAAATTGGGGTTAAGAGGACAGCCAGCAGCGGACTGTAATGCCATATTGTGTTCATGATGAATTCGATAATTTATACACATTATGAATGTTACCCATTTAATCATAAAAAATGCCGCTCAGGTGAACCTGAACGGCATCATTTTTAACCTACGTTGGCGTAATGTTTAATTCCACATTGCCAGAATCGGCCAGCCCACCAGCAACAGCATCGCGATATAGATAACGCCAAAGATTGCGCCAAGCCGCCAGTAGTCTTTGGATTTCACGTAACCGCAGCCGTAGATAATCACACCAGGGCCGGTGGCATACGGCGTCAGACAGCCCATGATACCGATAGACAGCACCAGCAGAATACACAGTTGTTCCATCGGAACGCCCGGAATGCCTTTACCCACCGCCAGAATGACCGGCAGCATGGTCGCGGTGTGAGCGGAAAGGCTGGCGAACAGGTAGTGCGCGAAATAGAACACCAGTACCAGTACAATGACGGTTGCATCCGGCGAGAAACCTTCCAGATGTGTACTCATGGTATTGGCGAACCAGTCAATAAAGCCGGAGCGGGTTAAGCCATTAGCCATGACCACCAGCGTAGCGAGGTTCACCAGGGTGTTCCAGGCGCTGTTGTAGCGCGTAATGTCTTTCCACGGCACAACATGCAGCGCCAGCATCAGCGAGACGGCCAGCAAACCCACGGCAGTGGCGTTGATGATTTTTCCACCAAAAACCCACAATCCTAAGCTAAGCAGCACCAGGCCAATCAGCGTCCACTCTTTGCGGGACAGACGCCCCATGTTTTTTAACTCGCCGCCAGCCCAGGCTGCGACTTCCGCACTGTGGGTCACTTCAGGTTTATAAAGCACATAGGAGAGCCACGGCGCAACGATCAGTAAAATAATCCCTACCGGCAGAAAGCTGAGAAACCACTGCAGCCAGCTAATCTGGACGCCGGCGATCTTGCTGACGAACTCCAGACCTAACACGTTTGGCGCCGCGCCAGTGACAAACATCGAAGAGCTCAGGCTGGTACTGATCACCATCATCCACATCAAATAACCGCCGATGCGGCGTGCGGAAGGATCGTTTGGAAACGATTTAAACAGCGGCGGCAGGTTCTTGATGACCGGGAAGACAGTCCCGCCGGTACGAGCCGTATTGGAGGGAGTAAACGGCGCCAGCAAAATATCGATAATGACAATCGCATAGCCGAGCGTCAGCGTGCGTTTACCCATGAATTTTACCAAAAACAGCGCAATGCGGCGCCCCAGTCCGGTCACTTCGTAGCCCAGCGCGAAAATAAACGCGCCGAAAACCAGCCAGACCGTGGTGCTGGAGAAACCGGCAAGCCCCCATTTCAGCGCCTGTTTACTGGCTTTAAACGCCGGATCGGCCAGTTCTGAAGCGTCAAATAGCAGGTAATTGCTGCCGATAACGCAAATGGTTACGGCGATAAAACTGATCGCTGTCGCCGGGATCGGCTCCAGGATCATACCGACAATCATCGCGACGAAAACCGCAAAATAGTGCCAGGCCTGCGGCGGCATACCATCTGGAACAGGAATTAGCAACATGACGCCCATCACCACTAATGGGGCCAACAACTTCCATATATTATCTTTGGATAAAGACATAAATGACTCTCCGGAAAGGATATTTTCTATAATTGTGTTAATGATTAACTTGCGAAATTTGCGCTAAAAACCAGGTCACGATCAGCAGATCGGCGCTACCGCCTGGGCTGAGATTGCGTTCAATGCATTGCTGATCGAACCGGTGGAGATAAACGAGATCGTCAGGCGTCCGTATGCCGCCCTGATGTAATAAGACCGCAGCCTGCTGCTGTAACCAGCGCAGACCGTCCGCCCCGCCGCGCGACGCGACGTTGGTATCGCCGTTAAGCGACATCAGCAGCAGTAAGGTATCAAGCAGCGCCAGTTCCGGATCGCGCCCCTGCGCCAGCAATGCGCGGTAGTGCGGCAACGCGTGGCGGATGACCAGCGGATAGCCCGCTTCCGCTTCACCGCGCGCGCCGGTTAATCCCAGTTGCTGATACAGCCGCTGACCTGCGGTGAGCTGTAGGTTGTTCTGGCGCAGTTCGCGCGTAGTCAGGCCGCGGCAAAAATCGGCGGCGGTAGCGCAGAGTGTTTCTGCGGCGATCGGCTGGCGTAGCTGATACAGGCGGCCAATGGCGGCGCACAGTAACCCCAGCGAGAAAATGCTGCCTTTATGGGTATTGACGCCCGCCGTTGCGCGAAACATCGCTGCTTCACAGGCCATCCCCAATGGACGCAGGCCCGCCAGAACTGACTCTGGCGGCAGGCGCGTGCAGCTGGCGCCATATTCCATAAAGCGCGGCAGCCAGTGTCGAATCGCCTCCGCGCTGCGGTGAAAATCCGCCAGCGCCATATCTTTGTGCGCGCCGCAATTTAGTCGGTCTACCAGACCGGGTTTTGGCGATAAATTTACCTCGGTCAGCATGGCGCGCCAGGCCAAATCGGCCCAGGCGTCATACAGCGACTGAGGCTGAATGGAGGCGTTAGTCGGGTTGGCGGGAATCGGCATCATGCAGCAGCGCCTCCATATGAGTCAGTAAATCAGTCAGCGCGTGGGTTTTACCCCGCGCGCATTCAGCCGCGCTTTGCCCGCACAGCAGACAGCGGCGAGCGGGAAGCGCGAAATGGCGGCGGGAGAGTATTTCGCCTTCCGCCGTCAGGACATCGATATCCCACAGGCGCCCCAGTGGATAACGCTGTTCAAGCGCGATGGTCGCCTGTTTGAGCGCCTGAGCGGGCGCGTCAATCGCCAGCAGCCCTTCCGGCCCGCTGGCGGAAGCCAGTGCAGCCTGCTCCCGGATGGTCCAGCCATACTCTTCTGCCAGCGTGTGCAGGGCAGTCACGCCGTGATTAAAGATCCGGCGGGTTAACGCGCTGTCTTTTATCGGGCCTGGCGCCACCACGGTAAAGGAGACCAGTGGAGTGGCGTGGCGCGTTAGCCAGGCGCGCTGTCTTGCTTGTCTCTCATCCCGGCTGGCGAGCAGCTCAGGAATAGAAACGTCGTGACAGGTGGCGAGTTCAGGAAACAGGCGCATGGCTTATTCCTTCACCTGATGCACCACATCGATCACTGAACCGTCGCGATAACGCACGACAGCAATCACGCGGTCGGTGAATTCGATAGGGCGGGGCTGACCGGTAAGCAGTTGCGCGCGTTCGCGCAGCCACTCAATCGATACCACTTTCATTCCCGCTGCTTTCAGGCGTTCAGCCAGCTCCGGACGCGCCGGGTTGACGGCGATACCGTGATCGGTGACCAGAATGTCGACGCTGGAGCCTGGTGTGACGCAGGTGGTGACGTTATCAACCAGCGTTGGGATGCGACCACGCACCAGCGGCGCGACGATGATGGACAGCGCCGCCGCGACGGCGGTATCGCAGTGACCGCCGGACGCGCCGCGTAGAACGCCGTCGGAGCCGGTCAGCACGTTAACATTGAAGTGGGTGTCGACTTCCAGCGCGCTCAGTACCACCACGTCCAGACGGTCGACGGAAGCGCCTTTAGAGCCCCAGTTGGCGTACTGGTTAGCGCTGATTTCGATATGGTTCGGGTTGCGGGCCAAAGATTGCGCAGCGTTACGATCGAAGCTCTGCACGTCAAGTAGTTTGCGGATTAAGCCCTTTTCATGCAGGTCGACCATGGTGGCGGTGATACCGCCCAGCGCGAAATTAGCCACAATGTTGCGGCTACGCATTTTGTCTTCCAGGAAGCGGGTGACCGCCAGCGATGCGCCGCCGGTGCCGGTTTGCAGGGAGAAACCTTCGTTGAAGTAGCCGGAGTGAGCAATGACTTCCGCCGCGCTGCGGGCGATCAGCAGTTCACGCGGATTAGTGGTCATGCGGGTCGCGCCAGCGCCGATTTTGTTTGCATCACCGACTTCTTCGATTTGCACGATCAGATCAACCTGATCCTGAGCGATGCTTGCCGGGTTATGCGGATACGGCAGCAGTTGCTCCGTCAGCATCACGACCTGCTTCGCGCTGTCGGCATCCACCATCGCGTAGCCCAGTGAACCGCAACAGGCTTTGCCGGTATAACCGTTAGCATTACCGAATTCATCGCAGGAGGGCACGCCAAGAAACGCAACATCAATATTGAGTTCGCCGCTTTGTACCAGATGCACACGACCGCCGTGGGAGTGAATCTGAACCGGCTCAGCCAGCAGGCCGCGAGAAATTTCTTCCGCCAGCGGGCCGCGCAGGCCTGACGTGTAGATGCGGCTGACCACCCCGTTACGAATGTGTTCAACCAGCGGCGCATGGCAGTCGCTCAGCGAACTGGAGGCCAGGGTCAGATTTTTGAAGCCCATCTTCGCGATGGTTTCCATCACCAGGTTAATCGTCAGATCGCCGCCGCGAAACGCGTGGTGAAAGGAGAGCGTCATGCCGTCGCGTAAACCGGAACGGCGGATGGCCTCTTCCAGGCTGGCGCACAGTTTGTGGTCGCGCGGTTTTTGCGCTTGTAGATCCAATTTTGCCGCACTTTGGTAAGCGCTCAGTTCGCTTTCAGCGTGACGGCTCCAGGCGGCTACGCGATCCTGGCGTTGAGATTCATTTTTCTGCGTCATTTTTTTGCCTTATTCTTCGCGAATACCGGAAAGTTCTGCACGGGAGAGCACCAGACGGGCGCGTTCAATCACCGGGCTGTCGACCATCTTGCCGTTAAGGGAAACGACCCCGAGACCTTCACGGGCGGCGGCTTCTGCGGCTTCAACGACCAGACGTGCATGGGCGACCTCTTTACGCGTCGGCGCATAAAGGTTGTGCAGCAGTTCTATTTGGCGGGGGTTGATCAGTGACTTACCGTCAAAGCCCAACTGTTTAATGTGGGCGGCTTCTTGCAGGAAACCGGCTTCGTTGTTGGCGTCGGAATAGACGGTATCGAAGGCCTGAATACCGGCGGAACGCGCGGCCTGCAAAATGGCGCAGCGGGCGAACAGCAGTTCGGTGCCTTCCGGAGAGCGTTCGGTGCGCAGGTTGCGAACATAGTCTTCCGCGCCCAGCGCAATCCCGATCAACCGTTCAGAGGCGTTAGCGATTTCTACCGCGCGGGTAATACCCAGCGGCGATTCCACGGCGGCTAACAGGCCGGTACTACCCGGTTCGCGACCGCAGGCGTTTTCAATGCGCAGAATTTCGTTTTCGATATCAATGACGTCCTGCGCGGTGTCGGTTTTCGGTAAACGCACCACGTCCGCGCCGCCGCGCACGACCGCTTCCAGATCGTTGACGCCCCATTCGGAATCCAGCGCATTCACGCGGACAATAGTTTCGACGTCACGGTAAAGCGGGTGTTGCAGCGCGTGATATACCAGACGGCGCGCCGCGTCTTTTTCGCGTAATGCAACGGAGTCTTCCAGGTCGAACATCAGCGCGTCGGCCGGGTAGATAAACGAATTGCTCACCATCGCCGCGTTGGCGCCCGGTACGAATAACATACTGCGGCGGGTGCGGGTTTTACGTTGTTGCAGAGAGGCGGAAATCATTGGCGATCCTCCCAGGGCAGAGCGGCAATACCGCTGGCGCGCGCCAGTAGCGTTTCCAGTCGGGCGCGCAAAATGCAGTCCAGAGCGCCTTTATCATCGACGTTCAGTTGTACGCCGCGCACGTCGTAGCGAGAAAGCACCTCCAGGATGGTGGCGCGAATGGCCTCGCCAAACTGTTTTTCAACGCTACTGTTGATTTGCAGGTCAATATCCTGCGTATCGAGCGGCGCAATGCGTATCATCACATCGCCGGACTCAAGCGTGCCTGCGACGGCTAGCTGGTTTATTTTCATTTTTCACCTGTTGCTAAGACGGGGGACTTTTGACGGGCTGCCGCGCTGCCCGGATGGCGTTCGACCATGCCCTGCAAATAGCGCAGGGTGGCGTCGGGAACCAGCGGCGCGATAGCCGTGAGATCGTGTTTAACCAGCAGCTTGCGTACCCAGGAGGCGGATATCGGCGTCTCCTGGAAGCAAAGCCGCTCTATTTCCACCAGCGTAATGGGTGGGGCGGGAAGCGTTGGCGTCTCCAGCCAGAAACGCATATCAAGGTTGTACTGGGCGGTAACGGTACAAAACGGCTCCGTACCGACAAAGCGGTGTGTGATGCCAAGCGCGGGCGCCAGATACTGGCGGAAAATCTTCAGGTCGATTTCGGTATAACAGTGATTAATGACGCTCTGCTCTTTAATGAAATAGCAGGGGAACGTCGCCCGAGAGATAATGTATTCGGAGCCGCGGTGAACGGTTAAGCGCGGGATATCGGTAGTCCCTTTAAGGACCAGATCGAGTCGGTCTTCATAGGGAAAGCGTGATGTATCTTCTTTGACCAGGAACAGATGCAGCCAGTCGCACTGTGCCGCCGCCTGTTGGATCAGATAGCGATGGCCGTGCGTGAAAGGATTGGCGTTCATCACAATACAGCCAATTTTCTTTCCCTCATGACGCAATGTCGCCAGCGATTCCGCATACCGTTTCAACCGGGTCGCGCTATTTTCCATTAAGACCATTACGCCAGGGACGCTGGCTATCGTCGAAAAGCTGCACTGTTTAAACAGCGCTTCGTATTCCGTTTTGGTATAAATAAAAAGATGGGTGCAGTGCCGTTCCCAGGCGAGATTAATCAATTCCGTCGCCAGCGTTAACGCTAAGCCTTCGCCGCGTACTGATTCGCTAATGGCCACGCATTTAATGATATTTCCGGCAATACCGCCGCAGGCAATAAGACGGTCATCACGGCTGACGGTAATAAACACTTCTACAGTGGTATCGACGCTTAAATCATTCTCTTTGAGAAAGTGAGCGATCTCCGCCATTTTTTTATTTTCAGAGCGTTTTACCCGAGTGAATACATTATTGCCAAACATAGTAAGAAATATCCTGGTGATATGCTTGTTGCCACTTTTCTGTATATGTTGCGCTGTGTTGCAACTTGATAACTTTTTCTTTTCAGTCAGAGTGGGAGTGTTTTTATGACGAGTTATTTATTTTTCTCTCTGACGTATACATCGTAAGGAGTATTTTGGTGGTAAATTTTGATTTATTTCACAAAGCGTTAGATGGTTTTTAAGTGTTTTATGGTTTTAAGTTTTTTAATTAATTTAATCGCCATTCCGGCGGTGGGTTTTAGTTGTTTAATTGATTTAATGTGGGGAATCTGTAACGATTGGTTTTTATATGCTTCAAGATACTCAAAACATTTTTATTACATTTGCGATAAATCTGAAGAGAAATGCCCATAAGGAACCTTAATGTCCTATCAGAAAAATAAAAAGCTGTTTCCTTTTTTTCGGCAACTCGCGTTTCCGTTACGTATTTTTCTGCTCATTCTGGTGGTTTCTGTTTTCATCGTGGCAGCGTTAGCACAATATTTGTCTGCCAGTTTCGAAGATTATCTGGCGTCCCATGTTCGTGATATGGCGATGAATCAGGCAAAAATTATTGCTTCTAACGACAGCATTATCGCTGCCGTAAAAAACCGGGACTATAAACGCCTGGCGATAATTGCGAATAAACTGCAGCGCGGGACGGATTTTGACTATGTGGTGATAGGCGATCGCCACTCGATCCGGCTTTACCATCCGAATCCGGAAAAAATCGGCTATCCCATGCAGTTTACGAAACCCGGCGCGCTGGAAAGAGGAGAAAGTTATTTCATTACCGGTAAGGGCTCAATAGGGATGGCGATGCGCGCCAAAACGCCTATCTTTGACAACGAAGGCAACGTGATCGGCGTTGTTTCAATTGGCTATCTGGTCAGTAAAATCGACTCCTGGCGGCTGGACTTCTTATTACCGATGGCGGGAGTTTTTGTCCTGTTGCTGGTGGTCTTAATGCTGCTTTCCTGGTTTTTCGCCGCGCATATCCGCCGACAAATGCTGGGCATGGAGCCGAAACAGATTGCGCGCGTGGTACGCCAGCAGGAGGCGTTGTTTAGCTCGGTTTATGAAGGGCTGATCGCCGTTGATCCGGAGGGACATATCACTGCGATTAACCGCAATGCGAGAAAAATGTTGGGGCTGCCGTCGCCGGGGCGTCAGTGGCTGGGCAAGCTGATAGCGGAAGTCGTCAATCCGGCAGACTTTTTTACCTGCCAGATCGCAGAAAGACGCCAGGACGTGATGGCCAACTTCAATGGCCTGAGCGTCATCGCCAATCGTGAGGCTATCCGTTCCGGCGAGGAGCTGCTGGGCGCTATTATTAGTTTTCGCAGCAAAGATGAAATCGCGACGTTGAACGCGCAGCTAACCCAGATTAAACAGTATGTTGAGAGCCTGCGCACGCTACGCCATGAGCACCTGAACTGGATGTCGACTCTGAACGGCCTGCTGCAAATGAAAGAGTATGATCGGGTCAGAGAGATGGTGCAGGGTGAGTCGCAGGCGCAGCAGCAACTTATTGATAGTTTACGCGGCGCCTTCGCCGATCGTCAGGTGGCCGGTTTGCTGTTTGGCAAAGTTCAGCGCGCGCGTGAACTGGGGCTCAAGATGGTGATTGTTCCCGGCAGCCAGCTACATCAACTGCCGGAGGGGCTGGATAGCACGGAGTTCGCCGCCATCGTCGGGAATCTGCTGGATAACGCGTTTGAGGCGAGTTTACGTACACAGGAAGGCGACAATACCATCGAACTTTTCCTGAGCGACGAGGGCGACGAGGTGGTGATAGAGGTCGCCGACCAGGGCTGCGGCGTTCCTGAAGCGCTGCGGGAAAAAATTTTTGAGCAGGGCGTAAGTACCCGAACTGACGAACCCGGTGAGCATGGTATCGGGTTATATCTGATTGCAAGTTATGTGGGGCGCTGTGGCGGGGTCATTACGCTGGAAGACAATGATCCTTGTGGCACCTTATTTTCTTTATTCCTTCCGAAAGTGAAAAAAAACGATGACAGAACCATTAACCCTATTGATCGTTGAGGATGAAACGCTGCTGGCGGAGATGCACGCAGAATATATCCGCCATATTCCTGGCTTTAACCAGATATGGCTGGCGGGCAATCTGGCGCAGGCGAGAATGATGATTGACCGGTTCAAACCTGGATTAATTCTGTTAGATAATTATCTGCCGGATGGGAAGGGGATTACGCTGCTGCATGAATTAATGCAGTCGCGCTATCCCGGCGGCGTCGTGTTTACGACCGCCGCCAGTGACATGGAGACGGTAGCGGAAGCGGTACGTAGCGGCGCGTTTGATTATCTGGTCAAACCTATTGCTTATGAACGTTTGGGACAGACGCTGACCCGCTATCAACAGCGCAGACGTATGCTGGCGAGCGCGGATAGCGCAAGTCAGAAGCAGATAGATGAAATGTTCAACGCCTATGCGCGCGGCGAACCGAAAGGGGATTTGCCGACAGGTATTGATGCCTTAACCCTTAATGCGGTGATGAAGCTATTTGCCGATCCAACCGTACGCCATACGGCTGAAACGGTCGCGCAGGCCTTAACGATAAGCCGCACCACATCCCGACGCTACCTGGAATATTGCGCGAGTCGGCACCTGATTGTCGCAGAGATTATTCATGGCAAAGTGGGCAGGCCGCAGCGTATTTACCACGGCGGCTAAGCCTGGTTTAAGATGCCGGGGCGATGTTTTCCCTCGCCCCGGCTTACCGGCTATCAGCCGCCAGTAACGGCGGAAGAGGCGCCTGGCACCATAATTTCCGTGGCGATAATGACGATCAACAGACCGACGATGACCGGAACGGACGTGCGCTTCACCACTTCAAACGGTGATATTTTAGCCATTCCGGCGACAGCGACCACGACGCCGGAGACCGGCGAAATCGTGCGCCCCAGGTTTGAGGCTTGCAGCATTGGGATGGATAAATAGGCTGGGTTGATACCGGAGGAGTGCGCCAGTTTAGGGATCATCTCAACAAAGGCGTAAAAAGGCGCATTGCCTGAACCGGTGGTCATCGCGGCCAGCATGGTTAAAATCACTAATACCAGCATCAGAATAATGCTGGCGGAGCCAAAAGAAGTGGCAATCGAGATCAGACTTTGGATAAAGCCAATGGTGCTCAGCCCCTGGGCGAAAACGCCCGCCGCGACCAGCAGCATCACAACGCCGGCAAACGCATCCGCCATGCCGCGATAAGCCACTTCCAGGCCGGAAAACACATTTTGCGTGTTGAAGCCGCGCACGAATTCCAGCACGGCGGCCAGCAGCATACAGATCACCAGAATGGTAATAATGTGCAACTGCGGCCCCCATTTACCGTCAAAAATCAGTACGCCGATAATGGGCGTGAACGGCAAAAGGGCATAAAACGCCGGGGCCGTGGTGGTAATCTCCGCCACGTCCAGCATCTCATGTGAAATGTTCTCTTTTTTATCCAGATAGCGTTGCCAGAAAAAATGCGCAATCGCCATACCGATGATGGCGGCGATGGAAATCGGCAGCGTGGTTTTGAACGCGAAATCGATTAACGGCATCTCCGCCGCTTTTGCGGCTAAAACCACATCGCCAGACGTTGGCGAGAGGATAATAGCGGCCGGCGAAGCGCAAATAGCCGCCGCCGCGCCGCGGCTAATGCCGACGTTGACCATCACCGGGAAGAGAGTAGCCATGAGCAGTACGCCAAGCCCCGTCGCGGAAGAGACGGCCAGCGACATCAGGCAGGCGACAAAATAGGCGGCAATCATCAACAGGTAGGGCGAGTTTATGTACTGTAAAGGTTTCGACGCCAGCTTCACGACCATATCATTCGCGCCGATATGCGTCATATAAGCGGCAAAGCCGCACAGCATCATGATCATCATGCCAAGATCGCCGCCGCGACTCATAAGCAGAATTTTGATGTATTCAACAATATCTGTTGCGGTATAGCCGGTACTGGTTTCGCTGGCAGGTAATACCTTATGCCCCATCAGCGCGCTGATAATAAGCAGAACCAGACCGCCGACAAATAAAACGCCAGTGGCGGAATATCCCTTAATGATGTAGCGCGCTACACCCACAATAACGACGACTCCGATAAGGAGTTCTATAACTGTTAGCATTGTTTCCCCTGTCTTATCGACACCCAGAGTAAAAATAAGAGCCACAAAAGTGGTATAAAAATGTACCGAATAAAGGATGGCGCCTTACTGATTAAAATCACGGCGCGGTTATTTTTTCATGTCATCGCTAAAGATGAAATATGCTTATACGAATTTTCTGTAGCGCTATAAGTATTAATTTATTGTTATTTTATTGTTTTATTTGTTGTGCTTTGTTTTGTGTTTTTTGTGAAAGCTTATTAAGGAGCGCGCGACGGTTCTGAGTGCTAAATCAAACGCCGTTAACCCGATACTTTCTCAGATTATTCTCTGTTTATAGTTTGTTAAGATTTTATTCAGGTTAATGTTGTTATTATCACAGTCGAATTTTTGAACGGTATGGCTGTTGTGATGATTATCAGAAAGTATTTTCTTATTATTACTCTCCTTGTTATGCCATGGCTGGCTATTCCTTCAGTCTCTGCGGCGGATAAAGGGTGGTTTAACACGTTTACCGATAACGTCGCAGAAACGTGGCGACAGCCTGAGCATTATGATTTGTATGTCCCCGCCATTACCTGGCATGCGCGCTTTGCCTACGATAAAGAGAAAACGGATCGCTATAACGAGCGGCCGTGGGGCGTTGGTTTTGGTCAGTCGCGCTGGGACGACAAAGGCAACTGGCATGGCCTCTATATGATGGCCTTTAAAGATTCATTTAACAAATGGGAACCCATAGGCGGTTATGGCTGGGAAAAAACCTGGCGACCGCTGGAAGACGATAATTTTCGTCTGGGACTGGGCTTTACCGCAGGCGTTACCGCGCGCGACAACTGGAATTATATTCCCATCCCTGTGCTGTTGCCTTTAGCGTCGATAGGTTATGGGCCCGCTACCTTTCAGATGACCTACATTCCGGGTTCGTATAACAACGGAAACGTCTATTTCGCCTGGATGCGTTTCCAGTTTTGACGGGGAAGGGCATGCTTCAGTTGTGAATTAAAAAGTCTTAAAAAACAATAAGTAGCTAGAGTTAGCTAAAAATTAACGCGATATTTATCACTTTTTCGCAAAGTTCGACTGGACAAAATGCATCACAATTGTTGTACTGGTATCCGACACAGCATTTGTGTCTATTTTTCATGTAAAGGTAATTTTGATGTCTAAGATTAAAGGTAACGTTAAGTGGTTTAATGAATCCAAAGGATTCGGTTTCATTACTCCGGAAGATGGCAGCAAAGACGTGTTCGTACACTTCTCTGCAATCCAGACCAATGGTTTTAAAACTCTGGCTGAAGGTCAGCGCGTAGAGTTCGAAATCACTAACGGTGCCAAAGGCCCTTCCGCTGCAAACGTAACTGCTCTGTAAGCATACGTCCGACAGCAAGATTTCAAAACCCGCCCTTTCGGCGGGTTTTTTTTGCGCTTAACGCGCCGCTGCGGCGGAAAATAGCCAGAATGCCAGCGCCGTCATGGCAAACGAACCCAACAGGTTAATCAGCACATTCAGCAGCGCCCAGCCAAAGCGCCCCTCTTGCAGCAAGAATACCACTTCAGCAGAAAAAGTAGAAAAGGTCGTCAGGCCGCCGCAAAAGCCGGTCGTAATGAGCACTTTCCACATCGGATCGATATGTGTCATGCGGTTAAACCAGGCGAACCCCATGCCGATAATAAACGCGCCAAGCAAATTTGCTGTTAGCGTACCGATGGGAATCGCCTGATGAAGCGGATTAAAACGCATACTTAGCATCCACCGGGCTACGCTCCCCGTTCCACCGCCGATAAAAACTGCTAAAAGAAGCTGTAACACTGCCGAATCCTTTATTTAATTGCTATACAGGAGGAGTGTAACGCCGAACACGCATAATTGGCGAGTCCTGACAGAGGTGTGGGAGGGGATATGTTCGTTGCAGCCGGGCAGTTTGTGGTGAGTTCTGTATGGGAAAAGAATGCGCAAGTTTGCGTTTCGTTAATGGTTCAGGCGGCGGACCGCGGCGTATCGCTTCTGGTGTTGCCTGAGGGGATATTAGCGCGAGATGACATCGACCTTGACCTGCCGATTCGCGCCGCGCAGCCGCTGGATGGCGCGTTTATGACGCGGCTTCAGGAAGAAAGCGCTCATAATAATATGACGACGATATTCACTATCCTTGTCCCGTCAACGCCTGGACGGGCGGTTAATATGCTGGTGGCGCTACGGGCGGGTCACATTGTCGCGCGTTACGCGAAGCTGCATCTCTATGATGCGTTTTCGATGCAAGAATCCCAAAGTATTGATGCCGGAACCGTTATCGCGCCTGTGCTGGACGTGGAGGGGGTTAAGGTGGGGCTTATGACCTGTTATGACCTGCGCTTTCCGGATATGGCGTTAGCGCTGGCTTTACAGGGGGCTGACGTATTGGCGCTGCCGACGGGCTGGGTTCGCGGCCCGTTGAAAGAGCAGCAGTGGTCGACGCTGCTGGCGGCGAGAGCGCTGGATACCACCTGCTATATGATTGCGGCCGGGGAGTGTGGTAATCGTAATATTGGTCAAAGTCGTATTATCGATCCGTTGGGGGTAACGATAGCCGCGGCAGCCGATCGTCCGGTGCTGATCGTCGCGGAAATATTCAGAGAACGAATAGACCAGGTGCGGGAGCAACTTCCTCTTTTGCAGCAACGACGATTTGCGCCACCGCAATTATTATGATGTTTTTTTACGCAAAGCTTGATTCACCTTGTTACAGATTGCTATTGTGTGCGCGCGTCGAAAGACCGTTAATATTCTCAGGTTAATCCGGCGCGTTACGCAGCCTGTTTTTAGTGAAGAAGGTATCTATGGGTGAGATTAGTATTACCAAACTGCTGGTGGTTGCCGCACTGGTTGTTCTGCTGTTTGGTACCAAGAAGTTACGTACGCTGGGCGGAGACCTGGGCACGGCGATTAAAGGATTCAAGAAAGCAATGAACGATGAAGACGCGGGCGTTAAGAAAGACGTCGACGGTAGCGTTCAGGCTGAAAAACTCTCGCACAAAGAGTAATAGCGCGATGCGCTTGCTCCGCAGAGTAAAAAAACCGGCAAGTTGCCGGTTTTTTTTGCCTGAAATGTAAGCGTCTATTACACGATCATTTCACTTCCATGCCTTTGGCCTGGAGATCAGCATGGTACGAAGAACGTACAAAGGGGCCACAGGCGGCATGGGTAAAGCCCATCGCCAGGGCTTCCGCTTTCATCTCGTCAAACTCTTCCGGGCTGACATAACGCTGTACCGGCAGGTGATGGCGGCTTGGCTGTAGATACTGACCAAGCGTCAGCATGGTAACGCCGTGACGGCGTAAGTCGCGCATAACCTCAATGATTTCCGCATTGGTTTCGCCTAAGCCCACCATCAGACCCGATTTTGTCGGAATTTCCGGGTGTGCTTCTTTGAAGCGTTCCAGTAATTTCAGCGACCAGTTGTAATCGGCGCCCGGACGAACCTGGCGGTAAATACGCGGCACGTTTTCCAGGTTGTGGTTAAACACATCCGGCGGCGTCGCGTTAAGGATATCCAGCGCGCGATCCATACGTCCACGGAAGTCTGGCACCAGCGTCTCTATTTTTATCTCCGGGCTTTTGGCGCGGATGGCGGTGATGCAGTCAGCAAAATGCTGGGCGCCGCCGTCACGCAGATCGTCACGGTCGACAGAGGTGATGACCACATAGCGTAGTGCCATGTCGGCGATCGTTTGCGCCAGTTTCTGCGGCTCTTCCGCATCCGGCGCAACGGGGCGGCCATGGGCGACATCACAGAACGGACAGCGGCGAGTGCAAATGGCGCCAAGGATCATAAACGTAGCGGTACCGTGGTTGAAACATTCAGCCAGGTTTGGGCAAGACGCTTCCTCGCAGACAGAATGCAGGCCATTTTTGCGCATTGCGGCTTTGATGCCCTGGATACGGGTAGAATCCGCCGGAAG
This sequence comes from Salmonella sp. SAL04213, assembly GCF_046550535.1. Taxonomy (NCBI): domain Bacteria; kingdom Pseudomonadati; phylum Pseudomonadota; class Gammaproteobacteria; order Enterobacterales; family Enterobacteriaceae; genus Salmonella; species Salmonella sp. SAL04213. The sequence continues at coordinate 670,718 of NZ_JBGDXS010000001.1, read as the reverse complement.
TTTTATTTTCATCCATTCCGGTTTACGTAGTAGAGCGTCGCGCTCTGTGACCACATTTTTAACCGGGATAAGAGCCATCTTATCGGCATCGCGGTATTTTACACCGCGTTCCATCACAATGGGTTTACTCATAGCGTGCGTGTTCCAGTTGCGAATAACGAAGGAAAGCGTTTCAATTCAAGGGAAAGTTGTATTTATCAACTATTTTTGAATTTGTGACACGCAGTATATCATTGATAAGGGCCATAAAGCAGCCTGACAGCCCGGCAAAATGTAAAATAGTTGTTGTTTTGTGCTGTTTGCCCATATCTTCCGTGACCTGAATGCAACATTTTTGTCAGAACGCCTCACGGATGATATCAATGACGTTCTCCAGCACCGGATCGCGCAGACTCAGTTTATTGTAATGCAGCGAGAACTCGACCTGTTCACTATTCACCGGCGCGTAGGGAAGGCGTTCAAGCGGCCAGCAACGGCTAAATAAGTCGTAGAAGCGGGTGGGCATCAGTCCCAGCAGATCGCTGCTGGCGATCAGCGAGGCAATGGTAAAAATATTGTAGCTGCTAAAACTGATTTGCTGATCGGGAAATGTCTCCTGCAGTCGCTGGCGCAGGAGGGAAAGATGTTGTCCCTCCAGCATCAGAAAGGTGTGATCCGCGCTGTTCAGTCTCTCTTCAGTAATGGCGTTCGCCAGACACGGGTGATGCTGGCGGCAGACAATCTCAAGCGTATCGCTAAACAGGACGTGATGCTGGATGCTCCGGTTGTTATAGCTATGGGTATTGATAATGAGATCGGTCTGAAACTGACTAAGCTGGCTTTCGGCATCGTCTACCGGAATGTTGCGCAGCAAAAGCTGAGGATAACGCGGCCTGATGGCCTGGTAAATAATCGGCATCACTAGCGCGCCGACCGAAGGCGTCGTGCCAATTGTAATGGTACGTTGCTTATCATAGCTGCCCGTAAGATCCAGGGCGCCAAGAATAGATTCCAGCCCCTGGCTGATGTATTCGTGCAGATGCGTAGCATACGTCGTGGGCGTTACGCCCTGGCCTTTGCGAATAAACAGCGGATCGGGAAATATAGTCCGTAATTTTTGAATGGACTGGCTGATGGCTGACGGCGTCAGGTTAAGAATTTTCGCTGCATTGACGATCCCTTTATGGACATATACGGCCTCAAAAATCGTCAACAGATTGAGGTCAATATTTCTCAGTGTTCTGAAAATTTGCGGTTTGTCTTGTAGGTGTTGATCGGCCGGTTGTCTTTCTGCCTGATTATTATCACTCACGCTCTGGCTCCGAATTCATTCGTATTATGAATAATAGATGAAATAGTATATTTTGCATTTATGAATTGGTTTTAAAATTACTCTTATGAATGTATTTTTAGTCATTTCAATAAGATAAGTAACAGCAAGGCCGGGATTTTGTTCACGGAAAATTCCTCATCATGAGGACTGAAGAGGCCATGCCGCCTGGCGGCTACAGCAGGGATATAACGAAAATATAGAAAGCGGGGGGAGAAGTAAAGCATTCAAATCATATATGATTAATGACCCATAAATTTCTTGGGCCATTATATTTTACGCATTAAGCAGCAATATATTCATACGGTGGATTATTTAGCAGAGCTAAAATATTCGCCAGCAAGCGGGGCGCAATATTATCCGTGGTAGCGTCTTCCTTCCACTGTGTTATTTTGGCCATTTCCATGCCGGCATAACCACACGGGTTGATACGTAGGAAAGGAGAAAGATCCATGTTAACGTTTAGCGCTAAACCGTGGAATGAGCAGCCGCGACGGATACGTAAACCCAGCGAGCAGATTTTCTTTTCACCCACATAGACGCCCGGTGCATCGGCGCGCGGATGCGCCTCAATACCAATTTCAGCCAGCGTATTCACCACGGTCTGTTCAAGTAGGGTGACTAAATCACGCACGCCCAGTTTACGTCGTTTCAGGTTAAGTAAAACGTACATTACCTGTTGGCCTGGACCATGATAGGTCACCTGTCCTCCACGATCGCTCTGCACAACGGGAATATCGCCAGGCATCAATATATGTTCCGCTTTACCGGCCTGGCCCTGGGTAAACACCGGGTAATGCTCAACCAACCAGATTTCATCATGGCTGTTTTCATCGCGCATATCGGTAAAGTTATGCATGGCCTGAGAGATAGCTTCATAGGGCTGAAGGCCGAGCTGGCGGACAAGGATTTTATCCTGATACAAAACGGCATCTCCGTAGAGAATGAAAAAAGAGAGGAAAGTATATCACAGCGGGGGAGGCGGGGAGTTACCCGGATAAGACCGGGTAACCGTCTGGATGTATTACAATACCATTCGCACGATATCAATATTGCCCAGTTCTTCGTACAGCGTTTCAACCTGTTCAATATGGGTGGCATTAATGGTGATAGAGACCGAGTGGTAGTTGCCTTTGCTGCTCGGTTTTACCGTCGGAGAGTAATCACCAGGCGCATGGCGCTGTACCACTTCAACCACCTGATCAACCAGCTCAGGTAACGCCTGCCCCATTACTTTGTAAGTAAATGGCGTAGGGAATTCAAGCAGTTCGTTAAGTTTGGTTTTCATGTCAGCTCCGGCATTACGTAAAAAAATAACAACTCCCGCCACAGGGCGGGAGTTTTACTGATGCATAGTATATGGGGACGAAAATCACACTTTCAAGAGTTCAATTTTTATCCAAACCAGTGATGGAACATTAATTTAATGTAATCAATGATTTTACCGAAGAAGTTCCCTTCCGGGATCTCTTGCAGTACGACCAGCGGACGCTGCTCGATGGTTTTACCGTCCAGCTGGAAGTTGATGGTGCCGACCACCTGGTTTTTCTGCAGCGGCGCGTGCAGTTCTGCGGTATTCAGTACATAGCTCGCTTTCAAATCTTTCATGCGACCGCGAGGGATCGTCAGGTAAACGTCTTTATCGACGCCCAGCGAGGCGCGATCGGTATTACCAAACCAGGCGGGTTCAGAGGCGAACTCTTTACCAGCCTTCAGCGGATTAACGGTTTCAAAGAAACGGAAGCCCCACGTCAGCAGTTTTTTGCTTTCTGTTTCACGGCCTTTATAGGTCCGTCCGCCCATCACGGCGGAAATCAATCGCATCTGGCCTTCGGTTGCGGAAGCGACCAGATTATAGCCCGCTTTGCTGGTATGGCCGGTTTTGATGCCGTCCACATTCAGGCTGTTATCCCACAGCAGACCGTTACGGTTTAACTGGCGAATGCCGTTAAAGGTGAACTCTTTTTCTTTATAAACGGCATATTCGTTAGGCACATCGCGAATTAACGCCTGACCAATCAGCGCCATATCGCGAGCTGAACTGTATTGTCCGTCGGCGTCCAGGCCGTGTACGGTCTGGAAGTGGGTATTTTTCAGTCCTAACGCGTTCACATAGCTGTTCATCAGCCCGACGAAAGCATCCTGGCTACCGGCGGCGAAATCAGCCATCGCCACACAGGCGTCATTGCCGGATTGCAGATTGATGCCGCGTATCAACTGAGAGACCGGTACCTGCATTCCCGGCTTGAGGAACATCAGCGAGGAGCCTTTAAATACCGGATTGCCGGTGGCCCAGGCGTCATTACCGACGGTAACCAGGTCGGTTTCTTTAAATTTACCCGCTTTCATTGCCTGTCCGATGACGTAACTGGTCATCATCTTTGTCAGACTAGCCGGGTCGCGACGTTCGTCGGCGTTTTGTTCCGCCAGAACTTTGCCGGAGTTGTAGTCGATCAGGATGTAGGATTCCGCATCGATCTGCGGAACGCCTGGGATCATAGTTTTGATATTCAGGTCATCGGCATGTGCGGTTGAGATAAACGCGGCACAAAGCGCCGTGGTGAGCGCCATGCGCTGCATAAAACGAGCGGAAAAAGTGGTCTTCATGGTCTGAACTACGACGTCCGTGATGAAATTAAAAAAAGAGCCCTACTATAGCAAAAGCATAACTGGCAGGCATCTGACTTTCCGCGTGACTTTGTTAATGTCATTTACAGAAATTGACAGTACAGATACCTGCGATCGGTTACTGCGCGCTGGCGATAAAGGACTGTAATTGTGCTTCTGTTTGCAAACGTTGCTGTAACGCGCTGGCTTCGGCTTTACTGGCAAAAGGCCCCAGTTGAATACGCCAGACCGCGCCGTTTTGTATTACGCGTCCTGGTACGCTGAACTGCTGGCTTAAACGCTGTTGGTACTGCTGCGCACGCGTTTGATCGCTGACGGCGCCGACCTGGACGACGAAACGACCGCTCGCCGCGGCGGCAGGCGCGCTCACCGGGGCAGATACCGGGGCTGCGGCGGCAGGCGCGCTCACCGGCGTCGCAGTCGCTGGAGCCGTCACTGGCGCGGAAACCGGCGCTGTCTGTGGCGCCGGCGTCGGTTCATTACTCTCCAGCACGCCAGGCGCCAGCGTAGTCGGCGCGCCGAGGAAGCCGCTGCTGCTCACCGGCGCGCCGGTGGTATCGTCACTTTTCAACGTGGAATTACTGACCGGAAGAACGTCGCCTTGCGGTTGCGCAGGTGCTGAAGAGGCGCTTCCCATTCCGCCGCTTAAATCAGGGCGAGGGGGCAGAGCGTAGGTCTGTTTCGCCACCGTCGTACAGGCCATCCCCGGGCCGGAGAGCGAACCATCCGGCGCCACGATAATAGGGTCAATCCGTACTTTAGTATTATTCGAGGTATTCAGACGATCCGCCGCCGCGCGGGACAGGGAGATGACCCGATCGGTGCCATAGGGGCCGCGATCGTTAATACGCACGACGATCATGCGACCGTTGGCCAGATTGGTGATTCGCGCATAGCTGGGGATAGGCAGTGTCGGATGGGCGGCGGTAAGCTGCATCGGATCGAACATCTCCCCGGAGGCGGTTAAATTACTGCCGGGTTCCGCATCATAAATAGCGGCCAGGCCAGCCTGGCTAAAGCGGGACGGGTCCTGAACGATTTTATAACTTTTACCGTCACGCTGATAATCCTGGTTTGCGGTCGGATTCAGAGGTTCATAACGCGGTTCCGCTCCGCTGATTTCCACAGTCGGACCATTACATACCGCAGGTTGCGGCGCGACGGTGGTTTGCTGCTGACCGCCGTCATTAGTACATGCCGCGAGTAGTACTATCCCTGCCGCGACGCAGATTACAGGCAACTGCTTACGCATTGCGCACCCCTTATACGCTTTTCGACAACATTTTTCTGTGGGTGTGGATCGACATCACAATCCCGAACCCGGCCATCAGCACAATCAGTGCGGAGCCCCCGTAGCTGACCAGGGGTAAAGGTACTCCAACCACAGGCAGAATACCGCTCACCATACCAATATTTACGAAGACATAAACGAATAATATTAACATTAATCCGCCAGCCATCACGCGACCAAATGTAGTTTGCGCTCTGGCGGCAATCCACAAGCCGCGCATTATTAGCAAAATATAGAGCGCGAGCAGAATCAGGATGCCCACCAGACCGAGCTCTTCCGCCAGTACCGCGAAGATAAAGTCGGTATGGCGCTCGGGTAAAAACTCCAGCTGCGACTGGGTGCCGTGGAGCCAGCCTTTACCGCGCAGGCCGCCTGAGCCAATGGCGATTTTAGACTGAATAATATGATAGCCCGCGCCCAGCGGATCGGTCTCCGGATCAAGGAGCATCATGACGCGCTGGCGTTGGTAATCGTGCATCAGGAAAAACCACAAAATAGGAATAAATGCAGCGATCAATACAATGGCGACCCCAATTAAGCGCCAGCTCAGACCAGACAAAAATAGGACAAAGAGACCGGAAAGGGCGACCAGAATAGACGTCCCCAGGTCCGGCTGGGCGGCGACCAGCAGGGTAGGCATAAAGATTAATACCAGGGCGATGGCGGTATTTTTCAGCGAGGGCGGGCAGACGTCGCGGTTAATAAAGCGGGCGACCATCAGCGGCACGGCGATTTTGGCTATTTCCGAAGGCTGAAAGCGAACGATTCCCAGATCGAGCCAGCGCTGCGCGCCTTTGGATATTGCGCCGAAGGCATCAACGGCGACCAGCAAAATGATACAAATGATATAGAGATAGGGCGCCCAGCCTTCATACACGCGCGGCGGGATCTGCGCCATCACCACCATAACCACCAGCCCCATCGCAATCTGACCGATTTTACGCTCCATCATGCCGATGTCCTGGCCGCTGGCGCTCCAGATGACCAACGCGCTATAAACCAGTAACGCCAGCAGAATGAGTAGCATCGTGGGATCGATATGAATTTTATCCCAGAAGGTTTTTTTGTTCGGATTATCCGTCATGATTATTGGTCCTCCGCCGCTGCAACCACCGGGTTTTCCGCAGGCAAATGGGTGTTGTTGTCGCCCAGCATGATGTGATCAAGGATTTGGCGCATGATCGTGCCTACTGCCGGGCCTGCGCCGCCGTTTTCAAGGATGATCGCGACGGCGACCTGGGGATTGTTATACGGCGCAAAGGCGGTCATTAATTTATGGTCGCGCAGGCGCTCGGCGATTTTATGCGCATTGTACGTTTCGTTGGCCTTCAGGCCAAAGACCTGCGCGGTGCCCGACTTCGCCGCGATTTTATAGGGCGCGCTGGCAAAATATTTATGCGCCGTGCCGTTAGGGCGGTTGGCGACGCCATACATGCCATCTTTCGCAATTTCCCAGTAGCCGGAGTGAATATCGCCCACCGGCGGCTCATGCGGCTGTACCCACGGCACCTGTTTACCGTTTTCCGCGGTGCTCATTAACAGGTGCGGGACTTTAACTACACCGTCGTTAATAAGGATCATCAGCGCCTTACTCATCTGAATCGGCGTTGCCGTCCAGTAGCCCTGGCCGATGCCCACCGGAATCGTATCGCCCTGATACCACGGTTTTTTAAAGCGTTTCTGTTTCCACTCGCGGGTCGGCATATTACCAGAGCGCTCTTCTGCGAGATCAATTCCGGTATAGTGACCATAGCCGAACTTACCCATCCATTCTGACAGGCGATCGATCCCCATGTCATAGGCCACCTGATAGAAGAAGGTATCCGCCGACTCTTCAAGGGATTTGGTGATATTCAGATGCCCGTGGCCCCATTTTTTCCAGTCGCGGTAGCGTTTCTCAGACCCCGGCAACTGCCACCAGCCAGGGTCGAAAAGACTGGTGTTACGGGTGATGACGCCAGCGCTTAACGCCGATACGGCGACGTAAGGCTTAACGGTAGAAGCAGGTGGGTAGACACCCTGAGTCGCGCGGTTCACTAATGGCGTGTTCGGGTCGTTAAGCAGCCCGGAATAATCTTTGCTGGAGATGCCATCCACGAAAAGGTTAGGGTCGTAACTTGGCATGGAGACCAGCGATAGCACGCCGCCGGTACGCGGATCGGTGACAATCACCGCCGCGCGACTGCCTGCCAGCAGCGTTTCAATATACTGCTGGAGCTTGAGATCCAGCGTCAGGTAGATATCGTGTCCGGCCTGCGGCGGCACCTCTTTAAGCTGGCGAATAACGCGGCCGCGGTTGTTGACTTCAACCTCTTCATAACCGGTTTGCCCATGCAGAATATCTTCATAGTAGCGCTCAATGCCCAGCTTGCCGATGTCATGAGTGGCGGCGTAGTTCGCCAGTTTGTTTTCTCTGTCGAGACGCTCGACGTCTTTATCATTGATTTTCGATACGTAGCCGATAACGTGGGTCAGCGCCGATCCGTATGGATAATAGCGGCGTTTATAGCCTTTGACTTCGACGCCCGGGAAACGGTACTGGTTGACAGCAAAGCGCGCGACCTGAACTTCCGTCAGGTTTGTTTTCACCGGAATAGAAGTAAAGCGATGGGAGCGGGCGCGCTCTTTTTTAAAGGCGGCGATATCGTCGTCGTTTAAATCGACCACACTGCGTAGCGCATCCAGCGTTTGCTGAACGTTATCCACCTTTTCCGGCATCATTTCAATCTGATAGATAGTGCGGTTCAGCGCAAGGGGAATGCCGTTACGGTCGTAGATTATCCCGCGGCTTGGCGCAATTGGCACCAGCTTGATACGGTTTTCGTTCGAGCGGGTCTGGTAATCGGTAAAACGGAGAATTTGCAGATTATACAAATTGGCGATCAGTACGCCGGTCAGCAGCAAAATACCCAAAAAGGCGACCAGCGCCCGACGCACAAACAGTGCGGACTCAGCCGTATAGTCACGAAAAGAATTTTGTCGTTTCATCCGCTGCTTAATCTTCTCAAGACTTCACGATCACTCACGGTGATAAGGGTGGTTGGTTGTGATGCTCCACGCCCGGTACAAACTCTCCGCAACCAGAACCCGAACCAGCGGGTGAGGGAGCGTTAACGCCGAGAGCGACCAGCTCTGTTCCGCTGCCGCTTTGCAGGCGGGAGATAATCCTTCCGGGCCGCCAATCAGCAAACTGACGTCGCGCCCGTCCTGTTTCCAGCGCTCCAGCTCATTGGCTAACTGCGGCGTATCCCACGGCTTGCCTGGAATATCCAGGGTAACAATGCGATTCTTACCGGCGGCGGCCAGCATCTGCTCGCCCTCTTTGTCGAGAATGCGTTTGATATCCGCGTTCTTGCCGCGTTTGCCCGCAGGGATTTCGATCAGCTCAAAGGGCATATCTTTCGGAAAACGACGCAGATATTCCGTAAATCCCGTTTGAACCCAGTCGGGCATCTTCGTGCCGACAGCGACAAGTTGCAGCTTCACGCATTAACTCCAGAGTTTTTCCAGTTCATACAGGCGGCGACTTTCTTCCTGCATGACATGCACAATCACATCGCCCAGATCGACGACAATCCAGTCAGCCGCATTTTCGCCTTCGACGCCCAACGGCAGCATACCGGCCGCGCGCGACGACTGCACCACGTGGTCGGCAATAGACATAACGTGACGGCTGGAGGTGCCGGTACAAATAATCATACAGTCGGTGATACTGGATTTACCCTGAACATCTAAGGCGATGATGTCCTGACCTTTCAGGTCATCAATTTTGTCGATAACAAAATCCTGGAGTGCTTTACCCTGCAAGTTTTCCCCCTGGGTGAATAATTGCGTTATAACGATAGAAAAAAGGCCAACAGGCTGGACCGGTAAGGCGTTGCGAGTTAACGCTAACCTTCCGGCGGGACGCCGTGTAGTATACCTGAATCAGCGGCGATACCGGGACTTATGTCGCCGGATCGGCGTTTAAAACCAGATTATCATCCCATCCCACGTCACAGAAAGCATCGCCATTTTTGTAAAACAATTTCTGCAAAGCTCTGCAAGGTGAAAAAAGCCTGGCTGCGGAGAATAACAGCCTGTCGGGGGCTGTCAATGGGCGAAACCACTGCGGCGAGAAAAAACGGAAAATTCATCACTCAGGCCGCCAGACGGCACGACTATTTAATACTTTCAGGGTGGCGAACCCTTCGCACAGGTCGATTGCGCTCCAGCATCCCTGTTCTACCCGGAAATGCCATAGCGAGGCGGCGGGCATCGCGAGCAGACGGGCAATCAACAGGCTGAGTACGCCCTGATGGCTGACGATCAGCAGGTTCTGGCAATCGCTAAACGCGTCGAGTCGCGAGATAAAGCGCTCTACGCGCCGGGTAAAAGCCTGAAAACCCTCGCCATTGGTCGGAACCGCATTCTGCCAGTCCGTACACCAGGCGGCATAGCTTTCGGCATCTTCATGGGTGAGGTCGCGGTGATGGCGCATTTCCCAGTCGCCGAAGTACATCTCATTAAGCTCAGGTAAGATGTGTTGCGGCACATCCCGGCCCTCCAGTACGAGCCGGGCGGTATGGCGCGCGCGCTCCAGCTCGCTGCATAACACCCGGTCAAATGGCGCGTGGCGCAATAAAGTATGTAGCGTTTTCGCCTGGCCAATCCCTTTTTCCGTTAACGGCGTGGGAGCATGTCCGCTATACAACCCGGCGACATTGGCCTCGGTTTCGCCATGACGCACCAGCCACAATCGCATGGTATTCCTCATGAGGTTAAATGCGCAAAACATGATAATGCCCCTGATTGCGCAACGTTTTTTTCACTAAAATAGCATTTTTTGGCCGGAGGCATAATGGCGTTATTCAACAGCGCGCATGGCGGTAATATTCGGGAAGCCGCGACGGTGTTGGGCATCTCGCCTGACCAGTTACTGGATTTTAGCGCAAACATTAATCCGCTGGGTATGCCTGTCAGCGTGAAACGCGCGCTTATCGACAATCTGGACTGCATTGAGCGCTACCCGGACGCCGATTATTTTCATTTGCACCAGGCGCTGGCGCGTCATCATCAGGTGCCGGCATCGTGGATACTGGCGGGAAATGGCGAGACGGAGTCAATCTTTACCGTGGCGAGCGGTCTTAAACCGCGTCGTGCAATGATTGTCACGCCAGGTTTCGCGGAGTATGGCCGGGCGCTGGCGCAAAGTGGCTGTGAAATTCGTCGTTGGTCTCTACGCGAAGCGGATGGCTGGCAGCTTACCGATGCCATTCTTGAGGCGTTGACGCCCGATCTGGACTGCCTGTTTCTGTGTACGCCCAATAATCCTACCGGCCTGCTGCCGGAGCGGCCGTTATTACAGGCCATTGCCGATCGCTGCAAATCGCTGAGCATTAACCTGATCCTGGATGAGGCGTTTATCGATTTTATTCCGCATGAGACGGGCTTTATTCCTGCTCTTAAAGATAATCCGCATATCTGGGTGCTGCGTTCGCTGACCAAATTTTATGCCATTCCCGGCCTGCGGTTGGGATATCTCGTCAATAGCGATGACGCGGCGGTAGCGCGGATGCGTCGCCAACAAATGCCGTGGTCGATTAACGCGCTGGCGGCGCTGGCCGGTGAGGTAGCGTTACAGGATAGCGCCTGGCAACAGGCGACCTGGCATTGGTTACGGGAGGAGGGCGCCCGGTTTTATCAGGCGCTTTGTCGGCTCCCCCTGCTGACGGTCTATCCCGGGCGGGCAAACTATCTGTTGTTACGCTGTGAGCGAGAGGATATTGATCTGCAGCGACGGTTGCTGACGCAGCGGATTTTAATCCGTAGCTGCGCTAACTACCCGGGGCTGGACAGCCGCTATTATCGTGTGGCGATACGCAGCGCTGCGCAAAACGAGCGTCTGCTGTCGGCGCTGCGCAATGTGCTTACCGGTATAGCCCCTGCTGATTGATGTAGTTCAGCACGTTTTCCGGCAACAGATCGTCGCAGGATTCGCCTTTTTCCAGCCGTTCGCGGATGAGGGTTGCGGAGATATTAAGCCAGGGCGTTTCCGCCAGGTAAATTTTACCGGCTGGCAACTGGTGCAGATCGTCCGGCGTATGGGTCAGATGCTGTTCCAGCCACTGCTGGTGTTGCGCCTGCGTCATTTCAAGGGGATAGCCCGGACGACGACAAACGATCAGGTGAGTGTTATCAAGGATGGTGTCGTAATCATGCCAGGTGGGGAAGTTAAGCAGAGAGTCCTGGCCGATAATAAACGCCAGCGGCGCTTCGGGACCCTGTTCTTCGCGCCATGCTTTCAACGTTTGCGCAGTGTAAGAGGGCGCGTTTCGCTGTAGCTCGCGTTCATCCAGCGTAAAAAGCGGCTTATCGGCGATAGCCAGCTCCAGCATATATTTACGCTGCGCGCTGGAAGCTTCCGGCTGGGGGCGATGCGGCGGCACATTGTTAGGCATAATAATCACCCGCGATAAGCCGATCAGATTCGCCAGCGTTTCAACAGGTTTAAGATGTCCATAATGCACCGGATCAAAGGTGCCGCCGAATAAAGCCTGTAACGATTTCATATCACCCATCAATAAATACGTCTGCCAGCGCCTTATGGCAGAGCAGGAGCGACAGCCCTTCAAGATCTGCCCATACTGACTGACCATAATCCTGTTTGAGCGTAATTTCTGTACGCGTCAGTAACTGCACGGCCTGGCGAAGCTGTGCAGGATGGAGACGCTGCAACGCGTCGCCGATCATGGGGCGACGGTTTTGCCAGACCCGGTGTTTATCAAACAGCGCGCGTAACGGCGTATGCGCGGACTGACGTTTGAGATTTACCAGCAGCAGCAGCTCTCGCTGGAGGGTCCGCAGCAGAATGACCGGTTCGCTGCCTTCAAGGCGTAGCTGTTGCAGAATATGCAGCGCGCGTTTGCTTTTCCCCATCAGTAACGCATCCACCCAGTGGAAAGGGGTAAAGTGGGCGGCGTCATTGACGGCCTGCTCTACGCGAGGAAGCGTTAACTTACCGTCAGGCCAAAGCAGCGACAGCCGTTCCAGCGCCTGCGCCAGCGCCAACAGATTGCCCTCATAGCAATAGCACAGCAGTTGGTTCGCGGCGTCATCCAGTTGCAAATTCTGTGCTTTCGCTCTGGCGGCAACCCAGCGGGGAAGCTGCGCCTGCTCCGGCGTCTGACAACTGACCTGAACGCTACGGTCTGCCAGTGCGGTATACCAGGCGGCGTTTTCCTGCGCTTTGGTGAGCTTGTTTCCGCGTACTATTAATAACAGGTCGTCATGCAGCAGCTCGCTCAGGGTGGCGAGTTGCTCATTCATTGCCGCGTTAGGCCCGTTTTCCGGCAGTTGCAGCACCAGCGTTTGACGGCTGGCGAACAGGCTCATCGCCTGGCAAAGTGAGAAAAGCGATCCCCAGTCGGTACTGGGATCGAGAGTAAAAGCGTGGTGCTCTTCGAAGCCTTGCGACGCAGCCGCCAGACGAATAGCGTCCTGACTTTCCTGCAGTAGCAGCGGATCGTTGCCCAATAATAGATATGCCGCACGCAGCCCTTCGTTGAGCTGCGCGCGGAGTTGTTCAGGATACAACCTGATCATTAGTTACTCAGCGTAGTGGAGACGCGTGCTGGCGTAGAGGCGGGCGCCGCCGTCTCATTGTCGGCGGTAGCCTCCTCTTTCGTCGCCTGAATATCCGCCGCGCGGACGCTGGTCAGCTTACGAATCAGCTGTTCAGCGGCTTTGTCATACATCTCCTGAACGATCATGGCCTGCTCGTTATCCTTCGCCAACGCCATCTGCGGGTTATCGAAGAACGAACGGTACACTTTCGTGCTGATAGGATAGATGTCATGGCCCGGAATCAATACCGAGGCATTGACGGTCATTACCATCTGATATTCCGCCGTCTGGCCGTCCTGGAACACTGACGCCGTATCCTGCGAAATAGTCACCGTTCCAAGCCGCAGAGACGGAACGTCTTTGCGCGTTGTGTCTTTATCAAGCAGGTTTACGTTATTCAGCCGTAACTGATTACGTACCGCACGACTTAGCGGACCGTTCGGATCGCCGGAATCGAGGATCATCGTTTTCATTGAAGCCGGAACCTGCGTAGTGCTACGCAGATGCCAGCCGCATCCGGCGGTGACCAGCACCGCCAGAGATAACAACAGTGTTACCAGATATCGCACGCTTCCTCCCGCGCTTAGCCAACAACCAGATTGAGGAGTTTACCCGGAACGTAAATCACTTTACGCACGGTAACGCCATCAAGATATTTTGCCACCAGATGTTCCTGGCCTGCACGTTCACGCACCTGTTCTTCGGTGGCATCCACCGCAACGGTGATCTTACCGCGAACTTTACCGTTAACCTGCACGACAACCAGCGTGGTGTTTTCCACCATTGCCTGCTCGTCGGCAACCGGCCACGGCGCGTTGTCGATATCGCCTTCGCCGCCCAGTTCCTGCCACAAGGTAAAGCAGACGTGCGGGGTGAACGGGTTAAGCATACGCACGACGGCCTGCAGCGCTTCCTGAAGCAGTGCGCGGTCTTGTTCGCCTTCCTGCGGGGCTTTCGCCAGTTTGTTCATCAACTCCATGATCGCCGCAATGGCGGTGTTGAACGTCTGACGGCGGCCGATATCATCGGTCACTTTGGCAATGGTTTTATGCACATCGCGACGCAGCGCTTTTTGATCTTCGCTCAGCGCATCGACGTTCAGCGCCGCGACAGGACCTTTAGCGGTGTGTTCGTAAACCAGCTTCCAGACGCGTTTAATAAAGCGGTTTGCGCCTTCTACGCCGGACTCCTGCCATTCCAGAGTCATATCCGCCGGAGAAGCGAACATCATAAACAGGCGTACCGTATCCGCGCCATAACGTTCAACCATTACCTGCGGGTCGATACCGTTATTTTTCGACTTGGACATTTTACTCATGCCAGTGTAGACCAGCTCATGACCCGCTGCGTCTTTTGCTTTGACGATGCGGCCTTTTTCATCGCGCTCGACGATAGCGTCAACTGGCGAAACCCAGTTACGTTCGCCGTTCTCGCCGACATAATAGAACGCATCCGCCAGTACCATGCCCTGGCACAGCAACTGTTTAGCCGGCTCGTCAGAGGTGACCATGCCCGCATCGCGCATCAGCTTATGGAAGAAGCGGAAGTAGAGCAGGTGCATGATGGCATGTTCAATACCGCCGATGTAGATGTCGACTGGCAGCCAGTAGTTTGCCGCTTTCGAATCCAGCATTCCTTCCTGATACTGCGGGCAGGTGTAACGCGCGTAGTACCATGACGATTCCATAAAGGTGTCGAAGGTGTCGGTTTCACGCAGCGCCGGCATACCGTTAACGGTGGTTTTCGCCCACTCAGGATCGGCTTTAATCGGGCTGGTGATGCCGTCCATGACGACGTCTTCCGGCAAAATAACCGGCAGTTGATCTTCCGGCGTCGGCAGCACGGTGCCGTCTTCCAGGGTGACCATCGGGATCGGCGCGCCCCAGTAACGCTGACGGGAAACGCCCCAGTCACGCAGACGATAGTTCACTTTACGTTCGCCGACGCCTTTTTCCGCCAGTTTATCGGCAATGGCATTAAACGCCGCTTCAAAGGCCAGACCGTCGAACTCGCCGGAGTTAAACAGCACGCCTTTTTCGGTCAGCGCCTGTTCGGAAAGATCCGGCTCGGAACCGTCGGCGGCCAGAATCACCGGCTTGATGGTCAAACCGTATTTGGAGGCAAATTCGTAGTCGCGCTGATCGTGACCCGGAACGGCCATCACCGCGCCAGTGCCGTACTCCATCAGGACAAAGTTTGCCGCCCAGACCGGGATCTCTTCGCCAGTTAACGGATGAATCGCTTTATAGCCGGTGTCGACGCCTTTTTTCTCCATGGTCGCCATTTCGGCTTCGGCCACTTTGGTGTTACGGCATTCGTCGATGAACGCCGCCAGCTCGGCGTTGTTCGCCGCCGCTTTTTGCGCCAGCGGATGACCGGCGGCCACTGCCAGGTAGGTGGCGCCCATAAAGGTATCCGGACGGGTGGTATAGACGGTCAGCGTGTTATCGTAACCCTTCACATCGAAGGTGATTTCCACGCCTTCAGAGCGGCCAATCCAGTTGCGCTGCATCGTTTTTACGGTATCAGGCCAGTGGTCCAGCTTATCCAGATCGCGCAACAGCTCGTCTGCGTAAGCGGTGATTTTGATAAACCACTGTGGGATCTCTTTACGCTCAACTTTGGTGTCGCAACGCCAGCAGCAGCCGTCGATCACCTGTTCGTTGGCAAGAACGGTCTGATCGTTCGGGCACCAGTTAACGGCAGAAGTCTTCTTGTACACCAGGCCTTTTTTATACAGCTCGGTGAAGAATTTCTGTTCCCAACGGTAGTATTCCGGGGTGCAGGTCGCGATTTCACGGCTCCAGTCATAGCCAAAACCCAGCGTTTTGAGCTGGTTTTTCATATACGCGATGTTGTCGTACGTCCACGGCGCCGGCGCGGTGTTGTTCTTCACCGCCGCGCCTTCCGCCGGCAGGCCGAAGGCGTCCCAGCCGATTGGCTGCAGCACGTTTTTGCCCAGCATACGCTGGTAGCGGGCAACCACGTCGCCGATGGTGTAGTTACGTACGTGGCCCATGTGTAGTCGGCCAGAAGGATAGGGAAGCATCGACAGGCAGTAATACTTCTCTTTGCTCTCGTCTTCGGTCACTTCAAATGTGCGCTTCTCATCCCAGTGAAGCTGTACTTTGGATTCTATCTCTTCCGGGCGGTATTGCTCTTGCATGGCAGCCAGTAGTCCTGTTTTCGATACAGCTACAAATGTAGCTTTAGAGGTGGTGTTTAGATCCGCATAGCATAGCCCAAACACGCACGTCAAAACAGGGGGTAGAACATTTGTCGCGCCAGGCGTTCATGAGGAGGTGACGCAAAATGCGACACGACTGAGGCAAATTACCGCAGTTCCTGTCACCGCCAGATCGATCTGTGAAAATAAAGCCATATAAAACAATAAGTTAAAAAATGGCACGCCTTTTGATTAGGGAAGACAGGACTAAAGCAAAGGAGTTAATCGTGAAAAAAAATGCAGTGGTGATTCACCCTCAGGATTGCGTCGCGACGGCTATTACGGCGCTCAAGGCCGGCGAAACCGCCACAATGTTCATTGGCGAACGCGAGATAAGCGTTGTGTTACATCAGGATGTGCCATTTG
This sequence comes from Salmonella sp. SAL04213, assembly GCF_046550535.1. Classification (NCBI taxonomy): domain Bacteria; kingdom Pseudomonadati; phylum Pseudomonadota; class Gammaproteobacteria; order Enterobacterales; family Enterobacteriaceae; genus Salmonella; species Salmonella sp. SAL04213. Next base: position 654,293 of record NZ_JBGDXS010000001.1, on the reverse strand, counting down.
GCCACAAATTCGCCATCTGCGATGTGCCTTTTCATGGCGAAGTTTATAAATATGGCGAATCCATTGGCCGCGCCACTCAGGAAATAAAAAGTGGCGACTATGTGCACGTCCACAATGTGGAAAGCGAACGCGGACGTGGTGACTGGAAATAATATAAAACAAGGGAAAATGATTATGAGCAATGAGACTTTTTTGGGTTTCCGCCGCCCTGACGGCCGTTTTGGCATCCGTAATTATGTACTGATTTTACCTACCAGCGTTTGTGCGAATAAAGTTGCCCAGGATATTGCCCGGCAGGTAAAAGGCGCGACATGGGTGAATAACGATTTTGGCTGCTGCCAGGTGGCAGGCGATGCGCGTCTGACGGAAAAGACATTGATTAATGTGGCGAATAATCCCAACGTCGGCGCTATTGTGGTTGTGGGCTTAGGCTGTGAAGGCGCGGAGCCGCTGCGCATCGCAGAAGAGATTACCGCATTTGGCAAACCGACTTCCTGCATTACCATTCAGGAAGAGGGCGGCACGCTTAAATGTCAGGCCAGGGGGATTTCGCTGGCCCGCGACTATGCGCAACAACTCTCCATGCAAAAACCGCAGCAAGCACCGGTTAGCGAGCTGCTGCTGGCGATGGAGTGCGGCGGGTCAGATACGACATCGGGGCTGGCGTCTAACCCTTCCTGCGGGGTCGCCTCGGATAAGCTGATACGCTGCGGCGGAAGCTCAATTCTTTCTGAAACGACGGAATTTATTGGCGCCGAGCATGTGATGGCGAAACGCGCGGTGACGCCGGAGGTTGGTCAACAGCTCATTGATTTAGTGGTCGGCTGCGAGGCGCGAGCAAAAGCGCTGGGCGAGGATATTCGCGGGGGACAGCCGACGCCGGGCAATATTAAAGGCGGGTTGACTACCATTGAAGAAAAATCGTTAGGCTGTATGCATAAAGCAGGTCATGCGCCGTTACAGGGCGTCCTGGAATATGCCGATAGTCCAACGCATCCGGGCCTGTGGATTATGGATACCCCGGGGCAGGATATTGAATCTATTTCCGGCATGGTGGCGGGTGGAGCGCAGATCGTTATTTTTACTACTGGTCGCGGAACGCCTGCCGGTAACCCAATAGCGCCGGTAATAAAAATTACGGGTAATAAAGCAACGTGGGAAATGATGCAGGACAATATTGATATTGATGTGTCCGCCATTATGTCTGGCGAGGCTTCTATTACACAAATGGGCGAGGAAATTTATCAGGAAATTTTACGTGTCGCGAATGGGAAAACGACTAAATCAGAAGATTTAGGTCATAACGAATTCTCTATTTATAAGATCGCGCCGACGTTCTGATATCAAATCGGGCAGCACAAGCTGTCCGGTTATCTCCTGGGAATAAGCTATGAAAATTAAAAAAACACTGGAACGTTTTCCTGGTGGTATGATGGTTGTACCGCTAATCATCGGCGCATTGTTTAAAACCTTTGCCCCGGAGGCGCTGGAAATAGGCGGTTTTGTCACTTCTATTTCGCATGGCGCAATGGCGATTTTAGGCATGTTTTTAGTCTGTATGGGCGCGGATATCCAGTTTAAAGCCGCGCCGAAAGCGCTGAAAAAAGGCGCTGCGATCACCTTTGCGAAATTTGCCAGCGGCGTGATTATTGGCATTCTGGTCGGAAAATTTTGCGGCCCGGATGGGTTATTAGGTCTGTCGGCTTTAGCGATTATTTCGGCGATGACCAACTCGAACAGTGGGTTATATGCCGCGTTGGTGGGGGAGTACGGCGATGAAACCGACGGCGGCGCGATTGCGGTAATATCGTTGAACGATGGTCCCTTTTTCACCATGCTGGCGTTAGGGTCGGCAGGCATGGTGTCGATACCCTTTATGAATCTGGTGGCGGTTATTATTCCCATTATCATTGGCATGATTTTGGGTAATCTGGATGAGGACATGCGCAAGTTTCTTAAACAGGGCAGCGTGGTAACGATTCCCTTTTTTGCCTTTGGGTTAGGATACGGTATTGATTTCGCAAGACTTATCACGGCAGGTTCTTCAGGCATTTTACTGGGGCTCATGACGGTGGCGATTGGCGGATTTTTTAATATTTTCGCCGATCGTCTGACGGGAGGCAGCGGCGTGGCAGGCGCGGCGGTATCCACCACCTCTGGCAACGCCGTCGCGACGCCAGCGGCAATCGCGCTGCTCGATCCGCATTTTACCGACCTGGCGTCGACGGCGGCGGCACAGGTGGCGGCCTCGACGATTATTACCGCTCTGTGCGCCCCCTTCCTGACCGTATGGATAAAAAAACGCTACGATCGTAAACTGAACCCAGCCGCCGCAGGCGGTTAGCGTTTCGGCGGAAAATAAATCACGACGGGCGGTCTCGCCCGTTCATAAACCAACAGGATGGTGAGTGATGAATAAGACGAAAGATATAGCCGCATCTCCTCTCTGTTTTGTCTCTCCTTATCCGCAACTGGCAAAGGCTGCCGAGGCGCTGGTCGCGCAGTTGGATTATGCCGTCACTATTCATCAAACGACGCTTAATCGTATCCTGGATGAGCTACCTTTATTAGAGTCCCGTGGGCACCAGGTACTGATTAGTCGTGGCGGCTGTGCGGAAATATTAAAAAAGCACAGTAAATTACCGGTAGTCGAAATTAAAATGTCCGGCTACGACATTCTTGATGCGCTTATCCCTTTTAAAGGACAAAAAGGCACTGTCGGTATTGTCGGCTTTTCCAGTGTGATCAAAGGATGCGCGCGCGTAGCGGAACAGTTAAATATTAACTATAAAATTTTTACCTTACAGGGAAATGATAAAGAAACGATTTCTTGCCTGAAGCAACAATTAGCGTCCACGCCATTAGATTGCATTGTTGGCGATACCGTTTGTCAGGATTATTTTTCACCGCTGGGCTCGCAATTTCGTTTACTTGATTCCAGCCCCGCCTCAATAACCGAAGCTCTGGAAGAGGCCCGCTCATTATATCTGGCTTTTCGCAGCCAATTACTCGAACGTCATCATCTGCAGCTGATTCTCGATCAGTTTGATAAAGCTGTTATCACGCTTGATGATACCGGCGCGTTACTGCATTACAATAAATATGCGAGCCAACTTTTTAAAATTAACGCCTCCGGTGAAATTTATGACGCGTCTTTCCTGAAACAGGTATTGCACCAGGAGCGGCATACATTACGTGAGGGAAAAACCGTCAGCGCGAAAGTCGTCGATACGCCGCAAGGCGCGATGGTGGTTAATCTGTATCCGGTATTTGCGGCCAGACAGTTAAGCCGGGTAGTGTTGACGATGCAAACCGTCTCCAGTTTACAGGGGGCGGAACATCATGTTCGCCGCCAGGAACTGTCTCGCCGCGGCTTGAGCGCCCGCTATCATTTCGACGATCTGCTTACCGAAAACCCGGAAATGTTGCGTCGTCTGGCGATCATTAAAAATTATGCCGGTACGGACGCGACTATCTTAATTAATGGCGAAAGCGGGACGGGAAAAGAGGTGCTGGCGCAAAGTATTCATAATGCCAGCCAACGCGTCAACGGCCCGTTTGTCGCCATTAACTGCGGCGCGATGGCCCCTCAGATTCTGGAGAGCGAACTCTTTGGCTATGTCGCTGGCGCATTTACCGGCGCGTCGCCGAAAGGCAAAATAGGCCTGTTTGAATTAGCGCACCACGGTACCATTTTTCTGGATGAGATTAGCGAGCTGGATAAACCGCTACAGACGCGCTTATTACGGGTGTTGCAGGAGCGGCAGATTATGCGGCTGGGCTCAGACCAGATGATACCTGTTGATATTCGCGTGATTGCGGCGACCAATCAGACGTTAACGAAGCTCATTGCGGACGGGACATTTCGCGAAGATCTTTACTATCGGCTTAACGTATTAAAAGTGACCACCATCCCGCTACGCAAACGTCCGGAGGATATCAAAGCCATCGGCCTGTCGCTGCTTACCAGTTTCAGCCAGCATTATAAACGCCCGGCACTAACGTTAACCCCGGCGCTGTGGCAAGAGCTTCAGCGCTTCGCCTGGCCCGGAAACGTCAGGCAGTTAAGCAATATTATCGAACGGCTGGTGCTCTCTATTGATCACTCCCCGGCAACGCTGGATGAGGGCCGCCTCTTGCTGGACGATCTGGAAGAGGGGAGCCGACGCGAGCCAAGTACCTGCCACGACTGCCAGATGCTGGCTGGCGATTATAAAACGATTCGCCTGCGTATTTTGAGAAAATTATTAGAGGCGGAAAGGGATAATAAATCGTTAGTGGCGAAACGATTAAATGTCGATCGTACCTCGCTGACGCGCTGGATACGTGAGTCGGCCTGACAAGAATTTACAGACTCTGTGGACAGCCTTGCAAAGCGTAACGCAAATAACGTCTATTATTATAGGCAGTTAACGATCCAAGAGGTGAAGTGATGAACAAGGTTGCTCAATATTACCGTGAATTGGTGGCCTCATTAAGCGAGCGTTTACGCAATGGCGAGCGCGACATTGATGCGCTGGTGGAGCAGGCGCGCCAGCGCGTGATGCAAACAGGGGAGTTAACGCGAACCGAGGTGGACGAACTGACGCGCGCTGTCAGACGCGATCTGGAAGAGTTCGCCATGAGCTACGAAGAGAGCCAGGAAGATAGCGTCTTCTTGCGGGTGATTAAAGAGAGTCTCTGGCAGGAACTGGCGGACATTACCGACAAAACCCAGCTGGAATGGCGTGAAGTCTTCCAGGATTTGAATCACCACGGCGTGTATCACAGTGGCGAAGTGGTGGGGTTGGGGAATCTGGTGTGCGAGAAATGCCACTATCATCTGGCGGTTTACACGCCGGATGTGTTGCCGCTCTGTCCGAAGTGTGGCCACGATCAGTTCCAGCGCAGGCCGTTTGAGCCGTAAGGTTCATTATTGCAGGGAGCAGGCGTATGATCGCCTGCTCAGTAGGTTTATCAGGAATCGTAACTGACAAGGAATGTGTTGATGAATGTGTTTTGCTCCATGGGTTGCCGGGCTGTGGTTTTGCTATGGGGGCTGGGATCCTTTTCCGCTTTCGCCGCGCTGACGCCAGCCGACGGACAGCAAATCAACGCGTTGGTGGATAGTTGGAACGATGCTCTGAATCGAACGGAAAGCACGCCGCCGCAGTCACTGTATAGGGGAAAGGTGGAGTGGTATGGTCAGTCGCTTTCCGCGCAGCAGGTTGTGGCCAGGGAGCAGGCGTTTTTGGCGAAAAATAGTGACTATCAGCAACACATTGTCACCGCATTGAATATTCAGCCAGCGGAAGATGATAAATCAGTCATCGTTCGTTTTGTTAAACGCGCAGGTACGACGGGAAAAATGACCAACTATCCCGAGGAAATATTGCTGATGCGCGACGCGGCGGGATGGCGAATCACCCGCGAAACCGACGGCATTACGCGTGCTAATCAGAGTAAAGAGAAAAGTGCCGAAGTTGCCAGGGGTAAATTTGATGGCCAACATTTGAGCTACGTCTGGCTTCGCGAGGAAAATCCACGGACTGGCGGCGCGTGTTCGGACGATAGTGATTGTGATTGCTCGCTGTGGAGCAGCGATGCGGAAGTGAAGCCAGTGAAGTTATCGCAATGCCTGGTCGGAAATGTTGAGACGCTATCCGGGTTGGACGATAGCGGGCGGGATCGCGTCATGGTTTCTCCACAATGGTGGAGTAGCGTATTTCGTGTGGTGTATCTGTTTGATATCCAGAAGAAACAATGGATTCAGGCCACGTCCGCTTTTACTCGCAACCTTAATATGCAGCCGACGGAAACAGCATCGGATTTGGTGAAACCCGATTTACAGCGTCCGGGGCGGATACGCGTCACGCAGGCTATCTATGACGACGCGAAAGAGGTGACGACTATTGACGTGATTAGCCAGCCCCTCTGGACGCTGAAATAACCAATATTGCTCTGTATCGAAGCCTGTATCACGCATTCAACTGCGCTTCCAGTTTGCGGATCTCTTCGTCGACGTTCCATTTGCCCGTGGGCTGTGCTTTTTTGAACCAGTAGAGCGCTTGTTGTAGGTCTTGTGCGGTACCGTATCCATCTCTGTACATGCATCCGAGGTTGTACCAGCCCGATGAATTGTTACATTCTGCTGATTTGTGGAACCATTCCAGTGCTAGCGAATAATTTTGCTCGACGCCATGACCGCATTTGTACATCCAGCCGATACTGTTATAGGCATCATCGTCACCCTGGTCTGCCGCTTTTCGAAACCAGTATATTGCCTGCTGGTAATCTTGTTTGATACCTTTTCCGATGTAATAACAATAGCCCATCTGATATTGCGAGTAGCTGCTCTCTTGTAGCGCGCTCTTCTTGTACCAAAGGGCGGCAAGGGATAAATTTTTCCGACATCCTTTCCCATTGCCATACATATACGCCAGTCTTTCCTGGCTGGCGCAATGGCCTTGTAATGCTGCCTGTTTAAACCAGTAGAGTGCCTGTGTATCATTTTGCTCTACGCCAGTTCCTGAATGATACATTCTCCCGAGATTATATTGCGCAAGGTTGTGGCTCTGTTCTGCTCCTTTGCGATACCAGGCAACGGCCTGGGCATAATCTGGCGCCATCCCGGTTTCTCCTTCCTGAACCCAGCCTAATGTGTTGAAAGCGTGGCGGTGTCCTTGCTGTGCGGCTTTTTCTGACCAGAATAAAGCCAGCGTATTATCTTTCATGTCGGTAGGCGTGTCTTTGTATCGTAAGCCGAGCCAATATTGTGCCTCGCAGTGTCCTTGTTCAGCTGCCTGCTGCAACCAATAAAAAGAGAGCTTATCCTCTTCGCTGCCATCTATACGTTCGTCATTATATAAACGGCCTAATATATATTGAGCTTCACTATTTCCTGACTGCGCCAGTTCGGTTAATTGTGCTAAAGATACGTTGTCGCAGGGATGACTGGTTATGGAATGATTCATTTTTTAATTTATCCCGCCATTGTTTTTTAGATTAATAATATATTGCGATTTGGCTTTGTTGTACTCTATTTTAGTTTTCAATTGCGTTTTTATTTGTGGTGTGAATATATTTTGGCGATTTATTATGGATAAAGAATCACAATATTTACTCTTTGCACTTTCCTCGCCGATGGAAGTATTGAACGAGGACTGTTTACCTTCACATTCGTCACCGAAAATGTATTTAGGGATAAAACGTTTCGATCTTGAATCGTCGTGGGGTATTGAAAATCGTGATGAGCTGCTTCAGACCATTTCCCGCATGACGGATGACGGTCATGCCACACAACTGGAATGGCTATATCGCCGCTGGTTTAGGTATGCGCCGCAGGAGTGGCAGGAGTATACCGACGCGCTGGATGAGGGAGATCGCATTTATGCCCGATTCGTCGCTGATACCGCCGTGTGTTGCGGCGAAGGTGGTATTCGTAGCTGGGATTATGTGCGGATGGGGTTTCTCTGCCGCATGGGCGTGCTCAATGAATGGCTGACGGAAGAGGAGAGCCTGTGGCTGCAGTCGCGGATACAGCTTCGCGCGCTCAGCTATTATTCCGGCTGGTTGCAATATTTCAGCGCCTATTACACCGGGCGTTTGTACTGGCAGTTACGGAATGGCGATAACCTACCGCTGCTACGCGAGACATTCGCCCGTAAGGAGTTTGACGACGCGGGGCGACGTATGATGAATAAGCTGATCGCCGGGAAAGACAGTTTTTACGCCACGCTGCCGTGGCGCTACCTGCCCCATTACCCTGAATGCCCGGACACGCTTCAGGAGGTGAGCGATCTATGAAAACCTGTTGGCAAGTCCTTGGTATTGAGGCCACCACGGATACCGACGCCATTCGTCAGGCTTATCTGGCGCTGCTGCCGTCATTTCACCCGGAAACCGATCCGCAGGGTTTCAAGCAATTGCGAGAAGCCTATGAGAATGCATTGCAGGGGACAACATCGCCCGCCATTACGGTGGTTGATGAGGATCCCGATACCCCGTGGGTGAATTATCTCAGGGAGATATTTGGTGATTTGCTGGCGGATGGCGAACGGCGCTTTCAGCCGCAGGCATGGCAGGAGTTTATCCAACAGATCAATAAATTATCGATTTCACAGGTCGAAAAATCGCGCTGGTGGCTGTGCGCTATCGCGATGAAGACCTTTCCTATTTCGTACTCGTGTCTGAAACTGCTGTCAGATCGCCTGGCCTGGGAACAGGGGAGTGATAATCGAGATGTCGATGCCGAGGAGGTGGAGGATCTTTTGTTTGAAATCCGCCGTGGCGACCTGTTTGATTATTCGCTATTGCTGCATTTGCCAGTGGCGGTACAAAACCAGACCATTGCTTTTTATGATGCCCTGGACAACACCTTTTTCGAGCATCCTCTCTATTTCGCCCAACTTATGGCGCAGCACGGCGCCTGGATTATCCCGGACAATCTACGCTTTCAACGACGTCTGTTACGCTGGTTCAGCACCTTGCACTGGGGTATTGCGGAGCTGCTGCCTGTCGCCCTGGCATGGCAGGAAGCCGAACCCGATAACGCAACGCCGGGTTATTACTACTTAGCCCAGCGCGTATTCTGCGGTGAAGGCGATAGCCTGCTGCCAGAACTTTACGCGCAGTGGTGGGCGCATCCTTCTACCCAGCTTGACGATCTGTTGCTGCGTTGGTGCCGTCAGCATCGACCGGACTTTTTCCCGCTGCTGGTGATGGCGGTTGAGACGCGCGAGCAGGTCGATATCGATGGCGAACCGCTGCTGTATATTCCCGGCTCCAGCGCCCGTTCCTGCTTGCTGTGGGCCGAGGCGCTGCACAGCGGCGCATTATCGCCGCTAAGCGAAAGTTTTATTGCGCGGCGTTTGAATTATGGCGCGCCAGCGGTGAGTGAGGCGCATAGCCAGCATCCATACTGGCTGTTGTATCAGGTGGCGGATAGCCTGGCGTGCGCCGAGGAGCCGTCAGCGGCATTGTTACAGAGTCTGGTAACGAAGCTTGATGCGCCGGATATCTGCCCGTTGGAAGCGCTGGTTATTCGCGGGTTGCTGGGGCGGGCTGCGGCTGTCGCCACACCGTGTGAAGCTGTAGTCGCAGATGAAGAACCGGTGACGACGGTGACTTCGCCGAGTACGGAGGAATCTGGCGGCGGCTTTGGCCTCTGGCAGGTGATTAAAATCATTTTATTTATTGGCGTTGTCGGCCATGTATTACGCCAGTTTATGCATTAGGGATATCGAATATGGACAAGGAAGAACAATATTTACTTTTTGCGCTCTCCACGCCGATGGAGGTGCTAAACAGTCGTGCCATTGGCGCGAAACCTTCGCACTTCTCCCCGGCAATGTATACCGGGAAAACACACTTTGATCTCTCCGATTCATGGGGGATTGATAACCGTGAAGATCTTATTCAAACCATCTATCGGATGACGGACGATGGTCATGCGGCAGATTTGGCTCCCTTTTATATCCGCTGGTTTACGCTATCTCCTCGCCAATGGCGCGAATTTACCGCGCAGTTTGGCGAGCAGGGCCAGATTTATGCGCGATTTGTTGCCGAAACCGCACTATGCTGCGGTCGCGGCGGCATTAAAGCCTGGGACTATGTGCGTATGGGGTTTTTATGCCGGATGGGGGTGTTGAATCAATGGCTGACGGAAGAGGAAAGCCTGTGGCTGCAATCGCGTATCTATGCGCGGGCGTACTATTTTTACGACGGTTGGACGCAATATTTTGCCGCCTATTCGTTGGGTCGGCTGTACTGGCAGGCTAAAGGGGACACCATACAGGCATATTTCGCTCACCTAAAGTACGACGCTTCAGGCGCACGGATGTTTAATGAACTGACCTCTACGACAGAGAGTTATTATGCGCAGCTACCGTGGCGTCCGCTCAACGAACAACCGACATGCCCGGAAACGCTTAAAGGAGTGAGCGATTTATGAATATCTGTTGGGAAATCCTGGGCATTGAACCCACCACCGATCTGGAATGTATCCGTCAGGCTTATCTTGCCCTGTTGCCCTCATTCCACCCTGAGAGCGATCCGCAGGGTTTTAAGCGATTGCGCCAGGCCTATGAAGAAGCGCAGCACTGGGCCGCCTCGCCTGCGGAGGATGTAAAAACGGAAGAGGTGAGCGACGAACATGAAATACTGGTGGCGTTCAGGGAATTGCTGGCATCAGAGCGCGATCGCTTTCAGCCCTCGGCATGGCAGAAATTTATTCAGCAATTGAACCAGTGTTCAATGGATGAGATAGATAAGCTGCGCTGGCAGTTGTGCGACATCGCCATGAAAACAGAAACGATCTCGCTGTCTTGCCTGGCATTGTTGGCGCAGCGTCTGAACTGGCAGCCGCAGGAAGCAGAAGATGATGCTGATGGAGAAGAGCTGGAAGCATTTCTGGAGACCGTAAAGCGGGGCGATGCGTTTGATCTGCTAAGTCTGGCCAAATTGCCTCTTGTTGTTCAAGACCAAACTGACGCCTACTTTTTTAAGCTTGAGCGTATCTGGCGCTTTTATCCCGAACATTTTGCCGACGCTCTGCAGGTTCAGGGAGCCTGGATAATTCCCGATGATAAACAGCTGCATCGTAAACTATTACACTGGTTTAGCGCCGAGCAGTGGGGCATGGCCGAACTGGTCGATATTGCTCGTCGCTGGCAGGCCGCGGAGCCGGATAACGAAGATGCGCACTATTACCTGTGCAAACAGCGTTTGCTCTGCGGTGAAGGGGAAAGCCTGTTGGCCGATCTTTGCGATTTCTGGCAGCGTTATCCCTCCACGCAGGCGGACGACCTGTTGCTGGGCTGGTGCCGCCAGCACCGGCCTGATTTCTTCCCGCTGGCGGTGATGGCGGTCGAAGCGCGCTGTATGGCGGATGCCGAATATGTCCCCGGTGAAAGCGCGCGCACGCGTTTACTGTGGGCCGACATTTTGCACAGCGGTAGGTTATCACCGCTGGGGCGTTCATTTGTTAACTCCCTGTTTTATAAGCGAAAAGAGATGGCGTGGGCAAATTCACGGCTGAGTACCCAGGGGGAACCCGAAACGCCGCTGTTGGATCTGTACCGGACGGCGGAGCAGGTGGTGCTGGAAGCGTTTCCCAAAGAAAAGCCCTTTTTTCGCCTGCTGATCCGGCTGGAGGAGGGGCAAGCCTGTCCGCTGGAGGCGCTGATAACCCAGGCATTGTCATCTAAAATCGCCATAAAGCCAGGCGATATTCGTGACAAAAAGGAGCTGGCGGAAGAGCTCAGGCTGGCGGCTGAGAAAAAATTGTCTTCTGAAGCGAAAACCGAAACACCCCGTCAGGCGGAATCTGGCGGGGTGATGAAAATCATGAAGATTGTCGGTTTGATCGCGTTGATTGTCTGCGCGTTAAATCGATTCTTCCATTTTTTCTGAACAGGGGTAGTGAAAGCGCCGTTACGGCGCTTTCGGCTCGTCAATACCCAGATATTCACAGGCGCGACGGCGCACGTCATCGACGCGCTGCATATCATTAGACAGCAGGGCCGCGTCGAAATCGGTAATAATCTCCCCCAGCATTTCGCGCTCATCGCCTAACGTGCGTGACCACTGCTCCTCTAACTGTGCTTTAAAGGTCCGGTTAATCAGCATATCGCGGGGATAAATTTTCAGCGCCAGCAGCCGCTCGCGGCTGGCGTCGATTTGCTGCGTCGTCAGTGAGGTGGCATTGTGACTGATGATTCTGGATTCACTCTTGCCGTCTTCCAGCAGCACGTCAACTTCCAGCAGACCATTAATATCGTAGCTAAAACGAATATCAATGGCCTGAATGTGCCCGTTCGGCTTCAGCATGACGTCAAAAGAATCGATCAGGATATTATTTTTCACCTTATGGCTTTCGCCCTGGTATACCCTGACGCAAATAGAGTCCTGCTCAGGGTGCATGGTGGAGTACGTTTCCACTTTTGACACCGGAACGGTGGTATTGCGTTCAATGATGGGCGAGAAAATACCAGGCACGCCCTGTCGGTTGACTTCCACGCCCAGCGAGTAGGGGCAGATATCCGTGAGGATCACCTCTTCAACGTCTTCATGGCGCAGGCGACAGGCGGCCTGAGTTGCGGCGCCAAGCGCCACGATGGTGCTGGGATCGTAACTTTGATAGGGCAATTTACCGAATAAGCGCACCGCGATGCGTTGCACCAGCGGCATCTGTGACGCGCCGCCGACCAGCACCAGGCTGTCAATTTGCTCCGGTTTGAGTCGGGAATCGCGCAGCGCCTGCTCAATGGGCGTGCGCAGCCGGTTGAGCAACGGTAGCCACAGGGCTTCCAGCTCATCATCATAAAACGTGCTTTCCAGCACGCGCTCCTGATAAAGCCAGCTCATGCGCAGCGGGGAGCCGCTGGCGCATTTTGCGGCTTCAACACAGGCATACAGCGCAGCCAGATCGCTATCCGTCAGCGTTGATTTATCGAGATTCCAGCGTTTCAGCACTTCATCAAGTAACAAATGCGTGAAATCTTCGCCGCCGAGGTAGTTATCGCCAGCGGAGGCGTGAACTTCGATAATCGGCGTAGCGTATTCCAGAACGGTCACATCAAAGGTTCCGCCCCCCAGATCGAAAACCAGCGAACGGCTGTTTTGCTGCGTATGCAGGCCATAAGCCATTGCCGCCGCCGTGGGTTCATTGATCAAGCGCACGGCGTTTAACCCCGCAAGCTCAGCGGCAAGGCGTGTATGCTTACGCTGCTCATCGCTGAAATAAGCCGGAACCGAGATCACGACATCCTTGATTGGCTGCTGAAGGTAGTCTTCCGCATCTTCTTTCAGCGAGCGTAAAACCAGCGAAGATAATTCCGGCGCATTAAACGACTCTTCACCCAAATGCCAGTGAGTATTACTGCCCATTGCGCGTTTAAATAAGGCAGCGGTTTTATCTGGATGAGATGTTTTACGCGCTGCGGCAGGTTTTCCCACCAGAATTTGTTTATTTTCATCCATACTAATTATGGATGGTGTTAAATATTCACCAAATTTATTAGGTATTAATTGTGCGGCTCCGTCTTGCCAGACGGCGATTAAACTATTAGTAGTGCCGAGATCGATACCAATCGCTAACGTTGCATTATCCATTGCGTTTAATTTATCGGGAAAGAGAGTTTATAGAATAAAGAACACCACCCTCTGGCGTGGTGATCTTTATCAATGTCACGCCTGGCGAAAGTATTCATCCATAATATTCGTCAACTCCGGGCGCTCGCCGTCATCATTGATGGCGAAATCGAGGAAAAAAGCATCGGCCTGTGGCGTGCGTTTCTGGGCCAGTAAACGAAACGCCAGCGGGTAGTGGCAGGCATAACCGGGTGCGCGAGTCAGAAAACGGACAAAATCAATCAACAAGGGAGAATGGGTATAAAACAGCGCGCGTAACAGTATGGCGGGAAATCCCTCTTCGGTGATCCCTTGCGCCATGATTTTGTTGAGGCCGGCCTCGCTCAGATCGCCTGCGGCAATAATATCTGCGCAGGCCGCAAGATCGGGATAATGCGTTGCGCAGTTAGCCAATGCGTTCGGCCAGTTGACGCGGGTATAACGTCCGTCATGGCGAGTAAAGTAATCCTCCCAAAGGGATGGCGGTAGTTTTTCGTACTGTATTTTCAGGGGGATGCGGCGCTGAAACTGGGCTGCTTCCAGGCGCGCGCCGTCATAAAATCGCAGGTATTGCTGTCGCGTCTCGTAGCATGACACCGCTACCGGCTGGCTGATGACCCAGGTCTTCACGGGCCGGCCTTCCAGCGCGGCGGCGGTGGCTTTATGGTGACCATCAAGCAGGACGCAAAGCCAGCTGTCATTCATATGCCAGGCCAGCGCGTGGCTCTCTGGCTTATCGCGGTAATACCCGGCGCGTTGTGGGTTAAATCGCGATGGGGGCTGGCCTGGCAGTAAAAAACAGGGTTCGCCGGACTGGTAGTGATAGTCCACGTCAGCAATCCACTGCCCTGTGGTCGCGGGATTCGGTTGTTTTTCGTTACCCACCGCCCAGAAAAAATGTCCGTTGCCATCTGTGGGATAAAGTTCGCGTTCTTCCAGCCGGTAATAGCCATCGGCAAAGAGTGAAAACAGCGGCGTCAGGGCGGTAAATGCTTCGTTCAACCCGACTCCTGGCTGATTCCACTCGGCAAGTGAGGATAAAAACTGCGCGGCGCCTTCATCATCATTGCTAAAACCGGCATAAACAAATTCTGCGCAGGTTGGGCACCAGGCTTCAGTGTAAAAACGAATCAGCGGCGAGCCATGCCAGGAAAGCGTATGAATACCGGCGTAAGAGTCGGGATCGTGGATAACGCAGGGACGAAGCAATGCTTTTCCGTTACGTACTGAAAACGTAATATGGGCTACGTCGTGCTGTAGCAGGCTGATTTCAGGTCTATTGTTACGCCAAAACATCGCTGTTCATCCCTGGATTCTACTTTGCGCTTTATGCGTAGTATTGCAGCCGTTCCGCCAGCAAATCGACAAATCCCTGGCGGTCTACATCGACCATCACCGTCGCATTCGGCTTATTCCCCGTCAGGAAATAATAATCCACCACCGTCATCCCCTGGGTGTATTTCCCCTGGGTTTCCACGCCAACCCAACGCTCAACGGTGGTGAAAATCTCGGGTTTCAGCAGCCAGGCGATGGTGCACGGGTCGTGCAGCGGCGCGCCGACAAATCCCCATTTTTCGTCTTTGTGGTACTCCATAAAGAAGTCCAGCAGTTCGGCGACGATGGTGGAAATCGGGTTGCCGATGGCGCGAAAGCGTTCGATATCGGCGGCGTGAATCTGTGCCTTATGAGTGACGTCCAGCCCGGCCATCACCACCGGAATGCCTGACTGGAAGACAATTTCTGCCGCTTCCGGGTCGACGTAAATATTAAATTCCGCAGCGGGCGTCCAGTTACCCAATCCCATTGCGCCGCCCATGATCACAATGCGGGCGATTTTCGTATGCAGTTCCGGATGGCTATTCAGCAGCAGCGCCACGTTGGTCTGTGGGCCAGTGGAGACGATGGTGACTGGCTGTGCGCTCTCGCGCAGTGTTTTTGCCATTAGCTCAACGGCAGTGCCGCTTTGCGGGGCGAATGACGGCTCGGGCAGCGCCGGGCCGTCGAGGCCGCTTTCGCCGTGAACGTTATCGGCGATAATCAGTTCGCGCATGAGAGGTTTCACCGCGCCGCCCGCCACCGGAATATCCGGGCGTTTGAGCAGCGTCAGCATCCGCAGCACGTTGCGCAGGGTCTTCTCCGGCGTCTGGTTGCCGGCGGAAGAGGTGATCGCTTTCACTTCCAGTTCAGGGGAGGCGAGGGCGAGAACGAGGGCGATCGCGTCATCATGACCCGGATCGCAATCAATAATAATGGGCAGTGCCATTGTGGCTCCTTGTAAGCGGTACTTTGTGACAAGGTTAACGCCCGGCTGGATACGTTTCGAGAAGCGAAGCGGTAAAGCGTGAGATAGCGCGCACTCTGACATGCGCGCCGGGAAGATTAGTGCAGGATTTTCGCAAGGAAGTCTTTTGCGCGATCGGAACTGGGGTTAGCGAAGAACTCCTCTTTTGGCGAATCTTCGACGATTTTACCTTCATCCATAAAGATCACCCGGTTAGCCACTTTACGGGCAAAGCCCATTTCGTGCGTCACCACCATCATGGTCATCCCTTCGTTCGCCAGTTCGACCATCACGTCCAGCACCTCGTTGATCATTTCCGGATCGAGCGCGGAAGTCGGTTCATCGAATAACATGGCAATGGGGTCCATGCACAGCGCACGGGCGATGGCGACACGCTGCTGCTGACCGCCGGAAAGCTGCGCCGGGAACTTGTTGGCATGCGCAGACAGGCCAACGCGCTCCAGCAGCTTCAGGCCTTTATCGCGGGCGGCGGCCTTATCGCGTTTCAGCACTTTCACCTGCGCCAGCGTCAGGTTTTCGATGATCGACAGGTGGGGAAACAGCTCGAAGTGCTGGAATACCATGCCCACGCGGGAACGCAGTTTCGCCAGATCGGTTTTTTTGTCGTTCACAATAATGCCGTTAACGGTAATTTCGCCTTTTTGCACCGGTTCCAGACCGTTGACGGTCTTAATCAGCGTGGATTTACCGGAACCCGATGGCCCGCAGACTACCACCACTTCACCTTTTTTCACTTCTGTTGAACAATCGGTCAGCACCTGAAAGTGACCATACCATTTTGAAACATTTTTCAGGGTAATCATTAAACTGTCCTTTTCTTCAAATAGCTGACCAGCAACGACGCGCTCAGGCTGATAACAAAATAAACGGCGCCGGCGAACAGAATCATTTCGACCTGAGTACCGTCACGCTCGCCGATAGTCGACGCGGTGCGGAAGAAGTCCGCCAGGCTGAGTACATAAACTAAAGAGGTGTCCTGAAATAGCACGATGCCCTGCGTAAGCAACAGCGGCACCATCGCCCGAAACGCCTGCGGCAGAATAATGAGCTTCATCGACTGCCAGTGGGTCATCCCCAACGCCAGCGCGGCGCTGGACTGCCCGCGGGAAATACTTTGAATACCGGCGCGAATAATCTCGGAATAGTAGGCCGCTTCAAACATGGAGAATGCCACCATCGCGGAGATCAGGCGGATATCGGTTTTCGGCGATAGTCCCAGCACGTTTTGCAGAAAGCCGGGTACAATCAGATAAAACCACAGCAGCACCATCACCAACGGGATGGAACGGAAAACGTTAACATACGCTTTAGCAAACCAGGCGATAGGGGTAAAGCTTGAGAGGCGCATGACGGCCAGAATGGTTCCCCAGACTATCCCCACGACAACGGCGGTGACGGTGATCTTCAGCGTGATGACCAACCCGGCCAGCAGGTAAGGCAGTGAGGGGATAATCGAACTCCAGTCAAATTCGTACATTATTTGCTCCCCACGTTGCCCGGCAGGCGGACTTTGCGTTCAACCAGGCTCATGACCAGCATGATAACGGCGTTAATCAGCACATAGGCCAGCGTAATGGCGGTGAAGGATTCCCAGGCGTGCGCCGAGTAATCCAACAGTTTGCCTGCCTGCGCCGCCATATCCACCAGGCCGATGGTTGAGGCAATAGCCGAGTTTTTCACCAGGTTCATCATCTCTGACGTCATTGGCGGCACGATAACGCGATAGGCATTCGGCAGCAGGACATAGCGATAAGCCTGCGGCAGCGTTAGCCCCATCGCCAGCGCCGCGTTCTTCTGCCCGCGAGGCAAAGACTGAATCGCGGCGCGTACCTGTTCGCAAACACGCGCGGCGGTAAACAGTCCCAGACAGATCATTGAGGAGAGGAAAAACTGAATATTGGGATCGAGTTCCGCCTTAAACCACATGCCAAGATCTTCCGGCAACAGTTCAGGCACCACCAGGTACCAGGTGAAGAATTGCACGATCAGCGGCACGTTACGGAACAGTTCTACGTACAATGTGCCCAGTCCGGAGAGGAAACGGTTGGGAACGGTACGTAAAATGCCGAAAATAGATCCTACCAGGAAAGCGATAATCCAGGCGGTAATCGAAAGGGCTACGGTGACCTGAAAACCACTCCATAGCCAGCCGAGATAGGTGGTATTGCCGAAGGGGGCTTCCTGTAAAAAAATACCCCAGTTCCAGTCTATTGACATACATCTACTCCGAAAAAAAAGGGTAGCAGCGCTACCCTCGAAGATTGTTGCCCGGCGATTTGCGGCTTCAGGCCCGATGGGGAACGACCATCAGGCTTATAGTCTGTCCGTGCTGAGCGACAATCGAGAGGACAGGAGTCCCGTCCCATTTAGTTTTAGTTAGTTAAGCGCTTTATCATTCGGTGCTTTGAACAGGGCTTTCATCTCGTCAGACAACTCGAAATTCATGTTCAGGTTTTTCGGTGGGATCGGATTTTTAAACCACTTATCAAACCACTTTTCCGCTTCGCCGGAGGTTTGCGCCTGGGCGATGGTATCGTCCATCAGCTTTTTAAACTCAGGGTCGTTTTTACGCAGCATACAGCCGTAGGCTTCCTGGGACTGCGGTTTACCGACAATCTCCCAGTTATCCGGTTTCTTGGCTTTGGCGCGCTCGCCGGCCAGCAGCGCGTCATCCATCATAAAGGCGACGGCGCGACCGCTTTCCAGGGTGCGGAACGAGTCACCGTGGTCTTTCGCGCTAATAATACGCATCCCCATCTTTTGCTCTTCGTTAAGCTTATGCAGCAGAATTTCAGAGGTCGTCCCGGAGGTGACGACGACCGCTTTGCCTTTCAGATCCGGGAAATCTTTAATATCGCCGCCTTTTTTAGTCAGCAGTCGCGTCCCGACGACGAAAATCGTATCGGAGAAGGCGGCCTGTTTCTGGCGCTCAAGGTTGTTAGTCGTTGAACCACATTCAAAATCGAAGGTTCCGTTTTGCAACAGCGGAATACGGTTTTGCGAGGTGATCGGGATCAGCTTCACCTGCAGATCGGGCTTGTTAAGTTTCTTTTTTACCGCTTCCACAATGGCGTTGGAGTAGTCCTGGGAATAGCCGACCACTTTCTGCTGGTTGTCGTAATAAGAAAAGGGCACAGAAGATTCGCGATGCCCGACGACGATCACGCCATTTTTAGCGATCTTGTCCAGGGTGCTACCAGCGGCAGGCGCGCCATCTTCTGCGTGCGCGAGGCCCGCAGACAGTCCCATGACCAGCATTGCTGTGGTTAGCTTACGTAATTGCATATCCAACTCCTTTATCATCTGCGCCGTCGACGCATTGATAGCTATTGTGATGTTGTTATTGCCTGCAACTTGCGCGTGCAGTGTTATGTGTGTTTGTTAACATTTAGTGTGGCTTGTTGTAAATATTTTGCTGCGATATTGTTTATTTTTGCGAAGTGCGCCGCACCGTTCAGAGGCAAAAATCCTACATTGCACCGTTCAGGTGCTACCGATGATCGATTTTGGTGCGACCAGGTTGCACAAGCAGCCAGAACAGGTTTGCCATGTTTAACAAAGCAATAGACGTGCCAGAATGGGGGATAAAGGAGAATTTTCAGGCCGGATAAATGAAGCGCTATCCGGCCTGGGGAGAGATTATTTCCGTCGTTGTCGCAGACTCATCACTACCGCGCCAAAAGCAAACAGCGCGGTCAGTACCCATAGCGGCCAGTTGCCGGTACGGGCATAGGGAGTTAACCCCGTGGTTGGCGTGACGTGGGTGGTCAGTACCTGGCGTGTGAACTGCGGGATCATCGCCTGAATTTCGCCCTGCGGGCCAATCACCGCCGTAATACCGTTATTAGTACTGCGCAGTAACGGACGCGCCAGCTCCAGCGAACGCATCCGCGCCATCTGGAAATGTTGCCACGGGCCAATGGACTTACCAAACCAGGCGTCGTTAGAAATCGTCAGCAGATAGTCGGTGTCCGGGCGGAAGTTATCCCGCACCTGTTCGCCAAGAATAATTTCATAACAGATTGCCGCCGTCAGCTTATAGTCGTGCGCATGTAACTGCGGCTGGATATAAGGGCCGCGGCTAAAGGAGGACATGGGCAGATCGAAGAACGGCGCCAGCGGACGCAGGATAGACTCCAGCGGAACGAACTCGCCAAAGGGCACAAGGTGATTTTTATTGTAGCGATTGGGCGAGTCATAACTGTATGGATTATCCTTGCCCAACGTAATAATCGTATTGTAGGTGTCGTATCGATTCTGTTTATTGAGACGCGCATCGACAATACCGGTGATCAGCGTGCTATTTTTTTCGCGTAACATCTCGTCCAGCGAACGAAGGAAAGGCTGCTGATTGATTTCGAGATCCGGAATCGCCGACTCAGGCCAGATAATAATCTGTGATTTGCCTAACTCTGGGCGGGTTTCGTTGAGATAAATTTTTAGCGTATTCAGTAGCTGGTTTTCGTCCCACTTCAGCGACTGCGGAATATCGCCCTGCACCAGCGATACCTGGGTCGCTTTGGCCGGTTCCAGCGTAAACCACTGGATATAACGTAGCGGAAAGGGCAAAGCAAACAGAATCACGGCGACAGCCAGCGGACGCCAGTTCCGCGTCGCCAGTGCCAGCGCTAACAGGCCGCTGACCATCATCAGCAGGAAGTTGATCGCTTCGACGCCCATTACCGGCGCCAGGCCTTTTAGCGGGCCGTCGACCTGACTATAGCCAAATTGCAGCCAGGGGAAGCCGGTCAGCACCCAGCCGCGTAAAAATTCGGTGATTTGCCATATTGCAGGCGCGGCGATAGCGACGCGCAGCCAGTTGGTTTTTGGCCACAGGCGCGACAAAATCCCGGCAAACAGTCCGGTATACAGTGAGAGATAAGCTGCAAGCAGCACCACCAGAAAAACGTTAACCGGGCCCGGCATGCCGCCAAACTGCGCGATACTGACATAAACCCAGTTAATCCCGCTACCGAAAAGTCCGAGTCCCCAGCAATAGCCGATGGCGGCAGACTGGAGCGGGCGGCGATTAAACGTTAAGGCCTGCAGCCCGATAAGCGACACTATCGCTGCGGGCCAGACGTCATACGGAGAGAAAGCCAGTGTTCCGCAGGCGCCGAATAATAACGCCAGCAGCAGGCGAATACGCTGGCGTTCAATTAACGAGGCAAATGCCATTTTTAGTCCACTATTGCTGTTATTCGTCCAGTTTTGGCTGGGGCGAGTCATCCGGGATCCTGACATGCACCTGAATAATACGACGACTATCGGCCATCGCCACTTTGAACTGGTAACCATCAATGTCAATGGTTTCGCCGCGGGCCGGTAAATGGCCGAACGCCTGCATCACCAGTCCGCCGATGGTATCAACTTCTTCATCGCTGAAGTGGGTGCCGAAAGCGTCATTGAAGTCTTCAATCGACGCCAGCGCGCGAATCGTCCAGGTATGGCGGCTAAGCTGACGGAAGTCGATATCGTCTTCTTCGTCATACTCATCTTCAATTTCACCGACAATCAGTTCGAGGATGTCTTCGATAGTCACAAGGCCGGAAACGCCGCCGAACTCATCGATAACGATGGCCATATGGTAGCGCTGGGAGCGGAATTCCTTGAGCATACGGTCAACCCGTTTGCTTTCCGGTACGACAACCGCGGTGCGTAACACTTTGTCCATGCTGAAGGCTTCGGCATCGCTGCGCATAAACGGCAGCAAATCTTTGGCCATCAGAATCCCTTCAATGTGATCTTTATCTTCGCTGATCACCGGAAAACGCGAGTGGGCGGACTCGATGATAACATCGAGACATTCGTCCAGCGTCTGGTTGCGTTTCAGGGTAATCATCTGGGAGCGCGGGATCATAATATCGCGAACGCGCTGGTCGGCGATGTCCATTACGCCTTCGAGCATATCGCGCGTATCTTCATCGATAAGCTCGTTCTGCCCGGAATCACGGATCAGCGCCAGCAACTCATCACGGTTTTTAGGTTCCCCGTGGAAAAGCTGGCTGAGTAGCAGGGAAAAAAATCCCTTTTTACTGTTTACTGTGTCACTACTGTGTGAATTGTCGTCGCTCATGGCGTCGTATGGGTTCTCATGTTAGTTAATACAAAGCTCGTCATGCGTATACTCAGCTGTGACGGCATGTTTTGCCTGATGACGCTACGCTTATCAGGGCTACAAAAGGCATGAATGTAGGCCGGATAAGGCGCAAGCGCCGCCATCCGGCAAGCTACTATTCTGCAATCTTCTCGGCAATGTACGGATCCTCATAGCCCATAGCAAGCATAATCTCCGTTTCGAGAGACTCCATCTCTTCTGCTTCGTCATCGTCGATATGATCGTAACCCAGCAAATGCAGGCTACCGTGCACGACCATGTGCGCCCAGTGCGCCTCCAGCGGCTTGCTCTGTTCTTGCGCTTCCTGCTCCACGACCTGACGGCAAATAATCAGATCGCCCAGTAGCGGCATTTCAATGCCGGGGGGCGCTTCAAACGGGAAGGAGAGAACATTAGTGGGTTTATCTTTCCCGCGGTACGTCAAATTAAGGTTGTGGCTTTCGGCCTCATCCACCAGACGGATTGTGACTTCCGCCTCTTCCTGAAACTGCGGAATAACGCCGTCCAGCCAGCGTTGAAACTGAGCTTCATCCGGCAGGCCCGCGTGGTTTTCACAGGCCAACTGTAAATCGAGGATCACCTGACTCATTTCTGTTCCTGCTCCTGGGCTTCACGCTTACGCTCCGCCGCCAACGCCGCTTTGCGTTTTTGTTCGGCCTCTTCCCAGGCTTCATAGGCGTTCACAATGCGGGCAACGACCGGATGGCGCACCACGTCTTCGCTGTGGAAGAAGTTAAAGCTGATTTCATCGACTTCCGCCAGCACTTCAATGGCATGACGCAAGCCGGATTTGGTGCTGCGCGGCAGGTCAATCTGGGTGACGTCGCCGGTGATAACCGCTTTAGAGTTAAAGCCGATACGCGTCAGGAACATCTTCATCTGTTCGATGGTGGTGTTCTGGCTTTCATCCAGAATGATAAAGGCGTCGTTTAATGTGCGTCCGCGCATATAGGCCAGCGGCGCGACTTCAATCACATTGCGCTCAATCAGCTTCTCGACTTTTTCAAAGCCGAGCATTTCGAACAGCGCGTCATACAGCGGACGCAGGTACGGGTCCACCTTCTGACTTAAATCGCCTGGCAGAAAGCCGAGTTTTTCGCCCGCTTCCACCGCCGGACGGGTCAGTAGAATACGGCGAATCTCCTGGCGCTCCAGGGCGTCTACCGCAGCGGCGACCGCAAGATAAGTTTTACCGGTACCCGCTGGGCCGACGCCAAAGGTAATATCATGATCGAGAATATTGGCGATGTACTGCGCCTGGTTCGGGGTACGCGGTTTAATCACGCCGCGCTTGGTTTTGATATTAATAGCTTTGCCATAGTCAGGCACGCTTTCCGCGCTCTGTTCCAGCACCCGCGCTTCTTTGATCGCCAGATGAATTTGTTCCGGTTCGATATCCTGAGTCTGGCCGCGCATCGGTGCGGTATCGACATACAGACTTCGCAAAATATCTGTCGCCGCGGTCACGCAAATCGGACGACCGGTCAGTTTAAAGTGATTGTCACGGCGGTTGATTTCAATACCGAGACGACGTTCGAGCTGTTTAATATTGTCATCAAACGGCCCGCAAAGGCTCAACAGACGGGCGTTGTCTGCGGGCTCAAGGGTAATTTCGCGAGTGTCTATATTCAAACTGTTCCTCTTGTGTCTGTATCGCCGGACGCTGAACATTTACCGGCATCTAAGGAAATTATTCACGCCATAGGGAAAAGGCGCAAGCATTGCAATGAAGATGGGGATGAAGAGAGAAAATTGCAAGGCCCGTCGGGCGACAGGCCATGACCAGGAAGCCCGACAGGCGTAGCGCCATCGGGCATTATTGCCTTTCCTGCAGGATTAAGGCTGGTAGAATCCTACGCCCAGCTCATTTTCTTTACGGGTACGGGCAATGACGGACTCCGGCGTTTCGGCGACGCGCAGACCCATTTCATCTTCGGTACGCACCACTTTTCCGCGCAGGGAGTTCGGATAGACGTCAGTAATTTCCACATCGACAAACTTACCAATCATCTCCGGCGTGCCTTCAAAGTTCACCACCCGATTGTTTTCGGTACGGCCAGACAGTTCCATAATGTTTTTACGTGACGTGCCTTCCACCAGAATGCGCTGTGTCGTGCCGAGCATACGGCGGCTCCATGCCATCGCCTGCTGATTGATACGCTCTTGCAGAATATACAGACGCTGCTTTTTCTCTTCTTCCGGTACGTCATCAACCATATCGGCAGCCGGCGTTCCCGGACGCGCAGAGAAGATAAAGCTGTAGCTCATATCAAAGTTGACGTCGGCGATAAGCTTCATGGTTTTTTCGAAATCATCGGTAGTTTCGCCTGGGAAACCGACGATAAAGTCAGAGCTTATCTGAATGTCCGGCCGCGCCGCGCGCAGTTTACGGATGATTGCTTTATATTCCAGCGCAGTGTGGGTGCGCCCCATCAGATTCAACACGCGATCGGAACCGCTCTGTACCGGCAGATGCAGGAAACTGACCAGCTCCGGCGTATCGCGGTACACCTCGATAATATCGTCGGTGAACTCAATCGGATGGCTGGTGGTAAAGCGAATACGGTCAATGCCGTCGATGGCGGCAACCAGACGCAGCAGATCGGCAAAGGTGCCGGTGGTGCCGTCGTAGTTTTCTCCGCGCCAGGCGTTAACGTTCTGGCCCAGCAGGTTGACCTCACGCACGCCCTGCGCCGCTAGCTGGGCGATTTCGAACAGGATATCGTCTGAGGGACGGCTGACTTCTTCACCGCGGGTATACGGTACCACGCAGTAAGTACAATATTTATTGCAGCCTTCCATGATAGAAACGAAAGCGGTCGGGCCTTCTGCGCGTGGTTCCGGCAAACGGTCGAACTTCTCGATTTCCGGGAAGCTGATATCGACCACCGGGCTACGGTCGCCACGCACGGAGTTAATCATCTCCGGCAGGCGGTGTAAGGTTTGCGGGCCAAAAATAATGTCGACGTAATGGGCGCGTTGACGAATGTGCTCGCCTTCCTGGGAAGCCACGCAGCCGCCGACGCCGATAATCAGATCGGGATTTTTCTCTTTTAACAGTCTCCAGCGACCTAATTGATGGAAGACTTTTTCCTGAGCCTTCTCGCGGATTGAGCAGGTATTTAACAGCAGCACATCCGCCTCTTCCGCCACGTCGGTCAGTTGATAGCCGTGGGTGGCGTCCAGCAGATCGGCCATCTTCGATGAATCGTACTCGTTCATCTGACAGCCCCAGGTTTTAATATGGAGTTTTTTAGTCATCGACTTGCTCTTGCGAAATAGTGGCTGAAAAGCAGGGCGCATAGTGTAATGCTTTGGCGCGGTTGTGACCAGTATGACTGACGTCAGCCCTAATGGGTAAAAAATCCTGTAAACTTGTCTAAAACGTAACAGGATGAATGACCATGACAAATCAACCAACGGAAATTGCCATTGTCGGCGGGGGAATGGTCGGCGGCGCGCTGGCGCTGGGTCTGGCGCAGCAAGGGTTTACGGTGATGGTAATAGAACATGCCGCGCCTGCGCCGTTTGTGGCTGACAGCCAGCCTGACGTGCGGATTTCGGCCATTAGCGCGGCATCCGTGGCGCTGCTCAAGGGACTGGGCGTTTGGGAGGCGGTGCAGGGGATGCGTAGCCATCCTTATCGGCGACTGGAGACCTGGGAGTGGGAAAACGCCCATGTGGTGTTCGACGCCGCTGAACTCAAGCTGCCGCTGTTAGGCTATATGGTAGAGAACAACGTCCTGCAACAGGCGCTGTGGCAGGCGCTGGAAGCGCACCCCGGCGTGACGCTGCGCGTTCCGGCTTCACTGGCGGCATTGCACCGCCGCCACGATGGTTATGCGCTGGAACTGGCCGACGGCGAATGGGTAACGCCGAAGTTAGTGATTGGCGCCGACGGCGCGAATTCGCAGGTTCGGCAAATGGCGGGAATTGGCATTCATGCCTGGCAATATGCGCAGTCGTGTATGCTTATCACCGTCAAGTGTGAAAATGCGCCAGGCGACAGCACCTGGCAGCAGTTTACGCCAACGGGGCCGCGCGCCTTTTTGCCGCTGTTCGACGATTGGGCGTCGCTGGTGTGGTATGACGCTCCGGCACGTATTCGCCAGCTACAGAGTTTATCGATGACGCAATTGCAGGTGGAAATTAACCAGCACTTTCCGGCGCGTCTGGGGGCGGTGATGCCTGTCGCGGCGGGCGCGTTTCCGCTAACCCGTCGTCACGCGTTGCAGTATGCGCAACCGGGGCTGGCGCTGGTAGGCGACGCGGCGCATACCATTCATCCGCTGGCCGGGCAGGGCGTCAACCTGGGGTATCGGGATGTTGATGCGTTGATTGATGTGCTGGCGAGTGCCCGTAGCTATGGCGAGTCCTGGGCCAGCCATTCGGTGTTGAAACGCTATCAGACGCGGCGCATGGCAGATAATTTTATGATGCAAAGTGGAATGGATCTGTTTTATGCCGGGTTCAGCAATGAACTGCCGCCGCTGCGTATTTTACGCAATATGGGGCTGATGGCGGCGCAGCGCGCAGGCGTGCTAAAACGTCAGGCGCTGAAATATGCGTTGGGGTTGTAACCCGTTGAATGCCTTACCCGGTTTGTAAAAACGCTCAATTGCAGGTCGGGTAAGCGTATTGACATCTTACTTTACTGCAAATAATGCACATAAACCTAATTTCCCTTTGAAATCAATTTCATACCAAGGTGATGCCATTTCAATTGTGCATACGTTGTATTGGCAACGTACTACTTTATGTAGCATCAGTAATGTGGAACTCATTGATTTTACAAGAATCGCCAGGGTGATTAATGCGGCGATAATCCGATACCACGTCAGTGTTGCATGTTGGACATCAAACCACAGAATATAAAAAGTGATGATGTGAAGAATGACTTTGCTGGACAGGGCGCGAATATAGAATCCACGCAGCGCCGTTTTCGAGGAAAACGCGACATTAATCAGCGCGCTTTGTTTTTCTTGCACAGGGATCCCTGGCAGATACACTATCCATTCCGCACTATTCTGGCGCAACATGACGGCCTTTTTCTGGTGCAGTATATGTAGCCTCATTGACACTGCCACGGGGTAAACCAGACCCAAAATAATCAACCAGGCGGCGCTGGCCGTGATATCAATGAAGGTGAAAGCGCAGAGCAAGACGACCATAAAAAATGTTAATGGCCGCAAAAAGAGATACCAACAAAACTGGTAATTCATTGTGAGGTTACCGAACGATCCCTGTAAGGCTTTATCATAGCGTTTTACTGATAGCAGGGCATTGAGGGGGAAACCTCTTTCGGAATTTATAAACGCAGAAAAGCAAAAAGCTCGCCGAAGCGAGCTTTTTAAAGGTGGCTGGGGTACGAGGATTCGAACCTCGGAATGCCGGAATCAGAATCCGGTGCCTTACCGCTTGGCGATACCCCAATTGTCGTACTTCTTGCGCTCGTTAGCAGAGCGTCTTTAAAACTGGCTGGGGTACGAGGATTCGAACCTCGGAATGCCGGAATCAGAATCCGGTGCCTTACCGCTTGGCGATACCCCAACAAATTATTTTCGAACCGGTCGAATACCTCGACGCGTTCTGAATATGGTGGCTACGACGGGATTCGAACCTGTGACCCCATCATTATGAGTGATGTGCTCTAACCAACTGAGCTACGTAGCCAGATGATTTCTTCGATGGCTGGGGTACCTGGATTCGAACCAGGGAATGCCGGTATCAAAAACCGGTGCCTTACCGCTTGGCGATACCCCAATACCGTCGCGGTGAACCGCAAACTCGAAGAAATATGGCTGGGGTACCTGGATTCGAACCAGGGAATGCCGGTATCAAAAACCGGTGCCTTACCGCTTGGCGATACCCCATCCGTACAACGCTTATCGGTGAATGGTGCGGGAGGCGAGACTTGAACTCGCACACCTTGCGGCGCCAGAACCTAAATCTGGTGCGTCTACCAATTTCGCCACTCCCGCAAAAAAGATGGTGGCTACGACGGGATTCGAACCTGTGACCCCATCATTATGAGTGATGTGCTCTAACCAACTGAGCTACGTAGCCATCTTTTTTCGCGTTACCTTATCGGCGTTGCGGGGCGCATTATGCGTATTGAGCCTTGAAGCGTCAACCTCTTTTTCATCGAAAAACGTCGGAAAGTGTCTGTTTGGTTAGGTTGCGAACAGCGTGGCGCAATATTCGGCAATTATTGGTTATTAATCGTTTTTCCGAAAGTGGTTTGCTATAAAAAAAGAGCCCCTAAGGGCTCTTTCGTCATCGTTAATTTACTGGTACGCCGACTGATGCACGCCGACCGCGCGGCCTGACGGGTCATCCATCGTTTTGAATGCTTCATCCCACTCAATGGCTTTGGCGGAAGAACAGGCCACGGACGGGCCGCCGGGTACGCATTCCGCGGCGCTCGGCACCGGGAACAATTCTTCAAAAATTTCCCGGTACAAGTACGCCTCTTTAGACGACGGCGTGTTGTATGGAAAGCGGAAGCGGGCGGTTTCCAGTTGTTGATCGGAAATCTGTTTCGCCGCCACCTCTTTCAGCGTATCAATCCAGCTGTAGCCTACGCCGTCAGAGAACTGCTCTTTCTGACGCCACGCCACGCTTGCTGGCAGATAAGACTCGAAGCACTCGCGCAGCACGTGTTTTTCCATCTTGCCGTTGCCGCACATTTTATCCTGTGGGTTGATACGCATCGCCACGTCGAGGAATTTTTTATCCAGGAACGGTACGCGCGCTTCCACGCCCCAGGCGGACATCGCTTTGTTGGCGCGGGCGCAGTCATACATATGCAGCGCCTGTAGCTTACGGACCGTCTCTTCATGTAACTCTTTGGCGTTCGGCGCTTTATGGAAGTACAGGTAGCCGCCAAACACCTCATCGGAACCTTCGCCGGAGAGCACCATTTTGATGCCCATCGCTTTGATCTTACGCGACATCAGATACATCGGCGTTGAGGCGCGGATAGTGGTCACGTCATAGGTTTCAATGTGATAGATAACATCACGAATGGCATCAAGGCCTTCCTGCACGGTGAAGTGAATTTCATGGTGCACGGTGCCGAGGTGGTTAGCCACTTCCTGGGCCGCCTTCAGGTCAGGCGAACCTTCCAGACCGACCGCAAAAGAGTGCAACTGTGGCCACCAGGCTTCGGAGCGCTCCTGATCTTCGACGCGACGGGCGGCGAATTTTTTGGTGATAGCCGAGATAATCGACGAGTCCAGACCGCCGGAGAGCAGCACGCCGTAAGGGACGTCGGACATCAGGTGGCTTTTCACGGATTCTTCCAGCGCCTGACGCAGCGCGTTTTTGTCGGTGACGTTGTCTTTTACCGCATCGAACTCAAACCAGTCGCGCTGATAGTACTGACGAATTTCGCCGTCTTTGCTCCACAGGTAGCTGCCCGCCGGAAACTCTTTAATGGTGCGGCAGACCGGGGTCAGCGCTTTCATTTCTGACGCTACGTAGAAGTTGCCGAATTCGTCATAGCCCATATAGAGCGGAATAATACCGATATGGTCACGACCAATCAGATAAGCGTCTTTTTCGCTGTCATACAGGGCGAAGGCGAACATCCCCTGTAAATCGTCAAGGAAATTCGGCCCTTTTTCCTGATACAGCGCGAGGATAACTTCGCAGTCGGAGCCTGTCTGGAACGCGTAACGATCGCCATACTCCGCGCGTAACGTTTGATGGTTATAAATTTCACCGTTCACCGCCAGCACGTGGGTTTTTCTGGCGTTATACAGGGGCTGGGCGCCGGCGTTAACATCAACAATCGACAAACGTTCATGTGCGAGAATCGCGTTATCGCAAGCGTAGATGCCGGACCAGTCCGGGCCGCGATGGCGCATCAGGCGTGACAGTTCAAGGGCTTTTTTACGCAGTTCCGCTGCATCTGTTTTGATATCGAATACGCCGAAAATAGAACACATAGCCTTCTCCGTTAATCTGTTGCGTCGTACTTTTTGTGTTTGCTTGACTAAAAAATGCCGCAAAGGCGTGGAAGGCGCAAGGGGATTACGGTCTGAAAAATGAAAAATGCAATCGTCATTGTTGATTAGTGAAAAATGATTACGTATTGCGCGGATTTATTGATGGATCTTCAGTTTTATCGTGGTTTAATTGAATTATGTTTTTCCTGATGACGTTTCGCTTATCAGACCTACAATGTTGTTCGAACCGTAGGCCTGAAAGCTATGCGTCATCAGGCAGGGGACAGGTTTAGATAACGTCGATCTCGGCGACGGAAGGGTAAATCCAGCTTGGGCGGAACGGCATACTGTCAATATCATTGATTGTTGATACGCCTGAAAGCACCAGAATGGTCTCCAGACCGGCCTGGAACCCCGCCAGAATGTCGGTGCGCAGGTTATCGCCGACAATAACGGTCTCTTCCGAGTGCGCCTGCATTTTGTTCAACGCCGCGCGGATGATCCACGGGCTGGGTTTGCCGACATAAAACGGCTTCCGGCCGGAAATTTTTTCAATGCCTGCGCACAGCGCGCCGCAGGCCGGATAAAAGCCGCGACCGTGGGTATCCGGGTTGGTGGCGATAAAGCGCGCGCCATTGGCGACGAAAAATGCCGCTTTATGCATCATGTCCCAGTTGTAGGAGCGGGTTTCTCCAACGATGACAAAATCAGGGTTCACATCGGTAATGGTAAAACCCGCTTTATAGAGCTCGTGAATAAGCGCGCCTTCGCCCACGACATACGCTTTCTTACCTTCCTGACGGCGCAGAAAATCGGCTGTCGCCATTGCTGACGTATAAAACACGCTGTCCGGCACGTTAACGCCAGCGGTAGCAAAACGGTTCGCCAGATCCTGGCCGGTTTGCGACGGGTAATTGGTCAGCAGCACCAGCGGCAGACCTTTTTCCAGAATCCCCGTCAGAAATTCCGCCGCACCGGGTACGGCTACGTTGTCGTGCATCAGCACGCCGTCGATATCGCAGATTACATTCTTGATGGTCATGAACTACCCAGGGAATTTGTGAATAATCCGATACTATAAGAGCGCATCAACTTTCCAGCAAACGTTGCAGCAATGTTCCGTTGAGCATGGCGCGTTTAACTAAGGCAAAAGCGCCGATAGCAGAACGGTGATCCAGCGTGGAGCGAACCACCGGCAAATTTTTGCGAAATGCCTTTAACGCCTGCGTATTGATACAGCTTTCGATAGCGGGCAACAGGACTTTATCGGCTTCAATGATCTCGCCGGCAATGACGATTTTTTGCGGATTAAACAGGTTGATAGCAATGGCGATCGTTTTGCCCAAATGGCGGCCAACATGCTCAATGACTTCCGAGGCCAGGCTGTCGCCCCGGTTTGCCGCCTTACAGATGGTTTTAATCGTGCAGTCGTCAAGCGGAACACGGCTTTGATACCCTTGTTTAAGCAAATTCAGCACCCGTTGTTCAATCGCCGCATTGGCGGCAATGGTTTCCAGACAGCCGAAATTACCGCAGTGGCAGCGTTCGCCCAACGGCTCCACCTGAATATGCCCAATTTCGCCGACGTTGCCGTTACGGCCAATGAAGATGCGTCCGTTGGAGATAATCCCGGCGCCTGTACCACGATGAACGCGCACCAGAATCGAGTCCTCGCAATCCTGACTGGCGCCGAAGTAGTGTTCCGCCAGCGCCAGGCTACGGATATCGTGTCCCACGAAACAGGTAACGTGAAACCGTTTTTCCAGCGCTTCGACCAGTCCCCAGTTTTCAACCTGAATGTGCGGCATGTAACGAATCACGCCGCTTTCCGGATCGACAAGCCCTGGCAGGATCACCGAGATAGCGATCAATTCACGAATTTTACGCTGACAGCTATCAATAAAGACGGCGATGGTGTTGAGCAGCGCATGTTCCAGCGTCTCCTGGGTGCGCTCCGGTAGCGGATAATGCTCCTCAGCGACCACTTTACTGCTCAGATCGTAGAGCGTTAAAGTGGTGTCATGACGCCCCAGGCGAACGCCAATGGCATGGAAGTTACGGGTTTCCGTGACGATAGAGATAGCGCGGCGGCCTCCGGTAGAGGCCTGCTGATCGACTTCTTTGATCAGCCCGCGTTCAATGAGTTGACGCGTAATTTTCGTTACGCTGGCGGGAGCAAGCTGGCTTTGCTCGGCAATTTGTATGCGCGAGATAGGACCATGCTGGTCAATCAGGCGGTAAACGGCCGCGCTGTTAAGCTGTTTTACGAGATCAACGTTACCTATCTGAGCTTGTCCGCCTGGTGTCATATTCTCACTTACTCAAGTCAACGACCTCGTCACCATTAACGATGGTCTTGATAATTTTAAAATCGTGGGTGAACGCGGTCAGGTTGGCGACTTTACCCGGCGCAATGCTACCGAGATGTTTATCAACGCCGATAGCGCGAGCTGGATAGAGCGTTGCCATGCGCAGCACTTCATCCAGCGCGATGCCGCAATGCGCGACCAGGTTGCGTACGCCTTCAATCATGGTTAAGGACGAACCGCTCAACGTACCGTTTTCATCCACACACAGTCCATTGCGGTAGTATATTGTTTTACCTGCGAAAATGAACTGCTCAATATTGGCCCCCGCCGGTGCGGTGGCGTCTGTCACCAGACAAAGTTTGTCGCCTTTAAGGCGTTTGGCATTGCGAATGTTGGCGTAGTCGACATGCAGACCATCGGCGATAACGCCGCAATAAATATCCGCTTCGTCCAGAACAGCGCCAGCAAGGCCCGGCTCACGCCCTGTAATGTACGGCATCGCGTTAAACAGGTGAGTCGCAAAGGTAATCCCGGCGCGGAAGCCCGCTTTCGCCTCTTTTAACGTCGCGTTGGAGTGACCTGCGGAAACCACAATGCCCGCATTCGCCAGTTTAGCGATTACGTCAGCAGGCACCATTTCCGGCGCGAGTGTGACTTTGGTGATGACGTCGGCATTATCGCATAAGAAATCGACCAGCGCAGCGTCTGGTTTACGCACGAAATCAGGATTATGGGTGCCTTTTTTTAGCAGATTAAGCCAGGGGCCTTCCAGGTGGAGACCCAGCGCCTGGTGCGGATGTTTTTCCAGGTATTCGCGCATGACGCGAATGCCCTGTTTCATCAATTCGTCGCTGGTAGTGATAAGCGTTGGCAGAAAGTTAGTACAGCCCGATTTTTCATTGGCTTTCTGCATAATTTCCAGCGTTTCAACGCTGACGGCTTCTGCGGTATCGTTAAACTGCACGCCGCCGCAGCCGTTTAGCTGCACATCAATAAAACCGGGGGAGAGAATGGCCCCATTCAATGAGCGTTGTTCTATTCCCGGCGGCAGTTCAGCCATCGGACAAACGCGGTCAATCAGGCCATTAGCGACAACAAGCGCATGGTCATCAAGAATTTCGTGACCGGTAAAGATCCGGCCCTGGGTTAAAGCATACATTCCGACCCCCGATATCAAAAATTTACCGCCCCGCATTGACTGGCGGGGCGGAGACAACATTACAGACCTTTAATATTTTCTGCTTCTAATTCATTGAAATATTTCAATGTTTTAACTTTAAGTTCCATTGTGGACGGCTCATCGCATACCACAACCGCTTTCGGATGGAGTTGCAGGCAGCTAATGGTCCACATGTGGTTGACGTTGCCTTCAACCGCCGCCTGCAGCGCCTGGGCTTTCTGATGGCCCAGCACCAGAATCATCACTTCTTCCGCATCCAGCAGCGTGCCTACGCCTACCGTCAGCGCGTATTTCGGCACCTGGTTTACGTCGCCGTCAAAGAAGCGGGAGTTCGCTACGCGAGTATCATGGGTTAACGTTTTGATACGGGTACGGGAAGCCAGGGAAGACGCCGGTTCGTTAAAGGCGATGTGACCGTCGTTGCCGACGCCGCCCATAAACAGATGGATTTTACCGTAAGAACGAATTTTTTCTTCATATTGACGGCATTCTGCATCGATATCCGGTGCGTTACCGTTGAGAAGATTGATGTTTTCTGCCGGAATATCAACGTGATCGAAAAAGTTACGATGCATAAAGCTGTGGTAGCTTTCCGGGTGCTCTTTCGGCAGGCCAACATATTCGTCCATATTAAAGGTGACCACATGCTTAAAGCTGACCTCGCCCGCTTTGTGCATCTCAACCAGCGCTTTGTACGCCGTTAGCGGCGTGCCGCCGGTAGGCAGTCCAAGGACAAACGGACGATCGGCTGTCGGTTTGAACGCATTAATACGGTTAACGATATGGCGAGCGGCCCATTTGCCAACCTGTTCTGCGGTACTCAGGGGGATCAGTCTCATTCTTCACCTCAATAATCAATGTCAAAATTTGGCGGATCGTATTAAGCGTAACCTGGATATCCAGGGTTCGTGTTCAATCCGTCCTGATTTTTTGAATCATAAAATAAGTTTTCCGTGTTAGCCAGTGGATGGTGGGGGTGATTACGATATTTAGTGATTATAATCACAAAAAACACCCGTTTAATTTGCGAGGCGAATTAATTTTCCACACACTCTGCAGAAGATGATCTCACCGTTCGATTACAGAACATCACGTTTTTAACGTTTGCAGCACAATAAAAAACGGCTTCAAAGAAGCCATATCGGCGTCTCGTAGGGGGAATAAGATGAATATTTTAGGTTTTTTCCAGCGGTTGGGTAGGGCGTTGCAGCTCCCTATCGCCGTGTTGCCGGTGGCAGCGTTGTTGCTGCGATTCGGCCAACCAGATTTGCTGAATATGCCGTTTATCGCGCAAGCGGGCGGGTCTATTTTCGATAACCTGGCGCTGGTTTTCGCTATCGGCGTGGCCTCCAGTTGGTCTAAAGATAGCGCGGGCGCGGCAGCGCTGGCGGGAGCCGTGGGTTACTTCGTCATGACCAAAGCGATGGTGACGATTAACCCGGAAATCAACATGGGCGTGCTGGCGGGGATTATTACCGGTCTGGTCGGCGGCGCGGTTTATAATCGCTGGTCTGGTATCAAACTGCCTGATTTTCTCAGTTTCTTCGGTGGAAAACGTTTTGTACCGATCGCAACGGGCTTTTTCTGTCTGGTGCTGGCCGCTATTTTCGGTTACGTCTGGCCGCCGGTACAGCATGGCATCCATGCGGGCGGTGAATGGATCGTTTCCGCAGGCGCGCTGGGTTCCGGTATCTTTGGCTTCATCAACCGTCTGCTGATCCCCACCGGTCTGCATCAGGTACTGAACACCATCGCCTGGTTCCAGATTGGTGAATTCACCAATGCCGCAGGCACTGTATTCCACGGCGACATCAACCGCTTCTATGCTGGCGACGGCACGGCGGGGATGTTTATGTCCGGCTTCTTCCCGATCATGATGTTTGGTCTGCCGGGCGCCGCTCTGGCGATGTATTTCGCCGCGCCGAAAGAACGTCGTCCGATGGTGGGCGGTATGCTGCTGTCTGTCGCGATCACCGCGTTTCTGACCGGCGTAACCGAGCCGCTGGAATTCCTGTTTATGTTCCTGGCGCCGCTGCTGTACCTCCTGCACGCCATTTTGACCGGTATCAGCCTGTTCGTCGCGACGCTGCTGGGTATCCATGCGGGCTTCTCTTTCTCGGCAGGCGCGATCGACTATGTTCTGATGTATAACCTGCCAGCGGCCAGCAATAACGTCTGGATGTTGCTGG
Source organism: Salmonella sp. SAL04213 (assembly GCF_046550535.1). NCBI lineage: Bacteria > Pseudomonadati > Pseudomonadota > Gammaproteobacteria > Enterobacterales > Enterobacteriaceae > Salmonella > Salmonella sp. SAL04213. The sequence continues at coordinate 619,133 of NZ_JBGDXS010000001.1, read as the reverse complement.
TGATGGGCGTTGTATTCTTTATCATCTACTTCCTGCTGTTCAGCGCGGTTATTCGTATGTTTAACCTGAAAACGCCGGGCCGCGAAGATAAAGTTGATGAGATGGTAACGGAAGAAGCCAACAGCAACACCGAAGAAGGGTTAACGCAACTGGCGACCAGCTATATTGCTGCGGTTGGCGGTACGGACAACCTGAAAGCGATCGATGCGTGTATTACCCGTCTGCGTCTGACCGTGAACGACTCTGCTCGCGTCAACGATGCGGCCTGCAAACGCCTCGGCGCTTCCGGCGTGGTGAAACTGAACAAACAGACCATTCAGGTTATTGTCGGCGCGAAAGCGGAATCGATTGGCGATGAAATGAAGAAAGTGGTGGCGCGGGGACCGGTCGTGGCAGCGTCTGCTGATGCGGCTCACGTTGCGACACCTGCTCCGGCGGCCAAACCCCAGGCGGTGCCGAATGCGGTGACTATCGCTGAACTGGTCTCTCCGATTACCGGTGAGGTAGTGGCGCTGGATCAGGTACCGGATGAAGCTTTCGCCAGCAAAGCGGTCGGCGACGGCGTGGCGGTGAAACCCACCGATAAAACCGTGGTTTCTCCGGCGGCGGGTACTATCGTGAAAATCTTCAACACTAACCACGCGTTCTGTCTGGAAACCGAAAAAGGCGCGGAGATCGTTGTCCATATGGGTATCGATACCGTCGCGCTGAACGGTCAGGGCTTCAAGCGTCTGGTAGAAGAGGGTGCGGAAGTCACGGCGGGTCAGCCGGTGCTGGAACTGGATCTGGACTTCCTGAATGCCAATGCGCGTTCCATGATAAGCCCGGTTGTTTGCAGCAACAGCGATGACTTCAGCGCTCTGGTCATCAAAGCGGATGGTCACGTGGTAGCGGGTCAAACGCCGCTGTACGAGATTAAGAGCAAATAATCGCTTCCTGGCCGGATAAGGCGTAAGACGCCATCCGGCGATATCACAGAAAACATAAGCGGCAGAGGGGAACCTTCGCCGCTTTTTTTTACCGCAATTAGCCCCAATATTTTCTGCAAAGCCACTTTTTAAGTAACTAAAGGTTGTCAGTCTGTCCGGCTTATAAGATCATATGCCGTTATACGTTGTTTACGCTTTGAGGAATCCACGATGAGTGAGGCTGAAGCCCGCCCGACTAACTTTATTCGTCAGATTATTGATGAAGATCTGGCGAGTGGTAAACATACCACTGTCCATACCCGTTTTCCGCCGGAGCCGAATGGCTATCTGCACATCGGCCACGCGAAATCTATCTGCCTGAACTTTGGCATCGCGCAAGATTATCAGGGCCAGTGCAACCTGCGTTTCGATGACACCAACCCGGTAAAAGAAGATATCGAGTACGTTGATTCGATCAAAAACGACGTCGAGTGGTTAGGCTTTCACTGGTCTGGCGATATTCGCTACTCCTCCGATTACTTTGACCAACTGCACGCCTATGCGGTCGAGCTAATCAATAAAGGCCTGGCCTACGTTGATGAGCTGACGCCGGAGCAGATCCGCGAATACCGCGGTACGCTGACCGCGCCGGGTAAAAACAGCCCGTTCCGCGATCGCAGCGTGGAAGAAAACCTCGCGCTATTTGAAAAAATGCGTACCGGCGGTTTTGAAGAGGGTAAAGCCTGTCTGCGCGCTAAAATCGACATGGCGTCGCCGTTTATCGTGATGCGCGATCCGGTGCTGTATCGCATTAAATTCGCCGAGCATCATCAGACCGGCACGAAGTGGTGCATCTATCCGATGTACGACTTTACTCACTGCATCAGCGATGCGCTGGAAGGCATTACTCATTCTCTGTGTACGCTGGAGTTCCAGGATAACCGTCGTCTGTACGACTGGGTGCTGGACAACATCACCATTCCGGTTCACCCGCGCCAGTACGAATTCTCGCGCCTGAATCTGGAATACACCGTGATGTCCAAGCGTAAGCTGAACCTGCTGGTGACCGACAAACACGTCGAAGGCTGGGATGATCCGCGTATGCCGACTATTTCCGGTCTGCGCCGTCGCGGCTATACCGCGGCTTCTATTCGTGAGTTCTGCAAACGCATCGGCGTCACCAAGCAGGACAACACCATTGAGATGGCGTCGCTGGAATCCTGCATTCGCGAAGATCTGAACGAAAACGCGCCGCGCGCGATGGCGGTAATCGATCCGGTAAAACTGGTTATCGAAAACTACCCGCAGGGTGAGAGCGAAATGGTTACCATGCCTAACCATCCGAATAAACCGGAGATGGGCAGCCGTGAAGTGCCGTTTAGCGGTGAGATCTGGATCGATCGCGCAGATTTCCGCGAAGAAGCGAACAAGCAGTACAAGCGTCTGGTGATGGGCAAAGAAGTGCGTCTGCGTAATGCCTACGTCATTAAAGCGGAGCGCGTAGAGAAGGATGCCGAAGAGAATATCACCACCATCTTCTGTACCTATGATGCCGATACGCTGAGTAAAGATCCGGCTGACGGGCGTAAAGTGAAAGGCGTAATCCACTGGGTTAGCGCAGCACATGCGCTGCCGATTGAAATTCGTCTCTACGACCGTCTGTTCAGCGTGCCGAATCCAGGCGCCGCGGAGGACTTCCTGTCTGTTATCAACCCCGAATCATTAGTGATTAAGCAGGGTTATGGCGAGCCGTCGCTGAAAGCGGCGGTAGCAGGGAAAGCTTTCCAGTTTGAACGTGAAGGCTACTTCTGCCTCGACAGCCGCTATGCAACGGCCGATAAGCTGGTCTTTAACCGCACCGTGGGCCTGCGTGATACCTGGGCGAAAGCGGGCGAGTAAGCACTGCGCCAACAGGCGAATGCTGTAAAAATACCTTGTCAACGCCGCGTTTTGCGGCGTTTTTTCTCTGCATTTCCAAGAGCCTATCCCATTAGGGCTATTTTACTTGCCATTTTGGACCTGGGCAGTGCTCGCCAAAACGCGTTAGCGTTTTGAACGCCGCTAGCGGCGGCCCGAAGGGCGAGCGTAGCGAGTCAAACCTCACGTACTACGTGTACGCTCCGGTTTTTGCGCGCTGTCCGTGTCCAAACTGGCTGCGCCAATAACGCCTGGTGGGATAGGCTCTAAGTCGATTCTCTTTTTTGCGAGGCGAATTAATTATTCTCTGAAAATTATTGATCTGATAAATGATTATTAATCTAAATGTTATAAGCGTCAGGTCAACAGGAGACAATTATTTTCATGCCTATGGAAAACAAGTCAATTTTCTTTCTGGCGGTCTGCTTCCCCCACCAGCAGTTGAATGTAACAGAAAGCAATTAAATATGTGCGGTTGCTCATATTATTACATACTGGTTACAGAAAGAGATTGATAATTCGCATCGCGAAAAATAGTCTATTTAACGTAGTAAATGAGGTTTCTCAGCGCTACTTTTTATTTTTATTTTTTCGCTGTTCGCTTTTGTCGGCAGCAATTTATACGTCAAAGAGGATTAACTTATGCGTACGTTTAGTGGCAAACGTAGTACGCTGGCTCTGGCTATCGCCGGTATCACAGCAATGTCGGGGTGGATCGTTGTTCCGCAGGCGCAAGCCTCCGGCTTTTTCGACGACTCCACGTTAACGGGCGGCATCTATTATTGGCAGCGTGAACGCGATCGCAAAGATGTGACCGACGGCGACAAATATAAAACTAACCTTTCTCATGCGACCTGGAACGCTAACCTGGATTTTCAGTCTGGTTACGCTGCGGATATGTTCGGTCTGGATATCGCGGCGTTTACCGCGATTGAAATGGCAGAAAACGGCGACAGCGGTCATCCAAACGAAATTGCCTTCTCGAAAAAGAATAAAGGCTACGACGAAGACTATTCCGGCGATAAGAGCGGTATCAGTCTTTATAAAGCCGCAGCGAAATTTAAATATGGCCCGGTCTGGGCGCGCGCCGGTTATATTCAGCCTACCGGTCAGACGCTGTTAGCGCCGCACTGGAGTTTTATGCCGGGTACTTATCAGGGTGCGGAAGCCGGCGCCAGTTTTGACTATGGCGATGCGGGCGCGTTAAGTTTTTCCTACATGTGGACTAACGAATATAAAGCGCCGTGGCATACCGAAATGGATAAGTTTTATCAGGCGGATAAAAAAACCAATGTGGACTACCTCCACTCCATCGGCGCGAAGTACGACTTCAAAAATGATCTGGTGCTGGAAGCGGCGTTTGGTCAGTCCGAAGGCTATGTCGATCAATATTTCGCAAAGGCCAGCTATAAATTTGATTTAGGCGGCAATCCGTTCACCACCAGTTACCAGTTCTACGGCGCGCGCGACAAAGTAGACGATCGCAGCGTGAATGATATTTACGACGGTACGGCCTGGCTGCAGGCGTTGACCTTCGGCTACAAAGTCGCGGAAGTGGTTGACCTGCGTCTGGAAGGCACCTGGGTGAAAGCGGACGGTCAGCAGGGCTATTTTCTGCAACGTATGACGCCAACCTACGCCTCTTCAAACGGTCGTCTGGATATCTGGTGGGATAACCGCTCCGACTTTAACGCTAACGGTGAAAAGGCGGTTTTCTTCGGCGCGATGTATGACCTGAAAAACTGGAATCTGCCGGGCTGGGCTGTGGGCGCGTCTTACGTTTACGCCTGGGATGCTAAACCGGCAACCTGGCAAAGTAACCCGGATGCTTACTACGACAAAAACCGCACTATCGAAGAGTCCTCATACAGTCTGGATGCGGTCTATACCCTGCAGGAGGGGCGTGCCAAAGGCACCATGTTCAAACTGCACTTCACCGAATATGACAACCACTCCAATATTCCAAGCTGGGGCGGTGGTTACGGCAACATCTTCCAGGATGAGCGTGACGTGAAATTTATCGTTATTGCGCCATTCACTATTTTCTGATGTCAGATGCGGCAGGCTGCCGGTCTGCCGCGCTGTTGAGGAACGACCTATGAAAAAAATTTTACTCATCGCCAGCATGACCGCCGGTTTGACGGCCTGCGCGTCATCACCCGCGCCGGAAGAAGATAGCCGGCTGAAAGAGGCGTACAGCGCCTGTATCAATACCGCACAGGGCTCGCCTGAGAAGATAGAGGCCTGCCAAAGCGTACTGAATGTCCTTAAAAAAGAGCGCAAACATCAGCAATTTGCTAACGAAGAAAGCGTGCGGGTACTGGACTATCAGCAGTGCATTCAGGCGACGCGCACGGGTAACGATCAGGCGGTCAAGGCTGACTGCGATAAGGTCTGGCAGGAAATTCGCAGTCATAATAACGTGCAATAAAACCCTGCCTTGCCACCCACGGGCGAATGTTTTCCGCCCGTGGTTTTTTCAGGCTTTATTTTCTGCCGCGATATAGCCGCGACTCAGACGTACAAACAGCATCGCCGTCGCGGCAAGTCCACATAACGCTGCGCACATCAGCCACCAGCCGGGCGAGCTTTTATCGCCGGTTAACTTTACCAGCGCGGTAGAGATGGCCGGCGTCAGGCCGCCAAAAATCGCCGTCGCCAGGCTAAAGGCCAGCGAGAAACCAACGGTACGCACATAGACTGGCATCACTTCGGTTAACGCCGCGACCATTGCGCCGTTATACATGCCAAAAAAGAAAGAGAACCACAGCAGTACCAGCGTCATGCGGGTAAAGTCGGGCGCGGCGGTCAGCCACTGCATGACGGGCCAGGTGGTGATCAGCGCCAGCAACGTAATGCCCATTAACACGGCGCGACGGCCAATCCGGTCGGAAATCGCGCCGCCAATGGGTAACCAGATAAAATTGGACACCCCCACTAACATGGTGACGATCAAACTGTCCCGCGCGCTGAGATTAAGCACGGTTCTGCCATAGGTCGGCGTATAAACGGTGATAAAATAAAACGTTGTGGTGGTCATCGCCACCAGCAGCGTTCCGGCTGTAATAATGCGCCAGTTTTTGGCGATAGTTGCAAAAATTTCCCTGGTGTCGGGGCGATGCTTGCGTTGTAAAAACGCTTCTGTTTCTTGTAATGAACGACGTAAAACAAAAATCAGCGGAATGATCATACAGCCGATAAAGAACGGAATTCGCCAGCCCCACTCCGATATCGCGTCGTGTCCCAGCGTGATATTCAGGCTATAACCAATCAACGCGGCGACAACGATCGCGACCTGCTGACTGGCGGATTGCCAGCTGGTATAAAACCCTTTATTGCCTGGCGTTGCGATTTCGGACAGATAGACCGAGACGCCGCCTAACTCAACGCCCGCAGAAAATCCTTGTAATAACCGGCCCAGCAGCACCAACGCAGGCGCTGCCAGGCCGATCGTTTGGTAGCCGGGGACGAGGGCGATGAGCAACGTACCGCAGCCCATAATCGCCAGCGTCACCATCAGCCCTTTACGACGTCCGATTCTGTCAATATAGGCGCCAAGCACAATCGCGCCGACGGGGCGCATTAAAAAACCGGAGCCAAAGACGGCAAAGGTCAACATTAATGAGGCAAATTCGCTTTCCGCCGGAAAAAACGTTCTGGCGATATAGGTGGCGTAAAATCCGAACAAGAAAAAATCAAACTGTTCAAGAAAATTGCCGCTTGTCACGCGCAGTATTGCGCCGAACGTGCCGGCGCGCGATGTTGCAGGTGTGTGTTGTGCCATAGGGTTTGCTCTCCACTGTCTTTATTGTTTTATGGGTAAGATGTTGCGGGTCAGTTGCCTGTATCCCCCGCATGTTTTCCGCGTCGCTTCTCAACTGCCCATTTGAGTAAGGCCGCGCAGCGGAAAAATCCGTGGGCGAATTTTCCGTAGGGAAGGGTAAGAAAGAGCGCCATCACCACGCCTAAATGGAGCGCCAGCAGTATGCCCATTCCGCTGGTGTCTCTGCCTGCCAGCAGCGCCAGCCCGGTAAGGCTGGTTAAGAACAGCAGCAGAATAAAGCCGCGATCCATGGGTTTCTGGCGCGCATCGCCATGTAACGGCGACCGCCGCAGATTGAGCCACAGTAGCCCGGCCGGGCCGATAAGCAGGCCGATACCGCCCAGCGTGCCGAGCATGACCGGCAGGCTAAAGAACGGGTAGGGCGCTTCCCAACCGGCGACGTAGTGATAGCCCGTCGCCACGACCGTGGCGGCAAAACAGAGCATAAAACCGTAGAAGGTAAAGTGATGAAAGCGACGGCGCAGCAGCGTGAACGCATCGTCCGCTTCGTTACAGCCTTTGCCGTGACCGCCGTCGAGATATTTCAGCGTTAACGCATTGTGCGACGCTTCCGCAATCTCCGCCGAACGCGGTACCCCCGGCGAGATCTCACGCCAGAAGCGGATTACGCCCGCCATAAGCAAACCGATTGCCAGCACAAAAACTGAGCCAAACATCCATGCCAGCAGGCTATGCGGAAAAATTTGATAGAAGTCACCGGCCAGCGGCGGATGAATCAGCGACCCTTTCAGCGCCATCGCCAGTAATAAAAAGAGCGTCAGACCGACTATCAGCGCCAGCGCGACGGTGATCCCCGCCCGACGGTATAACGCGCCAAAAGCGGCGGGCTGGGCATACTGTTGATACGTCTCCAGGCGGGCTTGCGCCATCGCTTTCGGCACGTTAATGGCAAATTCATGGGGCGGCGCGTACTGGCACGCGTGCAGGCAGGCGCCGCAGTTATGACATAAATTCGCCAGATAATGAATATCGGCTTTACCGAATTCGAGCCGCTGGGTCATCGCCGGAAATACTGCGCAAAAACCTTCGCAGTAGCGACACGCGTTACACACTTGCATGACGCGTTCGACCTCGGCTTCCGGTTCGGTAAGCACGGTGGCCTCAATGATTAATTTTTCAAGCTGTTTCATGCTGCGCCTCCTTGTGCGCCGCGCGGGCGGCTTCTATCCCCGCAATGCGGCCAAAGGTTGTGCCGATAGACATGCCTACGCCTGCGGTATACCCCTTGCCCAGAACATTTCCTGCCATCATCTCGCCGGCAACAAACAGGTTGCGGCTTGGATGACCGGCAAAATGCACCGCGGCACGTTCATTGACTTTCAGACCCAGGTAGGTAAACGTGATGCCGGGTCGCAGCGCATAACCGTAGTAGGGCGGCGCATCAAGCGGGCGCGCCCAGTGGGTTTTCGCCGGCGTCAGGTTTTTAGTAGCGCAGTCATCAAGCAAGGTATGATCAAAATGACCGGGTTGGCAGGCCTGGTTATACTGCGTGACGGTATGGGTAAATTTTTCCGCGTCCAGCCCCAACTGGCAGGCCAGTTCAGCCAGCGTATTGGCCTGCGCGCCAGGAAAAACCGGCGGCATAAAGTGGCCGATGGCTTTGCTGTCAATAATCGAATAGCCAATTTGTCCTGGCTGTTGAGCCACCAGCCGCCCCCAAATGGCGTAACGCTTCGGCCAGAAATCTTCGCCTTCATCATAAAAACGTTCGGCGTCGCGATTCACGACAATACCCAGCGATACGCAATCCACGCGAGTACAAATACCGCCGTCGTACAGCGGCGATCTGGCATCAATCGCTACGCAGTGCGACTGGGACGGATCGCCAATGATATCCGCGCCGGCATCCATCATAAATTTGAGTAATACGCCCTGGTTAAAACGCGTGCCGCGAATCAGGAAATTATCCGCGGGCCATTCGCCGCGGGCGTTTTCTCCCCAGGCCTCCCGCAGCCATTCACGGTTTGATTCGAAACCGCCAGCCGCTAATACGCAGGCTTTGGCGGTAATCCGTTCGCTACCCGCCAGCGCTGCTACGAATTCGCCGTCATGAAGTTCAAGCGCGTGAACCGGCGTGTTATAGCGAACCTGTACGCCCAGCCGTTCGGCGCTACGGTAATAGGCATTGACGAGCGCTTTCCCGCCGCCCATAAAAAACGCATTGGTGCGCGCAACGTGGAGCGCACCTGATAGCGGCGGTTGAAAGTTAACGCCATGTTTGCGCATCCAGTCGCGGCATTGCGAAGAGGTGCGAATGACCAGCCGCGCCAGCGCCTCGTTGGTGTTGCCGTCGGTGACTCGCCACAGATCCTGCCAGAATTCCTCTTCAGGATAGCTTTCTACCAGCACATCCTGCGGCGCATCATGCATACAGCGCAGGTTTCGTGTGTGCTGAGAATTTCCGCCGCGCCATTCTCGCGGGGCAGCCTCCAGCAGCAGAACCGATGCGCCCGCTTCCCGTGCGGTCAGGGCGGCGCATAATGCGGCATTGCCTCCGCCTATCACCAGTACATCAACCATCTTATACTCCCGTACCATTTAACTATTTGTTAAATTTGTAATTGAAATGTATACGGATAAATAAGCGGCGCGCTATCAGGTAGCGCTAAACAGGGGTTTAGTAAGCGTAAAGGGTTGCGCCTGGCCATTCACTGGCGTCGACTAACTGACGCATAACTTTGGTAAGGACTACTCTGGCGGCAAGGCCGGCGGGCGTCAGTTCATCATCCGACAGGCTGACTAAAAAATTGGGGCGGCTGAGTACCGGATTATGGACGCCGATCACGCGTAGCGCGTCGTTATCCAGGTGAGAAATCGCCGCGCCGGGCTGCAACGTGGCGCCAAGACCGTCGCGCACGGCGCGCATCAACAACGCCAGGCCGTCAATTTCCGCGACGATTTCAACGTTAAGCGCATGTTCCTGGCAGACAGCGTCCAGCCTGCCGCGCAGCCCGTGTCCCTGGCTTGGCATAATGAGCGGAATGCCTGCCAGTTGTTCAGGTGTGATCGGGTTATCAGGAAGCGCCGCCAGCAGGGCATGGGAGCCAATCAGAAAAAGCTGTTCTTCAAGGATCGGTCTGGCGCTCCAGCGCAGGATTTTATCTTTTTGAAAGACAACGGCTAAATCAATCTGGCGGGTATTGATCATTCTTTCCAGATTACCGGACAAGCTTTCCACCACATGCAGTCGGACATCGGCATAGTTTTCCTGCATGGCATGGATAAACGGTATACCCAGTATGGAGGCGGTACTGGGGGCCATTCCTACGCTCACATGACCGGAAAGGCGCGCTTCTCTGGCGGCGAGAATTGCGTCGTCGGCATGACGCAGGGCGAGTTGCGCCTGCGAATAAAAGGCCAGCCCGGCGTTGGTTGGCGTTACGCCGCGCGAAGTGCGCTGCAGCAGACGGATGGCAAGCTCGTTTTCCAGACGGGACATCTGTTGACTTAATGCTGAAACGCCAATATCAAGATCCTGTGCGGCGCTGCCCATACTGCCGGTTTCAATAATACGCACGAAATAGCGTAACTGGCGAAGCTCCATTCCTGCTCTCCTGAGATGCGATAGCGTTTTTTACATTAAATCAACATCAAGCGGCAGGAAAGGGGAGGATATAAAAAAGCCAACCGGGCGGTTGGCTCTTCGAAAGATTTATACTTATTTAGTCGCGTCATCGTGCGCGTGCTCGTCTTCGCGGCAGTCGCCTTCAGCGCAGTGGCCGTAAAGATAGAGGCTGTGATTAGTTAAACGAATACCGTGTTTTGCCGCAATTTCACGCTGGCGCGCTTCAATAGAGTCATCACTAAATTCAATCACTTTTCCGCAGTCAAGGCAGATAAGATGGTCGTGATGATGCTGTTGCGTCAGTTCAAAAACGGATTTACCGCCTTCAAAATTATGGCGGGTCACGATACCGGCATCGTCAAACTGGTTCAGCACACGGTATACGGTTGCCAGACCGATTTCTTCACCCATGTCGATCAGGCGTTTGTATAAATCTTCCGCACTGACGTGATGGTTATCTGGTTCCTGAAGAACTTCCAGAATTTTTAAACGAGGAAGCGTTACTTTCAGGCCAGCCTTCTTTAATGCGGTATTGTTGTCAGTCATGCGGAATCTGTCCTGTTGCTAAACGATTCACTTCATTAGAGAAGTGACAGAAATTGCACTCAAGATAATGCGTATCATTATAGGACTGCCATGCCGAAATGAAAACCGCAAGTCTCTCGCAGATGTTAATAAAACTGTGGTTTTGCCTGCAAATTCTGGCGCCACCTGATTACACCCGGACATTGTACAGGGATGGGTGCGAAAGTTACAAATTTGTAGCAATTATTTTGATTGGTCTTGTCTATTGATGCGGCGCAGATATAACGCTGCGCCGCATAAGATTAGGCGTTGAGGATGTCGTCGAGGTGCAATTCAGCCGAAATTTGCTTAACCCATTTTTCAACACGCTCGGCGGTCAGTTCAGGCTGACGGTCTTCGTCAATCGCCAGGCCGACAAAATGATCGTCGTCAGCCAGACCTTTAGAGGCTTCAAAATGATAGCCTGCGGTTGGCCAGTGACCCACAATCGTGGCGCCGCGCGGCTCAATAATGTCGCGAATCGTGCCCAGCGCATCACAGAAGTATTCCGCGTAGTCTTCCTGATCGCCACAGCCAAACAGCGCCACCAGCTTACCGTTAAAGTCAATCTCTTCGAGAGTCGGGAAGAAGTCATCCCAGTCACATTGCGCTTCGCCATAGTACCAGGTTGGGATGCCCAGCAGCAGAATGTCATACCCTTCCAGGTCTTCTTTACTGCTTTTTGCAATGTCATGCACATCGGCAACGTCTTTACCAAGCTGTTTTTGAATCATTTTTGCGATATTTTCGGTATTACCGGTGTCGCTGCCGAAAAAGATGCCAGTGATTGCCATGAGTAAAATAACCTCTTGAAACTTATTGAAATGGTGGTGGCGAATTGCCCACGGATAAGGGCAATCATAGCAGAACAGGCAGATATGCGGAAACAGCAATCACGCGGGACTGCACGCTCTGCTACACGAAATATGAAACAAAACTTATTTTCAGACTAAACCCTGGCCGCGCAGCGCCATAAGCTGCTTCATTAATATTTCTTCAATGAGCTCGCTGCGGCTAATGTTGCGCGCTTCGGCCAGCTCATTCAGCGCGTCAACCGCTTGTGCGTTGAGTTTTAATTCGACACGCTTGAGGCCACGAACTTTGTCGCGTTTTAACTGGTTGCGCTTGTTGATGCGTAACTGTTCATCGCGCGAAAGCGGATTCGTTTTAGGTCGTCCCGGGCGACGCTCGTGCGCGAACAGATCTAATGTCGTACGGTCCGTTTGTTCTTTGGCCATGATTTTGGTGACTTCGGGGGAAACAATCAGCCAGGCTTATGCCCGGATGGATAGCGCGCCATCATACATCAGCGAGGAAGCGACGCCAACGCCCGCGCGCGTAATCGCGCACAGGCGATGAGTTTTTAATCAGTTAGCGTTTATCGTGCAGATAACGGCGGATGGCGCGCAGAACCGCCTCTGGTTTTTCAGCATGTACCCAGTGGCCCGCGCCGGCGATCACATGCGCGCGCGCCAGAGGGAATTGCGCCAGCAGCGCGTCGCGGTACGCTTCGGTCACGTACGGCGAGTTACCGCCTGGAATAAACAGCGCCGGATGTTCCCAGGGCGGAATGGTTTCCCAGCCGACGATATGCGGATACTGCTCCCATAATACCGGAACATTAAAACGCCATTCGCCTTCAGCCCAGGATTTTAACAGAAACTGGATCACGCCTTCTTCGTTGAGGTGTTGGCGCATAATCCCTGCCGCCTGTTGGCGGGATGTCGCGTCGGATTCGCTGACGGCGTTAATGGCCGCGAAAATACGATCGTGGCGGCGAACGTGATAATCCACGGGTGCGATATCAATCGCGACCAGACGATCGATGCGATCGGGCGCCAGCGCCGTCAGCGCCATTACCGCTTTTCCGCCCATGGAATGACCAATAAACGTCGCTTTTTCAATCTGCTGCGCGTCAAGCGTATCCAGAAGATCCTGGGCCATTGCCGGATAATCCATGACCGGATCGCGCGGCGATAAACCATGATTGCGCATATCGACCTGAATAATGTCGTGATCGGTCACCAGATCCCGCGCCAGTACGCCGAGGTTGTCCAGGCTGCCAAACAGGCCATGAACGAGAACGATGGGGGAATTATTGTGCAGGTTTTGTGCAGATTGCGCTCGGATGTTTAATTTCATGGCAAAGTTCTTTTTTTCGCTCTGTCGGGTTAGGGTATTATGTTGACCATTCTGCCACTGGGCTGCAACCTCTAAGGTTTACTCCGAGTTTTTTTGTCAGCCGGGCTTAACGCTATCCGCTGTTGGGATTTGTTCCTATAATCCCAATGACTTGTATTCAGCAAAGACATCGCACTGGATTAAGATGAAAACGATTGAAGTTGATGATGAACTCTATAGCTATATTGCCAGCCACACCAAGCATATCGGCGAGAGCGCATCCGACATTTTACGGCGTATGTTGAAGTTTTCCGCCACGACACAGCCAACGGCTTCAGCGGTGAAGGGGACGCCTGCGGCGCAACCCGTTGCCGAAGCGAAACCGGTTAACCCGGTAAAAGACAAAGTTCGCGCGATGCGTGAGCTGTTGTTGTCTGACGAATATGCCGAGCAGAAAAAAGCGGTCAACCGCTTTATGCTGATTCTGACTACACTCTATTCACTGGATCACCACGCGTTTGCGGAGGCGACGGAGTCGTTGCATGGCCGCACGCGCGTCTATTTTGCGGCGGATGAACAAACGCTGCTGAAAAATGGGAATCAAACTAAACCTAAGCACGTTCCCGGCACGCCGTACTGGGTGATCACCAACACCAACACCGGCCGTAAATGCAGCATGATCGAACACATCATGCAGTCAATGCAATTCCCGGCGGAATTGATTGAAAAGGTTTGCGGAACAATTTAATCCTTGCATTAGAAGGACCAGGCAATGGCAATCCACAACCGCGCAGGACAACCCGCGCAACAGAGTGATTTGATTAACGTCGCCCAACTGACGGCGCAGTATTATGTACTGAAACCGGAGGCAGGGAATGCAGAACATGCCGTGAAATTTGGCACTTCCGGCCATCGCGGTAGCGCAGGTCGTCACAGTTTCAACGAACCGCATATTCTGGCGATCGCCCAGGCGATTGCTGAAGAGCGGGCGAAAAATGGCATTACCGGCCCCTGCTATGTGGGGAAAGACACCCATGCGCTCTCGGAACCGGCCTTCATTTCCGTGCTGGAAGTGCTGGCGGCAAACGGCGTAGACGTTATCGTGCAGGAAAATAATGGCTTTACGCCAACGCCTGCCGTGTCAAATGCTATCCTGGTCCATAACAAAAAAGGCGGCCCGCTGGCTGATGGTATTGTCATTACGCCGTCGCACAACCCGCCGGAAGATGGCGGTATTAAATATAATCCGCCCAATGGCGGCCCGGCGGACACCAACGTCACTAAAGTGGTAGAAGATCGCGCCAATGCGCTGCTGGCGGATGGCCTGCAAGGCGTTAAGCGCATCTCTCTGGATGCGGCTATGGCCTCGGGCCACGTTAAAGCGGTAGATCTGGTACAGCCGTTTGTCGAAGGGCTGGCGGATATCGTTGATATGGCGGCGATTCAGAAAGCCGGTCTGACGCTGGGTGTCGATCCGCTGGGCGGCTCCGGTATTGAATACTGGAAACGTATCGCTGAGCATTACAAACTTAACCTGACGTTAGTTAACGATCAGGTTGATCAAACCTTCCGCTTTATGCACCTTGATAAAGATGGCGCGATCCGTATGGATTGCTCCTCCGAATGCGCGATGGCGGGTTTGCTGGCGCTGCGTGACAAGTTTGACCTGGCCTTCGCCAACGACCCGGACTACGACCGTCATGGCATCGTGACGCCTGCAGGGCTGATGAACCCGAACCATTATCTGGCGGTCGCCATTAACTATCTGTTCCAGCATCGTCCGCTGTGGGGCAAAGACGTGGCTGTCGGTAAAACGCTGGTCTCTTCCGCGATGATTGACCGCGTGGTGAATGACTTGGGACGCAAGCTGGTGGAAGTGCCGGTAGGCTTCAAATGGTTTGTTGACGGTTTGTTCGACGGCAGCTTTGGTTTCGGCGGGGAAGAGAGCGCGGGCGCTTCGTTCCTGCGTTTCGACGGTACGCCGTGGTCTACCGATAAAGACGGTATCATCATGTGCCTGCTGGCGGCGGAAATCACCGCCGTTACCGGGAAAAACCCGCAAGAGCATTACAATGAACTGGCAGCGCGTTTTGGCGCGCCGAGCTATAACCGTCTGCAAGCGGCAGCGACATCGGCCCAGAAAGCGGCATTGTCTAAACTGTCTCCGGAAATGGTCAGCGCCAGCACGCTGGCAGGCGACCCGATCACCGCGCGTCTTACCGCAGCGCCGGGTAATGGCGCATCGATTGGCGGCCTGAAGGTAATGACCGACAACGGCTGGTTCGCCGCGCGTCCATCCGGTACGGAAGACGCTTACAAGATCTATTGCGAAAGCTTCCTGGGGGAAGAGCATCGCAAGCAGATTGAGAAAGAAGCCGTTGAAATCGTTAGCGAAGTATTGAAAAACGCCTGATGGGCGATATGGAAGAAAAAGGAGCCTTACGGCTCCTTTTTTGTATTAACGGCGCTGCGCTTATCAGGCCTGTAAACCGCCTCCAGGCCGGATAAGGCGCTTGTGATATCTGACTTATTCGCTCTGAGTCGCCAGATGTCGGCGGCAGGTGAGGGCGTCGCATTCAATACGCACCACGCAAACCGCTTTCATCATATCTTCCCGATAACTGAAGGTTTTTCCCGGATCGGTCTGGCGCATAATGACGTCCAGGCCGTGGCGCATCTCCTCGCGCGTTTGCAATATCGATGCCAGTCCGGTGGCGAAAACGCTGGTGTAGGCGTAGCTATAATCACAGGGGTCATCGGCACGTAGTAATGCATGGTCGCCGTCCATTTCAATGCATACTGCCGGGTTCTTACGTAACAGACGCATCTTTTTCCCGGTGCGTGCGCCGTGAAAATAAAATATCCAGCGTCCGTTCTGATACTCGTAGCCAAAATTTACGGGGACAACATACGGACAGAGATTGTCGTTAAACCCTATCCGACACACTTCGTGTTTACTGAGAATAGCCAGTATTTCTGCTATATCAGTGACTTCCCGTTCTGGATTACTCATTTCTATTATCTTATTCAAAGAGTGAAAATGCCCGGACTACCGTTACCGCAGCCCGGGCGCGCCATCAGCCGTGTTTATTTTTCAATTCAAAACGCGGTGAGACCAGGCCGTATAACGTCCAGCCGAGGAAGGTCACAATTGAGCCGTACAGCATGGCTTCTTCACCGGAGGAATATAGCGCGTAGAAGCTATACATGGCGCCAACGAAGGCCACGAAGTTAGCGACTTTCGCTTTTGATGACGGCACATTCGCCATTTTCTGAATGATAACCAGCGCGGCCATCGACAGAATATACGGAATAATGTTCGTCACCACCGCCAGGTTAACCAGGACGTTAAACTGACTATTCAGCGACGGGCTAATGGTCATCAGCGACAGGCCAGTCTGAATAATCACAATAATCAACATCCCCTGAACCGGCGCGTCGACTTTCGTTACACGAGAGAAGACTTTCGGGAAATAGCCTTCGTCAGCGGAGGATTTAAAGACCTGAGCGATAGTGAACTGCCAGCCCAGCAGCGAGCCGCAGCAGGACATTACCATCAGCGCCATGATCACTTTACCTACCGCAGGCGTGAACATCTGTGCAAACGCCAGACCAAACGGCGCCGTGGAGTTCGCCAGATCCATGTTCGGCACAATCCCGGCAATCACGTTAGTCGAAACGATATAGATGACCGCCGCGCCCAGCGTACCGCCCAGTACCGCGATGGGGACGTTCTTTTCCGGATTCTCGACCACGTCTGCGTTGGCGCAGGCGGATTCCAGTCCAAGAAATGCCCACAACGTCATGGCGATGGAAGAACCGACCGCGCTAAAGAACGGAACATGGTGCGGGTTCCATGACGCTACGTACATGCTGGGGCTAAACCAGAACCAGCCAATGATGCACAGGCCGACAACCGGAATGATGACGCCCCAAACGGTAACGCTACTGATCTGTCCGGTAATACGCGCGCCGCCAAAGTTTGCGATGGTACAAACCCACAATACGGCGATAGTCGCCAGGCCGATCTGGAGCGGCGTCAGCGCGGCGCCGAACAGCTCTGTGCCATAGCCGACAGCGGAGATGGCGATAGCCACGTTGGCGATCAGCAGCGAGACGCCGTAGGTATAGTTCGCCATAAAGTTGCCGGATTTACCGAAGGCATATTCGGCGTAACCGCCCATGCCGCCGGATTTACGGCTAAACATACCGCATTTCGCAAACGCCCAGGCCAGCGCCATCGAGCCGACGGCGGTCACCAGCCAGGAGATAATGGATATCGTGCCGACTTCAGACAGTTTGGTCGGTAGCATGATGATCCCGGAGCCCATCATGTTGACCATAGTCAGAATTGTGAGCTGCACGACACCCATTTTATTGGATTTAGGTTTACTCATAATTTTTCCTCCTTCAGCAGGGAGCGCTGTGCGTCACGAGGTTTAATGACGTAGCACCAGACCTGCTTACGGCCGTCGTGTTCTTCGATATAAACGCCCTGCAGTTCAGGCGCAAAGCCCGGCAGCAGGTTGATCCCTTCTTCCAGGGCGCTGAAGTAACGCAGGACAGAACCGCCCCAGATTTCACCCGGAACTACACACAGCACTCCCGGCGGGTAAGGCAGAGCGCCTTCAGCCGCGATACGACCTTCCGCTTCCGGCAGGCGAACCAGTTCGACCTCGCCGCGCAGATAGGCATAGTTGGCCTCTTGCGGATTCATACTGACTTTCGGGAAATGCGATTTACGGAACATCTCTTTTTGCAGCTGTTTCACGTTGTGCCGCGCATAGAGATCGTGCATCTCCTGGCAAAGCTGACGCAGGGTGTAGCCGGCATAACGCGCTTCATGCTGTTTGTAGATGGACGGTAATACTTCCGCTAACGGCGCATCAGCTTCCAGCAGTTTTTCGAAACGAGCCAGCAGGGCGACAAGCTGTTGTAACTTCGCCATATCTTCTGCCGGCGTCAGCAGGAACAGAATGGAGTTGAGGTCACATTTTTCCGGCACAACGCCGTTCTCGCGCAGGAAGTTGGCGAGGATCGTGGCAGGAACGCCAAAGTCTTCATATTCGCCGCTCGCTGCATTAATGCCCGGTGTGGTGAGCAGCAGTTTGCAAGGGTCGACAAAGTACTGATGTTCGGCATAGCCTTCAAACGCATGCCAGTGTTCTCCCGGAACGAAGTGGAAGAAGCGCAGATCGCTGGCGATCTCTGACGTCGGGTATGACTGCCACGGCTTACCATCAATCAGTTCCGGTACGAACGGACGGATGTGATGACAGTTTTCGAGGATCAATTTACGGGCATCGATGCCGTTAACCACGCAATCCATCCACATATTGCGACCGCTGACGCCTTCGTGCATTTTGGCGTTAACGTCCAGCGCGGCGAACAGCGGATAGAACGGGCTGGTGGAGGCGTGCATCATAAAGGCGTTGTTCATGCGCTTATGCGGAACGTAGCGCGATTGCCCTTTGATATGGCTATCTTTTTTATGGATCTGCGAGGTCTGGGAGAAACCGGCTTGTTGTTTATGAACGGACTGCGTCACCAGAATACCCGGATCGTTTTCGTTCAGTTCCAGCAGCAGCGGCGAACAATCGGCCATCATCGGAATAAATTGTTCATAGCCGACCCAGGCGGAGTCAAACAGGATGTAGTCGCACAGATGACCAATTTTATCGACGACCTGACGGGCGTTATAAATGGTACCGTCGTAGGTGCCTAACTGGATGACGGCCAGACGGAATGGACGTGCTTCGCGGGCGCGCTGCGGCGCGACTTCGCTAATCAGCTCGCGCAGGTAATCTTCTTCGAAGCAGTGAGCGTCGATCCCGCCGATAAAACCATACGGGTTACGCGCGGTTTCCAGATAAACTGGCGTTGCGCCCGCCTGCAATAATGCGCCGTGGTGGTTAGATTTGTGGTTGTTACGGTCAAACAGTACCAGATCGCCCGGCGTTAACAGCGCGTTGAGTACGACTTTGTTAGAGGAGGAGGTCCCGTTCAGCACAAAGTAGGTCTTATCGGCGTTAAAGACTTTCGCCGCATGTTGCTGCGCAATGCAAGGCGCGCCTTCGTGAATCAGCAGATCGCCCATCGCCACGTCCGCGTTGCATAGGTCGGAGCGGAAGAGCGTTTCGCCAAAGTATTCCACGAACTGATTACCGGCAGGATGACGGCGGAAGAATTCGCCGCCCTGATGCCCCGGGCAGTCAAATGCGCTGTTGCCCTGGTTGACATAATCCACCAGCGCGCGGAAAAACGGCGGACGTAACTGCGTTTCGTAGTGGCTTGCCGCGGTTTCCAACTGGCGACCATAGAAGGCAGTACGGGATTCATTATATTCGAATACACCAGAGATACGCGGCAAATACTCAGGCGGTACGCGCCCTTCGTCATGAGTCGCGACAAACACGGGAATACCGTAACCCGTTGCGTCGATTTCATCGAGTTTTCCGTGTTCAATGTCGTCGATGGATAACACGATGGCAGCCACGTCGATGAAACGACTCTCATCAACATTTACAATATTACGGTGTGTAGAAAAACAATCCGGGCAATGACGGCTAACGGCAATTTTTAATTCTGACATTTTTCATCTCTTTATTTCAGGTAATAGCAGGCCCTCAATTTCTCGCATGAGAAACTGATTCTTCCGGAAAAAATCAAAGCTATCCCGCTGATAAAAAAATCAGTAAATTAGCTTTATTTTAGATGTAATAAATCCCAACCCGTCCGGTTGCAGGAAATTCAGGATTTAAGGAGTTGAGTACTACGATATACAGGCAGAAACCGCGATAACTAAAATTGCGCTGAGTCGGAATTTCTTCTGTCAAACCACATAGTTAGCTGGCTGGGCGTAAAGGAATTACCGTACTGTCGCTTTTAACAATTCGAGTTATTTAGGCAATAGACCTGAATGACATAAGGGTCGGAAAGACCTGTATGCTGAAGTACCCGTAGCAGAAAAACTACCGGGCATTAAAGAAATGAAAGTCGAAACTATTACGGTGGGCAAACATCATAATATGCGTTGTCCGCCTTATATGGGGCATAAAACGATTATTATTTTCCATTTTGAGGTCCTTTCATTGATTTATTGAAAGCATGGATATTTTATCCAGGAAGCGCCAGCAATCTGTGAACCAGATCAACAAAAAACGATCATTTGAAAAATAATTAGTCGGCGATTATGCATATCGCGCTGTGAAATAACGGATTGTTTCTTAAATGTTAATTATATGTTTTTTATATTCTCCATAAAATATAATATCGCCGCGAAAATAATTATTCGCGACGCCGAAAATAAATGACATAAAAATTAGAAGTTATTTAAAAATAATGAATAGCTATTCATGGCATAAAGCGATAGCCAATTCCGGTTTCGGTAATAAAATGGCGTGGGCGGGTGGGATCTTGTTCCAGTTTCTGGCGTAAATGTCCCATATAGATGCGCAAATAGTGGCTATGCTCCACGGCGTTAGGGCCCCAGACCTGGTTTAATAACTGCCGTTGGGTTAATACCTTGCCGGCATTATTGAGTAATACCGCCAGCAGGCGGAACTCAATCGGCGTCAGATGGATTTCTTCGTCGCCACGGTGGATCAACCGTGCGGCGAGATCGACCGTCACGCCGGAAAAGCGGACGATCGGATCGGCGCAAGGGCTGGCGGCGTGCCGTCGCAGCGCGACACGCAAACGCGCCTGCAACTCGCCAATGCCGAATGGCTTGCTCAGGTAATCATCAGCTCCGGCGTCAAGCGCGGCAATCTTATCGCTTTCTTCGCTGCGGGCGGAAAGGACAATCACCGGTATTGCGCTCCACTGACGCAGGTCGCGAATAAAATCGATTCCGTCGCCGTCCGGCAGGCCGAGATCGAGAATAATCAGATCGGGCTTTCGCGTGGCGGCTTCCAGTAAACCACGTTGTAATGTTTCAGCTTCATACACGCGCAGGCCGTCGCCTTCCAGCGCGGCGCGCAGAAAGCGGCGGATGGCCTGTTCATCTTCAACAATCAGAACGTTTGTCACATATCCTCATGAAAATCATCAAGTTCAGGTGGCTTTCCTTGCGGCAGCGTCACACGGAAACAGGCGCCGCCCTGCGGTCGATTATAGGCGGTAAGCGTGCCGCCGTGTACCTCTACGATAGCATGGCAAATCGCCAGCCCCAGCCCCACGCCGGGGACGGCGGACTCTTTGTTGCCGCGGGCGAACTTATCGAAAATCTTCTGTTCTTGCCCCGCAGGAATACCCGGCCCGTTATCCCAGACATCCAGTTGTAAACGATCGTCCTTAACCGCAGCATCAATGCCGATACTGGCCTGCGGCCCGGCGTACTTAACGGCGTTTTCCAGCAAGTTGATCAGGACACGCTCAAATAAGGGGCCATCGACATGGATAAGCGTTAACTGTTGCGGCAGCGACAATGTAATCGGATGCAATAAACCCGGCTCTAACATCTGTAACGCGCTCCCGACGACCTCTTCCAGTGTCAGCCACTCTTTTTTAAGATTAAACCCGCCGGACTGAATACGCGCCATATCCAGCAAATTATTCACCAGCCGGGTGGTGTTGAGAATATGCTGGCGGATTTCACTGGCCTGACGCGCGTGGGGCGATCCTGCGCTGGCTAAATCCAGCGTCAAAATTTCCGCCTGGCCGAACAATACCGTCAGCGGCGTGCGTAAATCATGCGACAGCGCCGCCAGCAGAGCGTTGCGAATACTTTCTCGCTCGCTGGCGAGACGCGCCTGTTCTTCGCTGGCGGTCAGCGTCAGTCGTTCCAGCGCGTTGGCGACAAGCAGAGTGAATGTTTCCAGCAGGCGTTGCTGCTCCGGCACCATTAACTGACGCAAATTACCCGGTTCGACGATAGCCAGACCGTACGTTTTATCGGCGCTTTTCAGCGGCAGGATTTGATAAGGCACGCCAGGGAGGGTATCGGTGCCTGCGCCGGCAGGCTGGCCTTTATCAAAACTCCAGCGCGCAATTGCGTCGTCCCACGGCGTCATGCCTTGCTGGTGGGTGAGAGGCAGCAACTTACCGTTAGCATCAGGTAATAAAATTTGGCTGCGCGCCTGGAACGTCGAGGCGATAAACCGCTCGCTGGTCGCGGCGATATCATGTTCGCTACGCCCGACGGCCAGCGCTTTAGACATTTCATATAAATGGCGGGTACGCTGTTCCCGATAACGGGCGACGCGCGCCTGATAGCGCACCCCGGCAGTAAGATTGCCAATCACCAGACCTACCGTCAGCATCACGGCAAAGGTCAGCAAATATTGCACGTCCGAAACGGCGAGCGTACCGCGTGGCGCGATAAAAAAGAGATCGAAACTCGCCACGTTAATCACCGTCGCCACCACCGACGGCCAGCGTCCGTAAAGCAGCGCAATCACCACTACACCCAACAAATAGAGCATCACCAGATTGGCGGCGTCGAAGGTGACAAGCCACTGCATAGCGATAAGCGTGGTGATGGCGCAAAGCGCCACGGCGACCAGACAGCCCTGAATCTGCCCACGCCATTTCTCTTTAAAAGGTCGGTTATCAGGCGTTTGCGCCAACGCGCGCGCTGGCGGCTCTTCCAGCGCGACGATCACCTGATCGAGATCCGGCGCGCGCCTGGCAAGACGGTCGGCGAAAGCGTCACGTCGCCACCAGCGTCGCGACGCCGGGCGGCCCATGACGATTTTCCCCAGATTATGTTCGCGGGCATAGCGCACGACCGCTTTCTCTTCGGCGGGATCGGACAGGGTGGCGGTTTCCGCGCCAAGCTCCTGCGCCAGGCGCAGCGCGCTTAAAATGGCCCGCCGTTGTTTTTCCGGTAAGCGGTGTAACGTTGGCGTTTCGACATAGACGGCGTGCCAGACGCTGCCGAGCCGGGAGGCCAGACGCGCCGCGGTACGCACCAGTTTTTCGCTGCCGGTGTTATGCCCGATACACAGTAAAATCGCATCGCGGGTGTGCCATACTTTTTCTTCGCCCGGATGCGCGCGCCAGGCGCGCATCTGATCGTCCACGCGATCGGCTGTCCGGCGTAGCGCCAGCTCGCGGAGGGCGATCAGATTGCCCTTGCGGAAAAAATGTTCAATAGCGCGTTCCGCCTGACCGGCGATATACACTTTACCTTCGTTGAGCCGTTGGCGCAGATCGTCGGGCGGCAGATCGACCAGTACGACTTCATCGGCGGCATCAAAAAAGGGATCGGGGACGGTTTCGCGCACCTGAATCCCCGTGACGCCGCTCACCACATCGTTCAGACTTTCCAGATGTTGTACGTTCACGGTGGTGAAAACGTCGATTCCCGCTTCCAGCAGCTCTTCAATATCCTGCCAGCGCTTAGGATGGCGTGAGCCAGGCGCGTTACTGTGCGCCAGCTCATCCATTAAAATCAGTGCCGGACGTCGGGCGAGGGCGGCATCCAGGTCAAATTCGCGGATTTGCCGCCCCCGGTGCGAGTGACGTTTTGGCGGCAGAATGGTCAGCCCGTCAAGTAGCGCGGCGGTCTCTTTACGGCCATGCGTCTCTACCACGCCGATCACCACATCCAGCCCCTGCGCTCGCAGCCGCTGCGCTTGCGCCAGCATCGCCCAGGTTTTTCCGACGCCTGCGCAGGCGCCGAAGAAAATTTTCAACTTCCCCCGGTGGGGCGGGGGCGTTTGTTCCAACAAGCGATCCGGATCAGGACGCAAGGGTTCGTCGTTCATTTCGCTCTGTGTCCCTGTAGCGCATCCAGCGCCAGATTAAGCTCAACAATATTCACCACCGGTTGCCCAAGAAAGCGCGCCAGCGGCCTGTGCGTATATTCTGCAACCAGTTGCGCGACCTGTTCAACGGGAAGCTGGCGAGCCGCCGCCACGCGGGGGATTTGCCATGCCGCGGCGCCGGGCGTCAGATTATTATCCAGCCCGCTTGCCGACGCCGTCGCCAGCTCAACCGGAACCGCGGAACTCGCCTGGGGGTTAGCGGCGCGTAGCGCGGCGACGCGGGCCTGTATTTGCGCATCCAGTTCGGGATTGCTGGCGGCCAGGTTGCTTCCGCCCGACGCCAATGGATTATAAGGCGTATCGGCGGTGGCGGAGGGCCGGCCATGAAAATAACCCGCGGCGGTAAACGATTGTCCGATAAGCGCTGAGCCGCGTATCACATTGTCTTTATGAATCAGCGAGCCATTAGCCTGCCAGGGAAACCACCACTGCCCCAGCGCCGTGGTCAGAAGCGGATACACGCCGCCGGTCAATAACAGCAGAAATAACATTGTCGAAAAAGCAGGACGTAAACCGATCATCATACACCTCACGCCAGACCCAGCAGGGTCAGCAGCACATCAATCACTTTGATGCCAATAAACGGCACCACCAGACCACCCAGACCATAGATCCATAAATTACGGCGCAGCATGGCCGATGCGGAAAGCGGCTTATAACTCACGCCTTTTAATGCCAGCGGGATCAGAAAAATGATAATCAGGGCGTTAAAGATCACCGCGCTCAGAATGGCGGAGTTCGGCGAATGCAGCCCCATCACGTTGAGCGCGTTTAGCTGCGGATAGGTAGCGGCAAACGCGGCGGGAATAATGGCGAAATATTTCGCTACATCATTCGCGATACTGAAGGTGGTGAGCGAGCCGCGCGTCATCAGCATCTGCTTACCGATATGCACCACTTCAATCAACTTGGTCGGGTTAGAGTCCAGATCCACCATATTACCGGCTTCTTTTGCCGCCTGGGTGCCGGAGTTCATCGCCACCGCGACGTCAGCCTGCGCCAGCGCCGGGGCATCGTTAGTGCCGTCGCCGGTCATGGCGACCAGCCGTCCTTCCGCCTGATATTGACGGATCAACGCCAGCTTGGCTTCCGGCGTGGCTTCGGCAAGAAAATCGTCCACACCGGCTTCGGCGGCAATCGCTGCCGCCGTCAGGCGGTTATCGCCAGTGATCATCACCGTTTTAATGCCCATCTTTCGTAGCTGGGCGAAACGTTCTTTAATGCCGCCTTTAACGATATCCTTGAGGGCGATAACACCCAGTACGCGCGCGCCTTCCACGACCACCAGCGGCGTCGCGCCCAGACGCGCCACGTTCTCGACGTTTTGCTCGACATCGGCGGGAAAATGGCCGCCATTGCTCTCGACATGACGCCGAATCGCGTCCACCGAGCCTTTACGGATCATCCGGTTATCGATATTAATCCCGCTCATGCGGCTTTGCGCGGTAAACGGAACAAAGGTGGCATGAAGCGACTGCACATCGCGTTCACGCAGGTTAAAGCGCTGTTTGGCGAGGATCACAATGCTGCGGCCTTCCGGCGTTTCGTCGGCCAGCGAAGCGAGCTGCGCGGCGTCAGCCAGCGTGCGTTCGTCCACCCCTCGGGCGGGTATAAAATCGGACGCCTGGCGGTTGCCGAGCGTGATAGTGCCGGTTTTATCCAGCAGTAACACGTCGACATCGCCCGCGGCTTCTACGGCGCGGCCGCTGGTGGCGATGACGTTCGCGCCCAACATTCGGCTCATTCCGGCTACGCCAATGGCGGAGAGTAGCCCGCCGATGGTGGTGGGGATCAGGCACACCAGCAACGCCACCAACACGGTGACGCTGACCGCGTTACCGCCCCAGGCGGAGAAGGGCCACAGGGTGGCGGTCGCCAGCAAAAAGACAATGGTCAGGGCGATGAGCAAAATCGTCAGGGCAATCTCGTTAGGCGTTTTCCGCCGCTGTGCGCCTTCCACCATCGCGATCATCCGATCAAGAAAGGTTTCGCCAGGATTGACGCTACAGGCAATCACCAGCCAGTCGGAAAGAATTCGCGTGCCGCCGGTGACAGAAGCGAAATCGCCGCCGGACTCGCGGATCACGGGCGCGGATTCGCCGGTAATCGCACTTTCATCCACCGAGGCGCCGCCTTCGATGACCTCGCCGTCGCAGGGAATAATATCGCCCGCTTTGACCAGGACAATGTCGCCTTTCCGCAGTTCAGCGGCGGGCACGTTATCGGCCTGCGCATCATGGCGCGGGGCGCGCAGGCGGCGAGCGAACGCGGTCTTTTTCACTCCTTTCAGACTGTTTGCCTGGGCCTTGCTGCGGCCTTCCGCCAGCGCTTCGGCAAAATTGGCGAACAGTACGGTGAACCATAACCACAGGCTGATCACCCCTGTAAACAAGGCGCTTCCCGCTATTTGTCCTGTTACCATAGCGAGCGTTAACAGAGTGGTTAGCACGCTGCCGGCCCAGACCACAAACATCACCGGGTTACGCCACTGGGCGCGTGGGCTTAATTTTTTTACAGCATCCGTTAGCGCCTGTACGAGTAAAACAGGTTCAAACAGCGCCAGTTGCTTGCGACTCATATCAATGTACTCCGCATCGCTCAAGGTAAAGAGAAATGTTCCGCTACCGGGCCAAGCGCCAGGGCAGGAATAAACGTCAGCGCGCCGACCAGCAGTACCGTGCCGATGAGCAGTCCAATAAATAGCGCGCCGTGTGTCGCCAGCGTTCCCTGACTGGCCGGCTGTACTTTTTTACTGACCAGCGATCCGGCGATGGCCATGACAGGAATAATCACGCCGAAACGGCCGACGAACATGCAGAACGCCAGCAAACAGTTCCAGAAAGGCGAGTTAGCGCTCAGACCCGCAAAGGCGCTACCGTTGTTGTTGGCGGCAGAGGAGACGGCATATAGCACTTCGCTAAAACCGTGCGGGCCAGGGTTCAGCATTGCGCTGCGTCCGGCATCCGTCATCATCGCCAGCGCCGAACCCAACAAGACCAGCATCGGCGTGACCAGGATCGCCAGCGCGGTCATTTTCATTTCGCGCACGTCGATTTTTTTCCCCAGATATTCCGGCGTGCGACCGATCATCAGCCCCGCGATAAACACCGCCAGCAGGACAAACAGCAACATGCCGTACAGCCCTGAACCGACGCCGCCAAAGACCACTTCGCCAATTTGCATCAGCCACATCGGCACCATACCGCCCAGAGCGGTAAACGAGTCGTGCATGGCATTTACCGCCCCGCAGGACGCCGCGGTCGTGACGACGGCAAACAGGCTGCTGGCCAGCACGCCAAAGCGTGTCTCTTTACCCTCCATGTTGACGCTACTGTCCGCGCCTGCCGCCAACAGATGTGGATTTCCCTGAACTTCCGCCCACATCACTAC
The DNA here is from genome assembly GCF_046550535.1 of Salmonella sp. SAL04213. Lineage (NCBI taxonomy): Bacteria > Pseudomonadati > Pseudomonadota > Gammaproteobacteria > Enterobacterales > Enterobacteriaceae > Salmonella > Salmonella sp. SAL04213. The sequence goes on along the minus strand of NZ_JBGDXS010000001.1, from coordinate 592,052 downwards.
CGCTACGCAGACCACAAAAATGAATGACATTGCCCACAGTAGCGCGCGTCCCTGACGGCGATCGCCCGCCGCTTCGCCAAAGGCGAAACAGAGCGCGGCTGGAATCAAAAATATCGCCAGCATCTGCGCCAGATTAGTGAGCGCGGTGGGGTTTTCGAACGGATGCGAAGAGTTGGCGTTAAAGAAACCGCCGCCGTTAGTGCCAAGCATTTTGATCGCCTCCTGCGAAGCAACCGGCCCCATCGGCAAGAGTTGTTTAGCGCCTTCAAGAGTGGTGATGGGCTGATAAGCCGACAGGTTTTGCGGTACGCCCTGTTGGATAAAAAACAGCGCGATAATTAACGCGACAGGAAATAATATCCATAGCGTAATGCGTACCAGATCTTGCCAGGCATTACCCAGCGTGTGCACATTCTGGCGCGTAAAGGCGCGGATAAGTGCAAAAACCACCGCAATCCCGGTCGCCGCCGACAGGAAATTTTGCACCGTCAGCCCGGCCATCTGGCTAAAGTAGCTCAGCGTGCTTTCGCCGCTGTAGGCTTGCCAGTTGGTATTGGTGACAAAGCTGACGGCGGTATTCAGCGCCAGATCCCAGGACAGCCCCGGTAGCCGCTGCGGATTTAAGGGCAACCACTCCTGCCAGAATAGCAGGCAAAACAGGATGCCCAGTCCCAGCAGATTGAGCGTCAGTAGCGCCAGTAAATACTGACGCCAGTTCATTTCGTGGTCGGTAATGCCAAGAGTCCGCCAGAGGATACGCTCAACGCCAGCCACGCCCGGCAACGGAACGGCGGCGATGAGCCTTGCCAGGCCCGAACCCAACGGTTTCGCCAGTACCAATAAAATCAGTAAAAAACTGGCGATCAGTAAAAATCCTTGCGCGGCCATCAGAACGCCTCCGCATTAATCAGGGCATAGACCAGATAACCTAAAAGTAAGAAAACCAGCACGATGCCGGTTATCACGCCTGCACTCACAGAGCACCTCCAGTGGCATTGTTTTACTCCTGAGAAAGGTAATTTTTTGGCTGCAAAGATTTCGCAAAAATTGGCGGGCGGAGTGTAAAAAAAGTATAAAAATGGCAAAGACCATTATTTAACTAATGATTAGTATTAATTTAACCTTTTTGTAACTAATTTACGCTTTGAATGTAAATCTGCTGGAAAAGCGTGAAAATAAGTGGTCGGATGAGTAGTAAAATTACACCGAAAGCGGTACTATTTTAATCAGGTAACGAGGTTCAATTTTTCGGTGCTATTCACCGATTCAATCTATACCGGGGCGGGTAGCGTCGGTATAAAGGGGGGAAACGTATGGAACACTATAAAGACTATCCGGCGCATGTCATTTTTGCCCGTCGTGCTTTCGCGGTGATCGCAGGCGTGCTGGCGCTGCCGGTAATGCTCTTCTGGAAAGACCGCGCGCGTTTTTATAGTTATCTGCACCGTGTCTGGTCGAAAACCAGTGATAAACCGGTATGGATGGCGCAGGCTGAAAAAGCCACCTGCGACTTTTATTAATCGCGACCAGCCTGAAAAAACCGTCAGCCGCCACGCTGGCGGTTTTTTTATGCGCCAGGGTCTACACTGTTTAACGCTATTCGCCGTGACGTTTCATCTTTCAGGAGTTGTATGCCCACCCATTTAGTCTGGTTCAGGCGCGATCTGCGTTTACAGGATAACCTTGCGCTGGCCGCCGCCTGCCGCGATGCATCCGCGCGGGTGTTGGCGCTTTATATTTCCACCCCCGCGCAGTGGCAGGCTCATGATATGGCGCCGCGGCAGGCGGCATTCATCAGCGCGCAGCTCAATGCGCTACAGACGGCCCTTGCAGAGAAAGGCATTCCGCTGCTGTTTCATGAAGTGGCGGATTTTAACGCCAGTATTGAGACGGTTAAAAACGTTTGCCGACAGCATGACGTCAGCCATCTGTTTTATAACTATCAGTATGAGTTTAACGAGCGTCAGCGTGATGCGGCGGTGGAAAAAACGCTGCCATCTGTCATCTGCGAAGGCTTTGACGATAGCGTGATTCTGGCGCCCGGCGCGGTGATGACCGGCAATCATGAAATGTATAAAGTTTTTACACCGTTTAAAAACGCCTGGTTGAAACGGCTAAAAGAGGATATTCCGCCATGCGTTCCGGCCCCGAAGATCCGGGTGAGCGGCGCGCTTTCTACACCCTTAACGCCAGTCTCGCTTAACTACCCGCAACAGGCGTTTGACGCCGCGCTTTTCCCGGTGGAAGAAAACGCGGTCATCGCGCAGCTACGTCAGTTTTGCGCGCAGGGCGCAGACGAGTATGAGTCACGGCGGGATTTCCCTGCGGTCGACGGCACCAGTCGGCTTTCCGCCAGCCTGGCGACGGGTGGCCTGTCGCCGCGACAGTGCCTGCACCGATTACTGGCGGAGCAGCCGCAGGCGCTGGACGGCGGGCCGGGAAGCGTCTGGTTGAATGAACTCATCTGGCGGGAATTTTACCGCCATTTAATGACCTGGTATCCGGCATTATGCAAACACCAGCCGTTTATCCGCTGGACAAAACGCGTCGCGTGGCAGGAGAACCCGCACTATTTTCAGGCATGGCAGAAAGGCGAAACCGGTTATCCCATTGTCGATGCGGCGATGCGCCAGCTTAACGCGACGGGCTGGATGCATAACCGTTTACGCATGATTACCGCCAGCTTTCTGGTAAAAGATCTGCTGATTGACTGGCGGTTGGGGGAGCGCTATTTCATGTCGCAGCTTATTGACGGCGATCTTGCCGCCAACAATGGCGGCTGGCAGTGGGCCGCTTCAACCGGTACTGATGCCGCGCCTTATTTTCGTATTTTTAATCCCACGACTCAGGGAGAGAGGTTCGATCGCGACGGCGAATTTATCCGCCAGTGGCTACCGGCATTACGCGATATCCCTGGAAAAGCGATTCACGAGCCGTGGCGGTGGGCGGAAAAAGCGGGAGTCGTGCTTGATTATCCTCGGCCTATTGTGGAGCACAAACAGGCGAGAATCGCAACGCTTTCCGCCTATGAGGCGGCGAGAAAAGGGGCGTGATACAGGCCCGGTAGCGCAAACTACCGGGCCTTCTGCTATCAGGATTCGACGGCCAGCGCGCGGCTTTTGAATTTGAAGGACTGATACAGCCAAATCAGCAGGACAACCCCTACGCAGGCTAACGCGCCCCAGGTGATCTGTTCAAAAACATCCACATAGGCGTTGATGGCGTAATTAACCGCGCCGCTGGCGTCGAAGGCGCTTTGCGAGGTCTGGTCAGCGATGACGCCTGCCAGATAGTTAGCTATCGCGCCGGACAGCAGCATATAAATTCCGGTTAATACGCCGGTGACGCCGGGGATATCAATGCGCGTAATTTGCGACATGGCGACCGGGTCGATAAACAGCTCGGCAAAGCCCATCACCGCCAGTCCCAGCACCATTAGCGGCATTGAAGAGTGTCCGTAAGCGGCGGACCAGCGTGCGCTCAGGGTCAGAATACAGAATCCGGCGCTCATCAGACCGAGACCCAGCGCGAATTTGCCCCAGATACGCACGGTGCGATTACCGCTTACGCTCTCTTTAACCAGCCAGGCCAGGACGACCCCACACAGCATCACGGCAAAGGCGTTCACCGACTGGAACATGGCGGTAGGAACGGAATAGCCCAGAATATCGCGGTTCACAAAGCGGTCGATATACAGGCTGATAGAACTGCCGCCCTGCTGGGCAAACGCCCAGAACAGCATACTGAACAGGGTCAGGGTGACAATCAGCCCCAGTTCTTTGCGCTGTTTGGCCGTTTGCGCCTGACGATAAATTTTTGCCAGCACGACCAGGCCGATCGCGGTCGCCACGATTAAGGCATAGACAGACCATTCTTTCCAGAACAGAACGGTAATCAGCAACGGCGCCGCTACCAGCAGAATTAACAGCCAGCCCCAGTTCGGTAGCAGGTAGTTTCTGGCGCACAACACGGCTTTATTCACGCCGGTGGTGTGGGTGAAATGACGATTTCCACACAGGAAGATCACTAACCCCGCCAGCATACCAATGGCGGCGAGCGCAAAGCCCATCGCCCAACTGTACTCCTCTTGCACATAGCCGCAGGCGATAGGCGCCACGATCGAACCAATATTGCCCGCTGCGTAAAGCAGCGAGAACCCGCCGTCGCGGCGCGGATCTTCCGGCTGGTACAGTTCGCCCAGCAGGCAGCTAATATTCGATTTAAACAGGCCGTAGCCGCAGACAATGATCGCCAGCGACAGATAAAGGAATGTCGGCGCGATCTCACTGGCGCCCAGCACTAAATGACCTATAGCCATTAAAAATGCGCCCAGCATGACTGCCATTCGGTTGCCAAGCACCTTATCCGCCAGATAGCCGCCAAGAATCGGCGTTACGTAGACCAGCGAACAATAAGCGCTGAATAACTCATAGGCGTGGTTATCGTCGTATTTTAGCTGATTGGTGAGATAAAGAATCAGTAGGGCGCGCATACCATAAAAGCTGAAGTACTCCCAAATTTGCAGGGCGACAACGTAGTAAATAGCGCGGGGTTGAGATGCTTGTTTATTCATCGTATTTCCGGGATAGAGACGCTGCGGCAAGAACGCGGCATTCTCAGATAATGCCTTTCTTTGTGGGCTTATTAAGCCTGCCGTATCGCCGTGTTTCCTTAAAGTTACCAACATGATACAGAACTGATTTTTTCTGCAATATGCGTTCTGATTGCATAAATATACATGAAACCGATCGTGTTTTGCTAAGTAATTTGCGCCAAACCCGGGGGTGATTGTTTCTTGATGTGTCAAACAAATGTTTATCGACGAACGGCTAACGGGAGGCTATGTTAACGGAGGCTGAACCCGTAACGGGAAAGTAGAACGTGGGTTAAAGGGAGCGATGATGAAAAACACCGAGCTGGAACAACTGATTAACGACAAGCTGAACAGTGCGGCAATAAGCGATTATGCGCCGAATGGTTTACAGGTCGAAGGAAAAGAGACGGTACAGAAAATCGTTACCGGCGTGACCGCAAGTCAGGCGCTGCTCGATGAGGCGGTGCGTTTGCAGGCCGATGCGGTTATTGTTCATCATGGTTACTTCTGGAAAGGCGAGTCTCCGGTTATTCGCGGCATGAAACGCCGTCGCTTAAAAACGTTACTGGCAAATGATATTAACCTTTACGGTTGGCATCTGCCGCTGGATGCGCACCCTGAGCTGGGCAACAATGCGCAGTTGGCGGCGCTATTGGGCATTACCGTGAAAGGAGAAATTGAGCCGCTGGTGCCGTGGGGAGAGCTCTCAATGCCGGTGCCGGGGCTGGAACTGGCCTCATGGATTGAAGCGCGTCTGGGGCGTAAACCGCTATGGTGCGGCGATACCGGGCCAGAGAATGTGCAGCGTGTCGCCTGGTGTACCGGCGGCGGACAAAGTTTCATTGATAGCGCCGCCCGCTTCGGCGTGGATGCTTTTATTACCGGCGAGGTGTCTGAACAGACCATTCATTCCGCGCGCGAACAGGGGCTGCATTTTTATGCCGCCGGGCACCATGCCACTGAACGCGGCGGTATTCGCGCCCTGAGCGAATGGTTGAACGAAAACACGGCGTTGGATGTGACGTTTATTGATATCCCTAACCCGGCATAACTGAGAGGTAATAAAGTGCAGCGAGCGCGTTGTTATCTGTTAGGCGAAACGGCGGTCGTCCTGGAACTTGAACCGCCGATTACGCTGGCGAGCCAGAAACGCATCTGGCGTCTGACGCAGCGTCTGGTCGATATGCCGAACGTGGTGGAAGCCATTCCCGGGATGAACAATATCACCGTGATCTTGCGGGAACCGCAAACCCTGGCGCTGGATGCGATTGAGCGTCTGCAGCGCTGGTGGGAAGAGAGCGAGGCGCTGGAGCCGGACTCGCGTTCGGTTGAGATCCCGGTGATCTATGGCGGCGCAGGCGGGCCGGATCTGGCGGCGGTGGCACGGCACAGCGGTTTGAGTGAAAAGCAGGTCGTGGAGCTACATGCCTCCGTTGAGTATGTCGTCTGGTTTTTAGGCTTTCAGCCTGGCTTTCCCTATCTTGGGAATTTACCAGAACCGCTCCATATGCCCAGACGTGCGGAGCCGCGCCTGCAGGTTCCGGCCGGTTCTGTCGGCATCGGCGGCGCGCAGACGGGTATTTATCCATTATCCACGCCGGGCGGCTGGCAGCTGATCGGCCTCACGCCGTTGAAGTTATTCGATCCGATGCGGGAGCCTCCGGTTCTGCTACGCCCTGGCGATAGCGTACGCTTTGTGCCGCAAAAGGAGGGAATATGCTGAATATTATTCGCGCGGGGATTTATACCTCCGTGCAGGATAGCGGGCGTCACGGCTTTCGTCAGTCGGGGCTGAGTCACTGCGGTGCGCTGGATAAACCCGCCTTTCAGACCGCTAATCTCCTGGTCGGGAACGATGCGAATGCCCCAGCGCTGGAAATCACTCTCGGTCAACTGGTTGTCGAATTTGAAAATGAGACCTGGTTCGCTCTTACCGGCGCAGGCTGCGAAGCGCAGTTGGATGATCAACCGGTCTGGACAGGCTGGCGATTGCCGGTAAAAGCGGGTCAACGTCTTACGCTGCATCGACCGCTTCACGGGATGCGTAGCTATCTGGCGGTGGCTGGCGGTATTGCTGTGCCGGAGGTGATGGGATCGTGTAGTACCGATCTGAAGTCCGGTATCGGTGGGCTGGAAGGACGGCTGCTAAAAGATGGCGATCGGTTGGCGACGGGTAAACCATCGCGACAGTTTAGCGGGCCGCAGGGCGTGAAGCAGTTACTGTGGGGGAATCGCATCCGTGCGCTGCCGGGGCCGGAATACCGTGAATTCGATCGCGCCTCGCAAGAAGCGTTCTGGCGTTCGCCATGGCAGCTCAGTCCGCAAAGTAATCGCATGGGCTATCGTTTGCAGGGACAATCGTTAACGCGGACAACGGATCGCGAACTGCTGTCGCACGGTTTGCTGCCCGGTGTCGTGCAGGTGCCTTACAACGGCCAACCTATTGTGCTAATGAATGATGCCCAGACAACTGGCGGCTATCCGCGCATTGCCTGCATCATCGAGGCAGATATGTACCATCTGGCGCAGATCCCGCTAGGACAACCGATCCATTTTGTGCAATGTTCGCTGGAAGAGGCGCTCAACGCGCGCCATGAGCGTCAGCGCTATCTGGAACAGCTTACCTGGCGGCTTCAGCATGAACATTGATTTAAATGCGGATGTGGGCGAAGGTTGCGCCAGCGACAGCGAATTATTAACGCTGGTCTCCTCCGCCAATATCGCCTGTGGTTTTCACGCCGGTGATGCGCAAACCATGCTGACCTGTGTGCGCGAGGCGCTGAAAAACGGCGTGGCGATCGGCGCGCATCCCAGCTTTCCGGATCGGGATAATTTTGGGCGGACGGCGATGGTTTTGCCGCCGGAAACGGTATACGCCCAGACGCTGTACCAAATCGGCGCGCTGGGGGCGATTGTCCAGGCGCAAGGCGGCGTGATGCGCCATGTCAAACCGCACGGTATGCTCTATAACCAGGCGGCGAAAGATCCTCATCTGGCACAGGCGATTGCGAAAGCGGTACACGACTATGATCCGTCACTGATACTGGTTGGACTGGCGGGAAGTGAGCTGATCCGGGCCGGTGAGCGCCATCGCCTGGTGACGCGGCAGGAGGTGTTTGCCGATCGCGGCTATCAGGCCGACGGTAGCCTGGTGCCGCGCATGCAACCTGGCGCGCTGATTCACGACGAAGAGCAGGCGCTGGCGCAAACGCTGGATATGGTACAAGCCGGGAGAGTGAAAAGCGTTACTGGCGTGTGGACGACTGTCACGGCGCAAACGGTGTGCATTCATGGCGACGGCGAGTATGCGCTTGCATTCGCACGCAGGCTACGCGCCGCGTTCAATGCGCGTAATATACACGTTATTGCCTGAGAGCCGGACGATTGAAGCTATTATATTACGGCTGTGGATGTTCATTATGGCGTTCGATGTGCATTCCAGATAGTCAGAGGCGGTGTAGTCCATTAATCAACTGTTAACAAAGGATATTATCATGCCTGAAGGCCCGGAAATTCGTCGTGCGGCGGATAATCTGGAGGCGGCAATCAAAGGCAAACCCTTAACCGATGTCTGGTTTGCCTTTGCACAGTTAAAACCGTATGAATCGCAGCTTACCGGTCAACTTGTTACCCGGATAGAGACGCGGGGAAAAGCGTTATTGACCCACTTTTCAAATGGCCTGACGCTCTACAGCCACAACCAACTCTATGGCGTATGGCGGGTGATCGATACTGGTGAAATACCGCAGACCACGCGTATATTGCGCGTCAGGCTACAAACGGCGGATAAAACTATTCTGCTTTATAGCGCGTCTGATATCGAAATGCTGACAGCAGCGCAGCTCACGACGCACCCTTTTTTACAGCGGGTCGGTCCGGATGTGCTGGACGCGCGTCTTACTCCGGAAGAGGTTAAAGCTCGATTGCTGTCGCCGCGTTTTCGCAACCGACAATTTTCCGGACTGTTGCTGGATCAGGCCTTTCTGGCGGGATTGGGGAATTATCTGCGCGTTGAAATCCTCTGGCAGGTAGGGTTAACCGGGCAGCATAAAGCGAAAGATCTCAACGAGGCGCAACTGAATGCGCTTTCTCACGCGCTGTTGGATATTCCGCGCCTGTCCTACACGACTCGCGGTCAGGCGGATGAAAACAAGCATCATGGCGCACTGTTTCGCTTTAAGGTTTTCCACCGTGACGGCGAAGCGTGCGAGCGGTGCGGCGGCATTATTGAAAAGACAACACTGTCCTCACGCCCGTTTTACTGGTGCCCGCATTGCCAGAAATAGCCGGAACCGCCATCGGCGAGCGGCTATTGCCTGATGGCGCGACGCTTATCAGTCCTACAAAGGTTGTCTGGGCGCATAGGTTGATATAAAACGGGCCACAGCTGGCCCAGTTAACAGAATGCTGAACAGCCGTAGGGTTTGCATTGCCATGATGAGCGCCATATCGGCACTGCTTCCTGCCGCGATCGCGGCAACCGTATCCAGACCACCGGGACTGGTGGCGAGATAAGCCGTCATAAAATCAATCTGCATGTAATAAGCCATTCCCCACGCCATCGCGGCGCAAATCGCCATCAGCGCGAAAATTGACAATAAGATTTGCGGCAATGGCCGCAGCGCCATAAAAAACACCCGTCTGTCAAAACCCAGCCCAATACGCCAGCCTATCGCCATATACGCCACGGCCAGCAGCCATTCGGGTAATTCAATCTCAATGATGCCTTGCGAATGGAGAAGCGCGCCTGCCAACATGGGGAGCAGCATCGTGCCGGAAGGGATACGCATCAGGCGACCGGCAATGCCCGCCACGATCGCTAATAACAGCGTCGTCAATAAATTACCGCTAAGCGGCGGAAACCAGACCACCTGTTGGCTGACCGTTGCCGCGCTGTCGCCGAGTATCAGGCGTGTCACCAGCACCGCCGCGCCAGCCACAAACAGTACCCGTAGATACTGCATAAACGCCACCAGGCGGATATCCGCCCCGTAATCTTGCGCCATCGCTACCATTGCCGCCGCGCCGCCCGGCGAAGATCCCCATGCGCCGGTGTTGCCGGGCAGCGAGCTGTAGCGTACCAGCAGCCAGCCGACTACCGCGCTGGAAAGCAGCGTCACCAGCAATACTAAAAGCACGACCGGCCAGTAGAGGGCGAGGGTGGTCAATATCGAACCGGTTAGATTTTGGGCGATCATACAGCCGAGAATCGCCTGCGCGGCGAGAAAAATACCGCGCGGAAGTTGTAGCGTACTACCTCGCAAACTCAACACGATACCCGCAATCATTGGACCGAGCAGCATTGCCGCCGGAAGGTGCAGATAGAGAAAAATAAGGGAAATGAGCAGCGATAACAGGAACAACAAAAACCACTGCAGAATCGGCATTCCATGCTCCCTGAATGATATTTAGCGAAACCTTAATTAATCATAGAGAGTAACGGGGTAAGAATAAAATAATGAGGATAAGAAAAAAGGGAAAATGTATCGGATGGCGAGGGTTGCGTCGCCATCCGGTTGTCAATTAACGCTTCAGCGCCGATTTAAAATCGCGTTTATCGTAGCCGGTATACAGCTGACGAGGACGGGCGATTTTCATGCCGTCAGTGTGCATTTCATTCCAGTGTGCAATCCAGCCAACGGTACGCGCCATGGCGAAGATCACGGTGAACATGGAGGACGGAATGCCCATCGCTTTCAGAATGATGCCGGAGTAGAAGTCTACGTTCGGGTACAGTTTCTTCTCGATGAAGTACGGGTCGTTGAGCGCAATGTGCTCAAGCTCCATCGCCACTTCCAGCAGATCATCTTTGGTGCCCAGCTCTTTCAGCACTTCATGGCAGGTTTCACGCATCACGGTGGCGCGCGGATCGTAGTTTTTGTAAACACGGTGACCGAAGCCCATCAGGCGGAAAGAATCATTCTTGTCTTTCGCACGGCGAACAAATTCCGGAATGTGTTTAACAGAGCTGATTTCTTCCAGCATTTTCAGCGCGGCTTCGTTGGCGCCGCCGTGCGCGGGTCCCCACAGGGAGGCGATCCCGGCGGCAATGCAGGCGAACGGGTTGGCGCCGCTTGAACCTGCGGTACGTACCGTTGACGTAGAGGCGTTCTGCTCATGGTCAGCGTGCAGGATCAGAATACGGTCCATCGCGCGCTCCAGTACCGGATTTACTTCATAGGTTTCACACGGCGTGGAGAACATCATGTTCAGGAAGTTACCGGCGTAGGAAAGGTCGTTGCGCGGATAAACAAACGGCTGACCGATGGAATATTTGTAACACATCGCCGCCATGGTCGGCATTTTGGACAGCAGGCGGAACGCCGCGATTTCACGGTGGCGCGGATTGTTCACATCCAGCGAGTCGTGGTAGAACGCCGCCAGCGCGCCAGTAATCCCGCACATTACCGCCATCGGATGTGAGTCGCGACGGAAAGCATGGAACAGGCGAGTGATTTGCTCATGGATCATCGTATGGCGGGTGACTGTCGTTCTGAACTCGTCATACTCTTCCTGCGTCGGTTTTTCGCCGTACAGCAGGATGTAACAGACTTCCAGATAGTTGGAATCGGTAGCAAGCTGGTCAATCGGGAAACCGCGATGCAACAAAATGCCTTCGTCGCCGTCGATGAAGGTGATTTTAGATTCGCAGGATGCGGTAGAGGTGAAACCAGGGTCAAAAGTAAAAACTCCTTTTGAACCGAGACTACGAATATCAATAACATCTTGACCGAGTGTACCTTTTAGCACATCCAGTTCAATAGCAGTGTCACCAGTAAGGGTGATTTTTGCCTTTGTATCAGCCATTTACGGTCTCCTTAGCGCCTTATTGCTTAAGACTGCCGGAACTCAGACTTGCCTTCTCCACGTCATCTTCCTCGTCGTTAGTGCAGGGAAGATTCTGTGTATGCATCAATCAACCGTTACCAGTTTGTTATTTGGCTCGCCGCTCTGTGAAAGAGGGGATGACCTGGGTACAGAGCAATGGGCGCTTGCAGGTAACGGCTTGATTAATTTCGAATTAGCAGCAAATCAGGAACGTAGCAATCCGAGTAATGTAACCTGTCTATCACTAATAACTGTCCTGAAAGAATGGGTCAATATCATTGTACTGTTGCATAACTTATTAACAGGTGAAAGAGTGACCCCATAACTTTTACGCATTATATGCTTTTTCTGGTGTCGTTTGTAACAATTTTGTTTAATGTTTGTCAAATCAGATGATTGAAAATTAAAAAAATGTTGTTATCGTGACCTGTGTCACTGTTCAGGATAAAACCCGACAAACTATATGTAGGTTAATTGTAATGATTTTGTGAACGTCCTATACTGCCGCCAGGTCTCCGGAATACCCTGCAATCCCGAGCCACCCAGCGTTGTAACGTGTCGTTTTAGCTACTGGAAGCAGTGTTTTACATGACGCGCAGTTATAGAAAGGACGCTGTCTGACCCGCACGCAGACCGGAGGAAGGAAATCCCGTCGTCTTTCTGGCTACAGGTAGATTCACCTCTGTAACCGAAGTCTTAAGGGAATAATAAGAACAGCATGTGGGCGTTATTCATGATAAGAAATGTGAAAAAACAAAGACCTGTCAATCTGGATCTACAAACGATTCGGTTCCCCATCACAGCGATAGCGTCCATTCTCCATCGCGTATCCGGTGTGATTACTTTCATCGCCGTCGGCATACTACTGTGGCTACTGGGCACCAGCCTCTCTTCTCCGGAAGGATTCCAGCAGGCCGCCGATATCATGGACGGCTTCATCGTTAAATTTATCATGTGGGGCATCCTTACCGCGCTGGCGTATCACGTCATCGTGGGAATTCGTCACATGTTAATGGATTTTGGCTATCTGGAAGAAACATTCGAAGCGGGTCAACGCTCTGCCAAAATCTCTTTTGTTATCACTGTCGTGCTTTCACTTCTCGCAGGAGTCCTCGTATGGTAAGCAACGCCTCCGCATTAGGACGCAATGGCGTACATGACTTCATCCTGGTCCGTGCTACCGCTATCGTTCTGACGTTATACATCATCTACATGGTGGGTTTTTTCGCCACGAGCGGCGAACTGACCTTTGAAGCCTGGACCGGTTTCTTCTCATCGGCCTTCACCAAAGTCTTCACCCTGCTGGCGCTTTTTTCCATCTTGATTCATGCCTGGATCGGCATGTGGCAGGTGTTAACCGACTACGTTAAACCACTGGCAGTGCGTCTGATACTGCAACTCGTTATCGTTGTTGCGCTGGTGGTTTACGTCATCTATGGATTTGTTGTGGTGTGGGGTGTGTAATGAAACTGCCAGTCAGAGAATTTGATGCTGTTGTGATTGGTGCCGGTGGCGCAGGTATGCGCGCGGCGCTGCAAATTTCCCAGAGCGGCCAAACCTGTGCGCTGCTCTCGAAAGTCTTCCCGACCCGTTCCCATACCGTTTCCGCGCAGGGCGGTATCACCGTGGCGCTCGGCAATACCCATGAAGATAACTGGGAATGGCACATGTACGATACCGTAAAAGGGTCGGACTACATTGGTGACCAGGATGCCATCGAATATATGTGTAAGACCGGACCGGAAGCGATTCTGGAACTGGAGCACATGGGGCTACCGTTCTCCCGTCTTGATGATGGACGTATCTATCAGCGCCCGTTCGGCGGCCAGTCGAAAAACTTTGGCGGCGAGCAGGCGGCACGTACCGCGGCGGCGGCTGACCGTACCGGTCACGCCTTGCTGCACACGCTGTATCAACAGAATTTGAAAAACCACACCACGATTTTCTCCGAATGGTATGCGCTGGATCTGGTGAAAAACCAGGATGGCGCGGTGGTGGGGTGTACCGCACTGTGCATCGAAACCGGTGAAGTGGTGTACTTCAAAGCCCGCGCGACGGTGCTGGCGACCGGCGGCGCAGGCCGTATCTACCAGTCCACCACCAACGCTCACATCAACACCGGTGATGGTGTCGGTATGGCGCTGCGTGCCGGTGTCCCGGTGCAGGACATGGAAATGTGGCAGTTCCACCCGACCGGCATCGCCGGGGCGGGCGTGCTGGTGACAGAAGGCTGCCGCGGCGAAGGCGGTTACCTGCTGAACAAACACGGCGAGCGCTTTATGGAGCGTTATGCGCCGAACGCCAAAGACCTGGCGGGTCGTGACGTGGTGGCGCGTTCCATCATGATCGAAATCCGTGAAGGCCGCGGCTGCGATGGTCCGTGGGGGCCGCACGCTAAACTGAAACTGGATCATCTGGGTAAAGAGGTGCTGGAATCTCGCCTGCCGGGTATCCTGGAGCTGTCCCGCACTTTCGCTCACGTCGATCCGGTGAAAGAGCCGATTCCGGTTATCCCGACCTGCCACTACATGATGGGCGGTATTCCGACTAAAGTGACCGGTCAGGCGCTGACCGTGAACGAGCAGGGCGAAGATGTGGTGATTCCGGGGCTGTTTGCGGTAGGCGAAATCGCCTGTGTATCGGTTCACGGCGCCAACCGTCTGGGCGGTAACTCACTGCTGGATCTGGTGGTCTTTGGCCGTGCGGCGGGGCTGCATTTACAGGAATCCATCGCCGAGCAGGGCGTGCTGCGCGACGCCAGCGAGTCTGACGTTGAAGGTTCTCTGGAGCGCCTGAATCGCTGGAACAATAACCGCAATGGCGAAGATCCGGTGGCTATCCGCAAAGCGTTGCAGGAGTGTATGCAGCATAACTTCTCCGTATTCCGTGAAGGCGACGCGATGGCGAAAGGGCTTGAGCAGTTGAAAGTGATCCGCGAGCGTCTGAAAAACGCCCGTCTGGATGACACGTCCAGCGAGTTTAATACCCAGCGTGTTGAGTGTCTGGAGCTGGATAACCTGATGGAAACTGCCTACGCCACTGCCGTATCAGCCAACTTCCGGACGGAAAGCCGCGGCGCGCATAGCCGCTTCGATTTCCCGGAGCGTGATGATGCCAACTGGTTGTGTCATACCCTGTATCAGCCGCAAACGGAATCCATGACGCGCCGAAGCGTCAATATGGAACCGAAACTGCGTCCGGCGTTCCCGCCGAAGATTCGTACTTATTAATTGCGGAGACAGGATGATGAAACTCGAATTTTCGATTTATCGTTATAACCCGGATGTCGATAACGCTCCGCGTATGCAGGATTACACCCTGGAAGGCGAAGAAGGGCGCGACATGATGCTGCTGGATGCGTTAATCCAGCTTAAAGAAAAAGATCCCAGCCTTTCTTTCCGCCGTTCCTGCCGCGAAGGTGTGTGTGGTTCTGATGGTTTGAATATGAACGGTAAGAATGGTCTGGCCTGTATTACCCCTATTTCGGCGCTGACTCAGCCGGGTAAGAAGATTGTGATTCGCCCGCTGCCCGGTTTGCCGGTGATCCGCGATTTGGTGGTAGACATGGGGCAATTCTACGCACAATATGAGAAGATTAAGCCTTACTTATTGAATAATGGGCAAAATCCACCGGCTCGTGAGCATCTGCAGATGCCAGAGCAGCGTGAAAAACTCGATGGGCTGTATGAATGTATTCTTTGCGCCTGTTGCTCAACATCCTGTCCGTCATTCTGGTGGAACCCGGATAAGTTTATCGGTCCGGCGGGGCTGCTCGCGGCGTATCGATTCCTGATCGATAGCCGTGATACCGAGACCGATAGTCGTCTGGAAGGGATGAGCGATGCATTCAGCGTATTCCGCTGTCACAGCATTATGAACTGCGTCAGTGTATGTCCTAAGGGACTAAACCCGACGCGCGCTATCGGCCATATTAAGTCGATGCTGTTGCAGCGTAGCGCATAAGTAGTTGTAGTGGTTGCCGGATGGCGACGTACCGTCTTATCCGGCCTACGGGTTACGTATTCTGTAGGCCTGATAAGCCAGGCGCCATCGGGCAATAGAAGTGCAGGAAACCTCTAAAAACTGCCATATGATTAGTAATAATCGGGATGTTCAGAGCGAGACAAGGCGCGGTCTGAACGAATCTTCGGGAGCATAGTTAACTATGTGACCGGAGTGAGCGAAGGCCGCAACGCAGTCGTAGCCTGAACAGCGAAGATTATTAGACAGTTTTTAAAGGTTCCTTAGCGGACGCAGATGACACGACAGTCCGCAACAAGTGAACCCCGGCACGCATACAGCGTATGCGTGGTTAGTATCCACGGCGAAATACTCGTCATAGTTCACGTTGCATGTGCGTTGGCTGCACTTGCTCACCCCGGTCACTTACTGGATGTAAGCTCCCAGGGATTCGCAAGCTTGCCGCCTTCCTGAAACGTGACCTATTTAGAGTATTAAATAAGCAGAAAAGATGCTTAAGGGATCACGATGCAGAACAGCGCTTTGAAAGCCTGGTTGGACTCTTCTTACCTCTCTGGTTCGAATCAGAGCTGGATAGAACAGCTCTATGAAGACTTCTTAACCGATCCTGACTCGGTAGACGCTAACTGGCGTTTGACGTTCCAGCAGTTACCTGGTACCGGAGTCAAACCGGATCAACTCCATTCAAAAACACGTGAATATTTCCGGCGGCAGGCGTTGGCTGGCTCACGTCACTCTTCTACGATTTCCGACCCTGACACCAATGTGAAGCAGGTTAAAGTCCTGCAGCTTATCAACGCTTATCGTTTCCGTGGCCATCAGCATGCAAACCTCGATCCGCTGGGACTGTGGAAACAAGAACGCGTGGCGGATCTGGACCCTTCTTTCCATGATTTGACCGAGGCCGATTTCCAGGAAACCTTCAATGTCGGCTCCTTTGCCAGCGGCAAAGAGACGATGAAGCTGGGCGAGCTGCTCGACGCGCTCAAACAGACCTACTGCGGCCCGATTGGCGCTGAGTATATGCACATCACCAGCACCGAAGAGAAACGCTGGATCCAACAGCGCATCGAATCCGGTCGTGCGGCCTTTAGCGCTGACGAGAAAAAACGCTTCCTGAACGAACTGACCGCCGCTGAAGGGTTGGAACGTTATCTGGGTGCCAAATTCCCCGGTGCGAAACGTTTCTCGCTCGAGGGGGGAGATGCGCTGATACCCATGCTGAAAGAGATGGTTCGCCATGCGGGTAACAGTGGCACTCGCGAAGTGGTGCTGGGGATGGCGCACCGCGGTCGCCTGAACGTGCTGATCAACGTACTGGGTAAAAAACCGCAGGATCTGTTCGACGAATTTGCCGGTAAGCATAAAGAACATCTGGGTACCGGCGACGTGAAGTATCACATGGGCTTCTCGTCAGATATCGAAACCGAAGGCGGTCTGGTTCACCTGGCGCTGGCGTTTAACCCATCGCATCTGGAAATTGTGAGCCCGGTGGTGATGGGCTCCGTGCGCGCCCGTCTGGACAGACTGGACGAACCGAGCAGCAACAAAGTGTTGCCGATTACTATTCACGGCGACGCCGCGGTGACCGGCCAGGGCGTGGTTCAGGAAACCCTGAACATGTCGAAAGCGCGCGGTTACGAAGTGGGCGGTACGGTACGTATCGTTATCAACAACCAGGTGGGTTTCACCACCTCTAACCCACTGGATGCGCGTTCAACGCCTTACTGCACCGATATCGGTAAAATGGTCCAGGCGCCGATTTTCCACGTCAATGCGGACGATCCGGAAGCCGTCGCTTTTGTGACCCGTCTGGCGCTGGACTTCCGTAATACCTTTAAACGCGATGTGTTCATCGATCTGGTGTGCTACCGCCGTCACGGCCACAACGAAGCCGACGAGCCAAGCGCAACCCAGCCGCTGATGTACCAGAAAATTAAAAAGCATCCGACGCCGCGTAAAATCTACGCCGACAAGCTGGAAGCGGACAAAGTCGCGACGCTGGAAGATGCCACCGAAATGGTTAACCTCTATCGCGATGCGCTGGATGCAGGCGAATGCGTGGTGAAAGAGTGGCGTCCAATGAATATGCACTCGTTCACCTGGTCGCCGTATCTAAACCACGAATGGGATGAAGCATACCCGAACAAGGTAGAAATGAAGCGTCTGCAGGAGCTGGCAAAACGTATCAGCACCGTGCCGGAAGCCATTGAAATGCAGTCTCGCGTGGCGAAAATTTATGGCGACCGTCAGGCAATGGCGGCAGGCGAGAAATTGTTTGACTGGGGCGGTGCGGAAAAT
Source organism: Salmonella sp. SAL04213 (assembly GCF_046550535.1). Classification (NCBI taxonomy): domain Bacteria; kingdom Pseudomonadati; phylum Pseudomonadota; class Gammaproteobacteria; order Enterobacterales; family Enterobacteriaceae; genus Salmonella; species Salmonella sp. SAL04213. The sequence goes on along the minus strand of NZ_JBGDXS010000001.1, from coordinate 574,348 downwards.
CTGGCTTACGCCACGCTGGTCGATGAAGGCATTCCGGTGCGCCTGTCCGGGGAAGACTCCGGTCGCGGCACCTTCTTCCATCGTCATGCGGTGATCCACAACCAGACGAACGGCTCAACGTATACGCCGTTGCAGCATATTCACAGCGGTCAGGGACAGTTTAAAGTCTGGGACTCCGTGCTGTCTGAAGAAGCGGTACTGGCTTTTGAATACGGTTATGCCACGGCGGAACCACGTACCCTGACTATCTGGGAAGCGCAGTTTGGCGATTTTGCCAACGGCGCGCAGGTAGTGATTGACCAGTTCATCTCCTCCGGCGAGCAGAAATGGGGCCGGATGTGCGGTCTGGTGATGCTGTTGCCGCACGGCTATGAAGGGCAGGGGCCGGAGCACTCCTCCGCGCGTCTGGAACGTTATCTGCAACTTTGCGCCGAGCAGAATATGCAGGTTTGCGTGCCGTCCACCCCGGCGCAGGTCTACCATATGCTGCGCCGTCAGGCGCTGCGCGGGATGCGTCGTCCGCTGGTGGTGATGTCGCCGAAATCGCTGCTGCGTCACCCGCTGGCGGTTTCCACGCTTGATGAACTGGCGAACGGTTCCTTCCAGCCGGCCATTGGCGAAATTGACGAGCTGGACCCTAAAGCCGTAAAACGCGTGGTAATGTGTTCTGGTAAGGTTTATTACGACCTGCTGGAACAACGTCGCAAAAACGACCAGAAAGATGTCGCTATCGTGCGCATCGAACAGCTCTATCCGTTCCCGCATAAAGCGGTGCAGGAAGCGCTGCAACCATACGCTCACGTCCATGATTTTGTCTGGTGCCAGGAAGAGCCGCTCAACCAGGGCGCATGGTACTGCAGTCAGCATCATTTCCGTGAAGTGATTCCGTTTGGGGCCGCTCTGCGTTATGCAGGTCGCCCGGCCTCCGCCTCTCCGGCGGTAGGGTATATGTCCGTTCACCAGAAACAGCAACAAGATCTGGTTAATGACGCGCTGAACGTCGATTAAATAAAGGATAAATAATGAGTAGCGTAGATATTCTTGTTCCCGACCTGCCTGAGTCCGTAGCGGACGCGACCGTCGCCACCTGGCATAAAAAACCGGGCGATGCGGTTGTTCGTGACGAAGTGCTGGTAGAAATCGAAACTGACAAAGTGGTACTGGAAGTACCGGCATCAGCGGACGGCATTCTGGATGCGGTTCTGGAAGAAGAGGGGACGACTGTCACCTCTCGCCAGATCCTGGGTCGCCTGCGTGAAGGCAACAGCGCGGGTAAAGAGACCAGCGCGAAATCTGAAGAGAAAGCGTCTACGCCGGCACAGCGCCAGCAGGCTTCGCTGGAAGAACAAAACAACGATGCGCTCAGCCCGGCGATCCGTCGCCTGCTGGCTGAACACAATCTGGAAGCCAGCGCCATTAAAGGCACTGGTGTGGGTGGGCGTCTGACCCGTGAAGATGTGGAAAAACATCTGGCGAAAGGCGAGTCTAAAGCACCCGCTGTTGAACCTGCAGCACAACCCGCTCTGGGCGCGCGCGGCGAAAAACGCGTGCCAATGACCCGCCTGCGCAAGCGCGTGGCCGAGCGTCTGCTGGAAGCGAAAAATTCCACCGCCATGCTGACGACCTTCAATGAAGTCAACATGAAGCCGATTATGGATTTGCGTAAGCAGTATGGCGAAGTGTTTGAAAAACGTCATGGTATCCGCCTGGGCTTTATGTCCTTCTACGTGAAAGCGGTAGTGGAAGCGCTGAAGCGTTATCCGGAAGTGAACGCCTCTATCGACGGCGATGACGTGGTGTACCACAACTACTTTGATGTGAGCATGGCGGTGTCTACGCCGCGCGGCCTGGTCACGCCGGTTCTGCGTGACGTGGATACGCTGGGCATGGCTGACATCGAGAAAAAAATTAAAGAACTGGCTGTCAAAGGCCGCGACGGCAAGCTGACCGTAGAAGACCTGACCGGCGGTAACTTTACCATTACCAACGGCGGCGTATTCGGTTCGCTGATGTCTACCCCGATCATCAACCCGCCGCAGAGCGCGATTCTGGGAATGCATGCTATTAAAGACAGGCCGATGGCGGTGGATGGCAAGGTGGAAATCCTGCCGATGATGTACCTGGCGCTCTCTTACGATCATCGCCTGATCGATGGTCGCGAATCCGTGGGCTTCCTGGTCACCATCAAAGAGTTGCTGGAAGATCCGACCCGTCTGCTGTTGGACGTGTAGTCAGCAAGAGCATCACCTGCTACCTGTAGGCTGGATAAGGCGTTCACGCCGCCATCCGGCGATGGTGTAATGCCTGATGGCGCGCAGCTTTCAGGCCTACAGGTCTAAAGATAACGATTACCTGAAGGATGGACAGAACACATGAACTTACATGAATATCAGGCAAAACAACTTTTTGCCCGCTATGGCTTACCGGCGCCGGTGGGTTATGCCTGTACTACTCCGCGTGAAGCCGAAGAAGCCGCGTCTAAAATCGGTGCCGGCCCGTGGGTAGTGAAATGTCAGGTTCACGCTGGCGGCCGCGGCAAAGCGGGCGGTGTGAAGGTAGTAAAAAGCAAAGAAGAGATTCGCGCCTTCGCGGAAAACTGGCTGGGCAAACGTCTGGTGACCTATCAAACAGACGCTAATGGCCAACCGGTAAACCAGATTCTGGTTGAAGCGGCGACCGACATCGGCAAAGAACTGTACCTCGGCGCGGTGGTTGACCGTAGTTCTCGTCGCGTGGTCTTTATGGCGTCTACCGAAGGCGGCGTAGAGATCGAAAAAGTGGCGGAAGAAACCCCGCATCTGATCCATAAAGTCGCGCTCGATCCGCTGACCGGCCCGATGCCGTATCAGGGACGGGAACTGGCGTTCAAATTGGGTCTGGAAGGTAAACTGGTGCAGCAGTTCACCAAAATCTTTATGGGCCTGGCAACCATTTTCCTTGAGCGCGACCTGGCGCTAATCGAAATTAATCCGCTGGTGATCACTAAGCAGGGCGATCTGATTTGCCTCGACGGCAAGCTGGGCGCTGACGGCAACGCGCTGTTCCGCCAGCCGGATCTGCGTGAAATGCGTGACCAGTCTCAGGAAGACCCGCGTGAAGCGCAGGCGGCGCAGTGGGAACTGAACTACGTCGCGCTGGACGGCAACATTGGTTGCATGGTGAACGGCGCGGGCCTGGCGATGGGCACCATGGACATCGTTAAGCTGCATGGCGGCGAACCGGCTAACTTCCTTGACGTGGGCGGCGGCGCAACCAAAGAGCGCGTCACCGAAGCGTTTAAAATCATCCTCTCAGATGACAACGTGAAAGCGGTTCTGGTTAACATCTTCGGCGGTATCGTCCGTTGTGACCTGATTGCCGACGGTATCATCGGCGCGGTGGAAGAAGTGGGCGTGAACGTTCCGGTGGTGGTGCGTCTGGAAGGCAACAACGCCGAACTCGGCGCGAAGAAACTGGCTGACAGTGGCCTGAATATTATTGCAGCGAAAAGTCTGACGGATGCAGCTCAGCAGGTTGTTGCCGCAGTGGAGGGGAAATAATGTCCGTTTTAATTAATAAAGATACCAAGGTTATCTGCCAGGGCTTCACCGGTAGCCAGGGGACTTTCCACTCCGAACAGGCGATTGCTTACGGTACGCAAATGGTCGGCGGCGTAACGCCGGGCAAAGGCGGCACCACGCATCTGGGTCTGCCGGTGTTCAACACCGTGCGCGAAGCGGTAGAAGCTACCGGTGCGACCGCATCCGTTATCTACGTCCCGGCGCCGTTCTGCAAAGACTCCATTCTGGAAGCGATCGACGCAGGCATCAAACTGATTATCACCATCACCGAAGGTATTCCGACGCTGGATATGCTGACCGTGAAAGTGAAGCTGGACGAAGCGGGCGTACGCATGATCGGCCCGAACTGCCCAGGTGTGATCACCCCGGGCGAATGCAAAATCGGCATCATGCCGGGTCACATTCATAAGCCGGGTAAAGTGGGTATCGTTTCCCGTTCCGGCACGCTGACCTATGAAGCGGTTAAGCAGACCACCGACTACGGTTTCGGCCAGTCCACCTGCGTGGGTATCGGCGGCGACCCGATTCCGGGCTCTAACTTCATCGACATTCTGAAATTGTTCCAGGAAGATCCGCAGACTGAAGCGATCGTGATGATCGGCGAGATCGGCGGTAGCGCAGAAGAAGAAGCGGCGGCTTATATTAAAGACCACGTGACCAAGCCGGTTGTTGGCTATATCGCGGGTGTTACCGCGCCGAAAGGCAAGCGTATGGGCCACGCGGGCGCCATCATTGCCGGTGGTAAAGGCACTGCGGATGAAAAATTCGCCGCGCTGGAAGCCGCGGGCGTGAAAACCGTTCGCAGCCTGGCCGATATCGGCGAAGCGCTGAAAGCAATTATAAAATAAAACTCGCTGTTCCTGCGGGAACAGATAAATGTCCGTTTTCGACATGGTTGGCCACCTTTACGGTGGCCTTTTTTATGGCTTTATTGTTTGTGGCAAAGTACGGGTGAAGCATCCGGGATATAAAATTATTGGCTTTGTAAATATTGAACTATAGGAAAATAATGCCTCATTAAAAAAACATGGTGGAGTCTAAAAATAATTGATAATAACCGTCTGGCAGCGGCAGTAAATTTACTCAGATTGCTGGTTAACTCTTTTTCAGCAAATACAGATGCTGTCTTAGTGAAAGACCTGCCGACCTCACTGGAGACGGATTATGCGCTTTCCGCCATGAAAAAAACGCATTGCAGCATTACACTATGTTGACGCTAACCTCTATAGTAAATTGATGCTTGACTCTGTGGCCGCGCATGTTTGCCTGAGCGCGAACTACACGTCTCCTCAGATGTATCGCGCTTACACAGACTGCTTGTTTAATGGCAGAATAAAACAGCTATTTTAATCATAAGGGTACCGGCATTATTTTCCTGAAGTATTAAAGATATCGTTTAATAAATTATGTGAACTTTTGCTGGTTAAAAGAGGTTAAGTTTAAAAATTATTAAGAACTTATTGACACTATTCGTTCGTGATTAATCATGTTTAAAGGGTATTTATAGCTGCGAATAAACAGAATTATCACTATGAGTGACGTAGATATTGAGGGTAAATCTGTGAAGGTGATAACAGAATCTTCACTATAATAATTATAGAGAGGCAAATACGGTGTTATTGAAATAAAGAAAAATTAGCGAATAAAATGTTTGTTTCTGGCTATCTGGAAAGCTTATTAGCGATAATTAAGGCGATAACCTGGCAAGATGATCCTGGCCGTTAGTCGTCGGGAAAGGGAAGTTGGGGCAGGGTAATCCCGGTGGGATGATGGCGCGTGTGCAATGAGATAGTTTCTTTGCGGTGTTAATTATAAGTAAAATAAAAATAGACTAAATGTATAAAATAATAAGTATTGATAACCTGCAGAAAAAATCTGTGAGCTATTTAGCAATAATTGAACATCAATGTGGAATGTTTTTTACTGGATGCGGGGCAGTAAAAAACGCACAAAATGTTTAGCCTTATCGAATAAGCCTCTTTTTACAGGGGGTTTGAAATTACTCTTTGCAAAAACAAAAAGTTAACAAAAAATTCACCATGCATTCAATGAATAAACATTATTAACATTAACTTCAAAAATTGATTTTAATCAATATTTAAATGTTGGAAAAGAGCATCAAAACTGGTTAAATTGTCCGTGATCAAATTCCCTGAAAAGCGATAGATTAGCCATAAATTGATCGCTGTCGAAAAAAGCAAATCTGACCCACTAAAAACCTGTTTATTGTAAGGGTTTTACGGCGTAATATATTTGCGGGATCAATTTGGGTTTTTTATTAACATGTTTGTAACTTTTCATCATTACTGTTTCCTTCCCGAGGGGATAGTACGATGGAAGGCCGCAAATAAATTTGTATTGGGGCATGCGTGTGACCCTTTCTAACGGGGTTCACTCTCGGAGTCTTCATGCGATGAGCAAGGAGTCATGATGTTAGATATAGTCGAACTGTCGCGCTTACAGTTTGCCTTGACCGCGATGTACCACTTCCTGTTTGTGCCGCTAACGCTCGGTATGGCGTTCCTGCTGGCCATTATGGAAACGGTATACGTCCTTTCCGGCAAACAGATTTATAAAGATATGACCAAGTTCTGGGGCAAGTTGTTTGGTATCAACTTTGCTCTGGGTGTGGCTACCGGTTTGACCATGGAGTTCCAGTTCGGGACAAACTGGTCGTACTACTCCCACTATGTTGGGGACATCTTCGGTGCGCCGCTGGCCATCGAAGGTTTGATGGCCTTCTTCCTCGAATCCACCTTTGTAGGTCTGTTCTTCTTCGGCTGGGATCGTCTGAGTAAAGTTCAGCATATGTGCGTCACCTGGCTGGTGGCTCTGGGGTCCAACCTCTCCGCGTTGTGGATTCTGGTAGCGAACGGCTGGATGCAAAACCCAATCGCTGCGGATTTCAATTTCGAAACCATGCGTATGGAAATGGTGAGCTTCTCTGAACTGGTGCTGAACCCGGTAGCACAGGTGAAATTTGTTCACACTGTGGCGTCCGGCTATGTCACCGGCGCGATGTTCATCCTCGGTATCAGCGCTTACTACATGCTGAAAGGTCGTGACTTCGCCTTTGCTAAACGCTCCTTTGCTATTGCCGCCAGCTTCGGTATGGCTGCCGTACTGTCCGTTATCGTACTCGGTGACGAATCCGGTTACGAAATGGGCGATGTGCAGAAAACCAAGCTCGCTGCGATTGAAGCAGAATGGGAAACGCAACCTGCTCCGGCCTCCTTTACCCTGTTCGGTATTCCTGACCAGGACAAACAGGAAAACCATCTGGCGATTCAGATCCCTTATGCGCTCGGCATTATCGCTACGCGTTCCGTGGACACGCCGGTTATTGGCCTGAAAGATCTCATGGTTCAGCATGAAGAGCGTATCCGTAACGGGATGAAAGCCTATGAACTGCTGGAGCAGCTGCGCGCCGGTTCTACCGACCAGGCCGTTCGCGACCAGTTTAACAGCATGAAGAAAGATCTCGGTTACGGCCTGCTGCTGAAACGTTATACGCCTAATGTGACTGACGCGACCGAAGCGCAGATCCAGCAAGCGACGAAAGATTCCATTCCTCGCGTTGCGCCGCTGTACTTCGCTTTCCGTATCATGGTGGCGTGCGGCTTCCTGCTGCTGGCGATCATCGCACTTTCTTTCTGGAGCGTGATTCGTAACCGCATCGGTGAGAAAAAATGGCTGTTGCGCGCGGCGCTGTACGGTATTCCACTGCCGTGGATTGCGGTTGAAGCAGGTTGGTTCGTCGCCGAGTATGGTCGTCAGCCGTGGGCGATCGGCGAAGTGTTGCCGACAGCCGTGGCGAACTCATCGCTGACCGTGGGCGATCTGCTGTTCTCCATGTTCCTGATTTGCGGCCTGTATACCCTGTTCCTGGTGGCAGAATTGTTCCTGATGTTCAAATTTGCACGCCTTGGCCCAAGCAGCCTGAAAACCGGTCGCTATCACTTTGAGCAGTCCACCGTGACTTCTCAGCCGGCACGCTAAGACAGGAGTCGTCAAATGATCGATTATGAAGTACTACGTTTTATCTGGTGGCTGCTGGTTGGCATTTTGCTAATTGGTTTCGCTGTCACCGATGGGTTCGACATGGGGGTGGGGATGCTCACCCGTTTCCTCGGTCGTAACGACACCGAACGTCGAATTATGATTAACTCTATCGCCCCGCACTGGGACGGTAACCAGGTGTGGTTGATCACCGCGGGCGGCGCGTTGTTTGCTGCCTGGCCGATGGTTTACGCTGCGGCGTTCTCTGGTTTCTATGTGGCGATGATCCTGGTGCTGGCGTCTTTGTTCTTCCGTCCGGTCGGTTTTGATTACCGTTCCAAGATTGAAGACCCGCGCTGGCGCAACATGTGGGACTGGGGCGTGTTCATCGGTAGCTTTGTGCCGCCGCTGGTGATTGGCGTGGCCTTTGGCAACCTGTTGCAGGGCGTACCGTTCCATGTAGATGAGTATCTGCGTCTGTACTACACCGGTAACTTCTTCCAGTTGCTGAACCCGTTTGGTCTGCTGGCGGGTATCGTAAGCGTAGGGATGATCATCACGCAGGGGGCGACTTACCTGCAAATGCGCACCGTTGGCGAACTGCACCTGCGCGCGCGCGCCACCTCGCAGATTGCGGCGCTGGTGACATTAGTGTGCTTTGCGCTGGCGGGCGTTTGGGTAATGTATGGTATTGATGGTTATGTCGTGACATCCGCGATTGATCATCATGCCGCCTCTAACCCGCTGACTAAAGAAGTGGCGCGTGAAGCTGGCGCCTGGCTGGTGAACTTTAATAATGCTCCGATCCTGTGGTTGGTTCCGGCTCTGGGCGTGGTTCTGCCGCTGCTGACTATCCTGACTTCCCGTATGGAGAAAGGCGCGTGGGCATTCCTGTTCTCTTCGCTGACCCTGGCCTGCATTATTCTGACGGCGGGTATCGCTATGTTCCCATTTGTGATGCCGTCCAGCACGATGATGAATGCCAGCCTGACCATGTGGGATGCGACATCCAGCCAGATGACGCTGAACCTGATGACCTGGGTTGCGGCGGTGTTCGTACCGATCATTCTGATCTACACCAGCTGGTGTTACTGGAAAATGTTCGGTCGTATCACTAAAGAACATATTGAAAGCAACACCCACTCTCTGTACTAAGTAAGGAGCTTAAAATGTGGTATTTCGCATGGATTCTGGGAACGCTTCTTGCCTGTGCATTCGGGATCATTACCGCCCTGGCGCTTGAGCACGTTGAAGCGGGTAAAACCGGTCAAGAAGAAAGCTAATGACCCATATTATCGCAAAACTGTATGCGGTAATGGACAAGCGCCCGTTAAGGGCGCTTTCCTTCGTGATGGCGATAGTGCTGGCAGGATGTATGTTCTGGGACCCGTCACGGTTTGCCGCCAGGACCAGCACGCTTGAAATCTGGCACGGATTATTGCTGATGTGGGCGGTTTGCGCAGGCATAATCCACGGCGTGGGTTTTCGCCCTGAATCCGTACACTGGCAAGGGATTTTTTGTCCGCTCCTTGCGGATATCGTCCTTATCGTCGGCCTGATTTTCTTCTTCTTGTGAATAAGAAACCTCCTTAAAAATATAGGGGCTTGCATAAGCCCATATATTTTTACTCTCCCTTAACTTCCCCCCATTCCCAAGCCTCATTCCCACGCGTATAGTAGCAACGTTTAAAAGCTCTACTTTTGTTGCATTACCGGGATGTAAAGTGAATACAAGGCGATATACAACGGCATTCTTGAGGCATTACGGCGGCAAGCGGATGACGCCAACAAAGAGGCTGCAGGGATGAATAAGTATATGTTTCGATGGCCAATTCGAGTTTATTACGAAGACACGGACGCCGGCGGTGTGGTTTATCACGCCAGCTATGTCGCTTTTTATGAAAGAGCGCGCACGGAGATGCTGCGTCACCATCACTTCAGCCAACAGGTGCTGCTGGCGGAGCGGGTCGCCTTTGTGGTGCGCAAGATGACGCTGGAATACTATGCGCCTGCGCGGCTCGACGATATGCTTGAAGTTCAAACAGAAATTACGTCAATGCGTGGCACCGCTTTGGTTTTCACGCAACGCATTGTCAACGCAGAGAACACGCTGCTAAATGAAGCAGAGGTTCTGATTGTTTGCGTTGATCCACTCAAAATGAAGCCTCGTGCGCTTCCTAAGTCTATTGTCGCGGAGTTTAAGCAGTGACTGACATGAATATCCTTGATTTGTTCCTGAAGGCAAGCCTTCTGGTTAAACTTATCATGTTGATTTTGATTGGTTTTTCAATAGCATCCTGGGCCATCATTATCCAGCGAACGCGTATCCTGAACGCCGCTGCGCGTGAGGCGGAAGCGTTTGAAGATAAATTCTGGTCCGGAATCGAACTATCGCGTCTGTACCAGGAAAGCCAGGGGAGACGCGATAGTCTGTCGGGCTCGGAACAAATCTTTTATAGCGGGTTCAAAGAGTTTGTCCGGCTCCATCGCGCCAACAGCCATGCGCCGGAGGCGGTGGTAGAGGGGGCGTCGCGTGCGATGCGCATCTCCATGAACCGAGAGCTGGAAACGCTGGAAACGCATATCCCGTTTCTTGGCACGGTAGGCTCTATCAGTCCTTATATCGGTCTGTTTGGCACCGTATGGGGGATTATGCATGCGTTTATCGCCCTGGGCGCGGTGAAACAGGCGACTCTGCAAATGGTTGCGCCGGGTATTGCCGAAGCATTGATTGCCACGGCGATTGGTCTGTTTGCCGCCATCCCTGCGGTTATGGCTTACAACCGACTGAATCAGCGCGTGAACAAGCTGGAACTGAATTACGACAACTTTATGGAAGAGTTCACCGCGATTCTGCACCGCCAGGCGTTTACCGTAAGCGAAAGCAACAAGGGGTAAGCCATGGCCAGAACGCGTGGACGAGGTCGTCGCGAACTTAAGTCCGAAATCAATATTGTACCGCTACTCGACGTACTGTTGGTGTTGCTGCTGATCTTTATGGCAACCGCGCCGATCATTACCCAGAGCGTGGAGGTCGACTTGCCGGAGGCGAATCAGTCGCAGGCGGTCAGTAGTAACGACGATCCACCGGTCATTATTGAGGTTTCCGGAGTAGGGCAATACAGCGTAGTGGTTGATAAAGATCGAATGGATCAACTGCCGTCTGAACAGGTGATCGCAGAAGTAAAGCGTCATCTGCAGGCTAATCCGAAAACAGTCTTTTTAATCGGCGGCGCGAAAGAGGTGCCGTACGATGAAATAATTAAAGCGCTGAACTTGTTACACAGCGCGGGCGTAAAATCGGTTGGCTTAATGACGCAGCCAATCTGAAGTCTGCGTCCCGTTGGCTTGAAAGACGGCGAGTAACAGGCGAACAGTTTTTTGGGAACCGAGAGTGTCAAAGGCAACCGAACAAAACGACAAGCTCAAACGGGCGATAATTATTTCAGCCGTGCTGCATATCATCTTATTTGCAGTGCTGATCTGGAGTTCGTTTGATGAGCATATAGAGGCTTCTGCCGGCGGCGGCGGTGGTTCCGCTATCGACGCGGTGATGGTCGATCCTGGCGCCGTTGTGCAGCAGTACAACCGTCAGCAGGATCAACAGGCCAGCGCCAGACGCGCGGAAGAAGAGCGTAAAAAGCTGCAACAGCAGCAAGCAGAGGAGCTGCAGCAGAAGCAGGCTGCCGAACAGGAGCGGTTGAAACAACTTGAGAAAGAACGTTTAGCGGCTCAGGAGCAGCAAAAGCAGGCTGAAGAAGCGGCAAAACTGGCGCAACAGCAGCAGCAACAGGCCGAAGAAGCGGCGAAAGCGGCGGCGGACGCGAAGAAAAAAGCGGAGGCCGAAGCGGCGAAAGCGGCGGCGGACGCGAAGAAGAAAGCGGAAGCCGAGGCGGTAAAAGCGGCAGCGGACGCGAAGAAGAAAGCGGAAGCCGAAGCGGCGAAAGCGGCGGCGGACGCGAAGAAGAAAGCGGAAGCCGAAGCGGCGAAAGCAGCGGCGGAGGCGAAGAAGAAAGCGGAAGCCGAAGCGGCGAAAGCGGCGGCGGAGGCGAAGAAGAAAGCGGATGCCGAGGCGGCGAAAGCGGCGGCGAAGAAGAAAGCGGATGCCGAGGCGGCGAAAGCAGCGGCGGACGCTAAGAAGAAAGCGGCTGCCGAAAAAGCGGCCGCCGCAGAAGGCGTCGACGATCTGCTTGGCGATCTCAGCTCGGGTAAGAATGCGCCGAAAACCGGCGGCGGCGCGAAAGGGAATGGTCAGCCATCGAAAGATAGCGGTACATCGGGCGCTAACGGTGGGGCGACAGGCGCTGATATCAGCGCCTACGCGAAACAGATTCAGGTCGCGATTCAGAGCCGTCTGTATGATGCGAGCCTGTATCAGGGCAAACAATGTGTCTTGCATATTAGCCTGGCGCCGGATGGCTCATTAAAAAGCATTACGTCTGAGGGCGGCGATCCGGCGCTTTGTCAGGCGGCGTTAATGGCGGCAAAAACCGCGAAAATTCCTAAACCGCCAAGCCAGGCTGTTTATGAGAAAATAAAGGATGCCAAACTAGACTTTAAACTGTAGATACTTTTCTTTATGGAAGTTGGAGCGGTTGAGTTGTTACTGGTCCCGGTGGTTTTGTGTATTTGAGTTTGTTAACATTCTGCTAAATTATCGTGGGTCGCAGGCCCAGGTATGGGAGATATGATGAAGCAGGCATTACGAGTAGCATTTGGTTTTCTGATGCTGTGGGCGGCGGTGCTGCACGCAGAAGTCCGTATCGAGATCACCCAGGGGGTGGACTCGGCGCGACCGATTGGCGTTGTGCCTTTTAAATGGGCCGGGCCGGGCGCTGCGCCTGAAGATATCGGCGGCATCGTGGCGGCAGATTTACGCAACAGCGGTAAATTTAATCCGTTAGACCGGTCACGACTGCCGCAGCAGCCAGCCACCGCTCAGGAAGTTCAGCCTACCGCATGGTCTGCGCTGGGTATTGATGCCGTCGTCGTTGGACAGGTCACGCCGAATCCGGACGGTTCCTACAATGTTGCTTATCAGCTGGTTGACACTGGCGGCGCGCCGGGGACTGTACTGGCGCAAAACTCTTATAAAGTGAACAAGCAGTGGCTGCGTTATGCAGGCCACACCGCCAGTGACGAAGTCTTTGAAAAACTGACGGGCATTAAGGGCGCGTTCCGTACTCGTATCGCCTATGTGGTACAGACTAACGGCGGTCAGTTCCCGTATGAACTGCGTGTGTCGGATTACGATGGCTACAATCAGTTCGTAGTGCACCGTTCTCCGCAGCCGCTGATGTCTCCGGCGTGGTCTCCGGACGGCTCAAAACTGGCTTACGTGACATTTGAAAGCGGTCGCTCCGCGCTGGTTATCCAGACGCTGGCAAACGGCGCAGTGCGTCAGGTTGCGTCCTTCCCGCGTCACAACGGCGCGCCGGCCTTCTCGCCGGATGGGACGAAACTGGCGTTCGCGTTATCGAAAACCGGAAGTCTGAACCTGTACGTTATGGATCTCGCCTCCGGCCAGATTCGTCAGATAACGGACGGGCGTAGCAACAATACGGAGCCGACCTGGTTCCCGGACAGCCAGACTCTGGCCTTTACTTCTGACCAGGCTGGACGTCCGCAAGTGTATAAAATGAACATTAACGGCGGTGCGGCGCAGCGTATTACCTGGGAAGGTTCGCAAAACCAGGATGCGGATGTCAGCAGCGACGGTAAATTTATGGTAATGGTAAGCTCAAATAACGGGCAGCAGCACATTGCCAAACAAGATCTGGTGACGGGGGGCGTACAGGTTCTGTCGTCAACGTTCCTGGATGAAACGCCAAGTCTGGCACCTAACGGCACGATGGTAATCTACAGCTCTTCTCAGGGGATGGGATCTGTGCTGAATTTGGTTTCTACAGATGGGCGTTTCAAAGCGCGTCTTCCGGCAACTGATGGTCAGGTGAAATCGCCTGCCTGGTCGCCGTATCTGTGATAATAATTAATTGATTACTAAAGGAATTAAAGAAATGCAACTGAACAAAGTGCTGAAGGGCCTGATGATTGCCCTGCCTGTTATGGCAATCGCGGCATGTTCTTCCAACAAGAACGCCAGCAATGACGGTAGCGAAGGCGGTATGCTGAACGGCGCCGGCACGGGTATGGATTCGAACGGTAGCGGTAATATGTCGTCTGAAGAGCAAGCGCGTCTGCAGATGCAGCAGCTGCAGCAGAACAACATCGTTTACTTCGATCTCGACAAGTACGATATCCGTTCTGACTTCGCGGCAATGCTGGATGCGCACGCTAACTTCCTGCGTAGCAACCCGTCTTACAAAGTCACCGTAGAAGGTCACGCGGACGAACGCGGTACTCCGGAGTACAACATCTCCCTGGGCGAACGTCGTGCTAACGCTGTTAAAATGTACCTGCAGGGTAAAGGCGTTTCCGCTGACCAGATCTCCATCGTTTCTTACGGTAAAGAAAAACCTGCCGTACTGGGCCACGACGAAGCGGCTTACGCTAAGAACCGTCGCGCTGTACTGGTTTACTAAGAGAATTGCATGAGCAGTAACTTCAGACATCACCTGTTGAGTCTGTCGTTACTGGTTGGCATAGCGGCCCCCTGGGCCGCTTTTGCTCAGGCGCCAATCAGTAGTGTCGGCTCAGGCTCGGTCGAAGACCGCGTCACTCAACTTGAGCGTATCTCTAACGCTCACAGCCAGCTTTTAACCCAACTTCAGCAGCAGCTCTCCGATAATCAGTCCGATATCGATTCTTTGCGCGGCCAAATCCAGGAAAATCAGTATCAACTGAATCAGGTGATGGAGCGCCAGAAGCAAATTATGCTGCAGCTGGGGAGCTTAAATAATGGCGGCGCAGCGCAGCCAGCAGCTGGTGACCAGAGCGGGGCGGCAACCGCTGCGACCTCCGCTCCGGATGCCGGTACGGCAACCTCAGGGGCGCCGGTACAAAGTGGCGATGCGAATACCGATTACAATGCGGCAATTGCGCTGGTGCAGGATAAGTCTCGCCAGGATGATGCGATTGTGGCGTTTCAGAACTTCATCAAGAAATACCCTGATTCTACTTATCAGCCGAACGCCAATTATTGGCTGGGCCAGTTGAATTACAACAAGGGTAAAAAAGATGACGCCGCCTATTATTTCGCCTCGGTAGTAAAAAACTATCCTAAGTCGCCGAAGGCTGCGGACGCGATGTACAAAGTTGGCGTTATCATGCAGGACAAAGGTGATACGGCAAAAGCGAAAGCGGTTTATCAGCAGGTGATTAACAAATATCCTGGCACTGATGGCGCGAAACAGGCGCAGAAGCGTCTTAACGCGATGTAATGCGTACCATGCGACCAGAAAACGCCTTTTTTCTGGTCGCGTCGTGCGATTCCTAAGCAGTTGAGCCCCCTGCGTCGAAATTTTTGTTGCGCTCAAATCTGAAATCAGTAATATATGCCGCCGTTGCCACGGGATATTAAACAACTCGAAAGCAACGCAAAAGTGGGTCGTTAGCTCAGTTGGTAGAGCAGTTGACTTTTAATCAATTGGTCGCAGGTTCGAATCCTGCACGACCCACCAATCGTTCGGTGGAAACGAGAATAAAACGTGAAGGATAACGTTGCGTCAGCAACGGCCCGTAGGGCGAGGCGAAGCCGAGTCATCCTGCACGACCCACCACTAACTTCGGTTAGTCAGTAATATCCAGCGTAGTATCGGGTGATTAGCTCAGCTGGGAGAGCACCTCCCTTACAAGGAGGGGGTCGGCGGTTCGATCCCGTCATCACCCACCACTCGGGTCGTTAGCTCAGTTGGTAGAGCAGTTGACTTTTAATCAATTGGTCGCAGGTTCGAATCCTGCACGACCCACCAATTTAACATCAAACTCAGATGTTGAACGTGAAGGATAACGTTGCGTCAGCAACGGCCCGTAGGGCGAGGCGAAGCCGAGTCATCCTGCACGACCCACCATCTTTAGATGGTCCGAGTAAAATCTTTCAGGCAGCACCCGTATGGGTCGTTAGCTCAGTTGGTAGAGCAGTTGACTTTTAATCAATTGGTCGCAGGTTCGAATCCTGCACGACCCACCAATATACAAGGTGGTAACTGGTAGAGAACGTGAAGGATAACGTTGCTTTAGCAACGGCCCGAAGGGCGAGGCGAAGCCGAGTCATCCTGCACGACCCACCATCCTGAATGATTGAAGCAGTAACCCTTATCCAAGGGGTCGTTAGCTCAGTTGGTAGAGCAGTTGACTTTTAATCAATTGGTCGCAGGTTCGAATCCTGCACGACCCACCAATTTAACATCAAACTCAGATGTTGAGCGTGAAGGATAACGTTGCGTCAGCAACGGCCCGAAGGGCGAGCGAAGCGAGTCATCCTGCACGACCCACCAATGTAAAAAAGCGCCCTAAAGGCGCTTTTTTGCTATCTGCAATATGAAGATTCGAACCTGCCGCAGGTTCGGGTCGAACGTAGTGAGACAACGGAGCCGCTTGCGGCGACGGCCCGAAGGGCGAGCGAAGCGAGTCATCCTGCACGACCCACCAATGTAAAAGAGGGCGCTGGCGGCGCCTTTTTGCTATCTGCAATATGGAAGATTCGAACCTGCCGCAGGTTTGGGTCTTGCCTGATGCGCTGCGCTTATCAGGCCTACAGACGGTACCGCTCACGTAGGCCAGATAAGACGTTACGCCGCCATCAGATACGGGGCTACGTAATTATTGTGACTTTCCTTATTGAATCAGCTATCTTGTTTAGCATATAAAACAAATTAACCGATTGTGGCGTTTATTACGCTTTCATTCGGTTGTTTCGTTAAGTCAGTAAAACGAGAAGCCACGATGAGCGTAATGTTTGACACACAAGCCGCAATCTACCCGTTCCCGCCGAAACCAACGCCGTTGAACGACGATGAAAAGCAATTTTATCGTGAGAAAATCAAGCGCTTGCTCAAAGAGCGCAATGCCGTCATGGTGGCGCACTACTACACCGATCCGGAAATTCAACAGTTAGCAGAAGAAACCGGCGGCTGTATTTCCGACTCACTGGAAATGGCCCGTTTCGGCGCGAAGCACGCCGCATCCACGCTGCTAGTAGCGGGCGTACGGTTTATGGGGGAAACCGCCAAAATCCTCAGCCCGGAAAAGACCATTCTTATGCCTACCCTGGCGGCGGAATGTTCGCTGGATTTAGGCTGCCCAATAGACGAATTTAGCGCTTTTTGTGATGCACACCCTGACAGAACCGTAGTGGTCTATGCTAACACCTCTGCTGCTGTTAAAGCGCGTGCGGACTGGGTTGTGACCTCCAGTATCGCCGTAGAACTGATTGAGCATCTGGATAGTTTGGGGGAAAAAATTATCTGGGCGCCGGACAGACACCTGGGGAATTACGTGCAAAAACAGACCGGGGCCGATGTACTGTGTTGGCAAGGGGCGTGTATCGTGCATGACGAGTTTAAAACCCAGGCGTTGACCCGTTTAAAAAAAATCTATCCCGATGCCGCTCTTCTGGTTCACCCTGAATCGCCGCAGTCCATTGTCGAAATGGCCGATGCGGTGGGCTCCACCAGTCAGCTTATTAAGGCGGCAGAAACGCTGCTGCACAGACAGCTTATCGTGGCGACCGATCGCGGCATCTTCTACAAAATGCAGCAGGCGGTGCCTGAAAAAGAACTGCTTGAAGCGCCCACGGCTGGCGAGGGGGCGACCTGCCGTAGCTGTGCGCACTGTCCGTGGATGGCGATGAATGGCCTGAAAGCCATTGCTGAAGGGCTGGAGCAGGGAGGCGCGGCGCATGAAATACAGGTTGATGCGGCGCTACGCGAGGGCGCATTACTGCCGCTCAACCGGATGCTGGATTTTGCGGCTACACTTCGGGCGTAAAGACGGAAATCTTTGGGGGAGAGAATGGATTTTTTTAGTACGCACAACATACTGATTCATATTCCGATTGGCGCTGGCGGGTACGATCTCTCGTGGATCGAAGCGGTAGGAACCATCGCCGGCCTGCTCTGTATTTGGCTTGCCAGTCTGGAGAAGATCAGCAACTACTTTTTTGGACTGGTTAACGTCACCCTGTTTGCGATTATTTTCTTTCAGATCCAGCTTTATGCCAGCCTGTTGCTGCAACTCTTTTTCTTTGCCGCCAATATTTATGGCTGGTATGCGTGGTCGCGGCAAACAAAGGATAATGAAGCCGAGCTTAAAATCCGCTGGCTGCCGTTACCAAAAGCAATGGCATGGCTGGCGATATGTGTGATAGCTATCGGTTTGATGACGCGATATATCGATCCCGTATTCGCCGTCCTGACGCGCGTGGCCGTCGCCATTATGCAGATGCTGGGGTTACAGGTGACAATGCCTGTACTGCAACCGGACGCTTTCCCGTTCTGGGACTCTTGCATGATGGTGCTGTCTATCGCGGCGATGATTCTGATGACACGCAAATATGTCGAAAACTGGCTCCTGTGGGTGGTAATCAACGTGATCAGTGTGGTGATTTTTGCTTTGCAGGGCGTCTATGCGATGTCGCTGGAATATCTGATCCTGACATTTGTCGCCGTGAACGGTAGCCGCCTGTGGATAAACAGCGCGCGGGAGCGAGGATCGCGCGCGCTTTCCCGTTAATGGTGATGAACATGCCCGGATGACGTCTGATTCAGATGACAGTCCGGGCCGTGACACACTTGATATTCCATCTGAATCGTAGCGTGCGCAATATGGTATTCGTGCATCAGGAAATCCTGGATACGTTCCAGCAGCGCATCATGGTCGTGTGGCGGAATGACCTGAGCGTGCAATGTCATGACCGGTTTTTCGCCGACCATCCAGACATGCACATGGTGTACGTTGCGGACTTCGGGGATTTCCCGGCTTAAATGGCGCTGTAAGGCATTAATATCCAGCGAAACCGGCGCGCCTTCCAGCAATTCGTTGACGCTATCTTTTAACAAACGCCAGGCGCTGCGTAACACCAGTACCGAAACCAGAATAGAGAGAATCGGGTCCGCTGGCGTCCAGCCCGTCCAGATAATGATCAACGCGGCGACTATTGCGCCGACGGAACCCAGCAAATCGCCCATCACATGTAGCGCGGCAGCGCGCACGTTCAGGTTTTTTTCATCGCTTCCCCGATGGAGAATCCAGAACGCAAACAGGTTCGCCAGCAGACCCGCGACCGCAATCACCATCATCAGATTGCCCGCCACCGGACGTGGCGTGTAAAAGCGCTCTATCGCCTCCCAGACAATGAGAAGGGTAATGACCACCAACGCAATGGCATTCACAAAGGCCGCCAGTGTGGTGAGCCTTAGCCAGCCAAAAGTGTGGCGAACAGTCGGGGGGCGACGGGAAAATTGAACCGCCAGCAGCGCAAAGAGAAGGGCCGCCGCGTCGGTGAGCATATGTCCCGCATCCGCCAACAACGCCAGAGAGCCGGAGAGTATCCCGCCCACCACCTCAAGGAGCATAAATCCGGCAGTGACGATAAAGGCGAAAAGCAGGCGACGAGCATTATTATCTTTCGGCAGGTGTGAATCGGCATGAGAGTGTGAGTGCGCCATAACGTCATTCCTTTGTTATTCTCATCAATACTGTAGACATCATACTGATTTTTCGCTGACAAAATAAAAAGGAGAGCGAAAGCTCTCCCGTTATCAGACTTTTTTCTGCATTACTGTGTGGTACCGTCGGTTTTGGTATTCACGTCATTATTGACGCCATTACCGGTTTCCACTTTTTTATTAATATCCGGGCAGCGACCGTCTTTACACATGGTATTTTTATGCTCTTCATCCTTGGTCATTCCGTCATGATTCATGGTTGAACCGTCTGGATGCTGCATCGTGCTGTTAGTATTGCCGTTGGTATTGATGTCATTGTTATTCACATCATTCGGCGCTACATTCTGGCGGGCGTCCGGGGCAACCTGACCGGCATTTGCCGCCGAGTTCGCCTGGCCATTACTGGATTGCGCGTTAGATTCAGCAGCTAACGCTGCGCCGCTGGCAAGGCCGAGGGTAGCGGTGAGTAAAAGCGTAGTCAGTTTTGTCATTTTCATAAGATGCTCCTGTTATGGTGGATATGTCGGATAACCTCTTCCAACAGTGCACGTGTCAGTCAAATCCTCAAATAAGGGATAAAAAACGTTCGCCGCCGCGGGTTAACGCAGCAGAGAATCTTGCAATAATTCATAAACAGAGTGGTTACAGTTAAAAAGTGTAGGTTAGATCCCATTTTTCGCTACATTTGTGCGTTTTTTTCCTGAATTCCAGGATTATTCCGTTCAAAGTGTAAAAGCCCGTTTACACTATTTAATTGAAGAGATAGATTGGAGGGATTGCATTCATTGGGATAAGTACGGCAACACTGGAATAAACATGAATTATCAGAACGACGATTTACGCATTAAAGAAATCAACGAGTTATTACCTCCGGTCGCGCTGCTGGAAAAGTTTCCCGCCACGGAAAATGCAGCAAATACCGTTGCTCACGCGCGCAAAGCCATCCATAAAATTCTCAAAGGCAATGACGATCGTCTGCTGGTGGTGATCGGTCCTTGTTCAATTCATGATCCGGCAGCGGCGAAAGAGTATGCCGCCCGTTTGCTGGCGCTACGCGATGAGCTTCAAGGCGAGCTTGAAATTGTCATGCGCGTCTATTTTGAGAAACCGCGTACCACCGTCGGCTGGAAAGGGCTGATTAACGATCCGCACATGGATAACAGCTTCCAGATTAACGACGGTCTGCGTATTGCGCGCAAACTGCTGCTGGATATTAACGACAGCGGCCTGCCTGCCGCCGGCGAATTCCTCGATATGATCACGCCGCAATATCTGGCCGATCTGATGAGCTGGGGCGCCATTGGCGCGCGGACTACTGAATCCCAGGTTCATCGCGAACTGGCGTCTGGCCTCTCTTGTCCGGTCGGTTTTAAAAATGGTACTGATGGCACGATTAAAGTCGCCATTGACGCCATCAACGCCGCCGGCGCGCCGCATTGCTTCCTCTCCGTCACTAAATGGGGTCATTCGGCGATTGTGAATACCAGCGGCAACGGCGACTGCCATATCATTCTGCGCGGCGGTAAAGCGCCAAACTATAGCGCGCAGCATGTTGCTGAGGTGAAAGAAGGCCTCACCAAAGCGGGACTGACGCCGCAGGTCATGATCGATTTCAGCCATGCCAACTCCTGTAAGCAATTTCAAAAGCAGATGGAGGTTTGCGCCGATGTCTGTCAGCAGATAGCGGGCGGTGAAAAAGCGATTATTGGCGTGATGGTCGAGAGTCATCTGGTAGAAGGAAACCAGAGTCTGGAAAGCGGTCAGCCGCTGACCTACGGTAAAAGCATTACTGACGCCTGTATTGGCTGGGAAGATACCGATGCGCTGCTTCGTCAGTTGTCGGCAGCGGTAAAAGCCCGTCGCGGCTAAGTTTAGTTTCTATCCTGTGGTGAAGTGCAGGATAGAAAACATATCGGTCCGGTAACAGCCTACCGGACCGATATTGCCAATATTAATGTATTATTATTTGGCGTACTTGGGTACTTCCTGCTTCTGGAGAGTATTTCCTTCCGAATCAATTCCTACAATGACTCTATAGCGGTCAAAATATAACTTCTTAATGGATTCTGTTCCTAATTCTTCGTAGGCAACAATTTCTACTGATTTAACATGTTTTGTATTAATTGCAGACGCTCCTCCAATCCCGAGTAGCGAAACCCCACCGTATTTTTTACAAAGCTCAGCGACATAATCAGCACGATCGCCTTTGCCAAGAAACGCAGTTGCCCCTTGTTGAAACATCATTTCTACAAATGGGTCCATACGTGCGGCCGTTGTAGGACCGTTGGAGCCAATAGGTAAACCAGGTCTGGCAGGGCAGGGGCCAGCATAGTAAATCGTTTGGTTTTGAAAATCGACTGGTGATTTTTCTCCGTTACTAAGCGCTACTTCGATTTTTTTATGCGCGGCGTCACGGCAGGTGTAAGCAAATCCAGTGAGAAATAATATATCGCCGACCTTAAGAGTTTTCGCTTTCTCTTTAGTCAATGGTAATGTTAATTCCATCATAGCTTCTCCAGGTATTAAATGATTTCACTAGCGTGGCGGCTTGCATTACATTGGAAATTGATTGCGACTGGCAGTGCAGTAATATGGCAAGGATAGTAATCGACATGCACGCCTAACGCCGTAATACGCCCGCCCATACCTAAAGGGCCGATCCCTGTATTATTCACGGCCTCTAATAATTCAGCTTCGAGCTGGGCATAAAGTGGTTTAGCATTGAACTCACCAAGAGGGCGTAATAATGCTTTCTTCGCCATCCACGAACAGTGATCCATTGTACCGCCAACGCCGATACCAATAATATAAGGAGGGCATGGATTGCCTCCTACACGACGGACAGTTTCCAGAACAAAATCTTTTATACCATCAATACCATCGCCGGGAAGCAATGTTTTAAAAGTTCCCATATTTTCGCTACCGCCGCCCTTTGGCATAACGGTAATTGTCACTCGGTCACCATCAACAATTTCAGTATGTAAAATTGCAGGAGTATTATCATTAGTATTAATACGTTCTAATGGATCTGCAACCATGGATTTTCTTAAGTATCCATTTTCATAGCCCTGGCGAACACCCTGGTTCACCTGATCTTTAAGCGGCTTACCTTCCCAGCATACATGTTGTCCAATTTCCATTATAACGATACAAGTGCCGGTATCATGGCAGCATGCAAGTTGTTCTTTTTTTGCATACTCTCCATTATCAATTAATATCTTAATGGTTTCCTTGCCGATCTTTGACTCTTCTTTATCATATGCTTTACGAAAAGAACACATGAGATTATCATCCAGTTCATAACAAGCTTTTTTTACAAGTTTTTCGATAACCGGAATGATAATTTCTGTATTTAATATACGACTCATACTCCCTCCAGTGCTATGTTGCATTGTTTTATCCATTGATCACATTTTCATGATATTCGTATTCATTGTAGGAAGGAAATATGTTATTTTTATTAAATGATAAATTTTATTTATAGTAGTGGAAAATAGATGGAAATTAGACAATTAGAATATTTTGTAAGCGCTTCTTTGTTAGGTAACTTAACCAGAGTTGCTGAGCGGCATTTTGTTTCTCAACCTAATATCACCATTGCTATTAAGAAGTTAGAGACTGAATTAGGGGTGACATTATTTGACAGAAAGAAAAATAAACTTGTCCTTACTGAGGAGGGCATGTTTTTCTTACAAAAAATTGAACCTATCCTTATTGCGTTAAAAAATAGCGTAGCGGAAATGAAAGATTATCGTAATGAAAATGGTGGCATAGTAACTTTGGGGATCCCACCGATGATAAGTTTGTTTCTTTTTTCACCGCTCTTCAAGCATTTCCGAGAGATTTATCCAGAGATGGAACTCTCTCTTGTTGAAGAGGGGACTTTTGGTTTACATGATAAACTTTCTGCTGGAGAGCTGGATCTTGCTATTGTTATTATTAATGACTGTCCAAAAGAATTAGTTACGGTCCCATTAATGACTCAGCAGCACGTGGTATGTATGTCAGATAAACATCCCCTGGCAAAAAAGGATAGTATCGATTGGGAAGATCTACAATATGAGCCATTGATACTAATGAAAAAAGATTCCTGGCATAGAAAAACGATTATTGAAGAATGTACAAAGCGAGGAATTCATACACATATTTTTCTATCATCAAACAGGGTTCAAACCAACATAGATCTGGTTGCTAAAAATGAAGGAATTTCTTTCATTTTGGACGCTGTCGATCTTAAAGCCGAAAAAGTAATAACCAAGGCCATGACTGAGCCGACTTATGTTACGATTGGTTTGGCCTGGAAGAAAGATAAATATTTATCATATGCAACCAGAGCGTTAATTAAATTCATTGAGGATTATATTAAAGAACATTTTACAATTAAATAATTATATTTGTTCTTCAACAAAAATTTCCCATAGCTCTTCGGCATCTGGAGGCATTCTCTTGGCTGGTCTATAAAGTCTTATTTCTATGGGTACCCATAAATTGCTTTCTTTTTCCGCTGCAGTAACAATAGTTTTAGCCTCTATATCTTGCCTGGCAAGGCTTTGAGGTATCCAGGCAACACCATCGCCAGATCTGACCATTGCCAATAGTGTTGCTGCCAGATCGGCCACAAAGGCAACATTTATATTATGGGTAATTCTGTTAATAGACGCTGTATTTGCTATTATTCTTCCCAGACCTGATTGTGATGAAAAAGAAAGGTAAGGGAATTGAATCTTATTATTTATATTCCACAACGGTTTTAACGTTTCTGAGTCTGGTTTACTGAATGGAATTAATGTATCAAACCCAAGACGAATGCTCATAAAGTTATTTTTATTTAAATTTAGATGCATATGTGGGTGATGGTGACACAGCAAAAATTGTGAATCTCCCTGCCGCATCATTTTTTCGCACGCATTCAATGAGTCAGATAAAAGACGAAATGAACCAAATTTTGCAATTTTATCACTCTGTTTTAACAAATGCGGTACAAAAGAGAAAGACAAAGCATGCGTTGCTGAAAAAACAAGACTAGGTTGTTTATTACCTGCGACCTCAAGGGTATCACTTTTCAATGTGTACAAGGAGTGGATCAGTTCGGGAAGCTGGTCTGTAAATACTTCTCCGGCCTTGGTAAGGGTGACTCCCCGTTTACTTCTTTCAAAAAGGGGCGTACCCACCCATTCTTCGAGAGATTGTATCCGACGACTAAATGCGGGTTGAGTCACATATCTTGAGGCAGACGCTTTTGAGAAATTCAACGTTTCTTTTAGAGCCAGACAGTCTTCGAGCCATGTTAGTTCGAGGTGATGCCGATATTGCATAAGCTGCAACCTTATTAGCATTGGATGAGTTTCATTTATATAAGTAGCATTATACACAGACAGATTTTAAGAGGAAATTATTTGATTAAACAGAAACAAAAGCAGTAAGAATATGTTATGCCTTTGTCGGGTAAGTGTTGTTATTTATGTGAGTGTATTCTTTCTCAATAGAAATTAATTAGATGTAATTTTAGTATAACATGTGATTTATGCTTGTTGCAGTTGTATTCATGACTGTAATGAGTTGTTTTTGTACCCTAATAATATAAGGACGTATACATGTCACCAGCGATTATTACTTTGTTGGTTTTAGTGGTTGCAATAATTATCTTTGTTAGCGATCGTCTTCCTATGGGATTAGTTGCATTTATGGTCCCAATGGCACTTTATTTTACCGGTGTTATCGATGCTAAGGATATTTTTGCTTCAATCGTAAATGCGAATGTTATTCTTATCGTCGCCATGTGTGTACTCGGTGCGGCATTTTTTAAAACAGGTTTGGCATGGCAATCAAGTAAAATTTTACTAAAATATGCTAAAACAGAAAGAAGCCTTAGTGTATTGATTTTTCTTATTGGTGGAGTTATGTCTGCCTTTGTTTCTAATAGCGGAACAGTTGCTGTGCTAATTCCTATTGTTTTAGGTATTGCCGCCAGTAGTCAGATTAAGCCTATTAAACTTCTTATGCCTCTGGTTTTTGGGGCAACAATCGGTGCTGACATTTCTATTATCGGTTCGCCAGGAAATCTGATTGCTAAAAATACTATTGAAACTTTTAGTAAGGGAAGTCTGTCGGTGCCATTTTTCGAATACGCTAAAATTGGTATTCCTTTGCTGATTGCATGCTCTATATTTCTCTATTTCTTCGGTTCAAAACTCATCGCAGATCGTGATGGAAATACACAATCTGATTCTCAAATGGATTATAGCCAAATTCCGGCCTGGCATAGAAATTTAACTTTAGCCGTTTTTATTCTGTCTATCGCTGGAATGGTGGCAACTGATTATATTAAGTTTCTGCCTCCAATGCATATTATTGCATGTTGTGCGGCTATTGTTCTTGTATTTGCTGGCGTTTTGACACAAAAGGAAACTTTTAATTCTTTTGAAACGCTAACTGTTTTCATGCTTGCGTTTATGATGCCTTTAGGAGCCGCGCTTAATTCTACTGGTGCTGGAGAAATGATTGCCAATGCCGTTATTTCAGTAACCGGAGATTCTGGCGTTATGATTATTATGGCATCATTGTGGATACTTACATGGGCTTTGACTCAAGTTATGAGTAACACTGCAGCATGTACGTTGTTATGCCCGGTAGGGTGGACTATCGCACAGTCTATTGGCGCAGACCCTCGTGCAGTTGTTATTGCTGTTTTTATTGCGAGTAGTGTTGCTGTTTGTACCCCAATGGCTATTCCAGCAAACTCAATGATTATTGGCCCGGGGAATGTTAAATTTAAAGATTTTTTAAAACCCGGACTGGCGATTAGTTTGGTTTGTTTTATCGTTAGTATGATTTTACTACCGATATTTTATCCCTTCTATTAATGCCTGATATTACTTTTCTATTTTAGATTATTAAATTTGAGACTTTATTATGAATAGTTCGGTGCTATTAGGTGAAGGCTTCACTCTGATGTTCCTCGGCATGGGGTTCGTGCTGGCGTTTCTGTTCCTGCTGATTTTCGCCATCCGCGGCATGTCCGCCGCCGTCAACCGTTTCTTCCCTGAGCCGGCTCCGGTGCCAAAACTGGCACCTGCCGCCGCCGCGCCCGCGGACGACTTTGCCCGCCTCAAGCCGGTGATTGCCGCCGCTATCCACCACCATCGCCGCCTTAACCCTTAATTTACGGAGGAATCCATGACCATTGCCATTACCGATGTCGTCCTGCGCGACGCCCACCAGTCCCTTTTCGCCACCCGCCTGCGCCTTGACGATATGCTGCCGATTGCCGCTCAGCTTGACGATGTCGGCTACGGCTCGCTGGAGTGCTGGGGCGGCGCCACCTTTGACGCCTGCATCCGTTTCCTCGGCGAAGACCCGTGGGTCCGCCTGCGCGAGCTCAAAAAAGCCATGCCCAAAACCCCCCTGCAGATGTTGCTGCGCGGCCAGAACCTGCTCGGTTATCGCCACTACGCCGATGACGTGGTGGAACGCTTCGTTGAGCGGGCGGTGAAAAACGGCATGGACGTCTTCCGCGTCTTCGATGCCATGAACGACCCGCGCAATATGAAAGCCGCCCTGCAGGCGGTGCGCAGCCACGGCGCGCACGCCCAGGGCACACTCTCCTACACCACCAGTCCGGCGCACACGTTGCAGACCTGGCTGGATTTAACAGAGCAACTGCTGGAAACCGGCGTTGACTCGATTGCCATCAAGGATATGTCCGGCATTCTTACACCGATGGCGGCGTATGAGCTGGTGAGCGAAATCAAAAAACGTTTTGAGGTGCGCCTGCACCTGCACTGTCACGCCACCACCGGGATGGCGGAAATGGCCCTGCTGAAGGCTATCGAGGCGGGCGTCGACGGCGTGGACACGGCGATTTCCTCCATGAGCGCCACCTACGGCCACCCGGCCACCGAAGCGCTGGTGGCGACGCTTGCCGGCACGGAACACGACACCGGGCTGGATATCCTGAAGCTGGAGAGCATCGCGGCGTACTTCCGCGAGGTGCGCAAGAAATATCACGCCTTTGAAGGCCAGCTGAAGGGCTACGACAGCCGTATCCTCGTGGCCCAGGTACCGGGCGGGATGCTCACCAACCTGGAAGGCCAGCTGAAGCAGCAGAACGCGGCGGACAAACTCGACCAGGTGCTGGCGGAAATCCCCCGCGTGCGCGAGGACCTCGGCTTTATCCCGCTGGTGACCCCCACCTCGCAGATTGTCGGCACCCAGGCGGTGCTCAACGTGCTGACCGGGGAACGCTACAAAACCATTGCCAAAGAGACCGCCGGCATTCTGAAAGGCGAATACGGGCACACCCCGGTGCCGGTGAACGCGGCACTGCAGGCGCGGGTGCTGGAAGGGGGCGCTCCGGTGACCTGCCGTCCGGCGGACCTGCTGAAGCCGGAGCTGGCTGAACTGGAAGCGGACGTGAAGCACCAGGCTCAGGAGAAGGGCATTCAGCTTGCGGGAAACGCCATTGACGACGTGCTCACCGTGGCGCTGTTCCCGCAAATCGGCCTCAAATTCCTTGAGAACCGCCACAACCCGGCGGCGTTTGAGCCACCGCCGCAGGCGGAAACCGCGCAGCCGGTGGCAAAAGCAGAGAAGCCTGCCGCCTCCGGCGTCTACACCGTGGAAGTGGAAGGCAAAGCCTTTGTGGTCAAAGTCAGCGACGGCGGCGATATCAGCCAGCTGACGGCGGCCGTTCCTGCCTCCGCGCCAGCCGCAGCCGCCCCGGCAGGCGCCGGCACCCCGGTCACCGCCCCGCTGGCGGGCAATATCTGGAAGGTGATTGCCACCGAGGGCCAGAGCGTGGCCGAAGGCGATGTGCTGCTGATTCTGGAAGCCATGAAGATGGAAACCGAAATCCGCGCCGCGCAGGCCGGGACGGTACGCGGTATCGCGGTGAAGTCCGGGGACGCGGTCTCCGTGGGCGACACCCTGATGACGCTGGCGTAAGGACGAGGAGCGGAAATGGAAAGTCTGAACGCCCTGCTTCAGGGCATGGGGCTGATGCACCTCGGCGCAGGCCAGGCCATCATGCTGCTGGTCAGCCTGCTGCTGCTGTGGCTGGCGATTGCGAAGAAGTTCGAGCCGTTGTTGCTGCTGCCGATTGGCTTCGGCGGTCTGCTGTCGAACATCCCGGAAGCGGGCATGGCGCTGACCGCGCTGGAGAGCCTGCTGGCGCATCACGACGCCGGGCAGCTGGCGGTGATTGCCGCGAAGCTTAACTGCGCGCCGGATGTGCACGCCATTAAAGAGGCATTAGCGCTGGCGCTGCCGTCGGTGCAGAGCCAGATGGAGAACCTGGCGGTGGACATGGGCTACACGCCGGGGGTGCTGGCGCTGTTCTACAAAGTGGCGATTGGCTCCGGTGTCGCGCCGCTGGTCATCTTCATGGGCGTGGGCGCGATGACCGACTTCGGCCCGCTGCTGGCCAACCCGCGCACCCTGCTGCTCGGCGCGGCGGCGCAGTTCGGCATCTTCGCCACCGTGCTGGGGGCGCTGACGCTGAATTACTTCGGCCTGATTTCCTTCACCCTGCCGCAGGCGGCGGCCATCGGCATTATCGGCGGCGCGGACGGTCCGACGGCCATTTACCTGTCGGGCAAGCTGGCGCCGGAGCTGCTGGGGGCCATCGCGGTGGCGGCGTACTCGTATATGGCGCTGGTGCCGTTAATCCAGCCGCCGATTATGCGCGCGCTGACCAGCGAGAAAGAGCGGAAAATCCGCATGGTGCAGCTGCGCACCGTCAGCAAGCGGGAAAAAATCCTCTTCCCGGTGGTGCTGTTACTACTGGTGGCGCTGCTGCTGCCGGACGCCGCGCCGCTGCTGGGGATGTTCTGCTTTGGCAATCTGATGCGTGAAAGCGGCGTGGTGGAGCGTCTGAGCGACACGGTACAGAACGGGCTGATTAATATCGTGACCATCTTCCTCGGGCTGTCGGTGGGCGCGAAGCTGGTGGCGGATAAGTTCCTGCAGCCGCAGACGCTGGGCATTCTGCTGCTGGGTGTGATTGCCTTTGGTATCGGGACGGCGGCCGGGGTGCTGATGGCGAAGCTGATGAACCTGTGCAGTAAGAACAAAATCAACCCGCTTATCGGTTCGGCGGGGGTGTCGGCGGTGCCGATGGCAGCCCGCGTATCGAACAAAGTGGGGCTGGAATCAGACCCGCAGAACTTCCTGCTGATGCACGCGATGGGGCCGAACGTGGCGGGGGTGATTGGCTCGGCGATAGCCGCCGGCGTGATGCTCAAGTACGTGCTGGCGATGTAAATCTGTTCCTTTCCCGGAGGCGGCGCGTTGCGTCTGTCCGGGCTACCGGATTGCATGGCTCTGTAGCCCGGACAGATGCGCAGCATCGCCTCCGGGAAATACGTTCTCCCGGCTTGCGCTGCGCTGAGCCGGGCTACGGGTTCACAGCCGTCTGCAAGCCGGGAATGTCCCATAAGGAGACTTTGATGAATGAAACCATAGCATTTCGTCCGGAAGGCCGGGCGTCGACAAAAGATGTGGTTGTCAATTATACGCTGGCATCACTGGACGAGCTTGAACAACTGCACCCGGCGCTGAATCTGCTGGCGTGCCCGTCAATTGTCCGTGGCAGCCATGATTTCTTTGTCCGTTGTTATGACGCGGGCGTACAGCATGCGCAGGCCGGGGCGGCTGAAACGGTAGCGGTTTTGCCTGATTCGCTGCCACAAGAACGGCAAAGGAGCGGGCTGCTGTGTGCCGCAGCAGGTCGTCTGGATGCCCTGCGCCAGCCGCTGACGCACAATCGTTTATGTGACCTGGCCAGTCAGTTCTGTGCTGGCATGGCAGATGTTGACAGCGAAACCCGCAGCGGTTTTTATACCGTGCGCAGCATATCGCTGCCGGTTTACCGGCGGCTGTTGCGGGATCAACATTCTCACGGTGTCTGCCTGCAGCAGGCTCTGCTGCACCTGCTGGCCTGGAAGAGCGATTCTCCCTGGGCGCGGCAGCAGGCGCAGCGGCTGCTCTGGCAGGGCGGCGTGCTGGGCGATAAAGGTGAGTTTGCGCTTATGACGCTGGATGATGAACTGCGGGAGCGCCAGATTGAGTGGCCCGGGCTATGGTCGCTGCTGGCCGTCACCGGGTTTCTGGCGAAATTCCCTGCCGGACCGATATTTGCTGACTGAAAAATGAGGACTGCTGACAATTATCTATTGTGTTGGCATTTCTGCGAGAGGCAGCTAGCGCTTTGCCTGACTTACGAAATGAGAATATCAACAGATTACGTACTTTTTGTAGGTCCGTGGTTGGAACATTGCCACCTGGTTACACGTTGTCAGCAGCCTCAAGCGTGGATGGCTCCACGCTTTTTTTGTCTATGGAAAACCCCCAGCCAGGCCCTGTCTCTTGATCAGGAGATCTGATCAAGAGACAGGGCTATGCCGGAGGATATTTATTGGAAACCGGTGAGATAGGCCACCGTGTCATTAATCGAAATATAAATAAATATATAACGAAATAATTCGGCGCTATAATTCTCCTCTGATTAATAACGTAGCCCGAACCATGACCTGTCAGGACAAATCACTTTTAGCCCCCGGTTTCGCTTCCACGCCCGTCATTCCGCGCTATCGCCAGATCATACGAAAACGGGCTGTGCTCATGTTAGCTATTGCGTTGGCGATGATGGCTTCACTGATGGTGGATGTAACCTGTGGGTCTTCTGGTTTACCGCTCAGTGCGCTGTGGCAGGCGCTTTTCCAGCCGGAAAAGGTGAATGCGGGCATACACGTTATTGTCTGGGATATTCGTTTACCCTATGCCCTGATGGCCCTACTGGTGGGCATGGCGTTAGGGTTAGCGGGCGCCGAAATGCAAACCATTTTAAATAATCCGCTGGCGACGCCGTTTACCCTCGGCGTGTCGTCCGCGGCGGCTTTTGGCGCTGCGCTGGCGATTGTGTTGGGGATCGGTATTCCCGGTATTCCTGCCGCCTGGTTTATCCCGGCCAATGCGTTCATCTTTGCGCTTTTATCCGCGTTACTCCTGGACGGTATTACCCGTTGGACAGGCGTCGCCGCATCCGGAGTGGTGTTGTTCGGTATTGCGCTGGTATTCACCTTTAACGCGTTGGTCGCCATTATGCAGTTTGTGGCTGATGAAGATACGCTGCAGGGGCTGGTATTCTGGACGATGGGGAGCCTGGTCCGCGCGTCGTGGGAAAAATTGGGCGTACTGGCCGTGGTGTTTATTGCTGTGCTTTTTTGCGCGTTACGAAGCGCCTGGCAACTCACGGCATTACGTCTGGGCGAAGAGAGGGCGATGAGCTTTGGGATTCATGTCCGCCGTTTACGCCTGCTGTCATTGTTGCGTATCAGCTTGTTATCAGCGCTGGCGGTAGCTTTCGTCGGGCCGATTGGTTTTATTGGTCTCGTTGCGCCGCACATTGCGCGAATACTGTTGGGGGAAGATCACCGTTTCTACCTTCCGGGCAGCGTGCTGATAGGCGGGCTGGTGTTATCGCTGGCCTCTATTGCGGCGAAAAATAGTATTCCGGGCGTCATGGTGCCGGTGGGGATTGTCACCTCGCTGGTCGGGGTTCCGTTCTTTTTAAGCATTGTATTGCGACATCGGGGGAGTCTCTGATGCGCGGGTTAATGCTCCGCTCATTTAGCGCCGGCTATTCCACTCAGCCGGTTATTGCAGATCTCAACGTTCCCTTACTGCCGCGCGGGAAAATTACCATTTTGCTGGGGCCGAACGGCTGTGGTAAATCGACGTTACTACGTTCGCTGGCCGGGCTGAATAACGCCGACGGCGAGGCGCTGCTTGATGGCGAAGATCTCATGTCGTTATCGTTTGCCGAGCGGGCGCAGAAAGTTGTATTTTTGCCGCAGTCATTACCGCAGGGCGTACATCTGCATGTACTGGAGTCGATTATCGTGGTACTGCGGGCATCAGGCGGCAGAGACAATGCGCAGGGCAGAGCGCAGATACTGGCTATCCTTGAGCAATTGGGCATAACGCATCTGGCGTTGCAGTATCTCGACCAGCTTTCCGGCGGTCAGCGGCAGTTAGTGGGTCTGGCGCAATCGCTGATTCGTCGCCCTGAACTTCTGTTGCTGGATGAGCCGCTCAGCGCGCTGGATTTAAACTATCAGTTTCACGTAATGGATCTCGTGCGTCGGGATACCCAGGCGCAAAATAGGGTGACGATAGTCGTGGCGCATGACATTAATATTGCACTGCGTCATGGTGACCATGTCCTGATGCTAAAAGACGGCAGGCTGGTCGCCAGCGGCGCGCCGGAGACGGTGATTACTGCGGAGCGTCTGGCTGAAGTGTACCGGGTACGAGGACGCGTGGAGCGCTGTTCGCAGGGGAAATTGCAGGTGGTGCTGGACGGTGTGATCGCTGTTTAAGACATATTGCCTGATGGCGCTGCGCTTATCCGGCCTACCCATTGCTCGTAGGCCGGATAAGGCAGTTATACCGCCATCCGGCATAGGTGATTACTTCGCTTTACCCTGATTCGCCACGGCAGCCGCTTTCGCGGCGATTTCGTCAGCGTTGCCCAGATAGTAATGTTTGAGCGGCTTGAAGTTTTCGTCGAACTCATACACCAGCGGCACGCCGGTCGGGATGTTTAACTCAAGGATCTCATCTTCACTCATGTTATCTAGGTATTTCACCAGCGCACGCAATGAGTTACCGTGAGCGGCGATGATCACGCGCTCACCGCTCTTCATACGCGGCAGGATGGTGTCGTTCCAGTAAGGAATAACGCGGTCGATGGTCAGCGCCAGACTTTCGGTCAACGGCAGCTCTTTCTCGCTCAGTTTGGCATAACGTGGATCGTGACCCGGATAACGCTCATCATCTTTGGTCAGTTCCGGCGGCGTCACGGCAAAACCGCGGCGCCACTGCTTAACCTGCTCGTCACCATATTTTTCTGCTGTTTCCGCTTTATTCAGCCCCTGCAACGCGCCATAGTGACGTTCATTGAGTTTCCAGGATTTTTCCACCGGCAGCCACGCCTGATCCAGTTCATCCAGTACGTTCCACAGCGTATGGATAGCGCGTTTCAGTACGGAAGTGTAGGCAAAATCAAAGCTGAAACCTTCTTCTTTTAGCAGTTTACCCGCTGCTTTTGCTTCGCTTACGCCTTTTTCAGACAGGTCAACATCATACCAGCCGGTGAAACGGTTCTCTTTGTTCCATTGACTTTCACCGTGACGTACCAGAACCAGCTTAGTTACAGCCATACTCTCACTCCTATAAATCATATGTAATGATAATAATTCTCATTATATTGCCGCGAGGTGTTGGCGGCAATGCTTACGCATAACCATAGCGAAAATAGTGGCGCAGTGTAAGGTTCTTGTGAACTCAGAGTTGCGATTTTGTCTTTAAGTGGTGGAGGTTTGAGCAGGGCAATGGCGCGTAGGCCCGATAAGCTTGCGTCATCGGGCATGTAGCGGCATATCGTTAGAACGGAATAAACTGATACTCGGTCAGGCTGGCGTACTCCTCGCCAGGGCGAAGGATACAGTCAGGCTGCGGCCATTCAGGATGATTCGGACTGTCCGGCAGCAGTTCGCTTTCCAGCGCCAGCCCTTGCCAGTCGGCATAAGGTTCCGGCCCGCGGGAAGGTGTACCCGCCAGATAATTGCCGGAATAAAACTGTAACGCCGGGGCGGTGGTGTAAACCATCATTTGTAGCTTTCCATCCTGTGACCACAGACGGGCCGCCGGCTTTTTGCCATCACCCTGCGTCTGTAGCAGGAAAGCATGATCGTAGCCTTTAACCTTGCGCTGATCGTCATCGGCGAGAAATTCACTGGCAATGACTTTTGGCATCCGGAAGTCAAACGAGGTATTGGCTACCGATTTTAGTCCCTGGCGTGGAATACCGGATTCATCTACCGGCAGATACTCATCCGCCAGAATTTGCAGCTTATGCTGGCGCACGTCGGTCCGATCGCCGTCCAGATTAAAATAGACGTGGTTGGTCAAATTCACCGGACAGGGTTTATCGACCGTCGCCCGGTAGGTGATGGAGATTCTATTGTCATCGGTCAGACGATATTGCGCCGTGGCGCAAAGATGGCCAGGAAAGCCCTGGTCGCCGTCATCAGAGGTGAGCGCGAATAATACCTGGCGATCGTTCTGGTTCACAATTTGCCAGCGGCGCTTGTCAAAGCCTTCCGGTCCGCCGTGTAGCTGGTTCTCGCCCTGGCTTGGGCTTAACTGTACGGTTTCGCCGGCAAACGTATAACGGCTATTGGCGATACGGTTCGCGTAACGGCCAATAGAGGCGCCGAGGAATGACGTCTGTTCAGGGTAGTGTTCCGGGCTGGCGCAGCCCAGCAATGCTTCCCGAACGCTGCCGTCAGACAGCGGAATACGGGCGGAAAGAAGAGTGGCTCCCCAGTCCATCAGCGTTACCACCATCCCTGCGCTATTGCGCAGGGTTAGCAGGCGGTACGGTTGACCATCGGGGGCCAGTGCGGGCGTTTCATTTAGCACTGTCCTGCTCCTTGTGACGGTTTGCATACATAAAAGGTTTCTTTGATTCCGGTTTTCGCTTCGTACTGTTGCGCAACGGCCTGCTGAACAGCGGGAACCAGATCTTCCGGGATCAGTGCGACAACACAGCCGCCGAAGCCGCCGCCGGTCATGCGCACGCCGCCTTGATCGCCGATGGTCGCTTTGACGATGTCTACCAGCGTGTCTATCTGCGGGACGGTAATTTCGAAATCATCGCGCATTGAGGCATGGGACTCCGCCATCAGTTGGCCCATACGTTGCAAATCACCTTTCTCCAGCGCGCTTGCCGCTTCAACGGTGCGCGCATTTTCGCTCAATACATGGCGAACGCGTTTTGCGACTACCGGGTCCAGTTCGCTGGCAACGGCATTGAACGCCTCAAGGCTGACATCGCGCAGGGCCGGCTGCTGGAAGAAACGGGCGCCGGTTTCGCACTGTTCACGGCGGGTATTATACTCGCTGCCCACCAGCGTGCGCTTAAAGTTACTATTGATGATCACCACGGCGACACCTTTCGGCATGGAAACCGCTTTGGCGCCGAGCGTACGGCAATCAATCAGCAACGCATGATCTTTTTTGCCGAGCGCAGAGATGAGCTGATCCATAATGCCGCAGTTACAGCCGACAAACTGGTTCTCGGCCTCTTGTCCGTTGAGCGCAATTTGCGCGCCGTCCAGCGGTAGGTGATAAAGCTGCTGGAAGACGGTGCCCACCGCCACTTCCAGCGAGGCGGAGGAGCTTAACCCGGCGCCCTGCGGCACATTGCCGCTGATGACCATATCCACGCCGCCAAACGCGTTGTTACGCTGTTGCAGGTGTTTCACTACGCCGCGCACATAGTTAGACCACTGCTGGCTATCGTGGGTCACGATCGGCGCATCCAGTGAAAATTCGTCCACCTGATTGTCGTAATCGGCGGCAATCACCCGTACGGTACGATCGTCGCGCGGCGCACAGCTAATTACGGTCTGGTAATCGATAGCGCAGGGCAGAACAAAACCATCATTGTAATCAGTGTGCTCGCCGATCAGATTGACGCGGCCTGGCGCCTGAATCGTGTGGGTAGCAGGGTAGCCGAAAATTTCAGCAAACAGCGCGCGCGTTTTCTCTTTCAGATTCATTTTTATACTCCGGATTCGCGAAAATGGATGTCGCTGACCGCGCGCAGGCGTTCAGCCGCTTGTTCTGCGGTTAAATCACGCTGGGTTTCCGCCAGCATTTCATAGCCGACCATAAATTTGCGGACGGTCGCAGAGCGCAGCAGCGGCGGATAAAAGTGCGCGTGCAACTGCCAGTGTGCGTTTTCTTCACCGTTAAACGGCGCGCCGTGCCAGCCCATTGAGTAAGGGAAGGAACACTGGAACAGGTTGTCATAACGACTGGTCAGCTTTTTCAACGCCAGCGCCAGAGAGTCGCGCTGCTCGTCGCTTAAATCGGTAATGCGCAGGACATGCGTTTTGGGTAACAGTAGCGTTTCGAACGGCCACGCCGCCCAGTAAGGCACCACCGCCAGCCAGTGTTCGGTTTCGACCACGGTGCGGCTGCCGTCCGCCAGTTCTCGCTGGACATAATCCACCAGCATTGGCGAGCGCTGCTCGGCGAAGTAGGCTTTTTGTAAACGATCTTCGCGTTCGGCCTCATTCGGCAGGAAGCTGTTGGCCCAGACCTGTCCATGCGGATGCGGGTTCGAACAGCCCATCGCCGCGCCTTTATTTTCAAAGACCTGCACCCACGAATAGGTTTTGCCTAACTCGGCGGTCTGCGTCTGCCAGGTTCTGACGATTTCCGTCAGCGCGGGCAGGCTCAACTCCGGCAGCGTTTTACTGTGATCGGGAGAAAAGCAGATCACGCGGCTGGTGCCGCGCGCGCTCTGACAGCGCATCAGCGGATCGTGGCTGTCCGGCGCATCCGGCGTATCGGCCATCAGCGCCGCGAAATCGTTAGTAAAGACGTAAGTCCCTTTGTAATCGGGATTTTTATCGCCGGTGACACGCGTATTGCCCGCACACAAGAAGCAGTCCGGATCGTGGGCCGGCAGCATTTGCTGAGACGGCGTTTCCTGCGCCCCCTGCCAGGGGCGTTTTGCGCGATGCGGCGAAACCAGAACCCACTGGCCGGTAAGCGGGTTATAACGGCGATGCGGATGATCGATGGGATTAAATGGGGTCATAACAACGTCCTTAATCTGGGTATCCCTGCGGATGGCGTGACTGCCAGTGCCAGGTGTCCTGCGCCATTTCGTCAAGCGTGCGGGTGACGCGCCAGTTCAGCTCGCGATCGGCTTTGCTGGCATCCGCCCAATACGCCGGGAGATCGCCGTCGCGACGCGGCGCGAAGTGGTAATTAATGGGTTTACCGCAGGCTTTACTAAAGGCGTTGACCACATCCAGGACGCTACTGCCGACACCCGCGCCGAGGTTATAAATATGTACGCCGGATTTGTCTGCCAGTTTTTCCATCGCCACGACGTGCCCGTCGGCTAAGTCCATAACGTGAATGTAATCGCGTACGCCGGTGCCATCCTCGGTCGGGTAATCGTTGCCGAAAACGGCGAGCGATTCGCGACGACCCACGGCGACCTGGGCGATATAGGGCATCAGGTTATTCGGAATACCTTGCGGATCTTCTCCCATGTCGCCCGACGGGTGAGCGCCGACCGGGTTGAAATAACGCAGCAGCGCAATACTCCACTCCGGCTGGGCTTTTTGCAGATCGGTGAGGATCTGTTCTACCATCAATTTACTTTTGCCGTAGGGGCTTTGCGGCGTGCCGGTAGGAAAACTTTCGACGTAAGGAATTTTGGGCTGATCGCCATAAACGGTGGCGGAGGAGCTAAAAATAAGGTTTTTAACGTTGGCCGCACGCATGGCGCTGACCAACCGCAGCGTACCGTTGACGTTGTTGTCATAGTACTCCAGCGGCCTGGCGACCGATTCGCCGACGGCTTTCAGGCCGGCAAAGTGAATCACGGTATCAATCGCGTGATCGTGCAGAATTTCGGTTATAAGCGCTTCGTTGCGAATATCGCCTTCGACAAAGGTCGGGTGCTTACCGCCCAGACGTTCAATAACGGGCAGCACGCTGCGCTTGCTGTTGCAGAGGTTATCGAGGATGACGACGTCATGACCATTTTGCAGCAATTGTACGCAGGTATGACTTCCAATGTAACCGCTACCACCTGTAACCAATACTCTCATAATTCGCTCCGTTAAGCCTATGGTATGGAATAACCATAGCATAACAAAGATGCGAAAAGTGTGACATGTAATAAATTAGTGGAATCGTTTACACAATGGTGATTTTACGCATTTGTATCAATTAAATGATTACAAATCATCTGGCTTGAGAATGCTTCTGCTTTTTATCCGAAAAAAGGCGCGTTACGCGCCTGGGAATGAAACGGACGGGGCAGGAGCTGTCAGTCTTTTTTACGCGAGAGTAGCTTCCTGGCGAGCGCCCCGACAGCGACGACGCCGATGGCGGTCACTTTCCAGAACTTAAGCAGCGCGATACCGAGCATAGCAAGCAGACCTACTTTTTTGGCCGCGATACCGCCAATCAGCGCGGCGAGCCCATACTCCGCTATTTTGTCCGTTGATTCGTTGAAGTCAGCGTAGCGTTGTCCAGCGTTGAACTTGACGGAACTGAGAATTCTTTTCGCCAGAGGGATTTCATGGTCAACAGAACCTCTGTCGGTCACCAGATTTAAAGAAAAATAGCCTTCACGTCCCAGCAGATAGGTGTTGTAGTTCACGCCTTGTTCATTCAGTGGTTCGTTGGTGCCGATATCCTGGATGGCGGCGGACCAGATCAGACGATGATTGGTTGCATCGTAGGTAGGCTTCTCGATCCAGCCAATAATTTCTATCGGCTCAATGCCTTTTGCAATACGATCTTTATTCGCTTCTTTTGTGCCTTTGCGCAGGTTATCCATTAATTCATCGGCATCCCAATTTTTTGCATCATCATCTTTTACATAACCAGAATCATCATATTCGATAGAAATAAATCCATTCATTTCCTTTTTAAATACGAGACCGTAAAAATATTCATCGTCAACATAGTTACCAATTTCACGCATAAATACCGCCGCTTCTTTTGCGGGTATCCAGGTAAATCCTTCCGGCAGATTAAGCGTGGCTTTATCACCTAAACTAATCTTTGTCGGACCCGCAACGGCGGCGCGACTCATGCCTTCAACAGCGACCTCAACGGCGGTTTTACGCGCTTCCTGCGCAGCGGTCGGCTTTTGCTCAGCATAACTGCCGGGGCAAAATAACATGGCTGCCAGTAAAAATAGTATTATTTGTGGAAAACGAAAAGCCATAATGAATCCCTTATATTCACATACGACATCATTGTCGAAAATTTCAGGATTATTATGACAATGAGGCGGTCAGCGATTCAAGAGATAGTAAGCTTATCGACCGTTATTATTATTCTTAATAAAAGGAGAGTGGTTCCAGAATGGCGCGCGGCGCCATTCTGATAATACATTTAATTATTGCATCGTCCGGAAACGTACTTATAACGTTCGCCCTCTGGTACAAATTCCAGCCGGTGGGTAATACAGGCAGGCGCATCCTCTGCATGATGGGAAACGAACAGCAGTTGGGTCTCTCCCTGGCGAATTAATACATCTACAAAACGGCGTACCAGTTGGCGGTTCAGCGGGTCCAACCCTTGCAGCGGCTCATCCAGAATCAACACTGTCGGATGTTTAACCAGCGCGCGCACGATCAGCGCCAGCCGCTGCTGTCCCCAGGAGAGACTGTGGAAGGGGGCATCCGCCGTACGCTTATCGATTCCCAGAATATCCAGCCACTGTTGCGCCAGTTTTCGTTGCCTGTCTGAAACGGCCTGGTAAATGCCGATAGAATCGAAATAGCCGGAGAGAATGACATTGCGCACCGTGGTACTGACGCGGTAATCCAGATGTAAACTGCTGCTGACGTAGCCGATATGTTTTTTGATATCCCAGATTGTTTCACCGCTTCCTCGCCGCCGCCCGAACAGCGTAAGATCGTTGCTGTAGCCTTGCGGATGATCGCCAGTAATAAGGCTAAGCAGCGTAGACTTACCCGCTCCGTTAGGACCGACGATCTGCCAGTGTTCGCCCGGATTGACTCGCCAGCTTAGGTGGTGGAGGATAGGGCGATCGTTATACGAGACTACGCCATCGTTAAGTACGATCCGTGGTTCGCCATCGGGTAACGCATGGCGGGCGGAAGGTTCGTCCGGTTCGGGTAATTGTACGTCGGTCAGACGCTCGCTGTGCGCGAGTTGAGCAACCAACGCCCGTTGCAGCAACTCTGCCGTCGTTCCGGTCTCCGCCAGCGTACAGTCGGCAAGCACGCCGGCAAACTGCACGAAGTCCGGGATTTCATCAAAACGGTTGAGTACCAGCGCCAGGGTAATGCCCGCCTGGTTCAACGCCGTCAGGCGTTGCGCCAGTTGTTGACGGGCGGTCACGTCAAGCCCGTCGAACGGTTCATCAAGGATTAATAACTCCGGCTCAGACATCAGCGCCTGACACAGCAGCGCTTTTCGCGTCTCGCCGGTAGAAAGGTATTTAAAACGCCTGTTGAGTAAAGCGGAAATGCCGAACTGCTGCGCCAGCATCGCACAGCGGGCAGGATGGTGAACATCATCCTGAATAATTTCCGCGGTAGTGCGCCCGGTATCGTCTTCGCCAGGACTGAGCATATCGGTGTTATTACGTTGCCACTCATCACTGACCAGCTTTTGCAATTGTTCAAAGGACAGACGAGTAATG
Organism: Salmonella sp. SAL04213; assembly: GCF_046550535.1. Lineage (NCBI taxonomy): Bacteria > Pseudomonadati > Pseudomonadota > Gammaproteobacteria > Enterobacterales > Enterobacteriaceae > Salmonella > Salmonella sp. SAL04213. Next base: position 533,939 of record NZ_JBGDXS010000001.1, on the reverse strand, counting down.
CGGGTAAACCGACACTGGCGCTCGCCTGTTAATAACGGCAGTTCGCCCGCCAGCGCGCGGGCGAGCGCCGACTTCCCGCTCCCGTTAGCCCCAACGAATGCCCAGCTATCGCCCGCATTGAGCGTCAGCGAATCCAGATGAAGTGTTTTTGTATCGCTCAGACGAAACGTGCCTTGCGAAATTTGCAACGATGACATTTTGCATCCCATTTTTTGCAGCGATGAATGACAGGGATACGTCTTTCGGCAACGGATGTCAATGTGCTTAGCACAACGTTGCAATAATCACTCTGTCCGCATTAAACCAGGCAATCACGTCATCGCCTTCCTTTAACGTGGCGGCATCCGCAGTCGGTATCGTGGCGCACAGCGTCTGGCCGTCCGGCAGCGCCATCAACACTTCACACTGTTCCGCGCCGCGCTCGATATGGCTGATCGTTCCCGACAACTGATTGTCAGCGGCGCGCGCAACGGCTGCATCCCGGGTAATGCCAACCCACGGCGCTTTTAGCAGGATCAGCACTTCTTTACCTTCCTCCAGGCCGAGACGCTCGCCGCTTTGCGCCGTCAGCGCGACTTTGAGCCGCGTTTTGCCGTCGGCCAGCAGCACATCGACATGCTGTTGCACCTGATCGCGATCGCGGGCGGTAATGGTGCCGAACCACTGATTTCGGGCGCTGGTTTGCAGTGAAAAGCGGGAGATAGCGGCCAGCAGACTGTCAAGCGGCAGGGCGTCATCGTCGCTTAACACATCGAACGCTTTTTGCTGAATTTGGCCCAGCAAATCGTAAAGCTGGATCAGACGCTGGCCATAGCGGGTTAATACCGCGCCGCCGCCGCCTTTGCCGCCCGTTGCGCGTTCAACCAGCATATGTTCGCTAAGCTGGTTCATGTCGTTTATCGCATCCCAGGCGCTCTTATAGCTGATTCCCGCGTCTTTCGCGCCCTGACTAATCGAGCCGGAAAGCGCAATGTGTTTCAGCAGAGAGATACGTCGGGGATCGGCAAAAAGCTTTTGCTGAAGTTTCAGGGTAAGAAGGATTTCGGCCTGCATAACCAGCTCCTGGTAAAAAGACTATTGTGACTGAAAAGCGCGTCAGCGCAAAGCCGACCGCACAAAAGGGGAGTGCTTTTCTGTGTGATGCGGTTAAAATACAAAAAGGACTATATCTGGAGTTGCCCATGTTAGAGTTATTAAAAAGTCTGGTATTCGCCGTCATCATGGTACCGGTAGTGATGGCCATCATCCTCGGTCTGATTTACGGTCTGGGTGAGGTGTTCAACATTTTTTCCGGTATCGGTCAGAAAGACCAGTCCAGACAGAACCGCTGATTTCCCCAAACGCCCGCTCAGTCGGGCGTTTTTGTTACTCAAGATCCTGCTTTTCCTGCCGATATTTTCTGTGTTTAATCGTTAATGGGTATGAATAACCGCTGGGAAACCCCTGAGATTATCGTTATATTATCGTTTACATAACGAAACGCACAAGGAGTTACAGATGGCGCATTCCTGGTTACGCCTGGTCGCAGGGGCGACATTATCTTTCGTCATCGCTGGTCATGCGCTGGCGGATGAAGGCAAGATCACCGTATTTGCCGCCGCGTCGCTAACGAACGCGATGCAAGACATTGCGGCAGAATATAAAAAAGAGAAAAATGTGGATGTGGTTTCCTCATTCGCCTCCTCTTCAACGCTGGCGCGCCAGATAGAAGCGGGCGCGCCGGCGGATCTGTTCATCTCTGCTGACCAGAAATGGATGGATTACGCAGCCGATAAAAAAGCGGTGGATACCACGACGCGCGAAACATTGCTTGGCAATAGCCTGGTGGTGGTGGCGCCGAAAGCCAGCGAGCAGAAACCGTTTACCATCGACAACAAAACGGACTGGATTCGTCTGCTGAACGGCGGGCGTCTGGCGGTGGGCGATCCGCAACACGTACCGGCGGGAATTTATGCCAAAGAAGCGCTGCAAAAGTTGGGCGCATGGCAAACGCTTGAACCGAAACTGGCGCCGGGCGAGGATGTGCGCGGCGCGTTGGCGCTGGTCGAACGTAACGAAGCGCCTTTGGGCATTGTATACGGTTCTGATGCGGTCGCCAGCAAAGGGGTCAACGTGGTGGCGACGTTCCCGGAAGATTCACATAAAAAAGTGGAATACCCCATCGCTATCGTGGAGGGGCATAAAAATGCGGCCGTCAGCGCGTTCTATGATTACCTGAAAGGACCGCAGGCCTCGGCAATCTTTAAACGTTATGGATTTACGACGAAGTAATGATACTGACCGATCCAGAATGGCAGGCTGTCCTTCTTAGCCTGAAAGTGTCTTCCCTGGCCGTGCTGTTTAGCCTGCCGTTTGGGATCTTTTTTGCCTGGTTACTGGTGCGATGCCGGTTTCCGGGCAAAGCCTTACTTGATAGCGTCCTGCATCTGCCGCTGGTGCTGCCGCCGGTGGTGGTCGGCTATCTGCTGCTGGTGTCGATGGGGCGACGCGGGTTTATTGGCCAGTGGCTGTATGACTGGTTCGGTCTCACGTTTGCCTTTAGCTGGCGCGGCGCCGTGCTGGCGGCGGCGGTGATGTCCTTCCCGCTGATGGTGCGGGCCATTCGGCTGGCGCTGGAGGGGGTGGATATCAAGCTTGAACAGGCCGCCAGAACGCTGGGCGCCGGGCGCTGGCGCGTTTTTCTGACTATCACCTTACCGCTTACCCTGCCGGGCATTATTGTCGGTACGGTGCTGGCGTTTGCCCGTTCGCTTGGCGAATTTGGCGCGACCATTACCTTTGTTTCTAATATTCCGGGCGAAACCCGCACCATACCTTCCGCCATGTATACCTTGATCCAGACGCCGGGCGGGGAGAGCGCGGCGGCGAGGCTGTGCGTGATTTCGATTGTATTAGCGCTGATTTCGCTGTTGATTTCTGAATGGCTGGCGCGGATTAGCCGTGAACGGACGGGGCGCTAACCATGCTGGAGCTTAATTTTTCCCAGACGCTGGGAATGCACTGTTTAACCCTCAACGAAACGCTGCCAGCCAGTGGGATCACGGTTATCTTTGGCGTCTCCGGCGCGGGAAAAACCTCGCTGATTAATGCCATCAGCGGTTTGACTCGCCCGCAAAAAGGACGCATCGCGCTGAATGGCCGGGTGTTGCATGACGCGGAAAACGGTATCTGTTTAACGCCGGAAAAGCGCCGCATCGGTTATGTTTTCCAGGATGCGCGCCTGTTCCCCCATTACAAAGTACGCGGCAATTTGCGCTACGGCATGGCGAAAAGCATGACCGGTCAGTTTGATAAGCTGGTGTCGCTGCTGGGAATTGAAGCGTTGCTTGATCGCCTGCCGGGGAGCTTGTCCGGCGGAGAAAAACAGCGCGTAGCGATAGGCCGGGCATTGCTCACCGCCCCGGAGTTGCTGCTGTTGGACGAACCGTTGGCCTCGCTGGATATCCCGCGTAAACGCGAATTACTGCCGTACCTGCAACGGCTGGCGCGAGAAATCAATATTCCCATGCTGTATGTCAGCCATTCTCTCGATGAAATTCTCCACCTGGCGGATAAAGTCATGGTGCTGGAGGATGGACAGGTTAAAGCGTTTGGCCCGCTGGAGGAGGTCTGGGGAAGCAGTGTTATGCACCCGTGGCTGCCGAAAGAGCAACAGAGCAGTATTCTGAAAGTCAGCGTGCTGGAGCATCACCCGCATTATGCCATGACCGCTTTGGCGCTTGGCGACCAGCACCTGTGGGTAAATAAACTCAATCAGCCGCTGCAATCCACACTGCGTATTCGTATACAGGCGTCGGATGTCTCGCTGGTACTACAGCCGCCGCAGCAGACCAGTATCCGCAACGTATTACGGGCAAAAGTGGCGAATTGTTATGACGATAACGGGCAGGTGGAAGTCCAGCTTGAAATAGGCGGCAGAACGCTGTGGGCGCGAATAAGCCCGTGGGCCAGGGATGAGCTGAGTATCAAGCCTGGCCTGTGGCTTTACGCGCAGGTGAAAAGTGTTTCTATCACCGCCTGACTATAGCAGGTGGGTGTAAATAAATTTGGCGATGCTATCGGTAGTGTTATCGCCGATCACAACGTCAGCGCGCGCTTTCACCGCCTCATCGGCGTTGCCCATCGCAACGCCGGTGCCTGCCGCCTCCAGCATACTGATGTCGTTGTAGTTATCGCCGAAAGCGATCACATTTTTCATTGACCCTCCCTGCGCTTCTATCCACTGGGTAAGGCGCTTGCCTTTACTGTTGCCTTTGCGCGCGATATCCACCTGATCGTGCCATGACCATTCGCACTCCAGGCCAAGCGCCTGTTCAACATGCTGACCGAACCGCTGTAGCCTGGGAATATCTTCATCGGTAAGCGCAAACTTCCACACGGCATTCACGTCGCGCGCCGCCTGCGCTAACGAAGAGACCTGTGTAAAGGTCGGACGTTGTTCCGGCGGCAAGGTCTGCGCCCACCGGGAGGTACGCACGACGTGGCCGGTTGGGTGTTCGTAAAGCATAGCGTCATCAACATACATCAGGCCGTGAATCTGATGCTCATCCAGTAAATCAATCAACTGCAACGCCTTATCCACGGGCATAGGATCGGCATCCAGGACAGTTTTAGCTTGATAATCATACAAATAGGTGCCGTTGCAGCAAATAGCAGGTGTTTCCAGCGCCAGCGCCTGATAAAAAGGATGAATAGCAACGTGATGGCGACCAGTGACAATGATAAGTTGAAAGCCCGCCTCTTTGGCACGTGATAGCGCGTCAAGCGAGGAGGTGAGTAAGGTTTTATGCGGGGTTAATAACGTTCCGTCTAAATCGAGGGCAATCACGCGTGCAGTCATAATTTTTTCCAGATTAAGAGTAATAATTCCGTCTGTCGGCATGGTACACCGGGACGGTAAGCAGACAAAATTCTGCGTCTGAATTCAGCATTCGCCGTCAAAAGCGACTACGTTAAGCTGTGTCCTGTTATTGCAGCTACATGCCATATGCAAAGGAGTATTCATGAAACAAACAGTCTATACCGCCAGCCCTGAGAGTCAGCAAATTCACGTCTGGAGCCTGAACCACGAAGGGACGCTGACGCTGGTGCAGGTCGTGGATGTGCCCGGTCAGGTTCAGCCGATGGTGGTCAGTCCGGATAAACGCTACCTCTATGTCGGCGTGCGCCCGGAGTTTCGTGTCCTGGCGTATCGTATTGCGCCGGATGATGGCGCGCTGACGTTTGCTGCCGAATCCGCCCTGCCGGGTAGCCCGACCCATATTTCTACCGATCATCATGGTCGTTTTGTCTTTGTCGGATCGTATAACGCCGGTAATGTCAGCGTGACGCGCTTACAGGATGGTCTGCCGGTTGAGCTGGTGGATGTGGTGGAAGGGCTGGACGGCTGCCACTCGGCAAATATTACGCCTGATAACCGTACCCTGTGGGTGCCTGCGCTAAAACAGGATCGCATTTGTCTGTTTACGCTAAGCGATGACGGCCATCTGGTGGCCCAGGAGCCGGCGGAAGTAAATACAGTCGAAGGGGCAGGCCCGCGTCATATGGTCTTCCACCCGAATCGACAATATGCGTATTGCGTCAATGAACTGAACAGTTCGGTGGATGTCTGGCAGCTTAAAAATCCGCATGGCGAGATAGAGTGCGTACAAACCCTGGATATGATGCCCGCCGATTTTTCCGATACCCGTTGGGCGGCGGATATTCATATTACGCCGGATGGACGGCATCTGTATGCCTGTGACCGCACCGCCAGTCTGATTACCGTCTTTAGTGTCTCCGAAGACGGCAGCGTACTTAGCGTTGAAGGCTTCCAGCCGACGGAAGCTCAACCGCGCGGCTTTAATATCGACAATAGCGGAAAATACCTGATTGCTGCGGGTCAAAAATCACATCATATCGCGGTCTATGAAATTACGGGCACTCAGGGGTTGCTGACGGAAAAAGGTCGTTATGCCGTCGGCCAGGGGCCAATGTGGGTTGTGGTGAACGCGTACTAAAGCGCTGTGTGCCGGAGGGCGGCGGGCTGGAGCTCACCAGAGCAGGATGCCTGATTAATTTCGATAAACATCGCTTGCAGTAAAACCACGGGCCGCCACATCTGCTGCGGCGGCCCGTTTATAAGCCTGAACCGGAACGGCGATTACTGCTTAGGTTCCGCCACTACTTTACTGCCTACACCGCGGTTGTTGTATTCCCACATGCGGTTGTAGTTAGTGTCGTTCAGATTACGCTGCACCTCGTCTTTGTCATCCACGGTTCCCGTATTTCCGGCAAACGGACGTTTCGAGATGACCGCGTCGGCCCACGGTTTGGCAACGTTGAAGCCCTCGTTAATCACGCTGTCGCGGATCACGACCTGACCGTTGGTGTTGGCGTCGACATCCAGCGAGCGGCCAAGCTGCGCAACGCCATCGCCGGAGGCGTTAAAGCGGCTGTTGATCGCCAAAAAGCCATAGTAAATATTGGACAGCGTCGCCGGGGCGAAGACGTAGGCTTCCTGCTGTGTGCGGGAGTTGACGACCTGGAAGTTGGTGTTATCGAACACCACGGCGCCGCGTCCGGAAACCATATCCACATCGCCTTCAATATAGCTGTTCGTCACCAGCGTACGCGGCTGACGATCGGTCTGCAGACGGTTCTGCACGCCGCTGTTGGTCACAAAGAAGGTGTTCTGGCGGCCAAGGATATTGACCTTGTTAATCTGGACTTTGTCGCCATCGGTACGCAACGCCACCGCCGGATGGTTTCCGGCATCGACGCTGTCGCCTAGCGTGTTCTCGATGGTCAGATTTTGTAGCTGCAGACCGTTATTCTGCGACCAGAACGCGGCAGAACACATTACACCGATCGTCGCGGCGTGTTTGCTTTGGCAGTTATCGAACATATACCAGGCGGGTTTACCAGGCATATATTTCCCGCCGGGATTCACCGCGCGGCGCCAGTCAGCGACGCTCATTTCACCATCAATCGCCATCCCAATTTTCACATCGATCGGTTTTTCACCGGTCCCGTACAGGGTCAGACTTCCCGGCGCGGCGGGAACATACACGGTCCCCTGATAGTCGCCCGGCATAATAGCAATGTACTGGCGTTTGTTCGTGCGTTTAACCATTGCCGCATCGACCGCGGCCTGAATCGAGGTGTGCGTAACGCCTGGCGTACCTGCCGGCCCCACCACAAAGTCAGGCTGTGCGGGCAGGGTAATCGGCGACGGCGACCACGGGGCGGTATTCGGCGTCAGGGAGGCAAAATAGCGCGCCGCAACGAAGTTTTTCGCTTCATTTGCCGACAGAATTGGGCGCGAGGCGGTGCCAGGCGCGGTTTGATCGGAAGGGATCTGATCGGGTGGCGTAGAGCTACAGGCGCTCAGCGTCACGCCAAAAGCCAGTGCCAGCGCCAGACGGGAAACCGATAATGTATTCACAGGTTGCTCCGGGCTTGAAAAAGTTAAATGACATCCATTGAAGCCTGCTTTTTTATACTAAGTTGAACGAAACGGGAAGGCGAAAAGGTAAAAAGTTCCTTTTCAGGCTGGAAACACCTGTAGCATCAGATAGTTTTATCACAATTAAGCAACAACTTTCGCGCTTTGAGTTGACAATCCGGAGCAGAAAGAAAATAAATGTCTATACAACTCATGACAGGCAAGAGAGCGACAGGAATGCGGCAACTTTTACCGGGCGATACTGTCTGGCGAAACATCAGGCTGGCGACAATGGACCCGCAGCGGCAAGCCCCGTACGGGCTGGTAGATAACCAGGCGCTGATTGTACGCGAAGGGCATATTTGCGATATCGTGCCAGAGACGCAGCTTCCTGTCAGCGGGGGCAATATCCATGATATGCAGGGACGACTGGTAACCCCGGGACTTATCGATTGCCACACGCATCTGGTGTTTGCCGGTAACCGCGCCGCAGAGTGGGAGCAGCGGCTTAACGGCGCGTCATACCAGCATATTAGCGCTCAGGGCGGCGGCATTAACGCGACGGTATCAGCAACCCGCGCCTGTGCGGAGGAGACGCTCTACCTGCTGGCGCGCGAACGCATGATGCGCCTTGCCAGCGAAGGCGTTACGCTGCTGGAGATTAAATCCGGCTATGGTCTGGAGCTGGCGACAGAAGAAAAGCTGTTGCGCGTTGCTGCAAAACTTGCCGCCGAAAACGCTATCGACATTAGCCCCACGCTATTGGCCGCTCATGCTACGCCAGCGGAGTATCGTGACGACCCGGACGGCTACATCACTTTGGTCTGCGAGACGATGATTCCGCAGCTCTGGCAAAAAGGGTTATTTGATGCGGTAGACCTCTTTTGCGAGAGCGTCGGTTTTAATGTGGCCCAGAGTGAGCGCGTGTTGCAGACGGCGAAGGCGTTAGGTATTCCCGTTAAAGGCCATGTTGAGCAGCTTTCGCTGTTGGGCGGCGCGCAGTTGGTGAGCCGTTATCAGGGTTTATCGGCGGATCATATCGAATATCTTGATGAAGCGGGCGTCGCGGCGATGCGTGACGGCGGTACTGTCGGCGTATTATTGCCCGGCGCGTTTTATTTTCTGCGCGAGACGCAGCGCCCGCCGGTAGAACTGCTGCGCCGCTATCAGGTGCCTGTCGCCGTCGCCAGCGATTTCAATCCCGGCACCAGCCCGTTTTGCAGTTTGCATCTGGCGATGAATATGGCCTGCGTACAGTTTGGTCTGACGCCGGAAGAGGCATGGGCGGGCGTTACGCGCCATGCCGCTCGCGCGCTGGGAAGACAGGCGACGCATGGGCAGCTCAGGGCCGGCTACCGGGCGGATTTTGTGGTGTGGGATGCTGAACAGCCGGTAGAGATTGTGTATGAGCCGGGGCGTAACCCTTTATATCAGCGGGTATACAGAGGAAAAATCTCATGACGCAATGGTATCCGGCTTCTCCGGCGCTCTGGCAGGGGCGCGATGACAGTATAGAAGCGCCGGATGCGCGGCGTCTGTTTCAGACCGTCACGCGCAGCGAGACCTTTTCCCCCGAAAACTGGCAGCAAAAGATCGCGTTAATGGGATTTGCCTGCGACGAGGGGGTAAAACGCAATGCAGGTCGTCCCGGCGCGGCAGGCGGCCCGGACGCGTTGCGTAAAGCGCTGGCGAATATGGCCAGCCACCAGGGACATGAACGGCTGGTGGATTTAGGCAATTGGGTTGCGCCGACGCCCGATCTGGAAGGCGCGCAGCAGGCCTTGCGCGATGCGGTAAGCCGCTGTCTGCGGGCCGGGATGCGCACGCTGGTACTGGGCGGCGGGCATGAAACCGCGTTTGGACACGGCGCGGGGGTGCTGGACGCGTTTGCGCAGGAAAGCGTAGGGATCATTAATCTTGATGCGCATCTGGATCTCCGTCAGACCGACCGGGCAACATCCGGGACGCCGTTTCGTCAACTGGCGCAGCTATGCGACGCGCAGAGCCGCGCGTTTCATTATGCCTGTTTCGGCGTGAGCCGTGCGGCGAATACGCAGGCGTTGTGGCGGGAAGCGCAGTGGCGGAATGTTACCGTGGTGGAGGATCTTGACTGCCATGACGCGCTGGCGCAGATGACGCAGTTTATCGACAAGGTGGATAAAATTTATCTGACTATCGATCTCGACGTATTGCCTGTCTGGGAAATGCCGGCCGTCTCCGCTCCCGCAGCGCTGGGCGTGCCGCTGATACAGGTTCTGCGTTTAATTGAGCCGGTTTGCCGTAGCGGAAAATTACAGGCGGCGGATCTGGTTGAATTTAATCCACGCTTTGATGAAGATGGCGCAGCGGCGCGCGTGGCGGCGCGGCTTGGCTGGCAAATCGCGCACTGGTGGCGTTAATCTGTCATCCGGAAAACACTCTCCGCATAAGGAAGGCTTCACGCATGTATTCATCCCGCTCCCGTTCTGCGCCTGCGCCTTTTTACGAAACGGTGAAACAGGACATCTGTAAAAAAATAGCCGGCGGCGTCTGGCAGCCGCACGATCGCATTCCGTCGGAAGCTGAACTGGTCGCTCAGTATGGCTTTAGCCGAATGACCATCAACCGGGCGCTGCGTGAGCTGACGGATGAAGGGTGGCTGGTGCGTTTACAGGGCGTGGGGACGTTTGTTGCCGAACCAAAAGGCCAGTCCGCGCTGTTTGAAGTCCGCAGTATCGCCGAGGAGATTGCCGCCCGCCGTCATCAGCATCGTTGTGAGGTGCTCACGCTGGAGCGTGTGCGGGCAAACGCCATCCAGGCCAGCGCTCTCAACGTCAATGAGAGCGATGTCATTTTCCATTCCATCATGGTGCATTATGAAAACGATCTGCCGGTACAAATTGAAGATCGCTGCGTGAATGCGGATATAGCCGTGGATTACCTGACGCAGGATTACCGTCAGACCACGCCGCACGCTTATTTGTCGCGGATCGCGCCGCTAACGGAAGGGGAACATATTGTGGAGGCGGTGCGCGCCACGGCGCAAGAGTGCGCGTGGTTAACTATCAAAGAGCATGAGCCTTGTCTGCTCATTCGTCGTACAACCTGGTCCGCGTCGCGGATTGTTTCTCACGCCCGTTTACTTTTCCCCGGGTCGCGCTACCGGCTACAGGGACGATTTATCTCCTGAGCGGACTGCTGCCGGAAAACGTGATTGCTGACACAATATAACAAAATTGTATCATTTTTGTTAATTCTATTCTTGTGCTTACTTGTATAGACAAGTATATGTCTGATTCTTATCTGTGGGTCTGCGGCGGTGCCTGATAGTGGCGTTTTAGCGTTATTTGGCGATAGCAGACCGATAATAATGAGGAGTCATTGCTATGCCTGAAAGCAAGTATCGTCAGCAGACTATCCGCGCGCCCCGAGGCACGGTATTAACGGCGAAAAGCTGGCTGACAGAAGCCCCGCTGCGGATGTTAATGAATAATCTCGATCCTGACGTGGCGGAAAATCCGCATGAGCTGGTGGTCTACGGCGGGATTGGTCGCGCCGCTCGCAACTGGGAATGCTATGACGCTATTGTTGATGCGCTCACCCGGCTGGAGGCGGACGAAACGTTGCTTATTCAGTCTGGCAAACCGGTCGGCGTATTTAAAACGCACGACAACGCGCCGCGGGTATTAATCGCCAACTCCAACCTGGTTCCCCACTGGGCGACATGGGAACACTTTAACGAACTGGATGCGAAAGGGCTGGCGATGTACGGTCAGATGACGGCCGGAAGCTGGATCTATATCGGCAGCCAGGGAATCGTGCAGGGAACATACGAAACCTTTGTCGAGGCGGGGCGTCAGCACTATAACGGCACGCTGGCGGGACGCTGGGTGCTGACCGCCGGACTGGGCGGCATGGGCGGCGCGCAACCGCTAGCCGCGACGCTGGCCGGAGCGTGTTCGCTGACGATTGAATGCCAGCAAAGCCGTATCGATTTTCGTCTGCGTACTCGTTACGTGGATGAGCAGGCCGCCACGCTGGATGACGCGCTGGCCCGCATTACGCGCTACACCCGCGAGGGGAAAGCCGTGTCCGTCGCCCTGTGCGCGAACGCGGCGGATATCCTGCCGGAACTGGTTAATCGCGGCGTGCGCCCGGACCTGGTGACCGATCAGACCAGCGCCCACGATCCGCTACATGGCTATTTACCCTCCGGCTGGCGCTGGGAGGAGTATCAGAAAAACGCGCAATCCGATCCCCACGGGACGATGCAGGCAGCGAAACGTTCCATGGCGGCGCATGTTCGGGCGATGCTGGCGTTCAGTAAAATGGGCGTGCCGACCTTTGACTATGGCAACAATATTCGTCAGATGGCGAAAGAGATGGGGGTGGAAAACGCCTTTGATTTTCCGGGATTTGTGCCAGCCTATATTCGTCCGCTGTTCTGTCGTGGCATCGGGCCGTTTCGCTGGGTGGCGCTGTCCGGCGATCCGCAGGATATCTATAAAACCGATGCCAAAGTCAAAGAGATAGTGGCTGAGGATAAACATCTGCATCACTGGCTGGATATGGCGCGCGAGCGCATTCATTTTCAGGGGTTACCGGCGCGTATCTGCTGGGTAGGCCTGGAGTGGCGGCAAAAACTGGGGCTGGCGTTCAACGAAATGGTGCGTTGCGGCGAGGTATCCGCGCCCATTGTGATTGGCCGCGATCACCTGGATTCCGGTTCTGTCGCCAGCCCTAACCGTGAAACCGAAGCGATGCGCGACGGTTCCGACGCGGTTTCCGACTGGCCGCTGTTAAATGCGTTGCTGAATACCGCCAGCGGGGCGACATGGGTATCGCTCCATCATGGCGGCGGGGTGGGAATGGGGTTTTCGCAACACGCCGGTATGGTGATTGTCTGTGATGGCACTGACGAGGCCGCCGCGCGTATTCGCCGCGTGTTACACAACGATCCGGCGACGGGCGTCATGCGCCATGCCGATGCCGGATATGATCTCGCGGTGGAATGCGCTGTTGAGCAAGGTCTGAATTTACCGATGGTTGCGGCGACGCAGGGGAAAGGCTGATATGAACACCATGACACTCACTCCGGGGCAGTTAAGCCTCTCTCAACTGTACGATGTCTGGCGTCATCCGGTACAGCTTCGGCTGGACGCCAGCGCCATTGACGGCATTAACGCCAGCGTCGCGTGCGTCAATGATATCGTTGCCGAAGGGCGTACCGCCTACGGCATCAACACCGGTTTCGGCCTGCTGGCGCAGACGCGCATCGCTGATGAAGACTTGCAAAATCTACAGCGATCGTTGGTGTTGTCTCACGCCGCGGGCGTAGGCGACCCACTGGATGACGCGATGGTGCGTCTGATTATGGTATTGAAAATCAATAGCCTGGCGCGCGGGTTTTCCGGGATTCGGTTGAGCGTGATAGAGGCGCTCATCGCTCTGGTGAATGCCGGCGTGTATCCGCTGATTCCGGCAAAAGGCTCGGTTGGCGCGTCGGGCGACTTAGCGCCGCTGGCGCATCTGTCGCTGACGCTGCTTGGCGAAGGAAAAGCGCGCTGGCAGGGCGAATGGCTTCCGGCGCAGACGGCGCTAAAAAAGGCCGGACTGGAGCCTGTCGCGCTGGCGGCCAAAGAGGGGCTGGCGCTGCTTAACGGCACCCAGGCATCAACGGCCTTCGCGCTGCGCGGTTTGTTTGAGGCACAGGAGTTATTTGCCTCCGCCGTTGTCTGCGGCGCGCTGACTACCGAAGCCGTACTGGGATCGCGCCGTCCTTTTGATGCGCGCATTCATGCCGCGCGCGGACAACAGGGGCAAATTGACGCCGCGCGGTTGTTCCGGCATCTGTTGACCGATACCAGTGCTATTGCTGAATCACATCACCACTGTCATAAAGTTCAGGACCCGTATTCCCTTCGCTGCCAGCCGCAGGTAATGGGCGCTTGTCTGACCCAGTTACGTCAGACGAAAGAGGTACTGCTGGCTGAGGCCAACGCGGTATCCGATAATCCGCTGGTCTTTGCCGAGGCGGGGGAGGTGATCTCCGGCGGTAACTTCCATGCTGAACCGGTTGCCATGGCGGCGGATAATCTGGCGCTGGCGATAGCGGAAATCGGCGCGCTATCGGAGCGGCGCATCGCGCTGATGATGGATAAACATATGTCGCAGTTACCGCCGTTCCTGGTAAAAAATGGCGGCGTTAATTCCGGTTTTATGATTGCCCAGGTCACCGCCGCGGCGCTCGCCAGCGAGAATAAAGCGCTGGCGCACCCGCACAGCGTGGATAGCCTGCCGACCTCGGCGAATCAGGAAGATCATGTCTCAATGGCCCCGGCGGCAGGGCGGCGACTCTGGGAAATGGCGGCGAATACCCGCGGCATCATTGCCGTGGAGTGGCTGGCGGCCTGTCAGGGGATAGATTTACGGGAAGGGTTAACCTCCAGCCCGTTACTGGAACAGGCGCGGCAGACACTGCGCGAGCGGGTGGCGCACTATACGCAGGATCGTTTTTTCGCACCCGATATTGAGTGTGCGACGGCGCTGCTGGCGCAAGGCGCGTTACAGCGTCTGGTGCCGGACTTTATGTGAATGCTGCCGGATGGCGCGGCGCTTATTCGGCTTACCCAACCCGTTGGTAGGGTAAGACGTTTACGCCGCCATCCGGCACAGCGTTTAACTGAACATCGCCGTGATCGAGGCGCTGGCGAGCGAATGGAAATGCACGTTAAAGCCGACCATCGCGCCGCTGGCGTCTTCATCAACGTCAAGACGCTCGACGTCCAGCGCGTGAACCGTAAAGATATAGCGGTGCGTTTCCCCTTTAGGCGGCGCCGCGCCGCCGTAGCCCGCTTTACCGAAATCGGTACGCGTCTGAATGACGCCGTCTGGTACGGCCACCAGGCCTGAGCCGAACCCCTGGGTCAGTACGCGCGTATCCGCCGGGAGGTTCACCACCACCCAGTGCCACCAGCCGGAGCCGGTCGGCGCGTCGGGATCGTAACAGGTCACGACAAAACTTTTGGTGCCCATCGGCACGTCGTCCCAGGCCAGATGCGGCGAAATATTATCGCCATCATAGCCCATACCGTTAAAAACGTGGCGATGAGGAAGTTTATCTCCATCGCGCAAATCGTTGCTGATAAGTTTCATGCGCTCTCCTTTTGACTCACCAGAAGTGTAGCCAGAAGCAGCATCGCTTACCGCTGATTAATGGCTAAAAAATGTTTCATTGTGTACCGCGTCATTGACCGCCTGGGTCAAACGGCGCAGTTGATCCGGACGAATAATGTAGGGCGGCATCAGGTAGATTAGCTTGCCGAACGGCCTGATCCAGACGCCTTGCCCGACGAAGAAGCGTTGAAGCGCCGCCATATTGACCGGATGCGTGGTTTCAACCACCCCAATCGCGCCCAACACCCGCACATCCGCCACCCAGGGCGAACTTTGCGCGGGGGCTAACTCAGCGCGTAACTGAGACTCGATAGACGCCACCTGCTGACGCCATTCGCCGCTTTCCAGCAGCGTCAGGCTGGCGCAGGCGACGGCGCAGGCCAGCGGATTCCCCATAAACGTCGGGCCATGCATAAAACACCCCGCCTCGCCGTTGCTAATAGTCTCTGCAACCTGGCGTGTCGTGAGCGTTGCCGAGAGGGTCATGGTGCCGCCGGTTAAGGCTTTGCCGAGACACAGAATATCCGGCGCGATCCCGGCGTGCTCGCAGGCGAACAGTTTGCCGGTACGGCCAAACCCGGTGGCTATTTCATCGGCAATCAGCAGAATGCCTTCGCGATCGCACATGTTACGAATACGCCTGAGCCATTGTGGATGATATATGCGCATCCCGCCCGCGCCCTGAACGATAGGTTCCAGAATCACGGCGGCTATTTCATGGCGATGCGCGGCCATCAGGCGGGCAAATGGCGCGATGTCGCTTTCATCCCATTCGCCATCCATCCGGCTTTGCGGCGCCGGCGCGAACAGATTTTCCGGCAGATAGCCTTTCCACAAGCTGTGCATGGAGTTATCCGGATCGCACACCGACATCGCGCCGAACGTGTCGCCATGATAACCGTGGCGAAACGTCAGAAAACGCTGACGCGATTCGCCGCGCGCCTGCCAGTATTGCAGCGCCATCTTCATGGCCACTTCTACCGACACCGAACCAGAGTCGGCCAGAAAGACACACTCCAGCGGCTCAGGCGTTATCGCGACCAGCTTACGGCACAGATTCACCGCTGGTTGATGGGTTATGCCGCCGAACATGACATGCGACATGGCGTCAATTTGCGCTTTCATCGCCGCATTCAATTGCGGGTGGTTATAACCATGAATGGCCGCCCACCAGGAGGACATCCCCTCAATCAGGCGTTCGCCCGAGGCGAGAACCAGCTCGCAGCCTTCGGCCCGCTCAACGGGATATACCGGCAGCGGCGAGGTCATGGAAGTGTAAGGATGCCAAATATGGCGTTTATCGAAGGCCAGATCGTCCGTTGTCATAATCGACTTGTAAACCAAATTAAAAAGATTTAGGTTTACGAGTCTACACCATATCAAAAACAAACAACATATTTTGGAGAAGCCCGATGGCTCGCCACCCACGCTGGACACTGTCGCAAGTAACCGAATTATTTGAAAAACCACTGCTGGAATTGCTGTTTGAAGCGCAGCAAATTCATCGCCAGCATTTCGATCCGCAGCAGGTACAGGTTAGTACGCTGCTGTCGATCAAAACCGGCGCCTGCCCGGAGGATTGTAAATACTGCCCGCAGAGCTCGCGCTATAAAACCGGGCTGGAAGCCGAGCGTTTAATGGAAGTAGAGCAGGTACTGGACTCCGCCCGTAAAGCGAAAAACGCCGGTTCGACCCGCTTCTGTATGGGGGCGGCCTGGAAGAATCCGCATGAACGCGATATGCCTTATCTGGAGCAGATTGTACAGGGCGTCAAAGCGATGGGGCTGGAAACCTGTATGACGCTAGGCATGTTGAACGAGAGCCAGGCGCAGCGTCTGGCTAACGCCGGGCTGGATTACTACAACCACAACCTCGATACCTCGCCGGAGTTTTACGGCAATATCATCACTACCCGTACCTATCAGGAGCGCCTCGACACGCTGGAAAAAGTCCGTGAAGCAGGGATTAAAGTGTGCTCCGGCGGCATTGTGGGTCTGGGCGAAACGGTTACCGATCGCGCCGGACTGTTGTTGCAGTTGGCGAACCTGCCGACGCCGCCGGAAAGCGTGCCAATTAACATGCTGGTGAAGGTAAAAGGCACGCCGCTTGCGGATAACGATGACGTGGATGCATTTGATTTTATTCGTACTATCGCCGTAGCGCGCATCATGATGCCGACCTCATACGTGCGTCTTTCCGCAGGACGTGAACAGATGAACGAGCAGACCCAGGCGATGTGCTTTATGGCCGGGGCGAACTCGATTTTCTATGGCTGCAAATTGTTAACTACGCCAAATCCGGCAGAGGACAAGGATCTGCAGTTATTCCGTAAGCTGGGGCTGAATCCGCAGCAGACCAGGGTGCTGGCGGGCGATAACGAGCAGCAGCAACGTCTGGAGCAGACGCTGATGACGCCTGACACCGATGATTATTACAACGCGGCAGCCTTATGAGTTGGCAACAACGCGTCGACGATGCGCTGACGGCGCGTCGGGCGACGGATACGTTGCGCCGCCGCTATGTGGTGTCGCAGGGCGCCGGACGCTGGCTGGTAGCGAACGGTCGACAGTATCTTAACTTCTCCAGCAATGATTACCTCGGCTTAAGTCAACACCCGCAGATTATTCGCGCCTGGCAACAGGCAGCGACGCGTTTTGGCGTCGGCAGCGGCGGGTCGGGTCATATCAGCGGTTATTCCGTGGCGCACCAGGCGTTAGAGGAGGAACTGGCGCAATGGTTAGGATATCCACGCGCGCTGCTGTTTATCTCTGGCTTTGCGGCGAATCAGGCGGTCATTACCGCCTTAATGAAAAAAAATGACCGGATTGTGGCCGACAGGTTGAGTCATGCTTCCCTGCTGGAAGCCGCCAATCTGAGTCCGGCGCAGCTTCGCCGCTTTATCCATAACGATACGCTGCATCTGTCGCGTTTACTGCAATCGCCCTGCGTGGGCCAGCAACTGGTGGTGACAGAAGGTGTATACAGCATGGACGGCGACAGCGCGCCGCTGGCGGAAATCCAGCACATTGCCCGCAGGCATCATGCCTGGCTGTTGGTTGATGATGCGCACGGCATCGGCGTGACTGGCGATGAGGGGCGGGGCACCTGCTGGCAACGGGGGGTGAAGCCTGAGTTGCTGGTGGTGACTTTCGGTAAGGGGTTTGGCGTCAGCGGCGCAGCGGTGCTCTGCTCGGAAAGCGTCGCGGATTATCTGCTGCAATTTGCCCGTCATCTGGTTTACAGCACCAGTATGCCGCCCGCCCAGGCGCAGGCGTTAAGCGCCTCGCTGGCGGTGATCCGTAGCGATGAAGGTCGTGAACGGCGCGAAAAACTCGCCGCTCTGGTTCAGCGCTTTCGGGCCGGCGTTAACGCGTCCCGATTTACGCTACTGAATGCCCATAGCGCCATCCAGCCGTTAATCGTGGGCGATAACAGCCGTGCATTGCGCCTGGCGGAGGCGCTGCGTCAACAAGGATGCTGGGCGACGGCGATTCGCCCGCCGACGGTGCCTGTCGGCACGGCGCGCCTGCGCTTAACGTTAACGCAGGCGCATGAAGCGTGTGATATCGACCGTCTGCTGGAGGTGCTGCATGGCGCAGGTGAATAAGCAGGCTATTGCGGCGGCGTTTGGCCGGGCCGCATCGCAATATGAACAGCACGCCTCTTTGCAGCAACACAGCGCGGATGCGCTGCTGACGCTGTTGACAGGCCGCCAGTTTGCCAGTGTGTTGGACGCAGGCTGCGGCCCCGGACGTATGAGTCGTTACTGGCGAGAGCGGGGGAGCGAAGTGACCGCCCTGGATCTTTCGCTGCCGATGCTGCAACAGGCGCGCGATCGTCAGGCGGCGCATCACTATTTGCTGGCGGATATCGAAGCGATTCCCCATGACGCCGAAGTTTTTGACCTGGCCTGGAGCAACCTGGCGGTCCAGTGGTGTGGCGATTTACGTGATGCGTTGAGCGAGTTGTATCGGGTTGTACGGCCCGGCGGCGTGGTGGCGTTTACCACCTTGTGCCAGAGGTCGTTGCCGGAGCTGCGTCAGGCATGGCAGGCCGTCGATAATCGCGCTCACGCGAATAGCTTTTTGCCGGAAGAGGCCATTGACCACGCGCTGCGCGGCTGGCGGGCGTCTCGTCATACTCAGGCGATGACATTGTGGTTTGAGGATGCCCTGAGCGCAATGCGCTCGCTTAAAGGCATTGGCGCCACCCATCTTCATGAAGGGCGGAAGTCGGATGTATTAACCCGCGCCCGGCTTAGACAGATTCAGTTGGCATGGCCGCAGCGGCAGGGGAAATATCCGCTGACGTACCATCTTTTTATGGGAGTGATTGAACGTGACTAAACGCTATTTTGTGACCGGTACTGATACTGAAGTCGGTAAAACGGTCGCCAGTTGCGCCTTATTGCAGGCCGCAACGCAGTTAGGTTATCAAACCGTAGGCTATAAGCCCGTCGCTTCCGGCAGCGAAATGACAACCGACGGGCTACGCAATAGCGATGCCCTGGCCTTGCAGCGTCACAGCAGCCTGCCGCAACCTTATTCCGCTATCAATCCTTATACTTTTGCCGAGCCTACCTCTCCCCACATCGTTAGCGCCGACGAAGGCCGGGCGATAGACGCGGCGGTGTTATCACGCGGATTGCGAACGCTGGAGGCGCAGGCAGACTGGGTGTTGACAGAAGGGGCGGGCGGCTGGTTTACACCGCTCTCTGCCACGCTGACGTTTGCCGACTGGGTACAGACGGAGCAGCTGCCGGTGATTCTGGTTGTTGGCGTCAAGCTGGGCTGTATTAATCACGCCATGCTGACGGCGCTGGCGGTAGAACAGGCCGGATTACCACTTGTCGGATGGATAGCCAACGACATACAGCCGCCGGGCGCGCGTCATGGTGAATATCTCGCGACGCTTCGCCGCGTCATACCGGCCCCGCTGTTAGGGGAAATCCCGTGGCTGGGCATTTCTCCATCGCAGGCGGCGACAGGACAGTATCTGGACCTCAGCCCCCTGGAACGCGCCTGACCGCGCTTAAAAACCGCCTTCTTGCAGGATCTGACGATCCTGCTGTTCTTTCGCCAGACCCTCCTGACGTCTCCATGCTAAAAATGTGCAAAATGTGAGCGTCTACGCCTCAATTTTTCCCTTCTCGTTAGCCAATAATCTGCCAAAAATAGCGATAATTTTTTTTATCGCCCGGCGAAAACGTCAAGGGCTGATTTTGCCAGGCGGCAGGGGATACGGGCTGGAAGCAGTTATCCACTATTCCTGTGGATAACCTTGTGTATTAGAGTTAGAAAACACAACGTAAGCGAGAGGCGACGCGGCCTGCGACTAAATTGGCGCGAAAGACGGCTTGAGAAAATATCCCTTTTCAGACAGCAAGTTATATAAAATCAATGGTTGTAAAGGAAGGGGGATACGTTGACATAAAACTTTCATCATCCGACTTGACAAATGTTAAAAAAGACTCTGGTCTGGGGATAACCAGCACACTGCTGGAATTTTACCCCGCGACTGTCTATGTTTTACCTCTAAATAGCGTGGGGTATCTGCCGATAGCCATTATACACTGAAGTGTTACTGTTTTTTCATCCAGTATTTTTTATTGGCAATATTCACCGTCGAGAGTAAAATTACACCCCTGCCCGCTCACTCCTTCAGGTAGCCGCTCATGAGTAAACCGTTCAAACTGAATTCCGCTTTTAAACCTTCTGGCGATCAGCCGGACGCTATACGTCGTCTGGAAGAGGGGCTGGAGGACGGGCTGGCGCATCAGACGTTATTGGGCGTGACCGGCTCCGGGAAGACATTCACCATCGCCAACGTCATTGCGGACTTGCAGCGGCCAACGATGGTGCTTGCGCCCAATAAAACCCTGGCGGCGCAGCTCTACGGCGAAATGAAAGAGTTTTTCCCGGAAAACGCGGTGGAGTATTTCGTCTCCTACTATGACTACTATCAGCCGGAAGCGTATGTGCCAAGTTCGGATACGTTTATCGAAAAAGACGCTTCGGTAAACGAACATATTGAGCAAATGCGGTTGTCGGCAACGAAAGCGTTGCTTGAGCGACGCGATGTCGTGGTGGTGGCTTCCGTGTCCGCGATTTACGGTCTGGGCGATCCGGATCTCTACCTGAAAATGATGCTGCATCTGACGGTGGGAATGCTGATTGACCAGCGCGCGATTTTGCGTCGGCTGGCGGAATTGCAATACACCCGTAACGATCAAGCTTTTCAGCGTGGTACCTTTCGCGTGCGCGGCGAAGTGATCGACATCTTCCCGGCTGAATCTGACGACATCGCGCTACGCGTTGAGCTGTTTGATGAAGAAGTGGAACGCCTGTCGCTGTTCGACCCGTTAACCGGGCAGGTAGAGTCAACGGTGCCACGTTATACTATCTATCCCAAAACGCACTACGTGACGCCGCGCGAGCGTATTCTGCAGGCGATGGAAGAGATAAAAGATGAGCTGGCGGACAGGCGTAAGGTCTTGCTGGCGAATAATAAGCTGCTTGAAGAGCAGCGATTAAGCCAGCGCACGCAGTTCGATTTAGAGATGATGAACGAGCTGGGCTACTGCTCAGGCATTGAAAACTATTCCCGCTTTCTGTCGGGCCGCGGGCCGGGCGAACCGCCGC
This sequence comes from Salmonella sp. SAL04213, assembly GCF_046550535.1. Lineage (NCBI taxonomy): Bacteria > Pseudomonadati > Pseudomonadota > Gammaproteobacteria > Enterobacterales > Enterobacteriaceae > Salmonella > Salmonella sp. SAL04213. The sequence goes on along the minus strand of NZ_JBGDXS010000001.1, from coordinate 512,717 downwards.
CAACCTTGTTCGATTATCTGCCCGCCGACGGACTGCTGGTGGTGGATGAGTCTCATGTCACCATCCCGCAGATAGGCGGCATGTATCGCGGCGACCGGGCGCGCAAAGAGACGCTGGTCGAGTATGGCTTCCGTCTGCCTTCGGCGCTGGATAACCGTCCGCTGAAGTTTGAGGAGTTTGAAGCCTTAGCGCCGCAAACTATCTATGTTTCCGCCACGCCCGGCAACTATGAGCTGGAAAAATCTGGTGATGAGGTGGTGGATCAGGTCGTGCGACCGACCGGGCTGCTGGACCCGATTATTGAAGTGCGTCCGGTGGCGACCCAGGTGGACGATCTGCTGTCCGAAATTCGTCAGCGTGCGGCCATTAATGAGCGTGTCCTTGTCACTACGCTCACCAAACGGATGGCGGAAGATTTGACCGAATATCTGGAAGAGCACGGCGAGCGCGTGCGTTACCTGCACTCAGATATTGATACCGTGGAGCGCATGGAAATCATCCGCGATTTGCGTCTGGGCGAGTTTGACGTTCTGGTGGGGATTAACCTGCTGCGCGAAGGGCTGGATATGCCGGAAGTCTCGCTGGTGGCGATTCTGGACGCCGATAAAGAGGGCTTCCTGCGCTCCGAGCGCTCCCTGATTCAGACCATAGGGCGCGCGGCGCGTAACGTTAACGGTAAAGCGATTCTGTATGGCGATAAAATCACGCCGTCGATGGCGAAGGCGATTGGCGAAACCGAGCGACGTCGCGAGAAGCAGCAGAAGTACAACGAAGAGCACGGTATCACTCCGCAGGGGCTGAACAAAAAAGTGGTCGACATCCTGGCGCTGGGGCAGAACATTGCGAAAACCAAAGCGAAGGGGAAAGGCAAGGGCCGTTCTACGGCAAAAGCCGGAATTGTCGAACTGGATATGACGCCGAAAGCGTTGCAGCAGAAAATTCATGAACTGGAAGGGCAAATGATGCAGCACGCGCAAAATCTGGAGTTTGAAGAAGCCGCGCAAATTCGCGACCAGTTGCACCAGTTACGCGAGTTGTTTATCGCGGCGTCCTGACAATGTGTCGATCGCCAGCGAGTCATCGTACCATGGCTCGCTTTTGAGAATTTCAGTGCAATAGTAAGGGCTAAGTCAGGAATGAAAAACAGTGACAGGCTTTGACTAACGAGATTGTCGAAAAAGTCAAAACATCAATGGGGTAGCTAGTTTAATCACAACTGAAGAAAATTAGCGTTGAGGCTGAACCCAACGCTAATTTTCCCTCTCTCCTCGGCTATGAAAAAAACGCCCCGTATTATCGGTATAGCTATCCTCATGATCGTCATTTTAATCTTATGTGAGTTCGTTGAAATCGTGTCATGGCAACAGATAACATCATCCTACGTAAAAAAAAGAGGTGATAGAAGCGTGAGCATTTATAAGTCAAGCGCTGCAAATACTGAATGATTTGTCCGAAATAATGACGACTGTGACCTCTTATTTAAAGTTGAGAATATCCTTATCTGTTACTTTAGGTTACGTTCAGATCAGGTAGGGAAAATATGTTTAATATTACTAATATACAATCTACGGCAAGGCATCAAAGTATTAGCAATGAGGCCTCAACAGAGGTGCCTTTAAAAGAAGAGATATGGAATAAAATAAGTGCCTTTTTCTCTTCAGAACATCAGGTTGAAGCACAAAACTGCATCGCTTATCTTTGTCATCCACCTGAAACCGCCTCACCAGAAGAGATCAAAAGTAAGTTTGAATGTTTAAGGATTTTAGCTTTCCCGGCGTATGCGGATAATATTCAGTATAGTAGAGGGGGGGCAGACCAATACTGTATTTTGAATGAAAATAGTCAGGAAATTCTGTCTATAATTTTTAATACAGATGGCTATACCGTTGAGGGAGGGGGAAAGTCAGTCACCTATACCCGTGTGACAGAAAGCGAGCAGGCGAGTAGCGCTTCTGGCTCCAAAGATGCTGTGAATTATGAGTTAAACTGGTCTGAGTGGGTAAAAGCGGCGCCAGCGGAAGAGGCAGCAAATCGTGAAAAAGCCGTACAACGGATGCGTGACTGCCTGAAAAATAATAAGACGGAACTCCGTCTGAAAATATTAGGACTTACCACTATACCCGCCTGTATTCCTGAGCAGATAACTACTTTGATACTCGATAACAATGAACTGAAAAGTTTGCCGGAAAATTTACAGGGAAATATACAGATCCTGTATGCCAGAAGTAATCAGCTAACCAGTATCCCTGCCTCGTTACCAGATACCATACAGAAAATGGAGCTGAGCATTAACCGTATTACTGAATTACCGGAACGTTTGCCTTCAGCGCTTCAATCGCTGGATCTTTTCCATAATAAAATTAGTTGCTTACCTGAAAATCTACCTGAGGAACTTCGGTACCTGAGCGTTTATGATAACCGCATAAGGACACTGCCAGAACATCTTCCGTCAGGGATTATCCGTTTGAATGTGCAGAGTAATTCGTTAACCGCTCTGCCTGAAACATTGCCGCCGGGCCTGAAGAATCTGGAGGCCGGCGAAAATGCTTTAACCAGTCTGCCCGCATCGTTACCACCAGAATTACAGTTCCTGGATGTAAGTAAAAATCAGATTACTGTTCTGCCTGAAACACTACCTCCCACGATAACAACGCTGGACGTTTCCCGTAACGCATTGAGTAATCTACCGGAAAACCTCCCGGCGGCATTACAAATAATGCAGGCCTCTCGCAATCGCCTGGTCCGTCTCCCGGAGTCGTTACCCCGTTTTCGTGGTGAAGGACCTCAACCTACAAGAATAATCGTAGAACATAATCCTTTTTCAGAACGAACAATACAGAATATGCAGCAGCTAATGTCCTCTGCGGGTTATCAGGGACCCGAGGTATTTTTTGCCATGGGCGACTTTTCAATTGTTCGGGTAACTCGACCACTGCATCAAGCTGTCCAGGGGTGGCTAACCAATCTCGAGGAGGAAGACGTCAACCAATGGCGGGCGTTTGAGGCAGAGGCAAACGCGGCGGCTTTCAGCGGATTCCTGGACTATCTTGGTGATACGCAGAATACCCGACACCCGGATTTTAAGGAACAAGTCTCCGCCTGGCTAATGCGCCTGGCTGATGATAGCGCACTAAGAGAAACCGCATTTATTATAGCGATGGATGCAACGATAAGCTGTGAAGATCGGGTCACACTGACATACCACCAAATGCAGGAAGCGACGTTGGTTCATGATGCTGAAAGAGGCGCCTTTGATAGCCACTTAGCGGAACTGATTATGGCGGGGCGTGAAATCTTTCGGCTGGAGCAAATAGAATCGCTCGCCAGAGAAAAGGTAAAACGGCTGTTTTTTATTGACGAAATCGAAGTATATCTGGGTTTTCAGAATCAGTTACGAGAGTCGTTGTCGCTGACAACAATGACCCAGGATATGCGATTTTATAACGTTTCGGGTATCACTGAGTCTGACCTGGACGAGGCGGAAATAAGGATAAAAATTGCTGAAAATAGGGATTTTCACAAATGGTTTGCGCTGTGGGGGCCGTGGCATAAAGTGCTGGAGCGTATAGCGCCAGAAGAGTGGCGTGAAATGATGGCCAAAAGGGCTGAGTGTATTGAAACGGATGAGTATCAGAGCCGGGTCAATGCTGAACTGGAAGCGTTAAGAATAGCAGACGACTCTGACGCAGAGCGTGCTATTGGGAAAAAAATAATGGAAGAAATTAATCAGTCACTCTGTACTGAGCTCATGGAGAATATATTGCTGAAAAAAGAGGTGAGCTCGCTCATGAGCGCCTACTGGCGGTAGCTGAACGCAGTTTATCAGAAGGGGGAGAGAGCCTGTTTACCCTTCGGTGTAAACAGGCTTCTGATAAGCGCAGCGTCGTCGGTAAACGGGCTTAACCCAACGCCTGTAGCGCTTTTTCCAGCGCATTATGTAATAACTGACGATCGTGGCGATAGGGGATATCGCTGGCCTCCAGCACTTCCTGAATCACCAGCCGATCGTTCACCGCACTGACGTCAACTCGCGGCCCAACCACTACTGCGTCAATGACTTTTTTGCCAATATATTGCTCCATCATCGCCAGCTTATCGACCAGCGTTAAACTGGCGGCGGGCAGACTCAGTTCGCGACCCAGATTGCCGATATACACCATTGGCGCTGGGGTGCGCCGCAGCGCCTGCGCCAGTTCATCCAGCAGCAGGCAAGGCATCAGGCTGGTATAAAAACTGCCAGGGCCAATCAGAATCAGATCCGCGTCATTAATGGCCTGTACCGCTTCCCGCGTCGCCGGAACGTTTGGCGTTAACATGATCTCCTGCGGCGGCGTCGCTAACTGATCGATATTCACCTCGCCATAAATCTCATGCCCCTGATCGTCAATCGCCATCAGATCTACCGGTAGCTCCGACATCGGGATCAGCTGCGCGTCCACTTTAAGCAGATTACGAATTAAATTAATCGCTTCCAGAGGCCGCACGCTCAGGTGATCTAACGCCTTTAACATCAAATTTCCGAGGTTATGACCAGAAAGTTCGCCATTACCGCCAAAACGGTACTCAAACATAGCGGATGCGACGCTGGGTTCGGTAATTAACTGATTCAGACAGTTGCGCATATCGCCCCAGGCGATCCCGCCTTCCGAGCGGCGAATACGGCCAGTTGACCCCCCGTTATCTGTGGTAGTCACAATGCCGGTCAGGCGCGAACCTAATGAAGAAAGCGAGGAGAGGACGCGTCCTAATCCATGCCCTCCGCCGAGGGCAACGACACGATCAAGGTCAGCCAGCGTACGATTGCGCATAAAAATTCCTGAAGTCAAATAAGCAGCGCTACAGTAGCGCAAGTCGCGGGTTTTCAGCAATTAGCCGACCGGCTAAAAGACAATTAATTATTCCCGACTACCCCTTTATAGCGAGGGCGTTACCACGGCTAAATGATATATATCAATGTAAAAGTGTGATTTTCACGTATTCTGTCGCTAAATAGCACGATCATATCGCTATGTATATGTTTATATAGCGAAAGCGTGATGGCGAAATTGTCATTTACACGCTAGTATCGGCGTAACCACAGTAAACACTCTAGCCTCTGCACCTGGGTCATTTTTGATACGGTGCTTTGGCCGTGACAACGTTTAACGTTTGCCACCAGGGCGCAGGAAGAAATGACTCCGCCTCCCGTATTTGGAAAGGTGTACATGGCTTCACAACTTACCGATGCTTTCGCGCGTAAGTTTTACTACTTGCGTTTGTCGATTACCGATGTGTGTAACTTTCGTTGCACCTACTGCCTGCCGGATGGCTACAAACCTGGCGGCGTCACTAACAACGGTTTCCTTACCGTTGATGAAATTCGTCGCGTTACGCGCGCTTTTGCCAGTCTTGGCACGGAGAAGGTGCGTCTTACCGGCGGCGAGCCTTCATTACGCCGCGATTTTACCGACATCATTGCCGCCGTGGGTGAAAATGATGCTATTCGCCAGATCGCGGTGACCACTAACGGTTATCGACTGGCGCGCGATGCCGCGAACTGGCGCGAAGCGGGGCTGACGGGCGTCAATGTTAGCGTGGATAGTCTGGATGCGCGTCAGTTCCATGCGATTACCGGTCAGGACAAATTCCGCCAGGTGATGGCGGGCATCGATGCCGCCTTTGACGCCGGTTTCGAAAAGGTGAAAGTCAACACCGTGCTGATGCGCGACGTGAATCACCATCAGTTGGATACCTTCCTTGCCTGGATTCAGCCTCGCCCCATTCAGCTACGCTTCATTGAACTTATGGAGACGGGCGAGGGGAGCGATCTCTTCCGCAAACATCATATTTCGGGTCAGGTATTACGCGACGAGCTGATTAAGCGCGGTTGGATCCACCAGCTCCGCCAGCGCAGCGATGGCCCGGCGCAGGTTTTTTGTCATCCCGATTACGCCGGTGAGATCGGTCTCATTATGCCGTATGAAAAAGATTTCTGCGCCACCTGTAATCGCCTGCGTGTTTCGTCCGTCGGGAAGCTGCATTTATGTCTGTTTGGCGACGGCGGCGTGAGTTTACGCGACCTGTTACAGGATGATGCGCAGCAATACGCGCTTGAGGAACGTATTTCCGACGCGTTGCGGGAGAAAAAGCAGACCCATTTCCTTCACCAGAGCAATACTGGTATTACGCAAAATTTATCTTACATTGGCGGTTAATCCTTAATAAGGAGATTTCAGATGAGTCAGGTCAGCGCTGAATTTATCCCGACCCGCATCGCTATTCTTACTGTTTCCAGCCGACGCGGCGAAGAAGACGACACCTCCGGTCATTATCTGCGTGATTCGGCGCAGGAGGCCGGGCATGAAGTGGTGGCGAAAGCCATCGTTAAAGAGAACCGTTACGCGATTCGCGCCCAGGTTTCCGCCTGGATCGCCAGTGATGAGGTGCAGGTCGTATTGATAACTGGTGGGACCGGTTTGACCGAAGGCGATCAGGCGCCGGAAGCGCTGTTGCCGCTGTTCGATCGTGAAGTGGAAGGATTTGGCGAAGTGTTTCGCATGCTCTCGTTTGAAGAGATCGGCACCGCAACTCTGCAGTCGCGCGCGGTAGCTGGCGTGGCGAATAACACCTTGATTTTCGCCATGCCGGGCTCTACAAAAGCGTGCAGAACCGCATGGGAGAATATCATTGCGCCGCAGCTGGATGCCCGTACACGCCCATGTAATTTTCACCCTCATTTAAAGAAATAACGATGTCGCAATTAACCCATATAAACGCCGCAGGCGAAGCGCACATGGTGGACGTTTCCGCGAAAGCGGAAACCGTTCGTGAAGCGCGTGCGGAAGCATTCGTTACCATGCGTAGTGAAACGCTGGCGATGATTGTTGATGGCAAACACCACAAGGGCGATGTTTTCGCGACCGCCCGAATTGCCGGTATTCAGGCCGCCAAACGCACCTGGGAGCTGATCCCGCTGTGCCACCCGCTACTGCTAAGTAAAGTGGAGATTCAGCTTCAGGCCGAGCCGGAGCATAACCGTGTACGTATTGAGTCTCTGTGCCGTCTGACCGGTAAAACCGGTGTCGAAATGGAAGCGTTAACCGCGGCGTCCGTCGCAGCGTTAACCATCTACGACATGTGCAAAGCGGTACAAAAAGATATGGTAATTGGTCCGGTGCGCCTGCTGGCGAAAAGCGGCGGCAAATCGGGGGATTTTAAGGTGGATGCGCATGATTAAGGTGCTTTTCTTCGCCCAGGTTCGCGAGCTTACAGGAACTGATGCGCTGGATCTTCCAGCAGATTTTTCCACCGTTGAGTCGCTGCGACAGCATCTGGCGACAAAGAGCGATCGTTGGGCGCTGGCGCTGGAAGACGGCAAGCTGTTGGCGGCGGTCAACCAGACGCTGGTAAGTTTTGACCATCCGCTGACGGCGGGCGATGAAGTGGCGTTTTTCCCGCCAGTCACGGGGGGCTAACATGCGTGAAACGCGAATTGTAGTCGGCCCCGCGCCGTTTAGCGTCGGGGAGGAATATTCCTGGCTGGCGGCGCGTGACGAAGACGGCGCGGTCGTCACCTTTACCGGAAAAGTGCGCAATCATAACCTGGGCGATAGCGTTAAGGCGCTGACGCTGGAGCATTATCCCGGCATGACTGAGAAAGCTCTGGCGGAGATCGTCGTTGAGGCACGTTCCCGCTGGCCGCTGGGTCGGGTCACGGTGATTCATCGCGTTGGCGAATTATGGCCGGGCGATGAGATTGTGTTTGTCGGCGTCACCAGCGCGCACCGCAGTAGAGCGTTCGACGCCGGCCAGTTCATTATGGATTATCTGAAAACCCGTGCGCCGTTCTGGAAGCGTGAAGCCACGCCGGAAGGCGATCGCTGGGTCGAAGCGCGCGACAGCGACCAGCAGTTGGCGAAACGTTGGTAGCAGAATGTGATACGCTTTAGGGTATCATTTCCACACAGGAGTTCATCATGGACAGATTTCCACGATCTGATTCAATAGTGCAGGCACGGTCCGGCCTGCAGACCTATATGGCGCAAGTGTATGGCTGGATGACGGTCGGACTGTTACTGACCGCGTTTATCGCGTGGTATGCGGCTAATACGCCAGCCGTCATGATGTTTGTCTTTTCCAGTAAGATCACTTTCTTTGGCTTAATTATTGCCCAGCTTGCGCTGGTGTTTGTTCTGTCGGGACTGGTGCATAAACTTAGCGCCGGAATGGCGACCACGCTGTTTATGCTCTATTCGGCGCTAACCGGATTGACGTTATCCAGTATTTTTATCGTTTACACCTACTCCTCTATCGCCAGCACGTTTGTGGTGACGGGGGGAATGTTTGGCGCCATGAGCCTGTACGGGTACACCACTAAACGCGATCTTAGCGGTTTCGGCAATATGCTGTTTATGGCGCTTATTGGTATCGTTCTGGCGTCGCTGGTCAATTTCTGGCTGAAGAGTGAAGCGCTGATGTGGGCGGTAACCTATATCGGGGTGGTGGTGTTTGTCGGTCTGACCGCCTATGACACGCAGAAACTGAAAAATATCGGCGAGCAAATAGATACCCGCGATAGCGCTAATCTGCGCAAATATTCGATTCTCGGCGCGTTAACGCTGTACCTGGACTTTATCAACCTGTTCCTGATGTTACTGCGTATTTTTGGCAATCGCCGCTAATTATAGCGATCTCTTAAAATCCTGGCCCTGCGCCAGGATTTTTTTAGGACTATATTTAGGGCGAAACAGCATAAATATCTTAGAAATGTTTTCCTGCGCTTGCCATTCTTATCACCGTGATCATGTGAAGAGTGATAAATGACAAGTGGGACCTCTGGCTGCAATACGTATACGGCAAATAGCATTTATTCCCGCGACAATGTTATCCCTTACCTATTGGTATACTGCGTTGGGACTATGGTGTACCGCCGGCATTATATGGTTAACGTTGTATACTCATTTTTTGATAACTCACGTTCAACCTGTTGTTGTTTTGTGGATATCAGCACTTTTGCTTGGCCTGGGGTATGGGGCCATTACCTGTCTTTCCCGCTTTGGCACTGTTGTCGCAACGTTGATATATATTGCCATCATTACGCTTACCGGCGTGTCATTAGCTTACCTTTTCTCAGGTGGCGCGACCATTTTCGTGATTGTTGGAATCATGTTTAGTCTTAATGCCTTATTTATTTTCTACCTGAATATCAGTTCTGGTCTATTCAGGCCGTTAATTTTTATGGAGGTAAGCGGGATCATCGCTGCGATAGTTGTCAATAGCCTGGTGGCCAGTAGCACTCTGGTCTGGATAGTCAGTGTGCTGACGGTATTAGTATGGACATTGATTACAGCACTAGAAAAATCGACACTTCATGGTTATGCCCGCATGTTATACCACAGCGAGTTTTCATCCCTGCCTCGTTGCGCTTTATTTGGCGCGCTGACGCTTTACCTTGGCATTATTAATGCTGTGGTTACGCTGTGTCGTTATATCATTTTGATGATTCTGGAAATACTATTATCTTTCAGGCCGTAGGCGTTGCAGGTTTTTTATTCAGGTTGGTGATGATGGGTATAATGAGTAAATTATGTGGCAAACAATTTTGGTTAGCGTTTTGTGAAGCTAAAGACGTCACTCGCGCCATTAAAAATGGCGGCGAGGATTTTAATCAGAAATGCCCGCCAGCGCTGATTTCTCATTTCATTACCGGATTGTCATGGGAACATTCATTACCCAATCCTGCGCCTGTTTGCGCGTTTAGTTTTATGCTTCTTGTGGGAGGTGTGTGCAGTGCGCATTTTGTTTTTGATAAGTTTATTCTATATTGGCCACTAAATATAATCATTTATTTGGGCAGTGCTATAGGTATGATGCTATGTGTTATGGCTGAGGTATGGCTTATTGCCAAGGGTTATATCCTGGGGTTGCGCCTCTGCGTTTTACTGTTTTTATTAAATATTATGCTCTGCGGTACTGGATTATTTGACGTGTTGTGCAATCAAAATAGCGAACTAAAGAGTGATCTGGTTATCGCGATTATTATGGTTGTGCTTTGCCGCTGGGTGATGAATGGCGAAACGTTTACGATGATGATTCGTTTCTGCCTGGGGCGTCGATTAGTGCGAGTCGCATTACAAAAATATCTCACCTCACAGACAAGGAAATGATAAGCCCATGAATCTGATGACGTGGCTAACAGGAAAAACACTGGCGGAGCTGGTGAAAAAAGGGCAGTTGATCCCGCCAGAAATTAAGTTACCTGTGTATCCGGCCAGCCACTACAAAAAAAACTGGTATGAACAAGGTATTCCTCACGGAGGCGTTATTGGGCTTACGGCGATCATGATGACCATGACATGGATCGTCAGTATAAACATGGTTATTGCGCAGTTTGAGCTGCACAATAAAAAGCATCTGGAGCTGGTCTTCTTCCTGGCCGTGGGCTATATCGCTTTTCTTACCCCGTCAAATCAGCTCCTGCTTAAAGGAAGAATGAGCGGGGTCATTATTTACCGCTATGCGCTATTGTTGGCCATTATTTCCGTTACGTTGGCAACGTTCTGTACCCTGTCATCAGTATTCATGGGCGAGTTTCACGAAGTGCTCCTGCTGCTGTTTAGCTGGTCATTGCTGCTTTTTTCCCGCTTACAGATGAATACGTCTTTTTTCTCAGCATATGTTTATTTTTACCGGATAAAACGCGTTGTGCTGGAAAGCGAAAACGCGTCTGCTTAAATTTATTTCGCCATCGCCCGCTCGTTTTTCGCCCGCAACTTCTTCGCCCGGCTCTCCAGGATCAGGTAGCACACCAGCGCCAGCAACAGGGGAATAAAATAGTAAAGCACACGGTACGCGAGCAGGGCGGCGATAATCGTGCCTTGCGACGTATGTTCGCCCGCCAGCAACGCAAGGAATACGGCCTCCAGCACGCCGATGCCTGCCGGAATATGCACGATGACGCCCGCGATACTGCTCACCAGCAGTACGCCCAGCACAAAGAAATAGTTCACATCCTGACCCATCAGCAGCCAGATAATGGCGCCCATCGCCATCCAGTTCGCGCTGGAGATCGCCATCTGCGCCAGCGCGAATTTCCATGACGGCAGCACCAGTTTCTGCCCTTTAATCGTCATATGCCGCCGCTTCGCAAAGGCGCAAAACCACAGATAGACCGCGATAACCAACAATAAAACGATACCGAGAATACGTAGCGTGCCTTCATCGATATACCAGTGGTCGGGAAGCTGGACAATGCCGAAGGTAAAAATGATGCCGCCAAGCAGAATATAGCCCAGCCAGTTAGTGGTAATGCTGAGTGAGAAAATACGCGTGATAGTACTGCCGGGCAACCCGAGGCGAGAGTATAGTCGGTAACGCATCCCGATCCCGCCGACCCAGGTGCTGAGCGTCAGGTTAAAGGCATAGCAGACGAACGATACCAACATCACCTGTCGCTTCGCCAGCTTATGGCCGCAATAAAGCCGTCCAAGCAGGTCGTAGCAGCCGTACAGAAGATAGCTAACGATCACCAGTCCCACAGCGCTTAAAAGCGCCGTGCGGTTATAGTCGCGGATGACGGTCCAGACATCGCCCCAGTCGACCTTTTTAGCATAAACCACCAGCAGAACGACGACCGCAATAAAAAACAGCCAGGTCAGCACTTTTTTAGCCAGCCGCCAGCGCGGATGCGATTTAGCCATTAGGGCTTCACTCCTGTATTTTCTGGATCAACGCGATCCTGGGTTTCCATTTCCGGCTGGGCAGGCGGGGGAACCTGCGCCAGATGCGGGGTATGCGCAGGTAGCCAGCCGACCAGCGCCGGGAAATGACGTAAAAAGTGGAACGCCAGCACGCTTTTGGTCAGGTTCCACCAGGTGCGTTTCGGCAGCATAGACTCATCGACCTGCTTACAATCGTTCACGATGATGCCTTGTAAGTTATCGCGCAGGGTCTGGTTAAAAGTACGATCGTGAATGATCAGGTTAGCTTCAAGGTTAAGCGACAGGCTGAGCGGATCGAGATTACTCGACCCTACCGTGGCCCAGTGATCGTCCATCAGCGCCACTTTGCCATGCAGCGGACGGCGTCGGTATTCATAAACCTGCACGCCGCCCTTCACCAGATAGTTATAGAGCAACCGCGCGCCGACTTTGACTATCGGCATGTCTGGTTCCCCCTGGACAATCAGTTTTACGCTCACGCCACGGCGGGCGGCTTTACGCATTGCGTGGAGCAAGCGATAGCCGGGGAAAAAATAGGCGTTAGCGATAATCACTTCACGCTTTGCCTGGGTCAGCATTTTCAGATAATGACGTTCGATATCGTCGCGGTGCTCTTCATTATCCCGCCAGACAAACAGCGCCTGCGCTTCGCCGGGGTGGCGATTTTCTTCAGCCTGGTGATGGCGCTTCCACCAGCGGCGCGCGGGGCTTTGCCCCGGCAGATTCTCGACTTCGAATTGCAGGATATCGGCCACTACAGGCCCTTCGACCCGTACCGCGTAGTCTTGTTTCGCCTGCGGGCCGTAATCCGACATATGTTCGGCGGAGTAGTTAATGCCGCCGACAAAGGCAATACGATCATCAATCACCACAATTTTGCGGTGCATTCGGCGGAAGATATTGGTTCGCAACCCCAGTAGACGCGGGCGGGGGTCGTAATAGCGAAAAATAACGCCCGCCGAGGTTAATTCGCCGACAAACGCGTCGCTGAGATCGGGAGAGCCGTAGCCGTCGAGTAATACTTCGGCTTTTACGCCGCGCTGTGCGGCTTTTAGCAGAGCGGCATGGAGTTTTTTACCCACCTCATCTTCAAACAAGATAAAGGTTTCCAGAATGATTTTTTGCTGTGCCTGAGCGATAGCCTCAAACACGGCAGGATAGAACTGGTCGCCGTTTTCCAGTAGCTGAATTTGATTACCTTCACGCCAGCCGCATTTCATAGATGGATCTCCGCGCTAAGGGGGGCATGGTCTGATAAATGTCGCCAGTTCCGCAGCGGCAGCGCCGTAGGAGAACTGGCGTTCGCATTCTTGACGTAAATACGATCGAGTCGCAGCAGCGGCATACTCACCGGGAATGTGCGCGCCGGTCGGCCATGGGCACGGGTGAATATCTCCTCCAGCCCGGCCGCGTTTAACGGCGGGCCGGCCTTTTGCCGCCAGTCATTAAAGTCTCCGGCCACCAGCACCGGTTCTGATTCCGGCAAGGCATTCACCCATCCCGCCAGCATGGTTAACTGTGCCTGGCGGTGGCTCTCCCGCAGGCCGAGATGTACGCACATGACGTGGATAGGGCGGTTGAGCATGGGCGGCGTAATGCGGCAATAGAGCACGCCGCGTTTTTCGCTACCGCCGACCGAGACGTCGCGATTTTCATAATGTTCAATGGGATAGCGAGAAAGAACCGCGTTACCGTGATGGCCTTCCGGATAGACCGCATTGCGGCCATAGGCGAAATCGCTCCACATGGTGTCGGCCAAAAATTCATAGTGGGTAGTGTCCGGCCAGTTTTCGATATGCAGCGGATGTACTTCATGCGCGCCCATCACTTCTTGCAGACAGACGATATCGGCGCCGACCGTTCTGACGGCGTCGCGCAGCTCCGGCAGGATGAAGCGTTTATTAAAGGCGGTAAAACCTTTGTGCGTATTAATTGTGAGCACTTTGAATGAAAAATTTCGCGTGTGTTGAGTCATTTTCTTCCTGTCCGCGTCACTATCCTGATTGAAATAGTGTAGTCGTCGTCACAAAAAGATGCGGTCTTACGGAATTTTCCGTAAAGTTCGGTACTCTGAATAATGAGAGAAAAATGCTTCAGGAGAAAAGCCATGAAGTGGCAACAACGCGTTCGTGTCGCAACCGGCCTCGGTTGTTGGCAGATTATGTTGCATTTACTGGTAGTGGCGATGCTGGTAATAGGCTGGATGAGCGGCACATTAGTGCGCGTCGGCCTGGGATTATGCGTGCTTTATGGCGTGACGGTACTGCTGATGCTGGCGTTGCAGCGCCATCATGAGCAACGCTGGCGCGATGTGGCGGATGTGCTGGAAGAGCTGACTACCACCTGGTACTTCGGCACCGCGCTGATTGTCCTCTGGCTGCTATCCCGCGTATTGCAAAACAATGTCTTACTGGCGCTGGCGGGGCTGGCTATCCTGGCCGGGCCCGCCGTGGTCTCGCTACTGGCGAAAGATAAAAAGCTACATCACTTTGCGTCTAAACATCGCATACGCCGCTGAACCCGTGGTGGCCGCTATCACCAATAGCGGCCACAAACTTCCCCAGACAATCCCCAGACTCGCGTCCTTAAGATAAATTTGCTTGGTAATATCAGTAAAGTGGCGGATAGGGTTTATCCACGTCAGGTTTTGCAGCCAGACCGGCATGTTTTCCACCGGCGAGACATAACCCGAGAGCAGAATCGCCGGCATCATAAAGACAAAGACGCCGATAAACGCCTGCTGTTGCGTGGCGCAAAGCGATGATATCAGCAAGCCAAAGCCTACCAGCGACAGCCCGTAAATCACCATCGTGAAATAAAACAGCGCTAACGAACCGGCGAAGGGAATTTGGTATGCCCAAATGCCGATAGCCAGCACGATCGTGGCCTGGAAGGTCGCGACAATCAGCGCCGGCACCGCTTTACCAACGAAAATCTGCCAGGTGGTGAGCGGAGAGACCAGCAGCTGATCCAGAGTGCCTTGTTCACGCTCGCGGGCGACGGACAGCGAAGTGACGATCATCACGCCAATAGTGGTGATCATGGCGATCAGCGAGGGCACCACAAACCACTTGTAGTCCAGATTTGGGTTATACCAGTTGCGTACCACCAGTTCGCTATTGTTGGGCTTTGGCTTGCCGTCCATCAATGTCTGCTGATACTCCTTGACGATCTGTTGCAGATAATTGGCGGCGATTTGCGCGCTGTTGGAGTTACGTCCATCAAGAATGAGTTGCATCGGCGCAGGCTGGAAGGTATCCAGATTCCGCGAGAAATCCGCCGGGAAGCGCACCAGCAGCAGCGCTTTTTGCGTATCGATAGTCGGCTGGATCTCCTGCGGACTGTTCAGCAATAGCACATGGGTAAACGCTTTCGCGCGAGCAAAGCGCTGGGTAAGTTCTACCGAATGTTTGCCGTTATCTTCGTTATAGATGGCGATAGTCGCGTTAGTGACTTCAAGCGTCGCGGCGAACGGAAACAGGATGACCTGAATCAGCACCGGCAGAATCAGGATCGCGCGCGTTTGCGGTTCGCGTAAAAGCGATTGCAGTTCTTTGCGAATTAACGTCCATAAACGATGAAACATGTCCGTCCTCTCAGTCCAGTTTGTAGGCCTGATAAGCAAAGCGCATCAGGCATAATGCCGGATGGCGGCGTGAACGCCTTATCCGGCCTACGACGACAATTATCCATACACATATTTAATCCAGCCGTCGTTTGGTTTTTAGCCACGTCAGGCCAATAAACATCACCGCCGAGGCGATTAAAAACAGTACGTTAACGCCTAACACGACCGGAATATTGCCGGCCAGAAACAGACTTTGCAGGGTGCTAACAAAATAGCGCGCCGGAATAATATAGGTCACCGCGCGGATCACCGCAGGCATACTGTCTATCTGGAAGATAAATCCGGATAGCATAATCGAGGGCAAAAAGGCGGCGTTCAGCGCCACCTGCGCGGCGTTAAACTGGTTGCGAGTGATGGTGGAAATCAACAGCCCCATCCCCAGCGTACTCAGTAAAAACAGACTGGTGATGATAAACAGAATCACCAGCGAACCGCGATACGGCACGCCGAGAATAAACACCGATACCAGCATACAGAGCAGCATCGCCAGCATACCGAGAAAGTAATAGGGAATAAGCTTACACAGCAGCAGTTCAACACGCGTCACTTCGGTTGAGAGCAGCGCCTCCATCGTGCCGCGCTCCCATTCGCGGGCAACGACCAGCGAGGTGAGGATTGCGCCAATTACCGTCATGATAATGGTCACCGCCCCGGGAATGATAAAATGCTGACTGATCGCCGCCGGGTTAAACCAGTAGCGCGTCTGGACGTCGATGAGCGGTTCAAAGGTGTCGCCGCGATCTTCCGCCCGCTGCTGTTGCCAGATTTGCCAGATGCCTTCCACATAACCCTGAACGAAGTTGGCGGTGTTTGGCTCGCTGCCGTCGGTAATCACCTGAATCGGCGCGCTGTCACCGGCGCGCGCCATTTGCTGCGCGAAATCCACCGGAATCACCACCAGTCCGCGAATGCGTCCGGCCTGCATTTTTTCAATTAATTCATGGCGATTATCGCTAATGGTCGCGTCGATATAGGGTGAACCGGTCATCGCATGAGTGAAATCCAGCGCCTCCTGGCTTTGTTGTTCAAGCAGAATCCCCACCCGCAGCTTGCTGGAGTCGAGGTTAATGCCGTAACCAAAAATAAACAGCAACAGCAGCGGGATCACCACCGCAATCAGCCAGCTACTGGGATCGCGCACGATCTGGCGCGTCTCTTTGACGCACAACGCACGCACGCGGCGCCAGGAGAGAGACTTACTCATGCGTATGCTCCTTATCCCAGTCATTGATGAGAGTGATAAAGGCCTGCTCCATCGTCGGATCGGCCTGTTGCTCATCGGCGGCCTGCGCTTTGAGATCGTCCGGCGTACCGCTGGCGATAAGCTTCCCGCGATAAACCAGTCCGATGCGATCGCAATATTCCGCCTCATCCATAAAGTGGGTCGTCACCATTACCGTGACCCCTTTTTCCACCATGCTATTAATGTGCAGCCAAAATTCACGGCGGGTGAGGGGATCAACCCCGGACGTTGGTTCATCAAGGAATAAAATATCCGGTTCGTGCATCAGCGAGCAGGCCAGCGCCAGTCGCTGTTTAAAGCCCAGCGGCAGCGCATCGGTGGGATGCGACGCGATGCTTTTCAGACCAAACGCTTCACTCATGCGCTGAATTTTTTCATTTTGCGCGCGGCCCCGCAAACCGTAGACGCCGGAGAAAAAACGCAGGTTCTGCTCAACCGTCAGGTTGCCGTAAAGCGAAAATTTTTGCGCCATATAGCCCAGATGCTGACGGGCTTTGCCGGAGCTGACTTTCAGATCCATATCCAGCACCAGCGCCTTGCCGGATGTCGGCACCAGCAGGCCGCACATCATTTTAAAGGTGGTTGATTTACCCGCGCCGTTCGGGCCGAGCAGGCCAAAAATCTCGCCGCGCTGTACGACGAAATTAACATGGTCCGTGGCCGCGAAATCGCCAAATTTTTTCGTCAGTTCCTGCGCTTCAATCACCGTTTCGCCGGCAGTGCCTTCAACCGTATGCAGGATTGAACCCAGCGGAGACTCCGAGGTTCCCGCCCCGCCAAGCAGATCGATAAACGCATCTTCGAAGCGCGGCGCGGTCTCATTGAGGGTGATTTCCGGCATTCCTTCGGCCTGACGAATATCTGCTGCGGTCGCCTCTTTTTTCAGGATCAGGCGTACCGAACGCCCCTGAATCATGCCGTCGCTCACCTGCGGCAGTCTGAGCGCTCTCTGTAGTAACTTACGGTTGTTTTCCTGTGGACTGCTCATCAGAAAGCTACGACCGGCCATCGTTTGCGTCAGCGCTTTAGGTTCGCCCTGATAGAGCAGCTCGCCTTCATTCATCAGCAGTACATCGCGACACTGTTCGGCTTCATCCAGATAGGAGGTGCTCCATAAAATCAGCATCCCGTCGCCCGCCAGTTCGTGGACCATTTGCCACAACTCGCGCCGTGAAATCGGGTCAACGCCAACGCCCGGTTCATCCAACAGCAGCACTTTCGGTTCGCCGACCAGCGTACAGGCCAGCCCCAGTTTTTGCTTCATCCCGCCGGACAATTTCCCCGCCAGACGGCCAGTGAAAGGGCCGAGGGCGGTAAACTCCAACAAACGGGCAAAGGTCTTTTCCCGTATCTCGCCGGTAACGCTGCGTAAATCGGCATAGAGATTAAGGTTCTCCATGACGGTAAGATCTTCATACAGACCGAATTTCTGCGGCATATAGCCCAGAACCGCGTGCAGCTCGCTGTCGTTTTGTATCGGGTCGAAGCCCAATACGGACGCGCTGCCGCCATCGGCTTTGAGCAGGCCCGCCAGCATACGCATCAGCGTGGTTTTTCCTGCGCCGTCCGGCCCTACCAGCCCGGTGACATAACCGGAATGAATGGTACAGTCGAGCGGCGCGACGGCGGGTTTATCCATTCCCGCAAAGCGCTTCGTCAGACCGTGCAGCGTAATAACGGCCTCACTCATGCCGTGCCTCGTCATTAAATTTCACCGTGACTGGCATCCCCTGGCGTAACGCATCGTCCGCATCGGTGACGATAATGCGCAGGCGATAGACGAGATCGGTACGCAGATCCGGCGTTTCGACGGTTTTCGGCGTAAATTCCGCGGTGGGCGAAACGAAACCAATCTTGCCGTGGTAAGGTTTGTCAGGACGACCGTCGGTATACAACAGAATGTCGCGCCCCGGTTGCGTCTGACTGAGGTTGCGTTCATCGACATAGGCGCGCACCCAGACGGGGCGGGTCAGCGAGAGCGTTAATACCGTGCTGCCGGCGTTCAGCATACTGCCAGGCTCGACCGCGCGGGTGAGCAAGGTTCCATTGGCAGGCGCGATAAGCGTGGTGTCCTGTAAATCAAGCTGCGCCTGCGCCAGTTGGGCCTTTGCCTGTTCCAGGCTGGCTTTCGCCTGGGCGATATCCTGTTCACGATTACCGGTACGGTACTGGCTCAGTTTATCCTGCGCGGACTTCAGCGTCGCCTGCGCCTGATCGCGCGATGAGCGGGCGTTTTCCAGATCGTTAGCGGAAATGGTGCGGCTTTTCCACAATCCTTGCTGACGGTTATAAAAGTTTTGCGCGTAGTCATAAGCGGCTTGCGCCTGTCTGACGGCGGCGGCGGCCTGGGCTATCTCTTCATCGCGATAGCCTGCCAGCATCAAATCATATTGCGCCTGCGCGACCGACACGCCAGCTTTCGCCTGCATCAGCGCGTTTTCGTATGGCGCGTGATCCAGTTCGCCGAGCACCTGTCCGGCTTTGATGGCATCGCCTTCATCAACATTCAGCGACGCCAGCCTGCCGCCGACGCGAAAGCTGATATTGACGGTACGGATATCGACATTACCGTATAGCGTCAGCCCATCGTCCTGCCGACTTTGATACCACCAGGTTCCACCGGCAATCACAGCGACGATCGCTGCGATTGCCAGTCCGATAACGACAGGTTTTTTCATCAGTCCAGACTCCTTTGCGTTAAACCGTGCAGAATAAGATCGATGTGGCAGGTTACCGTCTGGTAAATCAGCTCCGCTTTTTCTTCATCAAACTGCGGCCAGCCGGTACGTAACAGAATAGTTTCTTTGCCGAGACGAAACGCCAGCACTTCGCCCAGTAAGGCATGGGTATGCAAAATCATGCGCGTATCATTGGCGTCGCAGCCGGTATAAGCGGCAACCAATCTTGTCAGATGGGTATGCAACGGATCGATAACCTGTTCATGGACCAATTGATAGGCCGACGTGGGAGAGAGCTGCTCGCGTGAAATAAATTTGCTCAGGTTAACGGTGTCTTCCTGCGTCAGCAGCATAATCATGTTCTTGCAGGCGAGCAGAATGAGCTCGCGTATGGCGTCCCGGTCAGGGGCAGGCTGGCGAAACAGACGTTCCGCTTTTTCAGCATGGGGGCGAAATTTTTCGCCAAGAAAATCGGCAATCCACTGGGCGCAGGCGAGGTATAAATCCTCTTTTGAGCCGAAATAGTAAGTAATGGCGGCAATATTTTGCCCCGCCAGCGCGGCGATATCGCGCGTGGTGGCATGGAGGCCATACTCGCCAAACTGCGCCAGCGCGGCGGCAATGAGCTGACTTTTCGCCTGCTCGCCCTTGGTGGTCGTAGTGGGAATATTCATCACACGCCCTAAGTCTTAATCAATCGATTGATTAACTTTAGGCGCACATTTCAGGTTTGTCTACCGCCAGCTATTAGATCTGAAATCCTTCGCGGCTTAGCTCTTTGGAAACCCAATTAAAGAATATCCTCACTTTCTCTTTTTGTTCGTTGTGATGTGGCAAAACGAAGTGGTGAGCGTTAACCGGCATACTCACGTCAGTCGTAAAAACGGGCGCCAGGTGGCGTTGGCTAACGCTTTGTCCGGCCAGTAAATTGCTTTCAAGAATAATCCCCATGCCCATACGTGCAGCCTCAATGCTCATATAGGAACGGTCAAAATTAAAAATAAAGTTTTTATTCCAGCCGCGAACCTTATGCCAGGACAGCCAGTTGCTCCAGTTGATCAGCGTGCTATCTGAATGAATAAGATCGCAACCCAGTAAATCTTCAATGTTTTGAATGCTATGACTCGCTAAATAAGTCGATGATGTATAGGGGAGCATACGTTCATTTTTTATGGTTTTGACGACCAGCGTCGGCCATTGTGAAAGGCCGTGGCGGATATCGATATCGATATTATCACGGGAGAACTGAATACTTTCGTAAGAACAGGTCAGGCTAATTTTAAGTTCAGGCCAGGCCTGGCGAAATTTATTCAGACGGGGCATCAACCATAGCAATCCAAAACTCGGTGCTGAATGTATGCGTAAATAATCCTGGTGAATATCATTTATGACCTGGTTGGTAGCCTGTCCAATAATGTTTAACGCCCCCGAAACCTCTTTTAAATATTTTTCACCAATAGCGGTCAATACGACGCCTTTACTGCTGCGCGAAAAAAGTTTCTTTCCCAGATACTGTTCCAGACTGGCTATCTGATGGCTTACCGCGGAGGCCGTAACATTGAGATTTTCAGCTGCCAGATTCAGGCTGTTGGTATCAGCCACTTCAATGAATGCCTGGATATTGCGTAAAGATGGCACAGGCAAGCTTTTATTCTGTAGTGGCTGGTTCATGATTATCTCCGGTGAATGGAATGATGATCGCCCAATTTTATTACCCCAGGAAGTAAATTCAGCGGTTACTCCCCTAATACCTGGTCAGCTTAACATAGGAGAAAAATAAGTTATGGGGTAATTCGTGATGAAGTTAACAGTTTTATCTGCCATTTCTGTCGGTCAAGCTGATTCGACAATAATTTGAATTCAGTCACGAAGCAAATTTTCCTCATTCATAATTGAGGTTTTTTGAATACCGTTTCTTTTGGGGATTGTTATATTGCAACCACAGGCCTGATAACAAGGCGCGATGCGGTAAGGTTCGCGAAAAAAACATATACCCAAAATAATTCGAGTTGCTTAAAGGCGGCAAGGGAGTGAGTCCCCAGGAGCATAGATAACTATGTGACTGGGGTGAGCGACAAATCTGCCGGGAGCAGATTTGAACGTCGCGTGCGACGGCCCGTCAGGGCGAGGCCCATGGATGGGCCGAGTATCCGTAGCCAACACATAAGCAACTTGAAGTATGAAGGGTATAAACAATAATGAGGATACCCTATGTCACGTATAGATACTGTAGTCTGTACTGACGCCAGGAAGACAAAATATCGTTTGGTGGTTTTGACGATGATTTTCCTGGTGTATGCAATAAATTACGCCGACAGAACCAATATCGGCGCGGTGCTGCCGTTTATCATTGATGAGTTTCATATCAACAACTTTGAAGCCGGGGCCATCGCCAGTATGTTTTTCCTTGGCTACGCGGTAAGCCAGATCCCGGCAGGTTTTTTTATCGCCAAACGCGGCACGCGGGGGTTAGTTTCACTATCAATTTTCGGCTTTTCCGCTTTCACCTGGCTGATGGGCACGGTAAGTTCGGTGTTTAGCCTGAAGATGGTGCGACTGGGACTGGGGCTTAGCGAAGGACCATGCCCGGTGGGTCTGGCTTCAACGATTAATAACTGGTTTCCGCCGAAAGAGAAAGCCACGGCAACCGGCGTTTATATCGCGGCCACCATGTTTGCGCCGATTATCGTGCCGCCGTTGGCGGTGTGGATTGCGGTCACCTGGGGCTGGCGGTGGGTCTTTTTCTCCTTTGCGATCCCGGGGATCGTGGCGGCGATTGCCTGGTATTTACTGGTTAAGTCCAAACCTTCAGAGAGCGGATTTGTTTCGCAAAGTGAACTGGAAGAGATTAATGCCGGGCGTGATATCCATAAAAACACCGTGCGGGAAAATATATTAATTGCCGATCGTTTCACTTTGCTGGATAAAATTATTCGGGTGAAAAAAATGGCGCCTATCGATACGGCAAAAGGATTATTCACCTCCAAAAATATCCTCGGTGACTGCCTGGCCTATTTTATGATGGTTAGCGTGCTGTACGGCTTATTAACCTGGATTCCGCTCTATTTAGTGAAAGAGCGCGGTTTTGATGTCATGAGTATGGGGTTTGTAGCCAGTATGCCGTGCATCGGCGGGTTTATTGGCGCGATTGGCGGCGGATGGATTTCGGATAAAGTATTAGGCCGTCGTCGTAAGCCAACGATGATGTTTACCGCTATTTCCACCGTGGTCATGATGTTAATTATGCTGAATATTCCGGCAAGCACCTGGGCGGTATGTGTTGGGTTATTCTTCGTCGGTTTATGCCTGAATATTGGCTGGCCCGCATTCACAGCATACGGTATGGCGGTTTCGGATACGAAAACTTATCCCATTGCCTCTTCTATTATCAATAGCGGCGGCAACCTCGGCGGGTTTGTCGCTCCGATGGCTGCGGGTTTTTTACTTGATAAGACCGGCAGCTTTAATTCTGTATTTACCTATTTCGGTATCTGCGCAGCAATTGGTCTGGTGGTTATTCTCTTCCTCGATGAGCCACAATAACGGAAATATATCCTGTTAATTAATATGACGTAATGTCATGGAGTGAAAATATGTTATTAAAAGATAAAGTCGCCATTATTACTGGCGCGGCCTCCGCACGCGGTTTGGGTTTTGCTACCGCGAAATTATTTGCTGAAAACGGCGCTAAAGTGGTCATTATCGACCTCACTGGCGAAGCCAGTGAAGCCGCGGCTGCGGCATTAGGCGAAGGTCATCTCGGGCTGGCGGCAAACGTCGCTGACGAAGTTCAGGTTCAGGCGGCAATTGAACAGATCATGGCTAAATATGGTCGGGTCGATGTACTGGTGAATAACGCCGGTATTACTCAGCCGCTGAAGCTAATGGACATTAAGCGCGCTAATTATGACGCGGTGCTTGACGTCAGCCTGCGCGGCACGCTGTTGATGTCACAGGCGGTTATCCCGGTCATGAGAGCGCAAAAATCCGGCAGCATTGTCTGCATCTCCTCCGTTTCCGCCCAGCGCGGCGGCGGTATCTTCGGCGGCCCGCACTACAGCGCGGCAAAAGCCGGCGTGCTCGGTCTGGCGCGGGCGATGGCGCGTGAGCTTGGCCCCGATAACGTCCGCGTAAACTGCATCACTCCGGGGCTGATTCAGACTGACATCACCGCCGGTAAGCTGACCGATGAAATGACGGCCAACATCCTTGCCGGGATCCCGATGAACCGCCTGGGCGATGCGGTAGACATCGCGCGCGCCGCGCTGTTCCTGGGAAGCGATCTCGCGTCCTACTCCACCGGTATCACCCTGGATGTTAACGGCGGCATGTTAATTCACTAAGCGAGGCAATGAGATGAAGATGACCGAATCACAAAAAGTCGCCGCGGCGGCGTGGCGCATCCGCCGCTACGCCCTGCAAATGGGGGAAGTTCAGGGACAGGGCTATATCGGCCAGGCTCTGGGCTATGCCGATGTGCTGGCAACCGCGTTCAGCCACGCGATGACCTACCGTCCGGAAGACCCTGAGTGGGAAGGGCGCGACCGCTTCCTGCTCTCTCACGGCCATTACGCCATCGCCTATTATGCGGCGCTGCTGGAAGCGGGAATTATCCCGGAAGAGGAGCTGGAAACCTACGGCTCCGACGACAGCCGACTACCGATGTCGGGGATGGCGACCTACACGCCAGGAATGGAGATGTCCGGTGGTTCGCTGGGGCAGGGGCTGTCCATTGCCGTAGGAATGGCGCTCGGGCTGAAGCAAAAAAGTAGTACCTCCTGGGTTTATAACTCTATGTCGGATGGGGAACTGGACGAAGGTTCAACCTGGGAAGCGGCGATGTCGGCAGCCCACTATGGCCTGACTAACTTGATTAACATCGTTGATGTTAACAAACAGCAGGCGGACGGCGATTCGCGCAAAATCCTCGGCTTTGAGCCGCTGCATGAAAAATGGGCCGCTTTCGGCTGGTACGTACAGCGCGTGGACGGTAACGATCTGGCTGCGGTGATTGCGGCCTTTGACAACGCGAAAAGTCATGCCAGCAACCAGCCGCGGGTCATTCTCTGCGACACGCTGATGGGCAAAGGGGTGCCGTTCCTCGAAACCCGCGATAAGAACCATTTTATTCGCGTCGATGCTGACGAGTGGCAAAAAGCGATTGCGGTGCTGGACGCTAACAAACCGGAAGGAGTGCTGTAATGAGCCAGAGTAAACCACGTTTAAAAACGTCCGCGATGATTGCTTCTATCGCCGATGAAGGCCAGGCGACGATCCCTGCGCCGTTTGGCGTCGCGCTGTCAAAACTGGCGGCGCAGCGCCCTGAAATCGTCGGTATGACCGCGGACCTGTCAAAATATACCGATCTACATATTTTCGCCCAGGCTTTCCCGGATCGCTTTTTCCAGATGGGAATGGCGGAACAGCTGCTGATGGGAGCGGCGGGGGGCATGGCGAAAGAGGGATTTATTCCCTTCGCTACCACCTACGCTGCGTTTGCCACCCGTCGCGCCTATGATTTTATCCATCAGGTGATCGCCGAAGAGCATCTGAACGTGAAGATCTGTGCAGCGCTGCCGGGCCTGACGACGGGTTATGGCCCAAGCCACCAGGCAACCGAAGATCTGGCGATTATGCGCGGCATTCCCGGCATGGTTATCGTCGATCCTTGCGATGCGCTGGAGATAGAGCAGGCGGTACCGGCAATTGCTGACCATAACGGCCCGGTGTATATGCGCCTGCTGCGCGGTAAGGTGCCGCTGGTGCTGGATAAGTACGACTATCAGTTTGAGCTGGGCAAGGCGAAACTGCTGGAGGACGGCAATGATGTGCTGATTATCTCTTCCGGGCTGATGACCATGCGTGCTCTGGAGGCGGTTGAAAAGCTACGCGCCGATAATATCAGTGTGGCCGTATTGCACGTGCCGACAATCAAGCCGCTTGATGAAAAAGCGATTATTGAGCAAGCGTCGAAGCCCGGTCGCCTGGTGATGACCGCGGAAAATCATACCTCGGTCGGCGGGTTAGGGGAGGCGGTTGCCGCGCTGCTGATGCGCAAAGGCGTACGCTGTGAGCTGGATACCGTTGGTTTGCCTGACGAATTCCTGCTGGCCGGCGCGCTGCCGACGCTGCACGATCGCTACGGCATCTCCACCGCGATGATGGTAGAAAAAATTAAGCATCGTCTGCGTTAATGACTTTCGCCGCCGCGTCCTGCGGCGGCGCTTCTCTGTTTCCGTTTGAGGTTTCCATGTCGATTAATTCCATTGAAGAATTAAACGCGCTGGTTGCGCGCGTCAAAAAAGCCCAGCGTCAGTACGCGAGTTTCACGCAACAACAGGTAGACAAAATCTTCCGCGCCGCCGCTCTGGCCGCCGCTGATGCCCGCATTCCGCTGGCCAAAATGGCGGTCGCCGAATCTGGTATGGGCATCGTAGAAGACAAAGTGATTAAAAACCACTTCGCTTCCGAATATATCTATAACGCCTATAAAGATGAAAAGACCTGCGGTGTGCTGTCAGAAGACGACACTTTCGGGACCATTACGATTGCTGAGCCTGTCGGTATTATTTGCGGTATCGTTCCAACCACTAACCCGACCTCTACCGCGATTTTCAAGTCGCTAATTAGCCTGAAAACGCGTAACGCCATCATCTTTTCTCCGCATCCGCGCGCTAAAGAGGCAACCAACAAAGCGGCAGATATCGTTCTGCAAGCGGCTATCGCTGCCGGCGCGCCGAAAGATCTGATTGGCTGGATCGATCAACCTTCCGTAGAACTGTCTAACGCGCTGATGCACCACCCGGATATTAACCTGATCCTTGCGACGGGTGGTCCAGGCATGGTTAAAGCAGCATACAGCTCCGGCAAACCGGCTATCGGCGTAGGCGCAGGTAACACTCCGGTAGTGATTGATGAAACTGCTGACATTAAACGCGCTGTGGCGTCAATCCTGATGTCGAAAACCTTCGATAACGGCGTAATCTGTGCTTCTGAACAGTCTGTTGTCGTTGTTGACTCCGTCTATGATGCCGTTCGCGAGCGTTTTGCGAAATGCGGCGCGGTGATTCTGAATAAAAAAGAGAGGAAAGCTGTAGGCGGAGTATTGCTCAAAAATGGCGCTCTGAACGCCGCTATCGTCGGCCAGCCAGCCTACAAAATCGCTGAACTGGCAGGCTTCTCCGTACCAGAAACCACCAAGATTCTGATCGGTGAAGTTACGGTCGTTGATGAAAGCGAACCGTTCGCACACGAAAAACTGTCTCCGACTCTGGCGATGTATCGTGCGAAAGATTTCGAAGAAGCGGTAGAAAAAGCAGAAAAACTGGTCGCTATGGGCGGTATCGGTCACACCTCCTGCCTGTACACTGACCAGGATAACCAGCCAGAACGCGTTGCTTACTTCGGTCAGATGATGAAAACCGCGCGTATCCTGATCAACACCCCGGCCTCTCAGGGTGGTATCGGTGACCTGTACAACTTCAAACTCGCACCTTCCCTGACGTTGGGTTGTGGTTCCTGGGGTGGTAACTCCATCTCTGAAAACGTTGGTCCGAAACACCTGATCAACAAGAAAACCGTTGCTAAGCGAGCTGAAAACATGTTGTGGCACAAACTTCCGAAATCTATCTACTTCCGCCGTGGCTCTTTGCCCATCGCGCTGGATGAAGTGATTACTGATGGCCACAAACGTGCGCTCATCGTGACTGACCGCTTCCTGTTCAACAACGGCTACGCAGACCAGATCACCTCTGTGCTGAAAGCGGCTGGCGTTGAAACCGAAGTCTTCTTCGAAGTTGAAGCCGACCCGACGCTTTCCGTTGTTCGCAAAGGCGCTGAGCTGGCTAACTCCTTCAAACCGGACGTGATCATCGCGCTGGGCGGCGGTTCCCCGATGGACGCGGCGAAAATCATGTGGGTCATGTACGAACATCCGGAAACTCACTTCGAAGAACTGGCGCTGCGCTTTATGGACATCCGTAAACGTATCTACAAGTTCCCGAAAATGGGCGTGAAAGCGAAAATGATCGCCGTCACCACCACTTCCGGTACCGGTTCTGAAGTCACACCGTTTGCGGTTGTGACCGACGATGCAACCGGTCAGAAATATCCGCTGGCTGACTATGCCCTGACCCCGGATATGGCGATTGTCGATGCCAACCTGGTGATGGATATGCCGAAGTCCCTGTGTGCGTTCGGTGGTCTGGATGCGGTAACTCACGCCCTGGAAGCTTACGTTTCCGTACTGGCTTCTGAGTTCTCTGACGGTCAGGCTCTGCAGGCTCTGAAACTGCTGAAAGAAAACCTGCCGGCGTCTTACCACGAAGGGTCTAAAAACCCGGTTGCGCGTGAACGTGTTCACAGTGCAGCGACTATCGCCGGTATCGCGTTTGCCAACGCCTTCCTCGGTGTATGTCACTCTATGGCGCACAAACTGGGCTCTCAGTTCCACATTCCGCACGGTCTGGCGAACGCCCTGCTGATTTGTAACGTTATCCGCTACAACGCGAATGACAACCCGACCAAGCAGACCGCTTTCAGCCAGTACGATCGTCCGCAGGCACGCCGTCGTTACGCTGAAATTGCTGACCACCTGGGCCTGAGCGCGCCGGGCGACCGTACCGCCGCTAAGATTGAAAAACTGCTGGCATGGCTGGAAAGCATTAAAGCTGAGCTGGGCATTCCTAAGTCTATCCGTGAAGCAGGCGTGCAGGAAGCTGACTTCCTGGCACACGTTGACAAACTGTCTGAAGATGCCTTCGATGACCAGTGCACCGGCGCTAACCCGCGTTATCCGCTGGTATCGGAACTGCGCCAACTGCTGCTGGCAAGTTTCTACGGCGAGGCGTTTGCTGAACAATAACGCATGGATCCCCGCCGCGGGGCGTCATTTTCCCCGCGGCTCACCGTAAGGATAATTTATGCGCCGCATCACAAAAACTGCTACACTCCGCCCCTTCATGACATTGTGGTTTTTGTCATTCCAAATTTGAGCATCTCCCTGAAAACTACACCGGCAACGGTCGGGGCGGTCCGGAGTAGTTATGTCTTTTGATTCCCTGGGATTAAACCCTGATATCCTGCGCGCCATTGCCGAGCAGGGTTACCGTGAACCTACCCCTATTCAGCAACAGGCGATTCCCGCCGTGCTGGAAGGCCGCGATCTGATGGCCAGCGCCCAGACCGGAACCGGTAAAACGGCGGGTTTTACCCTGCCATTGTTGCAGCATCTGATTACCCATCAGCCGCACGCTAAAGGTCGTCGCCCGGTGCGCGCGTTGATCCTCACGCCAACCCGCGAGCTGGCGGCGCAAATTGGCGAAAACGTCAGAGATTACAGTAAATACCTCAACATTCGCTCGCTGGTGGTGTTTGGCGGCGTAAGCATCAATCCGCAGATGATGAAACTGCGCGGCGGCGTGGATGTGCTGGTGGCGACGCCGGGACGTCTGCTCGACCTGGAACATCAAAATGCCGTGAAGCTGGATCAGATTGAGATTCTGGTACTGGATGAAGCCGACCGTATGCTGGATATGGGCTTCATTCACGACATTCGTCGCGTGCTGGCGAAACTGCCGGCGAAGCGTCAGAATCTGCTGTTCTCCGCCACGTTCTCCGACGACATCAAAGCGCTTGCCGAAAAGCTGTTGCGCAACCCGCTGGAAATCGAAGTGGCGCGCCGCAACACGGCCTCAGAGCAGGTAACGCAGCACGTGCACTTTGTCGATAAAAAACGTAAGCGCGAACTGCTGTCGCAGATGATTGGCCAGGGCAACTGGCAGCAGGTGTTGGTCTTCACCCGCACCAAGCATGGTGCGAACCATCTGGCGGAACAGCTTAATAAAGACGGTATTCGCAGCGCGGCGATCCACGGTAATAAATCGCAGGGCGCACGTACCCGCGCGCTGGCCGATTTTAAATCCGGCGATATTCGCGTGCTGGTGGCGACGGATATTGCGGCGCGTGGTCTGGATATTGAAGAGCTGCCGCACGTGGTCAACTATGAGCTGCCGAACGTGCCGGAAGATTATGTACACCGTATTGGCCGTACCGGTCGCGCGGCGGCAACTGGCGAGGCGCTGTCGCTAGTCTGTGTTGACGAACATAAATTGTTGCGTGATATCGAAAAGTTGCTGAAAAAAGAGATCCCACGCATTACGACGCCGGGCTATGAGCCGGATCCGTCGATTAAAGCGGAGCCGATTCAGAATGGCCGTCAGCAGCGCGGCGGCGGCGGCGGTCGTGGACGCGGAAAAAATCAGGGGGGAGCGGGGCGCAGTCAGCAGCCGCGACGTCAGGATAGTGGGGCAGCGAAGGCGAAACCAAAACCGCGCACAGGCGAGGGGAAACCCGCTGGCGACAAAGCACGTCCGCCGCGTCGCCCGCGCAGAATCACGCCTGCTCAGTAAATTTTATCCGGCAACATGCCCGGTAGCGCGACGCTTACCGGGCCTACGGACTATGCAAATACGTAGGCCGGATAAGGTGCTTGCACCGCCATCCGGCAAAATACACATCGCGTTGCGAGCCGCCTTCCAGAACCGGTAAAAAAGGTACTTCCCGCCCCTGAAATGTGACACAATAGTGGCTGTTTATACAGTACTTCAGGTTTTCTCATGGCATTGACCGCTGCGCTGAAAGCGCAAATCGCCGCCTGGTATAAGGCGCTTCAGGACCAGATCCCCGACTTTATTCCCCGTGCGCCGCAGCGGCAGATGATTGCTGACGTCGCCAGAACGCTGGCCGGGGAAGAAGGGAGACATCTGGCTATTGAAGCGCCGACCGGCGTCGGGAAAACCCTCTCCTATCTTATTCCCGGTATCGCCATTGCCCGGGAAGAGCAAAAAACACTGGTGGTCAGTACCGCTAACGTGGCGTTACAGGATCAGATCTTTAGCAAAGATTTGCCGCTGCTACGAAAAATCATCCCCGATCTGCGCTTTACCGCCGCCTTTGGCCGCGGGCGTTACGTGTGTCCGCGAAACCTGGCGGCGCTCGCCAGTAGCGAGCCTACGCAGCAGGATCTGCTCGCCTTTCTTGATGACGAACTGACGCCTAACAATCAGGAAGAGCAAAAGCGCTGCGCCAGGCTGAAAGGGGATCTTGACGGTTACAAATGGGATGGTCTGCGGGATCATACCGACATTGCTATTGACGACGATCTGTGGCGGCGATTAAGTACCGATAAAGCCAGTTGTCTGAACCGCAACTGTCACTATTACCGCGAATGTCCATTCTTTGTCGCCCGACGTGAAATACAGGAAGCGGAAGTCGTGGTGGCGAATCACGCGCTGGTAATGGCGGCGATGGAAAGTGAAGCCGTACTGCCGGAACCAAAGCATCTGCTGTTGGTACTGGATGAAGGTCATCATCTGCCCGATGTCGCTCGCGATGCGCTGGAGATGAGCGCGGAAATTACCGCCTCCTGGTATCGCTTGCAACTGGATCTGTTCAGCAAACTGGTGGCGACCTGCATGGAGCAATTTCGCCCTAAAACCACGCCGCCGTTAGCGAATCCTGAGCGACTTAACGCCCATTGCGAGGAGGTGTACGAACTGATCGCCTCGCTCAATGCCATTCTTAATCTGTATATGCCCGCAGCGCAGGAGGCGGAGCACCGTTTTGCAATGGGCGAGTTGCCTGATGAGATCATGGAAATCTGCCAGCGACTGGCGAAGCTGACCGAGACGTTGCGTGGGCTGGCGGAATCCTTTCTCAACGATCTCAGCGAAAAAACCGGGTCGCACGATATTGTGCGTTTGCATCGGGTGATTTTACAGATGAACCGGGCGCTGGGAATGTTCGAGGCGCAAAGTAAATTATGGCGGCTGGCTTCGATGGCGCAGTCTTCAGGCGCGCCGGTATCCAAATGGGCGACGCGTGAAATACGCGAAGGGCAACTCCACGTCTGGTTCCATTGTGTCGGTATCCGCGTCAGCGATCAGCTGGAAAGATTGTTATGGCGCAGCGTACCGCACATTATTGTCACCTCGGCGACACTGCGCTCGCTCAATAGCTTTTCGCGTCTGCAGGAAATGAGCGGCTTAAAAGAAAAAGCCGGCGACCGCTTTGTGGCGCTGGATTCGCCGTTTAATCATGTGGAACAGGGGAAACTGGTGATTCCTCAAATGCGCTACGAACCCACCATTGATAACGAAGAGCAGCATATTGCCGAAATGGCGGCCTATTTTCGTGAGCAACTGGAGAGCAAAAAACATCATGGTATGCTGGTACTGTTCGCCAGCGGGCGGGCGATGCAGCGTTTTCTGGAGCATGTCGCTGATGTGCGCTTACTCCTCCTGGTCCAGGGCGACCAGCCGCGTTACCGGCTGGTGGAGCTGCACCGTAAACGGGTGGAGAGCGGCGAACGCAGCGTGCTGGTTGGGCTTCAGTCTTTTGCCGAAGGGCTGGATCTTAAAGGCGAGCTGCTGACGCAGGTCCATATCCATAAAATTGCCTTCCCGCCGATCGACAGCCCGGTCGTGATCACCGAAGGCGAATGGCTAAAAAGTCTGAATCGTTATCCGTTTGAGGTACAAAGTTTACCAAGCGCGTCTTTTAATTTAATTCAGCAGGTAGGGCGATTGATCCGTAGCCACGCCTGTCGGGGAGAAGTGGTCATTTATGATAAGCGTTTGTTGACCAAAAACTACGGACAGCGTTTACTGAATGCCTTACCTGTTTTTCCGATAGAGCAGCCTGCCGTGCCAGACGTTATAGTAAAACCAAAAGCAAAACCTGCACGCCGCCGACGGCGTTAATGCTGTGAGCACACTTCAAGGAGCTTTCAATGGATTATCGCAAGATCATCAAAGAGATCGGGCGAGGTAAAAATCACGCCCGCGATCTGGATCTGGATACCGCGCGCGGTTTGTATACCCGAATGCTGAATGGCGACGTCCCCGACCTGGAGATGGGCAGTATATTGATGGCGCTGCGTATTAAAGGCGAAGGCGAAGCCGAAATGCTGGGCTTTTATGAAGCCATGCAGAATCATACCATCAAACTGACACCGCCCGCAGATAGGCCGTTGCCGGTCGTTATTCCCAGCTATAACGGCGCGCGTAAACAGGCGAATTTAACGCCGTTGCTGGCTATCCTGCTGCATAAATTGGGCTTTCCAGTTGTAGTACACGGCGTCAGTGAAGATCCGACCCGCGTACTGACGGAAACAATATTTGAGCTGATGGGGATTGTGCCCACCCTACACGGCGGACAAGCGCAGGCCAAACTGGACGGGCGCCAGCCGGTGTTTATCCCGGTGAGCGCGCTCTGCCCGCCGCTGGAAAAACAGCTGGCGATGCGCTGGCGGATGGGCGTGCGCAACAGCGCGCATTCACTGGCCAAGCTGGCGACGCCATTTGCTGAGGATGCCGCGCTGCGTTTATCAAGCGTTTCTCATCCTGAATATGTTCCGCGTGTGGCGACCTTTTTTAGCCGCATTGGCGGGCGGGCTTTGCTGATGCATGGTACCGAAGGCGAAGTCTATGCCAACCCGCAACGCTGTCCGCAAATTAGCCTGATTGATAGCCGCGGCGTGCAGGTACTGCATGAGCGTCAGAGCGACACGCACGACGAGCCGCTTTCACTGCCTGCGACTAAAGATCCTGAAATCACCGCACGCTGGATTGAGCGCTGCCTTGCCGGCCGCGAGCCGGTGCCGCAATCATTAAAAACGCAAATGGCCTGTTGTCTGGTTGCGACGGGAGAGGCGGCGACGTTAGAAGACGGGATTGCGTGCGTCGAACAGGCTTTTAGCGAATAAAAAAAGCCCGTCCAGTGACGGACGGGCAAATAAGGGTAACAAACAGGGTTAATGAGGGTTGGAGCAGTGGGTCTGTTGGCAAACAGACGAGGGTAATACCCGTCAGAATTCAAACAACAGCGATGTTACAGCCTGAAATCTGGCGGGCAGGTAAATTATTTATAAATCACCGCAGTGCCGCTCATTTTGTCATTACCTACGGCGGAGGTGATGTTATAAGCGCTTGCGCCAGCAGCGGCGGCTTTTTCAGCCAGTTTAGCTTCCAGGCCATCCAGCGTGGTGGCGCCATCGGCAGACACTACGCCGATTTTATGCAGGTTTTGCGTCTGAGACGCGCTAACCGGTTCTGCGGCAAAAGCGCCAAAAGAAAGGGTGGAAAGCGCGATGGCTGCAACAGCATATTTAATGGTTTTCATGATTAATCTCTCGCAGGTTATTCTGTTTATGGGACGATGTTCCGTCGATGTGATGAGTATCACGGTTTTTTGCGAAAGATAAAATCGAATAGAATTGACGGCCTTGCTCAAAATTTTTGAATGACAAATAACCTATTGATTATTAATTAATTCAACGGTGGAATTTACCGTTCTTGTCATCTGGCTTTACAGAGTCGAGGTTAACAGCACATTCTGCGACGCAGAACGCTAAAAAGCATGAGCGTAAAGGAATGGATGATACTGGCGGTTTCGGTAAAGAAAAGTCAGCGTAACTGGCTGTCTTTTGAACCTCTGCGATTATATCCTGAAAATGTTGCGTTATGTAAATCTTTCTCCTGCTGGCAGGATATACATAACCGAACGCCCGGTACGGCTTTACGCCGCGCTTCAGGGATAGGGTCGCCGCACGATTCGCATTCATCGCGACTTTCGCCGTGGGGAAGTTCGCCGCGAGCGCGGGCAACGGCATCTTCAATGGTATTGTTGATTTGTTCATTCACTGCGTCGTCATTTGCCCAGCCGGATGCCATCACGCTCTCCTGATTTTAGGGTACCTGAGGTTAAGTGTAGCGCCGTCAGGTGAAAAAATCGCATCGCGCGATCTTTTCAGACCATGAGCAGAGCCAATGTCATTCAGATATCCGATAAAACGAGCGAGGCAGGGAATTCGCGGTGGTATATTTACCCCGTGGCGTTATACGGGTATCTTACGCCGCTGCTAAAAGGAGAATGCCATGTCCGCCCAGAAACCGGGGTTACACCCGCGCAACCGCCACCAACACCGTTATGATCTCGCCGCACTGTGTCAGACCACGCCGGAATTGACGTCCTTTCTTATCCGCACGCCCGCCGGTGAACAGAGCGTTGATTTTGCTAATCCGCAAGCGGTAAAAGCGCTCAATAAGGCGTTGCTGGCGCATTTTTATGCCGTTACACACTGGGACATTCCGCCAGGGTTTTTATGTCCGCCGGTGCCTGGTCGTGCGGATTATATCCATCATCTGGCGGATCTGCTTGGCGAAACGACAGGGAGTATTCCGGCGCAGGCAACTATTCTGGACGTGGGGGTGGGCGCCAATTGTATTTATCCGCTTATCGGCGTCCATGAATATGGCTGGCGATTTACCGGTAGTGAAGTCAGCGACGCAGCGATGTCCAGCGCGCAGGCTATCATTCAGGCTAATACGGGGTTAAGCCGCGCCATTCGTCTGCGTCGGCAAAAAGATCCGGCGGCCATTTTTACAGGTATCATTCATAAAAATGAATTTTATGACGCAACGCTTTGTAACCCGCCTTTTCACGACTCCGCCGCCGCAGCCCGCGCGGGCAGCGAGCGTAAGCGCCGCAATTTGGGGCAGAATAAAGATGATGCGCTGAACTTTGGCGGTCAACAGCAGGAGCTATGGTGCGAAGGCGGCGAAGTCGCCTTTATTAAAAAAATGATTGCTGAAAGCCAAACTTTCCGCCGTCAGGTGTTGTGGTTTACGACGTTGGTGTCGCGCGGCGAAAATTTACCGCCGCTTTACCGGGCGTTGACGGAGGCTGGCGCGGTGAAAGTGGTGAAAAAAGAGATGGCCCAGGGGCAAAAGCAAAGCCGCTTTATTGCCTGGACCTTTATGGATGACGACCAGCGTCGCCGTTTTATCACCCGTAAACGCTAAATCGTCGGTTCGCGCGGCGGCAGTGAATCAGGCGACGGGCCGCCGGCGGGGGCGGGTAGAACCTGATACGTTTGCACCGGCGCGCGCACATTGGCCAGATCAAAATGCTTTTTCACCTGGCTATCAAGGGCAAAACGCACCGTCCACTGCTTGAGCGGTAGCGTGGTGAACGACACGCGTAAAGTAAACGCCGTGTTCGTTAAACCGACAATACCGGCGAACGTGGGTTCGCCGATAATCAGCCCGCGAATATCCTCCGTCTCCATCAGCGCCGTTACCGCGTCTTTCAGCGCCTGATTCGCTTTATCCGCATCCTCATGGCGATCCACGTCATAGTTGGCGACAACAGAGCCGATACCGCGCACAAAGTTGGCGAAAGTGGTGATCGAGGACCACGGGATAATATGGTATGCCCCGGTATCCTGCCGCACGCCGACGGAACGAATCGACATTCTTTCGACCGTCCCCGTCAGCGGGCCTATGGTGACTAAGTCGCCGGTATTCATCCCGTTTTCAAACTGAATAAAGACGCCGGTAATAATATCTTTCACCAGGGTTTGCGAACCGAAAGAGATAGCCAGACCTAACGCCCCCGCGCCAGCCAGCAATGGCGCGATATTGACGCCGATTTCCGATAACACGATCATGATGGTTATGGTACTGATAATCACTGCCAGCGCATTGCGGAACAGCGTCAGCAGCGTGCGCGTGCGGGCGCTGGGTAGCGGGCGGCCATGAATATCGGAGGCCAGGCGATTCTCAATCAGACTGGCGAGAATCGTCCATCCCACGGCGGAGAAGAATAAGATTAACGCGATACGGATGAGGATATCGACCATCTTTTCCCCCGCGCCATAATGTAGCCAGTGCCAGAAATCGAATAATCCCCAGGCGTTGAGCAACAGCATAACGGCGACGCAGACGGTCAAAAAGCGTGCGACTTTTAGCGCTGAGGAGAGCCAGCCGTTAAGCCGCTTTTGTAATTCCGGGTAGTTGCGCTGCGTATGGGGCGACAGGGTGATGGTTTTCGCTATCCAGCGGGTAAACATACCGGAGATAAACGCCGCGATGCCAATAATCGCCAGACTGCGCACGGTCGCGCCCATCATAAACTTCAGACTATTGCCTGGGTCGAATAACGAGAAGAAAAACAGCACGATAAAGTAGGCGCTGGCCAGCCAGTGCCACACCAGCGCAAAGGCGCGGATAAACAGGCTAAAAAAGGCTAATGATCGTTCCGCCAGACTTAATAAATGTTGCGTAATCTCCGCTTTGTTTTTAAAGATCAGGTACAGCGCCCAGATGGTGATGCAGAGCATGATCGCCACATTCGCCATCGCGCCAACCTGAACATTCACCTGGTTGGAAATAATCGGAACGGCAACAATCAGCCCGTAGCCAATCAAACTGCTAAGGGAACTCATACGGCGATTCCAGTAACGCGCTGTCGCATCCTGAATCGCGAATGGGCGTAATTCCGGTACATTAGGGCAAAAAATAAGCCGCAGAATCGCTTTAAAGAATTCTATCAGCGCGAAGGCATTCAGGAACAGGCTTTGCTGAAAAGCGATAGTTCGACTTCCGGCATGGAAATTATCACTGAGCATCTGACCGATAAATAAGGTGAGCGCCAGTAGCAGCAGGTCGATAATAAACGCGCCGACGATCATCGCCGGGAGCTGTAACCAGTTGCTGCGTTCACGGTTTTTCTTGCGCGCCCACAGGCCCATTTTTCGATATAACGGCAGGGCGCAAAGCCGTATCACGCTATAAAAACCAAATACCGCGGCGGCCAGAAATAAAAAGTGGGTTAACGCGTTGGTGAAGGTTTGCGAGTTAAATGGCTTGTGCGGCGCATCGGTGATGTTGCGATAAAGCTGGGCGAAACGGGTAGCGAAAGCATCGCCGTACTGACGGGTAACGGTGGTGACGTTCTCCAGTACCGTTTTCTCATCTTTGGCCGCAGGCGGCGCAAGCGCTGGCGCCGGCTCGGTCGGCGGCGTGGTTGAGGCTTCGCGGAGTTGCGCTATCAATTCGTTACGTGAAGCCTCGTTCTCCAGTACGTCAGCCAGGGCCGCATAGGCCGCTTTTTTTTGTTCAGGACTGGGCTCTGGCGCTGCTTGCTGGCTGGTTGATGTCCCCGTGGTCACGCCGGGTATGGCGACCGCATGGGCAGGCGCGCCCAGTAGACAAAAAAGGATGAACAGGGTCCACCGCATGACTCCTCCAGTGAGAAAAGAGACGCAAAACACTAAGTATAGATGGCGCAGGGGAGGGAAAATGAAATGGGACTATTCCATGATGCCCTTCCTGCCGCAGGGCAGGAAGGGCGATATCTCAGGAGACGTGCTGTAAAAATTCCTGTAAACGTGGGCTTGGCGGGTTTTCGATCAACGCCTGCGGACTGCCATCTTCGGCAATACGGCCTTTATCGATAAAAATCAGCCGTGAGGCGACTTTTTCGGCAAAGCCGATTTCGTGAGTGACAATGACCATGGTCATGCCTTCTTCCGCCAGATCCTGCATGACTTTCAGCACTTCATGGCGCAGTTCAGGGTCCAGAGCGGAGGTTGGCTCGTCAAAGAGCATCATTTTCGGCTTCACTGCCAGCGCTCGGGCAATGGCGACGCGCTGTTGTTGACCGCCGGAAAGCTCGGAGGGGTAGTGGTGCGCTCGTTCCGCCAGTCCAACTTTCGCTAACAGAGCTTTCGCCTGTTTTTCCGCTTCTTCTTTCTTTACGCCGCGCACGCGCAGAGGACCGAACATCACGTTTTCGAGCGCGGTCAGATGCGGGAACAGATAAAACTGTTGAAACACCATGCCGGCTTCCTGGCGAATCAGCCGTTCGTCTACTTTAGGATCGTTGACTTTCAGACCATCGACAATCAGATCGCCGGAGGTGATCTCTTCCAGTTTATTGATACAGCGTAATAATGTGGATTTACCCGAACCGGAAGGGCCGATAATCACAACCACTTCGCCCTGACGGATGTTTAAATCAATGTTATGTAGCACCTGGGTGGGGCCAAAGTGCTTGGAGACGTTTTTAAATTCAATCACAGGATTTTCATCCTTCTTTCAAGACGACGCAAAATAAAGCTCAGCACCAGCGTAATGATCAAATAGAAGACGGCCACGGCGCTCCAGATTTCCAGGGCGCGAAAGTTACCGGCAATAATTTCCTGGCCCTGACGGGTCAGCTCGGCTACGCCGATAACAATAAACAACGAGGTGTCTTTGATGCTAATGATCCACTGATTGCCCAGCGGCGGCAGCATACGGCGCAGAGCAAGCGGTAAAATAACATGGCGGATGGTTTCCCGGCGAGAAAGGCCCAGTGCCAGACCTGCTTCGCGAAAACCTTTGTGAATGGATAGTACTGCGCCGCGAGTAATTTCCGCGATATAAGCGCCGGAGTTAATCATAATTGTCACGACCGCTGCGCTGAACGGATCAATACGCAAATCATTAAATGCCATCGGCAGGGCAAAGTAGATAAACATGACCTGGACAACGATGGGCGTGCCGCGAATAATTTCAATGAAAACCAGGGCGATGTGGTTGGCGAACCAGCCGCCAAACGTACGGGCAAAACCTGCCGCCAGTCCAATAACCAGGCCGCCAGCCAGACCGAGGACCGAGATCCACAGGGTCATTTTAGCGCCCTCAAGCAAAAGCGGAATGGCGGGCCAGATGGCGCTCCAGTCAAACTGCATATGTCGTTCCTGTTACCGTGGTGTAAATAGTCAAATGCTCTATCCGGCGCGGAAATGGCGTGAAAGTGTCTTATCCGTCACGGAAAAGAGCTGTAGGCCCGGTGAGCGTCCTCACTACCGGGCCACAAGCCAACATCAGGTCGTTTTATTTAGGTTCTGTACCGAACCATTTTTTGTAGATTTCGTTATAGGTGCCATTCTCACGCAGCGTTTTTAGCGCGCCGTTGACTTTCTCGCGCAGTTCATCGCTGCCTTTCGGGAAGGCAACTCCGTATTGCTGTGCTTCCAGCGATTCGCCTACCGCCTTGAACTGG
This sequence comes from Salmonella sp. SAL04213, assembly GCF_046550535.1. Classification (NCBI taxonomy): domain Bacteria; kingdom Pseudomonadati; phylum Pseudomonadota; class Gammaproteobacteria; order Enterobacterales; family Enterobacteriaceae; genus Salmonella; species Salmonella sp. SAL04213. The sequence goes on along the minus strand of NZ_JBGDXS010000001.1, from coordinate 473,576 downwards.
CCGTTGCCTGCGGTTTTGATAAAGTACAGGATGTTCGGCGTATCGTGCAGAACGGCGTCTGCGCGGTTGGTGCCTAATTCCATGTACGCGTTATCAATGTTCGGGAACTGACGCAGGTCTTTGGTTTTGATATTCGCTTTCGCGTAATCCACCGACCCGGTTCCGCTCTTCACGGCAACGACTTTGCCATCGAGGTCTTTAACGCTTTTAATATCGTTATTGTTGGCTTTCACCATCACGAGCAGACCGCTTTTGTAATAGCCATCGGAAAAGTCGATCGCTTTTTTACGCTCGTCCGTAATCGTAATACCCGCCAGCGCCAGATCGATATTTTTGGTTTGTAATGCCGGAATAATGCCGCTGAAATCCATCGGTTTCAGGGTGTAGTCCAGCTTCAGTTCTTTCGCGATAGCGTCCCACAGATCAACATCAAAACCGACGTATTTGTCGCCCTGTTTAAATTCAAACGGAACGAACGCCGTATCGGTTGCCACCACGAGTTTCTTATCCGCAGCGTGCGAAGACACCGCAAAAGCCAGGGTAAGTGCAGCCAGTGAAACTTTTAATAGAGACTTCATAGCATTTCCTTTTCTATCCACGGGGCGATCCCCTGCGAGAACATGTAGCGTAATGAAAAAATCATGCCAATTATGTAACTCATTGTTTTAACAGAAGCGTGAACCATTCCTGTGCACAATAAGTCGGGCAAAACCAGTATGCCGCACCGTTTTGGGGCACTGATTTAGTGCATGAATAACAACGTAGAGATACAGGGTCTATTTAGCGTAAAAATTGTTGTTAAAACAATCTTTAATTAACGATTGTGTGATGTAATTATTACAAATAATTCACTTTTATCGGAGGGGAGTACAAGACGTGTGCACTATTTAAGTGCAAAACCCCTGTGCCAGGCAGGGGTATAGGGATGACTTATATACCTGTGTACATCAAGTTGCAGGTGCGTTCGCTTCAGTTACCGACGGAAGTCAGGCTTCTGCGGATTCGCTGCGTTTGTACCCTCCTGCAACTCGAAGTATTCAGGGTAGAGATAGATTTATTCGATGTTGGATTCGATAAACCACAGGAATTTATCGAGGTCGCGTGATGCGGCGGTAAAGATATCGGCAGTGTCTTCATCTTTGGCTTCACCGATAGCTTTGCGAACATCATTAGCGACAACAGCGTAGCGATCGGCCAGTTCTTTTAAGTGATCCTGCACGTTATGGATATCCAGCGGATAGCTTTTCAGTGGAGTTTTGCTGTTGATAACTTGCGTGGTGCCTAACGCCACACCGCCAAGCTGTACGGCGCGCTCGGCCATAGTATCCAGATGATCGGTCAGTGCGGTACGGAAGCCATCCAGCATCTCATGAACGGCAATAAAGTTAGCACCGCGCATGTTCCAGTGGGCCTGTTTCGTGATCAGCGACAGGTCAATGAACTGGATCACCTGACGATTAAGCAACTCAACCGTCGCTTTTTTATCGCTCTCTGATACATCGTTACGGGTATAAAGCAGATTAGACGCTTTTGTTTTTACCAGTTTAGCGGTACTCATAATCTCATATCCTCTTGATGTTTGTGTCCCAGGTAATTAACGAAAATAAGTATAGCACCGGTTTTTAACTTTGCTTTTTTGAATTTACCTATCACTTTAATAGCATAGACAAGATTTAATATTTATTTTGATTGTAAATCAATTACTTATACGAGTTTGTTGTTTGGTGGGTAATAATTCTCATTTTAATGTAAAAAATGAGAAAAAATATGACAAAAAATGACGAAGTAATAGCGCGATAATAAAAGGTGAATAACGAGGTGATATTCTGCATGATTATGCACATCATGCAGAATAAGAAACTATTTTACGTCAACTTGTTTAATTTGCGGTTCGCGGCGAATCGTTAGGGTAGATCCCATTGAAGCGGCAATGATGGCGCACAGGGCCATGATTTGTATGCCCGTAAGCGTTTCGCCCAGAAAAATCATCCCGGAAACGGCGGCCAGCGCGGGTTCCATGCTCATCAGCGTACCGAAGGTGCGGGTTGGCAGGCGCGTCAGCGCAATCATTTCCAGTGAATAAGGCAGCGCCGTAGAAAGCACAGCGACCGCTAACCCTAAGGGAAGAATCGACCAGTGCCATAGCGCGTCGCCAGCCTGAACTGCGCCAATCGGCACGAAAATGATGGCGGCAATCAGCGAGCCTACCGCCACCGTGGCCGGACCATGTTCCGCGCCTGCTCGCTGGCCGGTAAGAATATAGACAGCCCAACAGGCGCCAGCGCCGAGCGCCAACGCGGCCCCGGTAAGATCGACGTGAGACATATCTTGCCCTAATGGCAGCAGGAACCAGAGCCCAAGCACAGCCAGTACGACCCAAATAAAATCTACCGGCCGCCGGGATGAAAACAGCGCGACCGCCAGAGGACCGGTAAATTCCAGCGCGACCGCAATACCCAACGGCACCGTCTGAATCGACAGATAGAATAGATAGTTCATCCCGCCCAGCGACAGACCATAAAACAGTAAAGGCAGCCGCTGCTCTTTGGCAAAACGCAAACGCCAGGGTTTGAAAAAGGCGATAAGGATAAGCGTTCCCAACGCCAGACGAAGCGCCGTTACGCCCGGCGCGCCGACAAGAGGAAATAACGATTTCGCCAGTGAAGCGCCACTCTGAATAGAGGACATGGCAATGAGCAAAACCAAAATGGGCAACCAGACTGGTAGTTTACGTGTTGACCCCGGCATCCTTTCTCCTGTCAAAAAATGTCAGTACGAGTAAAGGTGGCAGTGTAATGGAAATTCCCCGTGGCGGTTGAGGATTCGTTGAAAAAAAATTTCCAGGATTCCATAAAATGAACTTAAATTGATGGATAAATAGACTGTTAGTTTAGGAATAATCTGGATGAATGTATCGCGTCGCACGCGCATTATTGGTGCAATCAGCCGGAAAAGTGATGTTAATTGAATAAGATAGCGCGATATGGAAACGTTCTGTTACATGAAAGGCGCCCTTAGACACCGTGAATCGCAAAGAGTTTCCCATTAATTTTTGATATATTTAAAACTTAGGACTTACTTGAAGCACATTTGAGGTGGTTATGAAAAAAATTGCATGTCTTTCAGCACTGGCCGCTGTTCTGGCTTTTTCCGCAGGTACTGCAGTAGCTGCTACTTCTACCGTTACTGGTGGTTACGCTCAGAGCGACGCGCAGGGCGTAGCGAATAAAATGAGCGGTTTCAACCTGAAGTATCGTTACGAGCAGGACGACAACCCGCTGGGCGTAATCGGTTCCTTCACCTACACCGAAAAAGATCGTACTAACGGTGCGGGCGATTACAACAAAGGTCAGTACTACGGCATCACTGCCGGCCCGGCTTACCGTCTGAACGATTGGGCGAGCATCTACGGTGTAGTCGGTGTGGGTTACGGTAAATTCCAGACGACCGATTACCCAACCTACAAGCATGACACCAGCGATTATGGCTTCTCCTATGGCGCTGGTCTGCAATTCAACCCGATGGAAAATGTTGCTCTGGACTTCTCTTACGAGCAGAGCCGTATTCGTAGCGTTGACGTTGGCACCTGGATTGCTGGTGTGGGTTACCGCTTCTAATCACGTCGGTGAAAATGAAAAATCCGCCTTTCGGGGCGGATTTTTTTTGCCTGAAACATGCATTATTTTAGTGAAAAAATATCGCTGCCCAGATGGTTATAGTCCACTTTCTGTAATTTGAAATTGGTGATATAAACGGGCCCGGCTTTCTGCTCCGAAATAAATCGATAGCGATTTTTGATCTCTTTAGCGCTAATTCCTGTCCATTGCGAGAAAAAACTCAGGAAATCGTTCGCAGAACGGCGAGCTTTAATGATCCGATGCGCTTTACTGTCGCTGGATAGCACCATAAACGGCACCTGGAAGTTTTGCTGGAATTTGTCGTCATGCGCCAGGTACTGTACCGCTTTGCCGCGCTCTTTAAACGCCAGTCCGTGATCGGAGAAATAGACGAGCGAAAAACTGTCGCCGCTATGACGAAGCTGAGTATAGAGCTGACGGAGCAAATCGTCGGTTTGCGTCATGGTGTATAAATAACAAGACGTCTCTTTCGACTGGACAAACGTCGCGTATTTTCCCTGAGTACGGTCGCAGGCCTGGGGATGCGATCCCATTAAATGCAACACAATCAACTGTGGTTGCGTGCGTTCTGTCGCCAATACCTGCGCCGTCATGGTTAACAGCGCGTCGTCGCGAGTATTTTTATCCGCTTCAAAATCGCCGTTTTTCAGGAAATGCGCTTCATCGGCGCGTTTGGCGATACTGGCGATGGCCGTGTCGTATTCGCCAATTTGCCCCTGATTGGAAAACCACCATGTCTGAAAACCGGCGCGGTTAGCCAGCGTGACGAAGTTATCCTGATACTGCGGTTTGTTATCCACCACGCGATTGAGCGTTAAACCGAGCGATTTTTGCGTTGAGCCGCTGGCGGCGATGTAATCCATAAAGAAGTCGCCATTCACATGGCTGGCGAAGGGGGTATTATCCCAGTGGCCGCCGAAAGCGCCCATGGCATCCCGTCGCGCGCTTTCACCAATCACCACGACATAGATGTGATATCTGGGTTTCACCGCAGTAACCGTCCAGCTATCTTTTATGCCGGATAGCTGCGCCATACGGTGCTGCTCTTCAATGACTTCGTTGTTATTGACGATAACGTCTTTAGCGAAGCGAAAAACCGGATAGCCGGTATCAATAACCTTAAAAACGCCGCCCCACGCCAGATTTTGTACCGGCGCGACGAAAAATGCCGCGACGCTAATCAGCAGGCACAGGCTGTCGAGGCTATTCCAGCGCGGCCTGACCTCTTCTTTTCGGCGGCGAAGCGCAATAATACCCAGCGCAAAAATAAAAAGTCCGGTCAGGTAGCTATACCACGGGAAGATGGTCAGGATTTCACTCGACTCTTCCATATTGGTGGAGTGCAGCGCCAGCAGCGTATTAAAGTTCGGCGCGCCGTAAGCCTGGCCAAAGGGAAAATAGCAAGCAGCTACCAGCGAACAGATGCCGAGCAGCGCTTTTTGTCCGCGAGGCAGGTAGCGCCAGAGCAGCAGCAACAGGCAGGTAAACGCCGCGGTATAAAGCAGGCTAAAGGGGTAGCCGAGCGCGAGGTTAATCAGCAGCGACTGTAAAAAGTAGAGGCCCGCCCACGGGCTTACAGCCCGACGACGGGCCAGAAGTGAATCGATAAGGGTTGAATTCATATGCCACTATTGCAAAAACGCCATGTGCTAACCCTGGCGCGAAGGGTCATTACCTGCCTGATTATGCGTAAAAAAGGTATTGGGTTCGCAACGGCGAGTCGCAAAATATTCAGGGCTGCCAGAAGATAGAGCGTGCGGGTAAGAAGGTCAACCGCCGGAAAGAAAATGTTTTGCGAAGAGAATAGCAAAACCACAAAAAAACAGGGGAAATGGGCGCCATTTCCGTTGAGGATGCAAAATAAAGCGGCGTACCGCACCGCCGCGTTATTTCGTGGAAGGGTTATCCTGCTCCGGTTTGCCGTTGATCATATCGCACAACATAGAGAGCAGCATTAACCGGACTTTAAAGGGAGAGTGACTGAACACGCGTATACACCTCTTAAATTCGTTCATATAAACCTCCTGATGTTTCTATCCCATCGATCCGTGAGGGATGTCTGCATTACATACAGATATAGCACAGGCTATGTTTTATAGCTATTGCTAAAACGTTAATTTTTTGTGCCCGGACAACTCTGGTTTACAATGAGCGCTCTGTCAGCTGACGCGTTAACGCGTCACAGAAACGAGGAAGCAAAATGGGTCGTCGCGCAGGTACGCCAACAACAAAAAAAGTGACGCAATTGGTGAACGTAGAAGAACACGTTGAAGGATTTCGTCAGGTCAGAGAGGCGCATCGCCGTGAGTTGATAGACGACTACGTTGAGCTGATTTCCGATTTAATTATTGAGGTAGGGGAAGCGCGTCAGGTGGATATGGCGGCGCGGCTCGGCGTCTCCCAGCCGACTGTGGCCAAAATGCTTAAGCGCCTGGCATCGTTAGGATTTATTCAAATGATCCCCTGGCGCGGCGTTTTTCTGACGCCGGAAGGGGAGAAGCTGGCGCAGGAAAGCCGCGAGCGGCATCAAATTGTCGAAAATTTTTTACTGGTATTAGGCGTAAGCCCGGAAATCGCGCGTCGTGATGCGGAAGGGATGGAACACCATGTCAGCCAGGAGACATTGGATGCCTTTTTGGCCTTCACGCAACAGCATGGAACATCTGCAGAATGAATCTGGCCTTTTTACGGGCGCTGCGGCGTGACCGTTTTTTTCAGTTGTTGATCATTGTGGGGATGGCGCTAAGCCTGTTTGTTCCTTTTGCGCCCCGCGCCTGGCCTGGCGCGATTGACTGGCACACCATTATTACCCTCAGTGGGTTAATGTTGCTCACTAAAGGCGTTGAGCTGAGCGGCTATTTTGATGTGCTGGGACGCAAGATGACGCGCCGATTTCATACCGAGCGGCAACTGGCGATGTTCCTGGTGCTGGCTGCGGCGGCGCTGTCGACCTTTCTGACAAACGATGTCGCGCTGTTTATCGTTGTGCCGCTGACGATAACATTAAAAAAACTGTGCGCGATTCCGGTCAACCGATTGATTATTTTTGAAGCGTTGGCGGTTAACGCCGGTTCGCTGCTGACGCCTGTCGGTAATCCGCAAAATATTCTGTTGTGGGGACGCTCCGGCTTAACCTTTGCTGAATTTAGCGGGCAAATGGCGCCGCTTGCCGTCATGATGATGCTGACGTTACTGCTCCTGTGCTGGTTTTGTTTTCCGGGTAGGGCGTTACAGTATCATACCGGTACGCGTTCGCCGCAGTGGCAGCCCCGTCTGGTGTGGAGTTGCCTGGCATTATATGTCGTTTTTCTTACCGCGCTGGAGCTCAGGCAAGAGTTATGGGGACTGGTGTTGGTGGCGGCTGGGTTTATTGTGCTGGCGCGCAGGGTGATAGTCAGCGTGGACTGGACGCTGCTGCTGGTATTTATGGCGATGTTTATTGATGTCCATCTGCTAACGCAATTGCCGGCGTTGCAGGGCGTTTTCAACCAGGTTGGCGCACTGTCTCACCTGGGACTTTGGCTAACCGCTATCGGCCTGTCGCAGGTTATCAGTAATGTGCCCAGTACCATTCTCCTGCTGAACTATGTACCGGCCTCGACGCTGCTGGCGTGGGCGGTGAATATCGGCGGGTTTGGTCTGCTGCCGGGGTCGCTGGCAAATCTTATTGCTTTACGGATGGCGAACGATCGCCGAATCTGGTGGCGATTTCATTTCTATTCGCTGCCGATGCTGGCATGGGCGGCGCTGGTGGGATATGGATTATTGCAACTGATGCTGTAAGAGAAGCCCGATAGTGTCTATCGGGCTTCGCAGGCAGAGTCTGTCAGTTCAGACGAACCGGCATCCCGGAACGATCCTGAACCGCCTGTTGTACGACGGTCTGATCAACGTCAGGCTCGTTGGTGACGGCCAGGATACTCTTATTAAGCGTGATCGGCACCGCTTCCTTACCTTCAAACTGCGCTTCCGTCGTTGACAGCGGGTTATGCACCTCAATGTAACGGCTACCGTCCGGCTCGGTGGTGGCTTTTACCGGTTCATCGATAAACTGCACGCGGGTACCGACCGGCACATTTTCAAACAGGAATTTGATATCGTCGTTGCGCAGACGTACGCAGCCGTGGCTCACGCGAAGCCCGATGCCGAAGTTGGCGTTGGTGCCGTGAATAGCATACAGGCGACCAATGTACAGCGCGTACAGGCCCATCGGGTTATCCGGGCCCGCAGGTACGACCGCAGGCAACGGCTCGCCGGCGGCGCGATATTCAGCGTGCATTTTTGCCGTAGGCGTCCAGGTCGGACCGGCTTTTTTACGTTCAACTTTGGTCGTCCAGTTGATAGGCGTGTCTTTACCTAACTGACCGATCCCAATCGGCAGGACGATAACGGTGTTTGTGCCTTTCGGGTAGTAATAGAGGCGCATTTCCGCGCTATTGATGATAATGCCTTCGTGTACGGTATCCGGCAGGATCAGCTGCTGCGGAATATTCAGCACGGTACCGCCCTTCGGCAGGAAGGTATCCACGCCCGGGTTGGCTTCCAGCATGTTGGAGAGCCCCATCTGATACTCCGCGGCAAAATACTCCAGCGGCTGGGTATTGCCCTCCGGAACGGTGATGACCTGATTTTGCCCAATTAAACGGCTACCATCGGTAGGCAGCGGGTAAGTGACTGCTGAGGCTGTTTTACAAAAACCAACTACAGCGAAAGCCGCCGCGAAAAGCGTTGTTAATTTCATATTCATGTTATGCGAGATTCTGTGCCAAGCAGGCTAGTAGGTTGAGAATTCTGTCATGTTGGGAGCGCATTATAGGTGCATTCCAGTAAACAGGGAATTCAGATGTGTACGAAATCACGTTTTTTTCCCTTACGGTTCAGTGTAGCCCTTTGTACAGGGCGCGATCTTATTTCAGACTTGTGGCATAATAAGCGGTTTGTCACATCTTTTTTCAGGATAAGCCTGTGTTAGTTTCCAGCAACGTTACCATGCAGTTCGGCAGTAAGCCGCTGTTCGAAAACATTTCCGTCAAATTTGGCGGCGGCAACCGTTACGGCCTGATCGGCGCCAACGGTAGCGGAAAGTCCACTTTTATGAAAATCCTCGGCGGCGACCTGGAGCCGACGCTGGGCAATGTTTCCCTCGATCCGAATGAGCGCATCGGTAAGCTGCGTCAGGACCAGTTCGCTTTTGAAACATTCACCGTACTTGATACTGTCATTATGGGGCATGGAGAACTGTGGGAAGTCAAGCAGGAGCGCGACCGTATCTACGCTTTGCCGGAAATGAGCGAAGAAGACGGCTATAAAGTCGCCGATCTGGAAGTAAAATACGGCGAGATGGACGGTTATTCCGCTGAGGCGCGCGCGGGCGAACTGCTGTTGGGGGTGGGCATCCCGCTGGAGCAGCATTACGGTCTGATGAGTGAAGTCGCGCCAGGCTGGAAATTGCGTGTGCTGCTGGCGCAGGCGTTATTCTCTAATCCGGACATCCTGTTGCTCGACGAACCGACCAACAACCTGGATATTGATACTATCCGTTGGCTGGAGCAGGTGCTGAACGAGCGCGATAGCACGATGATCATCATTTCGCACGACCGTCACTTCCTGAACATGGTTTGTACGCATATGGCGGATCTGGATTACGGCGACTTGCGCGTCTATCCGGGTAACTATGATGAGTATATGACGGCGGCGACCCAGGCGCGTGAACGTCTGTTGGCCGATAATGCGAAGAAAAAAGCGCAAATTGCCGAGCTGCAATCTTTTGTTAGCCGTTTTAGCGCCAATGCCTCTAAATCGCGTCAGGCAACGTCGCGCGCGCGGCAGATCGATAAAATCAAGCTGGAAGAGGTGAAAGCCTCCAGCCGTCAGAACCCGTTCATCCGTTTTGAGCAGGATAAAAAACTGTTCCGTAACGCTCTGGAAGTGGAGGCGCTGACGAAAGGTTTTGATAACGGTCCGCTGTTTAAAAATGTCAATTTGCTGCTCGAAGTCGGCGAGAAGCTGGCGGTACTCGGCACCAATGGCGTGGGTAAATCTACGCTGCTGAAGACGCTGGTTGGCGATCTGGACGCCGATCACGGCACCGTTAAATGGTCGGAAAACGCGCGTATTGGTTACTACGCGCAGGACCACGAATATGAATTCGAAAATGACCTGACGGTGTTTGAATGGATGAGTCAGTGGAAGCAGGAAGGCGACGACGAGCAGGCAGTGCGCAGTATTCTGGGCCGCCTGTTATTTAGCCAGGATGATATCAAAAAGCCTGCGAAAGTCCTTTCCGGTGGCGAGAAGGGCCGTATGCTGTTCGGCAAACTGATGATGCAAAAGCCGAATATCCTGATCATGGACGAACCGACTAACCACCTGGATATGGAGTCGATCGAATCGCTGAATATGGCGCTGGAGCTGTATCAGGGCACGCTGATCTTTGTTTCGCACGACCGTGAGTTCGTCAGCTCGCTGGCAACCCGCGTCATTGAAATTACGCCGGAGCGCGTGGTGGACTTCAGCGGCAACTACGACGATTATTTGCGTAGTAAAGGGATCGAGTAAGTTATTGTCTGTAACCCCGATAGCGTCGGGGTTACAGAATGTTAACAAGGTAATTTTTATTTTTTCCGAATGCAATGTAAAAATTATATATACTCTTAATATTCGATTTTAAAATTAAATGAAAGAAGAGGATCTATCATAAAAATTGCGAATATATTTTGTGGTAAACATATTGTAATGTTATTTTCTTTATAAGAATTCAAGTGCTATTTTATATTCCTTTATTGTTCAACAAAAGGAATGAATATGAGCATTTTGGAACGCTTTTTTGGCCGTAAAGAAAAAAACTCATCTAATATACAAGGTGTTTTAGTAGCGAATGCTGAAATTGATAACCCACTAAGTTTAGTTGTTGTATTTGATACTCTCCCGGAAAATAATTCAAAAGAACTCACCCGCTTGTTGCGTAATTATCATTCCAGTATGAAACAGGCAACGTGTGAACTTGTCCCTGAACTGGATTTTTTTGGTTTAGCAGGATGGGGTAAGCATGTAATATCGATGGTTGGATTTAAAACGCCTTACCCTCAGGAATCAATCGAACAATGCGTCGCGCCAGCTCATTATCCCCAGGAAGTAAAAGAGCAAGTACGGGCAACCAGTGCAAATATTATTTTATATTATAAGGGGTATGATACTTCACCTTTAGAGCAATATGTTGCGTTGGCTGTGGTTGCAGGTGCATTAAGTAACATGGGGGCTGTCGCTGTATTAAATGAATCGGCTCACACTTCATTACCTGCGGGGGTATTTAAATCTCAGGAGTTGGGTAAGCATAGTCTGGAGATGTTGCGTGAAGGTTTCCCGCTGACCTCTCTATTTTGTGGATTTGTGAAATATGAAGTTGAGGATATCGAAGGCGTATGGATGCGTACCTATGGTGCTGATTGCTTTGGGCTACCAGATTTCGCAGCACACGCACAAGGCCATCACGAAGGGCAAAAATATTCTGATATTTTCAATAATGTTCTGCGTTACCTGCTTGAAAGTGGAGCAGAAATGGCTGCCGGTCATACCATGCAAGTCGGTAAAACGACATTTATGAAACTGCGCGATCCCCTTGACGATGAATATTACTTACAGGGGCCTGGAACCACATTAGTGGTTGAACTGATTGAAGAAGATGAGTGTAATGCTCATTGAGAAATCGGGGCAATTGCCCCGACTCTCGTTAAAGTGTAAACGGCACCTTATTTTCCAGCACCGCCTGAATCACATTCAGTGCGCCTTCATGCTTATTATCATCGGTAGCGTAACGGGCGATTTGTTTAATGTTTTCTGCGGCATTGTCCATCGCAAAGGAATAACGCGCCATTTTAAGCATCTCTGCGCCATTGCCGCTGTCGCCAATCGCTACCACATTTTGTGGCGACAGATCCCAGCGTTTCAGTAACCGCGAAATACCGTTTGCTTTATGCAGGCCGGGAATAATCAGATCGATAAAGTCAAAACCACTTGTGACGGGCTTCATAATGCCATCGAGCGTAACGTGTAGTTTGTCGATCACTAACGGGATTTGTTCATCCGGTAGGTTGAGCGAAAACTTGAACAGTACGTCATCAATCTCCTGATAATCTTTTACGGGTTTCAGGCGATGGTAGTGTTTTGCCATCAGGGTAACGAGTGCTTCTGGCGCATTTTCGCTGACATATGCACTTTGCAGACCGCAGGCGACAAAATTAAGTTGCTTATATTTCAGCAACTCGCCAATAACAATCCGCGATTCATGTCGGGTCAGTTCGCCGTGGAACAGTTGCTTGCCATGTTCGTAAACCAGTGCGCCGTTTTCCGCGACAAAAGAGATTTCATCCTTTAGCTCAGGAAAGAACGAAATAAGCTGGTAATACTGATTACCGCTGGCGACAACGAACTCAATGCCGCGCTTTTTCAGCTCCTGAAATTACGCCGGAGCGCGTGGTGGACTTCAGCGGCAACTACGACGATTATTTGCGTAGTAAAGGGATTGAAAGCTAAACACTGACGCCCGGTGGCGCAGTGCTTACCGGGCCTACGTATCCTGGCGCGTAGGTTCGGTAAGACGGGTGCGCCCAGGCAAAGGGCACACCGCAGGTGAGCGGGCAGGGCGGTACGACCGTCAAACGTCCATACCTAATGCCCGTTTACCGTGAATATTCAGATCGCGCAGCGTGAAACGCCCTTCCCAGGTGGTTTCATAGTCCTCGCGCGGGAAATCGCCCGGTGATGCGCCTGTCTCCAGCGCCGCTTTCACCTTACGCGCATAGGCCAGGTTTTTCTCACACATTGGCGCGGCAGGAATGTACATCACATTGCCCCAGCCCTGCTGATTTTCGACGGAGGCGACGGAGTGGATGACATCGCAATGCCACCACACGGAATCCCCGGCTTCCAGCGGCGGAATGCTGGTTAACGCCGCCATCAGTAAAGGATGCCACTGTTCAGAAATCGGCAGCACCCGGCCCGGCGCGACGCCGCATAATTCATCTTCCGGGACATCATCCAGCAGCGGGCGCAGCAGAATATACGCCATCGCCTCCGGGATAGGGACGACATGAAGCAACCCCTGACCGGGCAGCATATCGGAGAGCGCGGTCCAGCCCTGGAAGGTGCGAAATACCGAGCATTTGGTGGTGTTATCCACCGTATACTCTTCAACTTCGGTACGGTGTGCCGCATTCCACGGATCGTACTGCTCGACGTTGCCGTTAAACACGCTGACGAATACCCGCTGATAGGCTGGCAGCAGCCAGCGCTCCAGCGCACCGGAGTCGGTATGCGCCCCCAGTCCTTTGGATGTGGTGCCCGGCGGGCGGCGGCGGATGCGATCCGGGTAAATGATGCTGATATCCGGATTAAACCATCGCTTGCCGTCGTGCTCTACCTGCCATAGACGGTTGAGGAACGACTGCGCCAGCGCCATCTCTTCACTTTGGCGGGCCTGCATTTGCGCCTGCGACCAGTAGACAGGATAGATTTCAGGCCGGGAGGCGCTCAGCGTACCGAAAAAATTATCCCCCGGTCCTTTATACACCTCGTCAAAATGGTTCTTGTCCAGATAGTCGAGCATCGACTGGTCCCATGCCAGCGCCTGTTCGCGTGGAAAATGACCTTTAATCACCGCGCACCCGCGGCGCTTAACCTCGGCGCGGGTGGCATCGCTAATGTTGCCCATCGCCAGTTCGCTAAAAGGGATAATTGGCCATACCGGCTGCCCCTGCGCCTTCAGATCGTTAATTTCCGCCACCCGGGCTGCTATGGTGGCGCTCAAACGGTCGAACACCGCCTGTACGTCGCCGATTTGCGCGCGTAGCGCCTGCTTCATCTGACGAATGGCCGCTTTTGGGTCGGCGGGCAGCGTTTCGTGGGTAAAAGGAGTCGTCATATCAACCTCATCATCTTTCGTTCGAAAGTAAAGTTAGTTACATCTGATACTTTAAGTTAAAATAAGGTTAATGCAAGTTTAAAATATTGCAGGAGCGCACAAGGAGAGAAGCGAGAGGAAAACGTAAGGTGGCCAGGACGCCTTAATGTCTTATGCGGCTATTCCTTTCGTTCAGCCACTTTTCATTCGAAATAAATTTGTGGTTCTGCTCACATTGTTATTAAAATGTTTCTGGTCGCAGTTACAGCCAGGAGCTTAAGTATGACCGTTAACGTTGTCGTTACAGATATGGACGGCACTTTTCTCGACGATGCCAAGCAGTACGATCGTGTACGCTTCATGGCGCAATACCAGGAACTGAAAAAACGTAATATCGAATTTGTGGTCGCCAGCGGTAATCAGTACTACCAGTTGATCTCCTTCTTCCCCGAGCTGAAAGACGAAATTTCCTTTGTCGCAGAAAATGGCGCGCTGGTGTATGAACATGGCAAGCAGTTGTTTCACGGGGAACTAACCCGGCATGAATCGCGGATTGTGATTGGCGAACTGCTGAAGGATAAGCAGCTTAACTTCGTCGCCTGCGGTCTGAAAAGCGCTTATGTCAGCAAAAACGCTCCCGAGACTTTCGTGGCGCTGATGGCCAAACATTATCACCGCCTGCAGCCGGTAAACGATTATCACGACATTGACGATATCCTGTTTAAGTTCTCCCTGAATTTGCCCGATGAACAAATTCCGCTGGTTATCGACAAACTGCATGTATCTCTGGATGGCATCATGAAGCCCGTCACCAGCGGCTTCGGTTTTATCGACCTGATTATCCCGGGACTGCATAAAGCGAATGGCATCAGTCGTCTGTTAAAGCGCTGGAACAGGTCGCCACAGAATGTCGTCGCCATTGGCGACAGCGGTAATGATGCGGAAATGTTGAAAATGGCGCATTACTCTTTTGCCATGGGCAATGCCGCAGACAATATCAAAGCGCTTTCACGTTATCACACTGATGATAATAACCATCAAGGCGCGCTCAACGTCATTCAGGCCGTGCTTGACGGCACCGATCCCTTCTGATTAACAGGCCTGCGTAGGCCTGTTAAACGTAGCGCCATCAGGCGGTTCGGACATATTGCCGATGGCGCCAGGGTAAATTACAGCATATGTTCGGTACGGGCGATGATATCGTCCTGCGCATCCGGCGACAGCGCGGTGAAGAAGGCGGAGTAGCCTGCCACACGCACGACCAGATCGCGGTACTGGTCCGGATGTTTTTTCGCATCCAGCAGCGTTTCGCGTGACACGATGTTGTACTGAATATGCCAGCCTTTATGCACCTCAAAGAACGTCCGTAGCAGAACCATCAGTTTCTGTTTGTCGGATTCGTTTTCCAGCGTCGTTGGGTTCAGTTTCTGGTTGAGCAGCACGCCGCCGAGAATGGAACCGGTAGGTAATTTGCCTACGGAACCAATCACCGCCGTCGGGCCGAGATGATCCGTACCTGATGCAGGGCTTGCGCCTTCCGCCAGCGGTGTATGCGCTTTGCGACCGTCCGGGGTAGCCATGGTCGCGGCGCCAAATGGCACGTTTGCTGAGATAGAGGACGTACCGGCGTAATAGTTGCCGCCGACAGGGCCACGACCATAGCGCGGGTTATGATATTGCTTCAGCTCATCAATATAGGTCTGATAAGCGCGCGCCAGCAGGGTATCGACACTGTCATCGTCGTTACCGTACTTCGGCGCGCCGTTAATCAGACGCTGGCGCAGCTGCTCGTGAGTCAGACCGTCGAAGTCATCGGCCAGCGCGGCGGCAAGCTGCTGTTGACCGATAACGCCCTGTTCGAAGACCAGTTTTTTCACGGCGGCGAGGCTGTTGCCCAGGTTGGCAATACCGACCTGCAGACCGGATACCCAGTCATATTTCGCGCCGCCTTGCTTGATACTCTTCGCGCGTTCAATACAGTCATCTACCAGCGCTGAGCAGAGAATATCGTGGACGTTCTCTTCCAGCATGGTGTCGACCACATACTCAATTTCGATCGATTTGCGCGTGTAGTAGCGAATTTGGGTATCCCAGGCGGCCATCACTTCGTCAAAATTGTTAAAGTTGCCTGCGGAGAGCGCCTTTTCCTGCGGCAGAAATACCTTGCCGCTGGTGGCGTCGCGACCGCCTTCCAGCGCCGCCAGCATGACGCGGGCGAAGTTAATAAAGCTCATGCCGGTGCAGCGATAACCCCATTTCCCGCCGACGGCGGTTTCGATACAGCCGATCGCCGCGTAATCGTAAGCGTCCTGTGGTTCGATCCCCAACTTGATAAATTCCGGGATGACGATTTCATCATTGTTAAACGCCGGCATCCCAAAGCCGCAGCGGATGACCTGGACGCAGGCGTCAAGGAAATCGTTACTCATTCCGGCGTGATAACGCACACTGAGGTTGGGCTGGGTAGAACGCAGACGTCCACAGGACTCCAGAATGGCGTAAGACAGCGGATTCACTGCGTCCATTGGCTGACCGTTGATGAGATTCTGACCGCCAATGGTGACGTTTTGATACAGCGGGCTGCCTGCGGAAGCTTTAGAGTGCGAACCGGAGCGGATCTTGTTTACTTCCAGCAGTTTCAGCCAGCAGCTGTGCAGCAGTTCAATGGCGTGCTCACGATCCAGCGTCTGGTTTAGTTCTACATCGCGACGATAATAGGGGTAAAGATACTGGTCCATACGACCAAATGACACCGAGTGACCGTTAGACTCAATTTGTAGAATCAGCTGGATGAAGTAGCACAATTGCAGTGCTTGCCAGAAGGTCTGCGGCGGTTGGTGGGCGATCACCTCGCAGTTTTCGGCGATGGTAAGTAGCTCTTTACGACGGCTTTCACGGGACTCTTCGCCCGCCATCTGGCGCGCCAGCGCGGCAAAGCGCGTGATGTGCTGGCTTACCGCGTCGAGCACAATATCAATCGCCTTCAGGAACTGCTCGCCATGCAGATCTTCCAGCACGGTCAGGTTGATGCGTGAGCGGCGCTCGGCGACTTTATCGCGCAGGCCATCAAGCCCTTTTTCTAGCAGCAGCGGGAAGTTCACCGCCAGGTGCGCGTCACCGGAGGTCATATTGCCTTCGGCTTTGATAATGCCAGTCGCCAGAAGCCCTTTTTGTTCATCGGTAAACATGCCGTAGCAGCGATCCTGGACGGTTTGACCGCGCCACCACGGACAGACGTCGTGCAGAATACGCTTGTTTTCTTCACTTACGGAAAAACCTGCGCCGGGCCGGTCCGCCAGGTCGTCGATCTCTTTTTCAATCCACGAGACGGTATATTCCGGGAAAATCGGCGCGGCGCGGACTTCACTTGCCTGGTTGCCGACGATCAGTTCATCGTGTTTTATCCAGATAGTGCGTTCCGCCAGGTGATGGGCCAGCGCCAGCGCACGGCGTACCGGAATCGGTTTATCCAGATGCTGCTGGTACATTTCGGTATAATGCTGCGCGCGCTCGGTACAGACCGGCGGTTTCACGATATGTACCAGCGCGGTTTTGTGCGCCTTAATGCGGTCACTGAGCGTGTCCAGTTTCAGTTGGGTCATGATAATTATCCTCGTAGGGTCGCGGTTAAACCTTTTTGGCAGGCGTACTTCTGGGCAAAATCAAGTAACGCCGGCGCATCCAGTGGTTTATCCGGGGCATGATAGGGTTGACTGAGTAAGTGGTATTTATTGATGCCCAGCGTGTGGTAGGGCAGAAAATGAATTTCCCCGACGTGCAGTTCGTCGGCGGCAAAGTCGGTAATGGCTTTAATGGCCTCCTCATCGGCATTAAATCCCTGAATCAGCGGGACGCGAATCACCATTTTTTTGCCCGCGGCGGCGAGTTTCCTGAGATTTTCCAGCACCCGCGAGGCGCTGCCATCGGTCCACTGCTTAAACGGCCCGTCGGCGACATGCTTCAAATCAGCCAGAAACAGATCGATATAAGGCAGTGAGGGCGCAATGTATTTCCATGGGACATGCAGACAGGTCTCAACCGCTGTATGAATACCGGCGTCATGGCTGGCTTTAAACAGCTCTGCCGCCAGTTCCGGCTGCATAAACGGTTCGCCGCCGGAAAGCGTAAGACCGCCGCCGCTGCGATCGTAAAAAGGTTTATCGCGCAGTACCGTCGCCATGATCTCATCCACGCTTTTTATTTCGCCGCACACGGTTAACGCTTGTGTGGGGCAGCAATGCGCCAGGATGGAAAAATGGGCGTCGGTCAGTTTCTCGCGATGGATGAGCAGGCCGTTTAGCGCGCGCTCAATGACGTCCGGCGCGGCTTGCGCGCACAGGTCGCATCCTTCGAGACACAGCCGCGCGTCGTATAACAGATCCTGAGCGCGGGCGCGGCTTTCCGGGTTCTGGCACCAGCGACAGCCCAACGAACAGCCTTTGAGAAATACTACGGTACGGATACCGGGGCCATCGTGGGTAGAATAGCGCTGAATATTGAAGATCATAAACGGCCTCTCTTATTTCATATAAAGATTAAATTACTTTCGAATGAAAGTTATCTTGATGTGCGTCAACGAATGGAGAGGTTCTGACAAAGAGGCGTTAAATGAGGTACAACATTACGGTTTGAGGCTGTGATATGGCGTTTAAGATGATGCCGCGCTGCTTGAGCCGATCGTCAGTCGGAGCTTGGGTAAGCTGGCTTTGCGTCTGATGACAGTAATTATCTGTTGATACAGCACGGCCATAAACCGTGCTTTGGTATGTTTATCCGTAAAGTGGCTACTGTCCGCAGACTTCACAGCCGGGGTTGCGCATTAACTTCATTTCGCGGAACTGACAGGTCATCGCATCGTACATGACGATTTTTCCGCTAGCGGGCTGACCGTAATGCGCCAGCAGCTTAATGGCCTCCATTGCCTGTAGCGAACCGATCACGCCAATCAGCGGCGCCATCACCCCTGCCTCTACGCAGGTCAGAGCGTTTTCGCCAAACAGACGGCTCAGGCAGCGGTAACAGGGTTCGTTTTCCCGATACGTAAAGACGGTAACTTGTCCTTCCATACGAATGGCCGCGCCGGAGATTAGCGGCACTTTCGCGGTATAGCACCCGGCGTTAAGTTGATTACGTACGCTAACGTTATCGGTACAGTCCAGTACCAGCGAATGCCCGCCAATCAGGCTGGTCATAGCGTCGTCGTCCAGCCGCGCGTTAACGGGCGTAATGGTAATATGCGGGTTGATTCGCGCCAGCGCGTCGCGGGCGGACTCTACCTTTGGCTGCCCGACCGTGGCGTCGCTGTGCAAGGTTTGACGCTGGAGATTGGAAACGGAAACGGTATCAAAATCGAGTAGCGTCAGTTGCCCGACGCCAGCGCCGGCCAGATACTGCGTTGCCGCGCAGCCGAGTCCGCCCAGCCCGACCACTAATACCCGCGCCTCTTTTAACGCTTCCTGCCCTTCAAAATCGAAGCCGCGCAGAATAATTTGTCGGTTATAGCGCAGCATTTCCTGGTCGCTAAGTTCCGCCATTACAGGCCTCCGAACAGAGCATTAAACGGCTCGACTTCCACCCATTCTCCCGGCTCAACATTGCCGCGTTCACGCTCCAGCACAATAAAGCAGTTGCCCAGACTAAACGAGCTAAAAATATGTGAGCCCTGGTGTCCGGTAGTCGTGACCTCCAGTTCGCCGTTGGCGCTACGTTGCAGGATGCCGCGCTGGAAATCGAGACGCCCCGGCGTTTTCTTCAGGCGAGATGTTGTGCGTACACGCTGGCGCGGCGGTACAGCGCTTGCCGTGTTGCCGCCAAGCTTCGCCAGTAAAGGCTGAACCAGTTGATAAAACGTGAGCGCCGCAGAGACTGGATTCCCCGGCAGGCCACAGAACCAGCTATTACTGAGTTTGCCGAAGGCAAACGGTTTGCCTGGTTTGATAGCCAGCTTCCAGAAGGCGATTTCGCCCAGCTCCTCAAGGATGGTTTTGGTATAGTCCGCTTCACCAACCGAGACGCCGCCGGAGCTTATCACTACATCGGCCTGGCTGTCGGCGTCGATAAATGCGGCGCGAAGCTTACCGGGATCGTCAGGAATAATGCCTAAATTGATCACTTCGCAGCCAAGCTGTTGCAGCATCAAATGTATAGTTAGACGGTTAGTGTCATAAATTTGTCCCGCCTCCAGCGGCTGGCCCGGAAGCTGGAGCTCGTCGCCGGTTGAGAACAGCGCTACGCGCACTTTACGTACAACCTGCGCATCGGCAATTCCCAGCGACGCCAGCACCGGCAGTTCGGCAGTAGTCAGGCGCGTACCGGCCGGAAAGACCACCGCATCCTGGCGAATATCCTCGCCGCGGCGGCGGATGTTTTGTCCGCAACGAACATCGGCGGTAAAACGCACGCCGTCATCGGTTTGTTCCGTCTGCTCTTGCATGACTACCGCCTCGCAACCTGCCGGTACCGGGGCGCCGGTCATAATGCGAATGCAGGTTCCCGCAGGCCACTCTCCCTGGTAAGGCTGACCGGCAAATGCTTTGCCGGCGACGGGCAGCGGCTTATCGGCGGACAAATCCGCCACGCGTACCGCATAACCATCCATAGCTGAATTATCAAAGCCGGGAACATCGAGGGGAGAAACGATATCGGTCGCCAGGATGCGGCCAAAGCAGTTCACCAGCGGCAACGTTTCTACGGCGGTGAGCGGGGTAATACGTGAAAGCATCTGGGTCAGCGCCGTTTCAAGCGGCATCAATCCGGCGGAAAATTCCATGAACATACTCCTGCGAGGCAAAATCGAATCCGGCTATTATGTCAGAAAACAGTGGCGGGCAGTATGCTACCTCGGTCTTAGAGACGGCCTTGCGCCTTTACATACCTTACGCATCTTTCTATATTCAAAAATCGAATGAATAACTCACAACAATTCTGATAGTTATAGTAAAAGTTGTGTGCCACCGTTAATGGACCCTAAAAATGAATAAAGCAGTGATTGCGATTCACGGCGGCGCAGGCGCGATTGCTCGCGCGCAAATGAGCCATGAGCAGGAGCTACGCTATATCCAGGCGCTGTCAGAGATTGTCGAAAGCGGGCAAAAGATGCTGGAAGCAGGTGACAGCGCGCTTGATGTAGTGACGGAAGCGGTGCGCCTGCTGGAAGCGTGTCCGCTCTTCAATGCGGGTATCGGCGCGGTCTATACCCGAGACGGGACTCATGAACTGGATGCCTGCGTGATGGACGGCAATACCCTGAAAGCCGGAGCCGTCGCGGGCGTGAGTCATGTTCGCCATCCTGTGCTCGCCGCCAGACTGGTGATGGAGCGCAGCCCGCATGTACTCATGGTGGGGGAAGGGGCGGAAAACTTTGCCTTTTCACAGGGGATGGCGCGCGTTTCGCCGGATATCTTTTCCACCCCGGCGCGTTACGAGCAATTGCTGGCGGCGCGTGCGGCGGGCGAAATGGCGCTCGATCACAGCGGCGCGCCGCTGGACGAAACGAAAAAAATGGGTACAGTCGGCGCGGTGGCGCGGGATAAATTCGGCAATCTGGCGGCGGCAACGTCTACCGGCGGGATGACCAATAAATTGCCCGGGCGCGTCGGCGACAGCCCGCTGGTCGGCGCCGGGTGTTATGCCAACAACGCCAGCGTCGCCGTTTCCTGTACCGGAACGGGAGAGGTCTTTATTCGCACGCTCGCGGCTTACGATATCGCCGCATTGATGGAATATGGCGGACTCAGCCTTGCCGACGCCTGTGAGCGCGTGGTGATGGAAAAATTACCGGCGCTGGGCGGCAGCGGTGGATTAATCGCCGTTGATCACGAAGGTAATGTCGCGTTGCCGTTTAACAGCGAAGGGATGTATCGCGCCTGGGGATATGCCGGGGATACGCCTACCACAGGAATTTACCGGGAATAAGGAGCCGCAGGTGCCGCACAGCGATGAACTGGATAGCCGCGATGTTCTGTCCGTCAGTGGCCTGAATATCGCGTTTCACCACGAAGGGCAACAGGTAGACGCCGTGCGTAATGTGTCATTACGCCTGAAGCGTGGAGAGACTCTGGCGATTGTCGGCGAGTCGGGATCGGGAAAATCGGTGACGGCGCTGGCGTTAATGCGGCTGATTGAGCAGTCGGGCGCGAACGTGCGCTGCGGCGAAATGCTGTTGCGTCGGCGTAATCGCCAGGTGATTGAGCTGTCTGAGCAGAGTGACGCGCAGATGCGGCGTGTGCGCGGCGCGGATATCGCCATGATTTTCCAGGAGCCAATGACCTCGCTCAACCCGGTATTTACCGTTGGCGAGCAAATTGCCGAATCTATTCGTTTGCATCAGGGGGCCAGCCACGAAGAGGCGCTGGCGGAAGCGAAACGTATGCTCGATCAGGTACGGATCCCGGAGTCGCAGGCGATTTTATCGCGTTATCCGCATCAGCTTTCCGGCGGGATGCGCCAGCGAGTCATGATCGCGATGGCGCTATCCTGCCGTCCGGCGGTATTGATTGCCGATGAACCCACCACGGCGCTGGATGTCACTATCCAGGCGCAAATTCTGCAACTTATCAAAGTGTTGCAGCAAGAGATGTCGATGGGTGTGATTTTTATCACCCACGACATGGGCGTCGTGGCGGATATTGCCGATCGCGTGCTGGTGATGTATCAGGGCGAGGCCGTGGAAACCGGCAGCGTAGAGCAGATTTTCCATGCGCCGACGCATCCTTATACCCAAACGTTACTGGCCGCCGTCCCTCAGCTTGGCGCGATGCGAGGCCACTCGCTGCCACGCCGTTTCCCGTTGATTTCCGCTGACGAACCGGCCCTTTATGAATCGCAGATTGAGCAAGACACGGTGGTGGAAGGCGAACCTATTCTCCAGGTTCGGGGGCTGGTGACGCGATTCCCGCTGCGTAGCGGTCTCTTTAACCGCGTTACGCGTGAAGTTCATGCCGTTGAGAATATCAGTTTCGATCTCTGGCCCGGCGAAACGTTATCGCTGGTGGGCGAGTCCGGTAGCGGAAAATCGACGACCGGACGCGCGTTGCTGCGGTTGGTTGAATCCCGGCAGGGGGAGATTATCTTTAACGGCCAGCGCATTGACTCGCTGTCTGCGGGCAAACTCCAGCCGTTGCGCCGCGATATTCAGTGTATTTTCCAGGACCCTTACGCCTCGCTCGACCCGCGCCAGACCGTGGGGTATTCCATTATGGAACCTTTACGGATTCATGGCCTGGGGCAGGGGGACGCTGCGGCAAAGCGCGTGGCCTGGTTGCTTGAGCGTGTCGGATTACGTCCTGAACATGCCTGGCGTTATCCGCATGAGTTTTCCGGCGGTCAACGTCAGCGCATCTGCATTGCTCGCGTGCTGGCATTGAATCCTAAAGTGATTATTGCCGATGAGGCGGTCTCCGCGCTGGATGTTTCCGTTCGCGGACAGATCATTAATTTACTGCTCGATTTACAACGGGAAATGGGGATCGCCTACCTGTTTATTTCGCATGATATGGCGGTCGTGGAGCGAATTAGCCATCGCGTGGCGGTGATGTATCTTGGTCAAATTGTTGAGATGGGGCCGCGGCGCGCCGTTTTTGAAAACCCGCAGCATCCTTATACGCGTAAATTGATGGCGGCGGTGCCGGTTGCCGATCCTTCCAGACACCGGCCGCGGCGCGTTCTGCTATCAGATGATATACCCAGCAATATTCATAAACGTGGCGAAGAGACGCCCGCCGTTTCATTACAGTTGGTCGGGCCGGGACATTATGTTGCGCGGCCGCTGCAGGATAATGCGCTCTCGCGCTTATAACATTCAGACAGGCAGGGTTTCAGGAGAATAACATGACGCAATTTATTACGCATAAATGGCTGGCGGCGCTGGGACTGGCCTCATCCATTGCGGCTTTTCCGGCCCTGGCGGCCAAAGATGTGGTGGTGGCGGTAGGGTCTAATTTCACCACGCTCGATCCGTATGACGCCAACGATACGCTCTCGCAGGCGGTGGCGAAGTCATTTTATCAAGGTCTGTTTGGCCTGGATAAAGACATGAAGGTAAAAAACGTCCTGGCGGAGGGCTACACCGTTTCTGATGACGGTCTGACCTACACCATTACCCTACGACAGGGGGTGAAATTTCAGGACGGCGCGGATTTTGATGCGGCGGCGGTGAAAGCGAATCTCGATCGCGCCAGCAATCCGGATAACCACCTCAAGCGTTATAACCTGTATAAAAATATCGCAAAAACGGAGGTTGTCGATCCGGCAACGGTAAAAATTACCCTGAAACAGCCGTTCTCCGCTTTCATTAATATTCTGGCGCACCCGGCGACGGCGATGATCTCGCCGCAAGCGCTGGAAAAATATGGCAAGGATATTGGTTTTCATCCGGTCGGTACCGGTCCATACCAGCTTGAAACCTGGAATCAGACCGACTTTGTCAAAGTGAAAAAGTTCGCCGGTTACTGGCAGCAGGGCTTACCCAAGCTGGATTCTATTACCTGGCGTCCGGTTACTGACAACAATACCCGCGCGGCGATGCTGCAAACCGGCGAAGCGCAATTTGCTTTTCCTATCCCTTATGAGCAGGCCGCGTTACTGGCGAAAAATAAAAACCTCGAACTGGTCGCCAGCCCGTCCATTATGCAGCGTTATATCAGTATGAATGTGACGCAGAAGCCGTTTGATAATCCTAAGGTGCGTGAGGCGTTGAATTACGCTATCAATCGTCAGGCGCTGGTTAAAGTGGCGTTTGCCGGATACGCCACGCCGGCGACGGGCGTGGTGCCGCCGTCGATAGCCTATGCGCAAAGCTATCAGCCGTGGCCCTATGATCCGGCTAAAGCGCGCGAACTGTTGAAAGAGGCGGGGTATCCAGACGGTTTCAGTACCACGCTGTGGTCATCGCATAACCATAGCACCGCGCAAAAAGTGTTGCAGTTTACCCAACAGCAACTGGCGCAGATTGGCATTAAAGCCCGGATAACCGCGATGGACGCCGGCCAGCGCGCCGCGGAAGTTGAGGGCAAAGGGCAAAAAGAGAGCGGCGTGCGAATGTTCTATACCGGCTGGTCGGCGTCGACGGGCGAAGCTGACTGGGCGTTATCGCCGCTCTTCGCATCACAAAACTGGCCGCCGACGCAGTTTAATACCGCTTTTTACAGCAACAAGCAGGTCGACAGCGATTTGGCGGCGGCCTTAAAAACCAACGATCCGCAGGAGAAAACACGATTGTACAAAGAGGCGCAGGATATTATCTGGAAAGAGTCGCCCTGGATACCGTTGGTGGTGGAGAAATTGGTTTCTGCGCACAGTAAAAATTTGACCGGTTTCTGGATTATGCCGGATACCGGTTTCAGCTTTGACGATGCGGATTTGAAGTAAGTAATGCGATGGGGCTGGATGGCGCGCGCGTTGTCCGCCATCCGGTAAAAGGTTCGTGTGATGCTTAACTATGTTCTCAAGCGCCTGCTGGGATTAATTCCTACGCTGTTGATTGTGGCAGTGCTGGTGTTTTTATTTGTTCATTTGTTGCCCGGCGACCCGGCGCGGCTGATAGCCGGACCGGAAGCCGACGCGCAGGTGATCGCACTGGTTCGTCAGCAGCTGGGGCTTGATCAGCCGCTTCATGTCCAGTTTTGGCGTTACATCACCCATGTTTTACAAGGCGATTTCGGGACGTCAATGGTTTCCCGCCGCCCGGTTTCTGAGGAGATCGCCAGCCGCTTTTTGCCGACGCTGTGGCTGACGATAACCAGTATGATATGGGCGGTGCTGTTTGGCATGGCGATCGGCATCGCCGCCGCCGTGTGGCGTAATCGCTGGCCTGACCGGGTAGGAATGACGCTTGCCGTGACCGGCATTTCTTTCCCGGCTTTTGCGCTGGGAATGTTGTTAATGCAGATTTTTTCCGTGGATCTGGGCTGGCTACCGACCGTGGGGGCGGATAGCTGGCAACATTATATTTTACCCTCCCTGACGCTTGGCGCGGCGGTGGCATCCGTCATGGCGCGTTTTACGCGCTCCTCGTTTGTCGATGTCCTGAGCGAGGATTACATGAGGACCGCGCGGGCGAAAGGCGTCAGTGAAACGTGGGTGGTGTTAAAACATGGCCTGCGCAATGCGATGATCCCGGTCGTCACCATGATGGGACTGCAATTTGGCTTTCTGCTTGGCGGATCGATCGTCGTCGAAAAAGTGTTTAACTGGCCGGGGCTTGGGCGATTACTGGTCGACTCGGTCGACATGCGCGACTACCCCGTGATTCAGGCGGAAGTGCTGCTGTTTTCTCTGGAATTTATTCTTATCAACTTAGTGGTGGATGTCCTCTATGCCGCCATTAATCCGGCTATCAGGTATAAGTAAGGATGCGATTATTTAACTGGCGCCGTCAGGCGATTTTACATGCTATGCCGGTGGTAAAACCCGACCAGATACGCACGCCGTGGCGGGAGTTCTGGCGTCGTTTTCGCCGCCAGCATGTCGCGTTGGTCGCCGGGGGATTCGTACTGGCGTTAATTCTGGTGGCGATTTTTGCCCGTTGGCTGACGCCCTACGATGCGGAAAACTATTTTGACTACGATAGCCTGAACAATGGCCCCTCTTTGCAGCACTGGTTTGGCGTTGACTCGCTGGGAAGAGACATCTTTAGCCGGGTTCTCGTTGGGGCGCAGATCTCACTGGCGGCGGGCGTGTTCGCGGTATTTATCGGCGCGATAATCGGCACGGTGTTGGGATTGCTGGCGGGATATTATGAAGGCTGGTGGGATCGTTTCATTATGCGCATTTGCGATGTGCTGTTCGCCTTCCCCGGCATTTTGCTGGCGATTGCCGTTGTGGCGGTGTTAGGCAGCGGTATTGCTAATGTGATCGTTGCGGTGGCGATTTTCTCTATTCCGGCGTTTGCACGTCTGGTGCGCGGAAATACCCTGGTCTTAAAACAGCAGACGTTTATTGAGTCTGCCCGCAGTATCGGCGCCAGCGATACGACGATTTTGTTTAGCCATATATTGCCGGGAACGGTCTCGTCAATTGTGGTTTTCTTTACGATGCGTATCGGTACGTCAATTATTTCCGCGGCAAGCCTGTCATTTCTCGGATTAGGCGCGCAGCCGCCAACGCCGGAGTGGGGAGCGATGCTCAATGAAGCGCGGGCGGATATGGTCATCGCGCCGCACGTAGCGCTCTTCCCGGCGGTGGCGATTTTCCTGACTGTGCTGGCGTTTAACCTGTTAGGCGACGGGTTGCGCGATGCGCTGGACCCGAAGATTAAGGGGTAAGCCAGCCCGGTGGCGTTGACGCCTGGCGGGCCTGGAACGGGCTCGTCAGGCGGGATAACACATCCGGCACCCGCGCCGGGGGAGGTGGCGTTAAACCCGACTGCCCCACAAATCATATTCGTCGGCGTTTTCCACTTTCACGCGCACGATATCGCCCGGCTTGACGTTGGTTTCGCCGTTCAAATAGACCGCGCCGTCAATTTCCGGCGCATCCGCCATGCTACGCCCGATAGCGCCTTCTTCGTCAACCTCATCAACGATCACCAGAATTTCGCGGCCCACTTTTTCCTGCAAGCGCTCAGCGGAGATTTGCTGTTGCAGTTGCATAAAGCGGTTCCAGCGCTCTTCTTTCACCTCTTCCGGCACCTGATCCGGCAGGTCATTCGCGCCTGCGCCTTCCACCGGGCTGTACTTGAAGCAGCCTACACGATCGAGGCGCGCCTCTTTCAGGAAGTCGAGCAGCATCTGGAAGTCTTCTTCCGTTTCGCCGGGGAAGCCGACAATAAAGGTGGAGCGTAGGGTCAGTTCCGGGCAGATTTCGCGCCACTGCTTAATGCGCGCCAGCTGGCGGTCAACGGAACCGGGACGTTTCATCAGTTTAAGAATCCGCGGGCTGGCATGTTGCAGCGGAATGTCCAGATAAGGCAGGATTTTGCCTTCCGCCATTAGCGGAATCACATCATCAACGTGTGGGTAGGGGTAGACGTAGTGCAGACGTGTCCAGACGCCCAGTTTTGATAACTGCTCGCACAGGCTCACCATACTGGTTTTCACCGGTTCGCCATTATGGAATCCGGTGCGGTGCTTCACATCTACGCCGTAGGCGGAGGTATCTTGCGAAATCACCAGAATCTCTTTGACCCCGGCATCAACCAGACGTTTCGCTTCGCTTAATACGTCGCCAATCGGACGGCTGACCAGATCCCCGCGCATCGACGGGATGATGCAGAACGTGCAGCGGTGATTACAGCCTTCAGAAATTTTCAGATACGCATAATGGCGCGGCGTCAGTTTTACACCCTGTTCCGGTACGAGGCTTAAAAATGGATTGTGTTTCGGCTTCGGTACGTAATGATGTACGTGCTGCAGAACTTGCTCATAGCTATGCGGCCCGGTGATTTCCAGTACTTTCGGATGCACTTCGCGGATCTGATCTTCTTTTGCGCCCAGGCAGCCGGTGACGATTACCTTACCGTTTTCGTTCAGCGCTTCGCCAATGGCTTCCAGTGACTCTTGTACAGCGCTGTCAATAAAGCCACAGGTATTAACGATAACCATATCCGCATCGTCATAGCGTGGCACAACGTCATAGCCTTCGGTACGCAGCTCAGTCAGGATTCGTTCCGAATCAACGAGGTTTTTCGGACAGCCCAGGGAAACGAAGCCGATCTTTGGCTGGTGGGTTACATTACTCATAGCTTAAAAAGTGTTCATTTATTGGAATGGTCAGGGCAGGGATTCTACAGATATCCGAACAAAAATTGTATCGCAATCTCATCGGGAGCGGCGGCATCAACCGTTGTGGTTATCAGCAAAAGGTGAAAAAGGGCAATTCTAAGAAAATTCTTGATCTCTGACACCCCTTTGTCTAAAAAACGACCATACTATTAAGTTGAACCCTGGTAGAAAAGAGGAGGAAAAAAGGTATGGTCGTTGACAGACTGAGAACCGATCTTCTCAACAAGCTGATAAACGCGCGTATCGATCTTGCCGCTTATCTGCAATTGCGAAAAGCGAAGGGGTATATGTCAGTCAGCGAAAGTAACACTCTGCGTGACAATTTTTTTGAACTGAATCGCGAGCTCCACGATCACGCTTTACGGCAGGGACTGCATCTCGATCAGGAAGAGTGGAACGCGCTGCGCCGTGCCGAAGGCGCGCTTGCAGCAGCCGCCGTTTGTTTAATGAGCGGACACCATGATTGTCCGACCTTTATTGCCGTCAACGCAGATAAACTTGAAAACTGTCTGACAACTTTGACGCTGAGTATTCAGAGTCTGAAAGCACATTCACCGCTTACACAGGTCTGAATAAGGGGGAGGCGACTCCCCCTTTTTACCGGACCGCGCCGCTTAATGTTTTGTAAAAATAAACCCGACCTCTTGCGATGCTGACTACGCTTTAACGCAGAGCCCTGAAGGAGGCGGTATGCGTCGAATACTTCTCGCGATAGTTTCATTCTCTCTTTTCTCTTCATGGGCGAACGCCAATCTTGCGTCGGTGAACGTTGAGGTGCTGCAAACCCGACTCGATCACCCGTGGTCGCTGGCTTTTTTGCCGGATAACCGTGGGATGCTCATTACCCTGAAAGGGGGACAACTGCGCCACTGGCAGACGGGGAAGGGACTTTCCGATCCGCTGGCTGGCGTACCGAAAGTGTGGGCAAACGGGCAGGGAGGTTTGCTGGACGTCGTGCTGGCGCCTGACTTTGCCCAGTCGCGCCGCGTCTGGCTGAGCTATGCTGAAGCTGACCGCGAAGGAAACGCCGGTACGGCAGTCGGTTTTGGACGGCTGAGCGACGATCTTCAGCGTCTGGAGCATTTTCGTACCGTGTTTCGCCAGATGCCTAAGCTGTCTACCGGCAACCATTTCGGCGGACGTATGGTATTCGATGCGCAAGGGTTTCTTTTTATTGCCCTGGGTGAAAATAACCAGCGCGCTACCGCGCAGGATTTGGATAAATTACAGGGTAAGCTGGTGCGCCTGACCGGACAGGGCGAAATTCCGCCGGATAATCCGTTTGTGCATCAGGCGGGCGCGCGTTCGGAAATCTGGTCTTACGGTATTCGTAATCCGCAGGGGCTGGCCATCAATCCCTGGAGCGGCGCGCTATGGCTGCATGAACACGGTCCGCGCGGCGGCGATGAAATTAACATCCCGGAAAAAGGCAAAAATTATGGCTGGCCGCTGGCCACATGGGGCGTCAACTATAGTGGTCTGAAAGTGCCGGAAGCCAAAGGTGAAATTGTCGAGGGAACGGAGCAACCGGTTTACTACTGGAAGGATTCTCCGGCGATCAGCGGGATGGCTTTTTATGCCAGCGACGTTTTTGCGCCGTGGCGGCACAAACTGTTTATCGGCGCGCTAAAAGATAAAGAGGTCATTGTGATGCGCGTCGATGGCAATACGGTGACGGAAGAAGGCCGTATTCTGGGTGACAGAAAGCAGCGTATTCGGGATGTGCGTGTCGGACCTGACGGCTACTTATATGTGTTAACCGATGAGTCCGACGGGCAGTTACTCAAGGTAAGTCCTGCAGCCACGCGTTAGGTCACCGGGATCATCACCACTTTGCGAAAAGCAGGGCGCTCGGTAAGCTGCTGATACCAGCGTTGCAGATTCGGGCGCGGCGTCCATTTCAGACCTACGTTCAGCAGGTTATAGACGAAAGGCGCAATAGCGATATCGCCGGTGCCAAAGTTATCCCCGGAGAACCACGGCTGGTGGGCCAGAGCATCATCAAGAAGCGCAAACAGGCTGTCACACTTTTCGATACCGGCTTCAATTGCCGCCTGGTCGCGTTTTTCCGGCGGGGTTCTGACCAGTCCCATCAGGATCACGCGGTGCGCCGGGCTTAACGTCTGATTCGCCCAGTCCATCCATTTTTCGCCCTCCGCACGCCGCGCCGGATTATCAACCCATAGCCGGTTCTGGCCGTATTGCGCCGCCAGATAGCGGACAATGGCATTGGATTCCCACAATAACAGGTCGGTTTCATCATCTTTAAGCAGCGGCACCAGCCCATTAGGATTCATCGCCAGATAGTCGGCATCTTGGTTAACGCCGAATTTTCCGCCTGCCAGAATTTGATCGTATGGCAGTTCCAGCTCTTCAAGCGTCCACAACACTTTTTTAACATTAGTCGAGTTGTTCCGGCCCCACAGCGTAATCATATTAACCCCTTCCGTTTTATCAGGATGATGACAGTAATCGGCCTACCGTGAGATAAACCTAACATTTACACAATGGTCTGTAAAAAAATCGTTATGAAGGAAGCGTAACGGGATGTTATTGCATAAACTTTAAAAACTTTACCAAGTTACGGTTTCTTTAACGTCGTGAGTGCGTTATTACTCACCGCACTTATTACACGGTGGTGTGACGTGTGTTTTTGGAATGGATACTCGGGTGGTACTATGACGCAATACGCTTCTTCCCTTCGTAGCCTCGCGGCAGGTTCGGTTCTCTTATTCCTTTTCGCTTCGCCTGTAAAGGCAGAGGAACAAACGATCGCGCCGCCGGGCGTTGATGCGCGAGCCTGGATCTTAATGGATTACGCCAGCGGTAAAGTACTGGCGGAAGGCAACGCCGATGAGAAACTCGACCCTGCCAGTTTGACAAAAATTATGACCAGCTACGTGGTGGGCCAGGCGCTGAAGGCAGGGAAAATCAAGCTAACCGATATGGTAACGGTGGGCAAAGATGCCTGGGCGACGGGGAACCCGGCGCTACGTGGGTCGTCGGTGATGTTTCTGAAGCCAGGCGATCAGGTGTCGGTTGCGGATCTTAATAAAGGCATCATCATTCAGTCAGGTAATGATGCCTGTATCGCGCTTGCCGACTACGTCGCCGGAAGCCAGGAGTCCTTTATCGGCCTGATGAACGCTTATGCGAAACGACTGGGATTAACGAATACAACCTTCCAGACGGTACACGGTCTTGATGCGCCAGGGCAGTTCAGTACCGCTCGCGATATGGCGCTGCTCGGCAAGGCCTTGATTCACGATGTGCCTGACGAATACGCCATTCATAAAGAGAAAGAATTTACTTTTAATAATATTCGTCAACCGAACCGCAACCGCCTGTTGTGGAGCACCAATCTGCATGTCGACGGCATGAAAACGGGGACAACGGCAGGGGCTGGATATAACCTTGTCGCCTCCGCCACCCAGGGCGATATGCGCCTGATCTCTGTCGTGCTGGGGGCGAAAACGGACCGTATTCGTTTTAATGAGTCAGAAAAACTGCTGACCTGGGGTTTCCGCTTCTTTGAAACGGTCACGCCGATTAAACCTGACGCGACATTCGTGACGCAACGGGTCTGGTTTGGCGATAAGCGTGAGGTCAATTTGGGGGCGGGCGATGCGGGGTCTGTGACGATTCCGCGTGGGCAGCTTAAAAACCTGAAGGCCAGCTTTACGTTGAACGAACCACAGCTCACGGCGCCGTTGAAGAAAGGGCAGGTTGTCGGCACCATCGATTTCCAGCTTAACGGAAAATCCATTGAGCAACGCCCGTTAATGGTGATGGAAAACGTCGAGGAGGGGGGATTTTTCAGCCGGATGTGGGATTTTGTGCTGATGAAACTCCATCAGTGGTTTGGCAGTTGGTTCTCGTAAAATAACCCCATTGCCGGGTGCGCGTCGCATCCGGCAACGGGCGGTTAATACATCAGAGTAATTTGTTGCGCTTTAGCGTAGGCCACAAAGGCCTCATCGGGACGGCGGTCGCTGATAATCGTATCAAAGCGTGATAATTCCCCCATCCGCGCCGGACGTACCTTGCCGAATTTACTGTGATCCACCACCAGTACATGGCTCTGTGCCATTGTCATTGCCCAATGTTTTACCGGCAGCTCTTCCAGATTAAAGCAGGTAGCGCCTTTACTGGTATGAACGCCGGCGGCGGAATAAAACGCGATATCCGGACAAATATTGTTTAACGTTTCATGGAAATCAAGCGGCTTGAAAATGGCGTTGCTGGCGTGAAACTCCCCGCCGCTCAGGATGGCGCGGCAATGGGGTTTGTCCTGCAGCGCCAGAAAGGTATTAAGTGAATAGCACACCGCCGTAAAGGGAAGGTCATTATCAATGGCTTCAATGATCCACGGCGTGGTGGTGCCGCAGTCAATAAATACTGTCTGATGCGCTTGTACCAGGCCCGCAGCCAACTGAGCGGCTCGGCGTTTTTCTTCCACCAGACGAGATTTTTGATCGCTTAACAGATAATGACTGGCGCTGCGGGGCTCCAGTACGATATAGCCGCCCAGCAACACGACAGGCGCGCTTTTATGGTTCAGGTCGCGACGAATGGTCATTTCAGAGACGCCCAACAGGGTCGCGGCTTCTTTTAGATGAAGTTTATCGCTGCGTTTTAAGGCCTGCAGCAATTGACCAATACGCTCGTCGCGTCGCGTTTCCATAGTTCCCCTGGAGAGTTAAATAAGCGCTCCGCACCATACAGAGCGCTTAATATTACTCTTTTTTTCGCTATTTAGTCACGTACCCAGCCTTTTCGAATGGGCAATGCGAAACAGAAACGGTAACAACGTTGCAGCGCCTGGTAGAGCGGCGCGCCGTACCATTGCCAGATCAGCTGTGCGCTCAGGCAGCCAAGCATCGCTACCAGCAGCGCGCCAATCATATCTAACGGCCAGTGTACGCCGAGATAGACGCGCGACCAGGCGATGGTCATGGCTATCGCCATCATCACGATGCCTGACCAGAGGCGGTGCCAGAACAAAAACGCCAGCGCAAAGGTAAAAATCACCGTACCGTGATCGCTGGGGAACGAGTCATCGGCGGCATGATGCAGGAAGTTATAGCCGATATGATCGACAAACGGACGGTCGTGCGGGAAAAGGTGTCCCATTGTCCAGGAGACCGCCAGACTGATAATCAGCGCGATGCCGATTTTAACGATCAGCTGGCGCTGGGCGCAGACCCGATCGCGGGGACCCCACAGCCAGAGTACCACGGCTAAGAGCGGGACGATGTTGATGACATCTTTGGCGATAAAGATAGCGAGCGAAATCGTCCACTGCGCGGAATCAGGCGTGGCGTTAATAAAATAAAACAGCGAGTTGTTAAGGTTTTCCAGCATAACATCCAGGCTCGGAGCAATGAAATCAAAAGGGATAGCCAGCTCATCCCCGTGCAAACTGAGCATAAATGCAGCGTAACAGAGAGGAAAAGCAGTATTGTCTTATTTGGCGGCAACATGAAGAGATTTAAGACAATGGCATAAAATAAAGTTGATGATAACGGCGCAAACTTAAATTAACCTTAAAGTATGCAAGCGCTAAGTGGCTTTCTGTAAAAATGTGCGCTATTTCCCTTGCAGCCTCATAATTCGCTATCTCAGTTCCCCGACTTTCATTACACTCTGCGCGGTTTTTATTGGCGAAGAGATGGTATGCAGAATCGTTTACAATCAGGCGGCAGGCTGGGACGTCAGGCGCTACTTTTTCCTCTCTGTCTGGTGCTGTACGAATTTTCTACTTATATTGGCAACGACATGATCCAGCCGGGTATGCTGGCGGTGGTTGAGCAGTATCAGGCGGGCCTGGACTGGGTTCCGACATCCATGACTGCTTATCTGGCGGGCGGTATGTTCTTACAATGGCTGCTTGGCCCGTTGTCTGACCGGATTGGCCGTCGTCCCGTGATGCTGGCGGGCGTCGTGTGGTTTATTGTCACCTGCCTGGCGACGTTACTGGCGAAAAACATCGAACAATTTACATTCCTGCGTTTTTTGCAAGGGATTAGCCTGTGTTTTATCGGCGCTGTAGGGTATGCCGCGATTCAGGAATCCTTTGAGGAAGCGGTGTGTATAAAAATTACCGCGCTGATGGCGAACGTGGCGTTAATCGCGCCGCTACTGGGACCACTGGTTGGGGCGGCATGGGTGCATGTTCTGCCGTGGGAGGGGATGTTTATTTTATTTGCCGCACTGGCCGCTATCGCCTTTTTCGGGCTACAGCGCGCAATGCCGGAGACCGCCACGCGGCGGGGCGAAACGCTGTCATTTAAGGCGCTGGGCCGGGATTATCGACTGGTGATAAAAAACCGGCGGTTCGTCGCAGGGGCGTTAGCGCTGGGATTTGTCAGCCTGCCGCTGTTGGCCTGGATTGCGCAGTCGCCGATTATCATCATTAGCGGCGAACAGCTCAGCAGCTATGAATATGGTCTGCTGCAGGTGCCCGTTTTTGGCGCGCTCATTGCCGGTAATCTGGTGTTGGCGCGTTTAACCTCCCGACGTACGGTTCGCTCGCTGATCGTGATGGGCGGCTGGCCTATCGTCGCGGGGCTGATCATCGCCGCGGCGGCGACGGTGGTTTCATCCCATGCTTATTTATGGATGACGGCGGGATTAAGCGTATACGCTTTTGGCATTGGGCTGGCGAATGCCGGACTGGTGCGTCTGACGCTCTTTTCCAGCGATATGAGTAAAGGAACGGTCTCGGCGGCGATGGGAATGCTACAAATGCTGATTTTTACCGTTGGCATTGAAGTCAGTAAACACGCCTGGTTAAGCGGCGGCAATGGGCTATTTAGCCTGTTTAATCTGGCAAACGGTATTCTTTGGCTACTGCTGATGCTGGTCTTCTTAAAAGATAAGCGGACGGGGAATTTGCAAACAGTCTGAGAGAGCGGCTACGCCTGATAAGCTTTCTGTTATCAGGCATAGAGAGGCATCCGCTAGACGTTGAACGGCGGCTCGTTGTTTAATACGCTGTCGATAATATCCAGCACGCCTTCCTGGTTGTTCGATCCGGCGCGGTATTTCGCCGCCGCCGCGACCGCTTCGCTGGCGTGCGACATGGCAAAACTAAACCCGGCCTGACGCAGCATCTCAATATCGTTGCCGCCGTCGCCGAATACCACCACTTCACTATCATGAATGCCCCAGCGCTGCTGTAACAGACACAGGCCGTTGGCTTTATGCACGCCGGGAATAATTAAATCAATACTGCCATAGCCGGTATGAACAGGGACCATGATATCGCCAATGGCGTCGTGCAGCGCCGCCTGTACTTCCGGTATCCGTTCATCGGTAATATTAAGGCCGAATTTGAAAAAGACATCGTTGATATTATTAAAATTATCCACAAACTCCAGACGATGATAATACATTGCCGCAACGGCTTTTAACGCATCGTTGTACCGTTTCAGCGTGTAGGCGCTGTTTTTTCCACAGGCGATAATCTCCACATCGGCGCGTGTGAGCAGGTGTTCGACAACCGTCTGGAAGTCGGCTTTTGTCAGCTCGCCGTTAAAAATATCCTCTCCTTCGCTGACCACCCAACCGCCGTTTTCCGCGACAAAAGCGATTTCGTGCGCAATTTCCGGAAAGAAGGAGATTAACTGGTAATACTGGTTGCCGCTGGCCACGACAAAGCGAATGCCTTGCCGCTTCATTTGTTGGTACTGCGCCATAAACCGGTCACGGTTATAGGTTTTTTGATCGCTCAGAAAAGTGCCGTCCATGTCGACGGCGATTAATTTGATACTCATGCGTTATGCTCCATCACCGGTTGCGGAGTCGATACAGGTTTGGCGACGGCCTTCGCCACCAGCGCCGCCAGAATAACCAGCGCCAGCACAACCATCATGGCGCTGCGTAATCCATAATGCTCTCCCAGATAGCCCAACAGCGGCGGCCCGACCAAAAACGCCAGATAGCCGGTCGTGGCGACAACGCTCACGCGCGTCGGCGCGTCGGGACCGGTATCGCTGGCGGCGGAAATGGTCAGCGGGAAGCCGAGCGAAGCGCCTAAGCCCCAAAGAATGACCGAGACGCCGGCGACCCAGTCGCTATCGACAAAAATAATCAGGCCAATGCCCAGCGCTCCCATCAACGCGCTGGCGCGAACAACCGTCACCCGGCTATAGCGGTCAATAAACCAGCCGCCGGTAAAGCGGCCAACGGTCATACCAAGCGTGAAACCGGCGTAGATCAGAGAGCCGGAGGTTGGGCTAAAACCGTGTCCGTCTACCATCAGTAGCGGCAGCCAGTCATTCGCAGAGCCTTCGGCGAATGCCATTGCCAGCACCACCACGCCAATAAGCAAAAGCTGGATGTCCCGATAAAAAGGTAATCCTTTTTCCTGAAGGTGAGCATCTTCCGATGCGTTTTTACCCGTACCGTCAGGGATCGCCCGAATGGCGATAAAAATGGGCGCGATCGCCACGGCAGCCGCGAGGATGATATGGATGTTAGCCGGGACGCTTAATGCGGTTAACGCCATGCCGACACCAGCGCCCGCCAGCGTGCCGAAACTGTAGAAACCATGCATCATCGGCAGAACGGTTTTATTCAGCTCGCGTTCGACCGCCGCGCCTTCGACATTAATCGCCACTTCGGCGGCGCCAAAACTGGCGCCGAAAACGGCTAATCCAAGGGCAAAAATCAGCGGCGAGGCGCACCACAGCGCGACGCTAAGAATAACCATCCCGGTTACTGCGCAGGTCATCGTCGTGCGAATAACCTTCCGGGTGCCAAATCGTTTCACCAGCCAGGCGGAACAAAGAATACCGCTCATTGAACCGATAGAAAGCCCGAATAAGACCGCCCCCATTTCCGCGGTAGAGACGGAAAGAATATCCCGAATAGCAGGCGTTCGGGTTGCCCAGGAGGCCATCAGCAGTCCGGGTAAAAAGAAGAACATAAACAGCGCCCAGGTACGGCGTTTTAAGGTGTTACGTGAGGAGAGGACGGTCATAGCGTCAGGCCAGAAAATAGAAGCGAGAGGTAAACATTAGCAAGCTTGTGTACATTTGTACATATCGTCGTCATACTTCGTTGTGCAGACAGTTTTTACTGTCTGTTTTTTCAGCGTAAGCGGCAGGCTACTATCGCCTGCATCCTGAATGAGATGTGGAACTCATCATGAAAGAAAATGCCGTAAGACGCGCCAATGATCCTAAGCGACGGGAAAAAATAATTCAGGCCACACTGGAAGCGGTAAAGACCTATGGCGTTCATGCCGTGACGCACCGGAAAATCGCCGCTATCGCTCAGGTGCCGCTTGGCTCGATGACCTACTATTTTGCCGGTATGGATGCGTTATTGAGTGAAGCTTTTACGCTTTTCACCGAGAACATGTCGCGTCAATACCAGGACTTTTTTGCGCAGGTGACGGATGCGGAGGGGGCGTGCCAGGCGATAACGGAAATGATTTACGGCTCGCAGGTTACGACGCCGGATAATATGGCGTTAATGTATCAGTTATATGCCTATGCCAGCGATAAGCCAGCGTTAAAAATAGTCATGCAAAACTGGATGCAGCGTAGCCAGAATACGCTGGCGCAGTGGTTTGACGCGCAGACCGCCCGCGCGCTGGATGCGTTTATCGAGGGGATGACGCTGCATTTTGTAACGGATCGAACGCCGCTGGCGCGTGAAGCGATTTTACAGATGGTAAAGCGAATCGCCGGAGAGTCAATGTCGTGTCACTCTGCGTCAGGCAACAAAAAACCCACCAACCTTGAACCGAAATGGCGGGGTTGATGGGCTCCACAAAATGGGGACATCAAAGAAAAGCAGTGGCAATAGGTATGACTGATGCTTTAACGAAAAGTTCGACCTATTGGCAAAATTTTTTCACTTAAAGGCAAACTTCAGTTTTATCCTAACCCCGGCCAGATGATGACAATAAGCGTCCCCGCCAGCGTTAGCAGGACGTTGGCGATGGCGTAAGTCCCCGCATAACCCAGCGCTGGAATATTGCTGCGCGCCGTATCGCTAATGATTTCCATCGCCGGGGCGCAGGTACGCGCGCCCATCATGGCGCCGAACAGCAGCGCCCGGTTCATGCGCAGCACATAAGCGCCAAACAAGAAGCAGATCACCACCGGTACCAGGCTGACGACAAGCCCGGCGATCAGCATTTGTCCGCCGACCGCGCCCAGACCGTTGTTGATACCGCTGCCGGCGCTTAAACCAACGCCTGCCATAAATACCATCAAGCCGAATTCTTTCACCATGTTAAGCGCGCCCTGCGGAATATAACCAAAGGTAGGATGGTTAGCGCGCAGGAAACCGAGCATGATCCCGGCGAACAGCAATCCGGCCGCGTTGCCGATGCCGAAACTAAAATTGCTGAACTGGAAGGTAATCATCCCGATCATTAACCCGATGATAAAAAAAGCGCAGAAGGCGAGCAGGTCCGTCACCTGGCTATGGATCGAAATAAAACCAATGCGATCGGCGATGGTTTTTACGCGTCTGGCGTCGCCGCTCACCTGTAACACGTCGCCTTTATTCAGCACGACGTTATCGTCGATAGGCATTTCGATCTGGCTGCGGATGACGCGGTTAAGGAAGCAGCCATGATCGGTCAGCTTGAGCTGAGCGAGGCGGCGACCGACCGCATTGTGGTTTTTCACCACAATTTCTTCCGTTACGATGCGCATATCAAGCAGATCGCGATCAAACACTTCCTTACCATTACGGAAGCTGGGATCGAGCCTGGCGTGCGCGTCCGGATAGCCGACCAGCGCAATCTCATCGCCCATTTGCAGCACCGCATCGCCATCCGGGTTCGCCAGAATACCGTTACGACGAATACGTTCGATATAGCAACCTGTCTGGCGGTAAATACCCAGCTCGCGCAGGTTTTTGCCGTCAGTCCAGGCCACCAGTTCCGGACCAACCCGATAGGCGCGGATAACCGGCAAATAAACTTTGCGATTAGCATCGGTATCCAGACCGCGCTCGCGAGCAATTTGCTGGGCGCTGGTTTGCAAATCCTGATGCTGCAGTTTAGGCAAGTAGCGCGCGCCCACGATCAGACTGACCAACCCAATCAGATAGGTCAGGGCATAGCCCAGGCTCAGATTATCAAGAGCGGAGGAGAGTTGGGTGCTGGCGATGCCGGAATGTCGCAGGGTATCGCCTGCGCCAACCAGCACGGGCGTGGATGTCATTGAGCCGGCCAGCATACCGGCCGTCAGGCCTATATCCCAGCCGAATAGCTTACCAAGGCCTAAGGCGATTAGCAGAGCGCTACCGACCATGACCAGGGCAAGCATCAGATAGTTTTTACCGTCGCGAAAAAAAATCGAAAAAAAGTTGGGGCCAGCCTCGACGCCGACACAAAAAATAAACAGCATAAATCCCAGATTTAGCGCGTCGGTGTTAATACTGAAGTGTTGCTGCCCTAATAATAGAGAGACCACTAAAACGCCAATGGAATTACCAAGTTGGACTGAACCCAGACGTAACTTGCCAAGACACAGGCCAAGAGCCAGGACCACAAATAATAACAGGATGTAATTCCCATTTAACAAATCTGCGACGTTTATATTCACGGAGACTAACTTCTTGTTTACGAGTAAGCTGTTGAAAGAAATGGTAATTTACGCTACTGTTTTTATCATGAATTAAGGGTGCAATCGTATTGCATACAGCATCCAAATAAAAACAACACAACAATATATCCTGCTAGTTTAATCTTATTGCGTACTAACGGCTATAAGAATCGTGCAGGTGTGTTTTTGGCATGGAATGCCACATGACTTTATCTGACTGGATGCCTCACGGCGGAAAGCGTGTTCGATAGAGAGTGTCAGGAGGAACGATTGAAACATAAACACGGGTGGGCAAGCGTTGTCTGCTGCTTTGTACTCTTTATTGTGGTGTGTCTTTCATTAACTATGCATGTACAAGGCGCTTTTCGCGCGGCAGGGCATCCTGAGATTGGACTGTTATTTTTTACGTTGCCTGGTGCGGTGGCCAGTTTTTGTTCTCACCGACGCGAGGTGATCCGACCGCTGATCGGGGCGATGCTGGCGGCGCCGTTTTGCCTGGTGTTAATGCGCGTGGTATTTATGCCTACCCGATCGTTTTGGCAAGAACTGGCGTGGTTATTTAGCGCCGTATTCTGGTGTGCGTTAGGCGCGCTCTGCTATTTGTTTATTAGCAGCCTGTTTAGCCACCGGCGAAAAAAACGCCGATAGCGCCCTCCGGTAGAGGGCGTTGCCAGAGCAATCAGGCGAAAAGATTCAGATTTTCTTTTGCCCATGCTTCAAAATCCGTACAGCCGCCGATATGTTTTTGATCGACAAAAATCTGCGGTACGGTTTCTACAGGTTTACCTACGGTTTTTTCCAAATCCGCTTTAGTAATGCCTTCAGCATGGATATCAATATAGCGGTAGTTAAAATCGTCGCGTTCTTTGCTCAGTTTTTCCGCCAACTCTTTTGCACGCACGCAATAAGGGCACCCTGGGCGGCCAAAAATAACAGTAAACATATCTCTCCTCGAACATAAAGCCAGACGGCGAACAGGTATTATCATGCCGCGATTTACGGCAGATGAAAAGCAGGTTACGCCTGTTCCTTTGATAACCCAGGGCTATATCTGTTAAGCACGCCGGACCAGAACGTTCTACACTGTGCGTCAGTTAACCGGGAGGCTTGATATGCGCACGATTGGCGTGTTACCCAAAAGCATACTGATACTGGAATGCCTCGGTATGATTTTGCTGGCGCTTGCTCTGCTATCGCTTAATCATTACCTTACGCTGCCCGCGCCGTTCAATACGCCGCTGGCTGGCGTATTGATGGTTTTCCTCGGCGTCGTGTTGATCCTCCCCGCCGCGGTGGCGATGATGTGGCGTATTGCGCAGTTACTGGCGCCGCAGTTGATGAAACGTCCACCCGACATTTCTTCCCGTTCAGATAGAGAAAAGCATAATGAGTCCGACCATTGAACTTCTTTGTGGCCATCGTTCTATTCGCCATTTCACCGATGAACCCGTGACTGACGCGCAGCGAGAGGCCATTATTGCCGCCGCGCGCAGTACGTCCAGTTCCAGTTTTTTACAGTGCAGCTCTATTATCCGTATTACCGATCGGGCGCTGCGTGAGGCGTTAGTGCCCCTGACGGGCGGGCAAAAGCATGTGGCGCAGGCCGCTGAGTTCTGGGTATTTTGCGCCGATTTTAATCGTCATTTGCAGATCTGTCCTGACGCGCAGTTGGGGCTTGCCGAACAACTGCTGCTCGGTGTCGTCGATACGGCGATGATGGGGCAAAATGCGCTGACGGCGGCGGAATCACTGGGGTTAGGCGGCGTATATATCGGCGGCATCCGTAACAATATTGAGTCTGTTACCGAACTATTAAAATTGCCGAAGCATGTATTGCCGCTCTTTGGCCTGTGTTTGGGATGGCCTGCGGATAATCCGGATCTGAAACCGCGCCT
Organism: Salmonella sp. SAL04213; assembly: GCF_046550535.1. Taxonomy (NCBI): domain Bacteria; kingdom Pseudomonadati; phylum Pseudomonadota; class Gammaproteobacteria; order Enterobacterales; family Enterobacteriaceae; genus Salmonella; species Salmonella sp. SAL04213. The sequence goes on along the minus strand of NZ_JBGDXS010000001.1, from coordinate 431,849 downwards.
GCCTGCCGAGCTTGTGGTTCATGAGAACCAGTATCAACCGCTTGATGAAAAGCTGCTGGCGCGCTATGACGAGCAGTTGGCTGAGTATTATCTGACCCGCGGCAGTAATACGCGACGCGATACCTGGAGCGATCATATCCGTCGCACCCTGATTAAAGAAAATCGCCCATTTATCCTTGAATATTTGCATAAACAGGGCTGGGCGACGCGCTAAAACCTGCGGGCCAGTGTATGATACGCGGGCTTTTCAGGGTTTTCAGCGAGGTGCAGGGTGAAAATTGCCATATTGTCCAGGGATGGAACGCTCTATTCTTGCAAACGTCTGCGCGAAGCGGCGATGCGGCGCGGCCATCTGGTCGAGATACTCGATCCTCTTTCCTGCTATATGAATATTAATCCGGCTGCGTCGTCGATCCATTACAAGGGGCGTCGTCTGCCCCATTTTGACGCCGTTATTCCCCGTATTGGTTCGGCCATTACCTTTTATGGTACCGCTGCGCTACGTCAGTTTGAGCTACTGGGTAGCTATCCGCTGAATGAATCCGTCGCTATTACCCGCGCGCGCGATAAGCTGCGATCGCTACAACTTCTGGCGCGCCAGGGGATCGATCTTCCCATTACCGGGATCGCCCATTCGCCGGATGATACCAGCGATCTTATTAAGATGGTTGGCGGGGCGCCGCTGGTCGTGAAGCTGGTAGAAGGCACGCAAGGGATCGGCGTGGTATTGGCGGAGACGCGTCAGGCTGCTGAAAGCGTTATTGATGCGTTTCGGGGGCTCAATGCCCATATCCTGGTTCAGGAATACATTGCCGAAGCTAAAGGATGCGATATTCGTTGTCTGGTCGTCGGCAATGAGGTTGTGGCGGCGATTGAGCGGTGCGCGAAAGCCGGTGATTTTCGCTCCAATCTTCATCGCGGCGGGGTGGCTAGCATCGCGACGATCACGCCCCGTGAACGGGATATCGCCATCAAAGCCGCACAAACGCTGGGGCTGGATGTGGCGGGCGTCGATATTTTACGCGCCGCGCGCGGGCCGCTGGTGATGGAGGTGAATGCCTCGCCGGGACTGGAAGGTATCGAAAAGACTACGGGCGTGGATATCGCGGGGCGAATGATTCAGTGGATAGAACGTCACGCTACGCCTGAATTTTGCCTTAAAATCGGCGGCTAATCGCAATCATGGATTCCGCCGTAGTACGAAGCACGCTTTTTGCGTAAGCTGTGCCGGTAATTTTTTCATCGTCATCGTAAGAGGTAGCACATTATTATGATATCACTGGTCGTTCCCACTCTGGATACGTTGCGTCAATGGCTCGACGACCTGGGCATGAATTTCTTCGAATGTGATACCTGCCAGGCGCTGCATTTGCCGCATATGCAGAATTTTGACGGCGTCTACGATGCTAAAATCGATTTGGTGGACAACACCGTTCTTTTTTCCGCGATGGCGGAGGTCAGGCCTTCCGCGTTGCTGCCGCTGGCGGCCGATCTCTCTGCTATCAACGCCAGTTCGTTGACGGTAAAAGCCTTTCTCGATATGCAGGATGATAATCTGCCAAAACTGGTTGTGTGCCAGTCTTTATCCGTTATGCAAGGCGTCACCTACGAACAGTTCGAATGGTTTGTTCGCCAAAGTGAAGAGCAGATTTCTATGGTGATCCTTGAGGCCGGGGCGCATCAGCTTCTGTTTAACGCGGAAGAAGACGCGCAAAAAAACAGCGCGGTTGACCATTTTCTTCACTGATCCCTCCCGATAATCAGGCAGTCGCTGCCAGCGCGGCTGCTGTTTACGTTTTTTTATGCTGCCGTTAACCTTTATTTAAAGAATTATTCACCTCCTTTCTGACCATTTCGCTTTATCACATAGACAAAACCTGCATAAAAAATTGATAAAAGGCGTTTTTTAATCTGGGCTATAGCCTCAAACCTTAGCTAAAGTTATTCTTGCGAAGCTTCTATAGCGAGCTTGATGGCAGGGAGGGTGACCTCTCTTCTTCATTTGTATCAAATGAAAAGGTATGCACATTTCAGGCATGTTTTAAACCACGCCTAATGGGTTCATTTGTTAACGGATTTCAGAAGGAAAGCGATGATGACCGCCTTAAAGAAAAAATGGCTATCGGGTCTGGTTGCGGGTGCTCTGATGGTCGTCTCTGTCGGCACGCTCGCTGCCGAACAAAAAACGCTGCACATTTATAACTGGTCAGATTATATCGCGCCGGACACGGTGGCGAACTTTGAAAAAGAGACCGGGATTAACGTTATCTATGATGTCTTTGACTCTAACGAAGTGCTGGAAGGCAAGTTAATGGCAGGCAGCACCGGGTTCGATCTGGTGGTGCCATCGGCCAGTTTTCTTGAGCGCCAGCTCACCGCGGGCGTTTTTCAGCCGCTGGATAAAAGCAAACTTCCCGGCTGGAAAAACCTCGATCCTGAACTGCTGAAACTGGTAGCGAAGCACGATCCTGACAACAAATACGCCATGCCCTATATGTGGGCCACGACGGGCATTGGCTATAACGTTGATAAAGTGAAAGCGGTGCTGGGGGATGATGCGCCAGTGAATAGCTGGGATTTAGTCCTCAAGCCGGAAAATCTGGAGAAGCTAAAAAGCTGCGGCGTCTCTTTCCTTGATGCGCCTGAAGAAATTTTTGCCACCGTGCTGAACTATCTGGGTAAAGATCCGAATAGCAGCAAAGCGGATGACTACACCGGCCCGGCAACCGATCTGTTGTTGAAGCTACGGCCAAACATTCGCTATTTCCACTCCTCGCAATACATTAACGATCTGGCTAATGGCGATACCTGTGTGGCCATCGGCTGGGCGGGCGATGTCTGGCAGGCCGCTAACCGGGCGAAAGAGGCGAAAAATGGCGTCAATATCTCTTTCTCGATCCCCAAAGAGGGGGCAATGGCGTTTTTTGATGTGTTTGCCATGCCGGCTGACGCCAAAAATAAAGACGAGGCCTACCAGTTCCTTAATTATCTGCTGCGCCCTGATGTGATTGCTCATATTTCCGATCACGTTTTCTACGCCAATGCGAATAAAGAGGCGACGGCGCTGGTCAGCCAGCAGGTGCGCGATAACCCGGGAATTTATCCGCCGGCGGATGTGCGGGCCAAGTTGTTTACCCTGAAAGTGCAGGAGCCGAAGATTGATCGCGTCCGCACCCGCGCATGGACGAAGGTGAAAAGCGGTAAGTAATTTATTAACGGTATGGCCTGATAAGCGTGCGCTATCGGGCATTCCACCGTTTGTATCGTTTGATTGTGTTATGCCGGAGAGCGCCTTGTGAATGATGTCCCCCACCGCCCGCAGGTGAAAACCCGTAAAGCGCTGACGCCGCTTCTGGAAATTCGCAACCTGACGAAGTCATTCGACGGGCAACATGCTGTCGATGATGTCAGTCTGACTATCTATAAAGGCGAGATTTTTGCCCTGCTGGGCGCGTCAGGTTGTGGAAAATCGACTCTGCTACGGATGCTGGCAGGTTTTGAACCGCCGAGCAGCGGGCAAATTATGCTCGACGGCGTCGATCTGGCGCATGTTCCGCCGTATCAGCGTCCGATTAATATGATGTTTCAGTCCTATGCGTTGTTTCCGCATATGACGGTAGAGCAGAACATCGCTTTTGGTCTGAAGCAGGACAAACTGCCAAAGGCGGAGATTACCAGCCGCGTCAATGAGATGCTGGGTCTGGTGCACATGCAGGAGTTTGCGAAACGTAAGCCGCATCAGCTTTCCGGCGGTCAGCGTCAGCGCGTGGCCCTGGCGCGCAGCCTGGCGAAACGTCCTAAGCTGCTCTTGTTGGATGAACCGATGGGCGCGCTGGATAAAAAATTACGCGACCGGATGCAGCTTGAAGTGGTGGATATCCTTGAGCGCGTCGGCGTGACCTGCGTCATGGTGACGCACGATCAGGAAGAAGCGATGACGATGGCGGGGCGCATTGCCATCATGAACCGTGGAAAATTTGTGCAAATTGGCGAACCGGAGGAGATTTACGAGCATCCGACAACCCGCTACAGCGCCGAATTTATCGGATCGGTAAATGTTTTTGAGGGCTTACTGAAAGCGCGTGAAGAGGACGGTCTGGTCATTGACGCGCCCGGTTTGGTTCATCCGTTAAAAGTCGATGCAGATGCCTCTGTCGTTGATAATGTGCCGGTATATGTGGCGCTACGTCCGGAAAAAATCATGCTGTGTGAGTCGCCGCCTGCCGATGGCTATAATTTCGCCGTCGGCGAAGTGGCGCATATTGCGTATCTCGGCGATCTGTCTATTTATCATGTGCGGCTAAAAAGCGGGCAGATGATCAGCGCTCAACTGCAGAATGCGCACCGTTACCGGAAAGGGTTACCGACCTGGGGCGATGAAGTGCGTTTGTGCTGGGAAGCGGATAGCTGCGTGGTCCTGACGGTATAAGGGGGAAACATGAGCACACTTGAACCTCCGGCACGCATCAGTAAACCTGGCGGCGCGGCGCTATGGTTGGCGCGAATGCAAATGAAACATGGGCGTAAGCTGGTTATTGCTTTGCCTTATATCTGGCTCATTCTGCTGTTTTTATTGCCGTTTCTTATCGTCTTTAAGATAAGCCTGGCGGAAATGGCGCGGGCGATCCCGCCGTATACCGATCTGCTGGAATGGGCTGACGGTCAGTTGTCGATTACGCTCAATCTCGGTAATTTTTTGCAACTGACCGACGATCCGCTTTATTTCGAAGCCTATCTGCAATCGTTACAAATTGCCGGTATTTCCACAATCTGCTGCCTGCTGCTGGGCTACCCGCTGGCGTGGGCGGTGGCGCACAGCAAGCCCTCCACGCGCAATATCCTGCTGCTGTTGGTGATCCTGCCCTCGTGGACGTCTTTTTTAATACGCGTCTATGCCTGGATGGGCATCTTGAAAAACAACGGCGTGCTGAACAATGTGTTGCTGTGGCTAGGGGTTATCGATCAGCCGCTGACGATCCTGCACACTAACCTGGCCGTCTATATCGGCATTGTTTATGCTTATCTGCCGTTTATGGTTCTGCCCATTTATACCGCATTGACGCGCATTGATTATTCGCTGGTGGAAGCGTCGCTGGATCTCGGCGCCCGACCGCTGAAAACATTTTTTAGCATCATTGTTCCACTCACCAAAGGCGGAATCATCGCCGGCTCGATGCTGGTTTTTATCCCGGCAGTGGGCGAGTTCGTGATCCCGGAACTGCTTGGCGGGCCGGACAGTATCATGATTGGTCGCGTCCTGTGGCAGGAGTTTTTCAATAACCGCGACTGGCCGGTGGCTTCTGCGGTCGCCATTATTATGTTGCTGCTGCTGATAGTCCCGATCATGTGGTTCCATAAACATCAGCAAAAAAGTGTGGGGGAGCATGGATGAATAACTTACCGGTCGTTCGCTCGCCCTGGCGCATTCTGATTCTGGTGCTGGGGTTTACTTTTCTCTATGCGCCGATGTTAATGTTGGTGATTTACTCGTTTAACAGTTCGAAGCTGGTGACGGTGTGGGCGGGATGGTCGACGCGCTGGTATGGCGAGCTCTTTCGGGATACCGCCATGATGAGCGCAGTGGGACTAAGCCTGACAATTGCCGCCTGCGCGGCGACGATGGCGGTGGTGCTCGGTACTATCGCCGCGGTGGTGATGGTGCGATTTGGACGATTTCGCGGCGCAAACGGCTTTGCGTTTATGATCACCGCGCCGCTGGTGATGCCGGATGTGATTACCGGGCTGTCGCTGCTGCTGCTGTTTGTCGCGCTCGGTCATGCTATCGGCTGGCCCTCCGATCGCGGGATGCTGACCATCTGGTTGGCGCACGTCACGTTCTGTACCGCCTACGTGGCAGTGGTGATCGCTTCGCGATTACGCGAACTGGATCGTTCGATTGAAGAGGCGGCGATGGATCTTGGCGCGGCGCCGTTGAAGGTCTTTTTTGTCATTACGTTACCGATGATCATGCCCGCGGTGATCTCGGGCTGGCTGTTGGCCTTTACGCTTTCCCTTGACGATCTGGTGATTGCCAGCTTCGTTTCCGGTCCCGGCGCCACCACGCTACCGATGCTGGTTTTCTCCAGCGTGCGCATGGGCGTGAACCCGGAAATCAACGCGCTGGCGACGTTAATCCTCGGCGTGGTAGGAATCGTCGGATTTATTGCCTGGTACCTGATGGCGCGAGCGGAAAAACAGCGGATTCGCGATATCCAGCGTGCAAGACGCGGCTGAAGCCACTAAAATCTTCCACTATGGCAATGCGTTGCCGCGCGGGTCGCGGCATCATTTTCAGGGAAGACATTCATTGGGATTTATAAAGCAATCAACCTCATCACATGCCCGTTTAAATGTGCCTACGCTGGTGCAGGTTGCGGCTATGGCGATTATTTTGATTCGCGGTCTCGATGTGCTGATGATTATGAATACCCTCGGCATACGCGGGATGGGCGAGTTTATTCATCGCAGCGTGCAGACGTGGAGCTTAACCCTTGTCTTTCTGGCAAGCTTAGTGCTGGTCTTTGTTGAAATTTATTGTGCGTTTTCGCTGGTGAAAGGCCGTAGCTGGGCGCGCTGGGTGTACCTGGCGACACAAATTATTGTGAGTGGGTATCTGTGGGCGGCGTCGTTAGGCTACGGGTATCCGGAGTTGTTTAGCATCGCGGGAGAATCGAAGCGTGATATCCTGCATTCCCTGGTCATGCAAAAACTCCCCGATCTTTTAATTCTGTTTCTGCTGTTTATTCCCGCTCCCAGCCGTCGGTTCTTCCGGCTGCAATAATGTGTATAATCGTCGCCCCGGATAATATGAAGGTTTTTTGGTATGCAGTGCGCACTCTATGACGCGGGTCGCTGCCGTTCCTGTCAATGGATTACGCAGTCGGTTAACGAACAACTTTCCGCAAAAACAGCCGATTTACATCGTTTGCTCGCCGGGCTGCCTGTTGAACAGTGGTGCGCGCCGATTGGCGGCCCGGAACAGCATTTCCGCAACAAAGCGAAAATGGTTGTGAGCGGTAGTGTAGAAAAACCGCTCTTCGGGATGCTGCATCGCGACGGTACGCCGGTCGATCTTTGCGGCTGCCCGCTGTATCCCGCCTCCTTTGCCCCCGTATTCAGCGCGCTAAAACCTTTTATTGCCCGTGCCGGACTCACGCCTTATAACGTGGCGCGAAAACGTGGCGAACTGAAATACCTGTTGCTGACGGAAAGTCAGTTCGATGGCGGCATGATGCTACGCTTCGTGTTGCGTTCAGAAACCAAACTTACGCAACTGCGCGCGGCGTTACCGTGGCTGCGCGCGCAACTGCCGCAGCTCAGGGTGATCACCGCAAATATTCAGCCGGTACATATGGCGATTATGGAAGGGGAGACGGAAATCTACCTGACGGATCAGCAGGCGCTGGCGGAACGTTTTAACGATGTGCCGCTGTGGATTCGTCCGCAAAGTTTCTTTCAGACCAACCCTACGGTCGCCAGCCGATTATATGCGACGGCGCGCGACTGGGTAGGGCAACTGCCGGTACGCCATATGTGGGATCTTTTTTGCGGAGTGGGCGGATTCGGCCTGCACTGCGCGACGCCGCAGATGCAATTAACCGGTATTGAGATCGCGCCGGAGGCGATTGCCTGCGCGAAGCAATCCGCTGCCGAGCTGGGATTGACCCGCCTTCATTTCCAGGCGCTGGATTCCACTCAATTCGCCACCGCACAAGGCGAAACGCCCGACCTGGTGTTGGTGAATCCTCCCCGCCGCGGCATTGGCAAGCCGTTGTGCGATTACCTTGCACAAATGGCGCCGCGTTTTATCATTTATTCGAGCTGTAACGCGCAGACGATGGCGCAGGATATTCGTCATCTGCCGAACTACCGTATTCAACGTGTTCAGCTTTTCGATATGTTCCCGCATACCGCGCATTATGAGGTTTTAACGTTACTGCGCAGGTCAATATAATCTATTCACAATATTTATTTTTATCCCTTAACTATTTCATAAAAATAATAAATACAATCAATTGATTATTTAATTCAATTGGTTGTATTTATATATTATCCTATTTTTGCAAATCAAATCACAAATAATCACTTTAAATCTTTTAATGACTACTTTTGATTATTACAGTGCGTGTAAGGCAAAATCAGACAAGGTGGTTTATCGGGTAACTTTCAATAGCATCAGCGAAGCAATACGTAACGTCAGTAAAGGGGTCAATCATGACAACGAATAGGCACGCTTATGGAGGGCGTTCAGACGATGTTTGCCAAATTTATAGATGTTATTCAAACGTTTTTAACTGAACCGGCAATATTAATTGGGATATTAGTCGGTGTTGGCTATGCGCTGGATAAAAAGACGCCTATAAAAATTATCACCGGTATGATCAGCGCGATGGTCGGTTTGATGATGGTGTTATTTGGCGGCTTTCAATTTTCAGCCACTTTTAAACCGGTTGCAGAGGCAGTCAGCAAGGCTTATGGCGTGCATGGATACTTAATGGATTCATACGCCATGAAAGCCGCGACGCAAATAGCGCTGGGCGATAATTTCGGCTATGTAGGATACGTTTTTGTACTGGCGTTTTTTACTAACCTGTTATTAGTTTTATTTGGCCGTTATACCGGCGCAAAAGGTATATTTCTTACCGGTAATACCGGGGTCTCTCATTCACAGGCAGTACTGTGGTTAATCGTCTTCTGGCTGGGGTTCGGTTGGGTACAATCCATTGTAATTGCCGGGGTATTGACCGGGGTCTTTTGGGCGTTTTCAACTACGCTTATTGTTAAACCCATCGCCAAAGTGACCAATAACGCCGGTTTTACCATTGCGCATAACCAGATGCTGGGACTGTGGTTTTTCTCGAAATTCGCGCATAAATTCGGCGATCCGGAAAAGCATGACGCCGAAAACCTGAAACTTCCCGGTTGGTTAGCCATTTTTAACCACAACGTGACGGCAATCGCCATTGTGATGACGCTCTTCGTTGGCGGTTTTCTATTGGCGACAGGGATCGATAACGTACAGTTAATGGCGAAAGGCAAACCCTGGTATATCTATATCATCAATCTGGGCCTGCAATTCTCTATGTATATGGTCATCTTGCTGCAGGGCGTGCGGATGATGGTTGGTGAAATTAACGGTTCGTTTAAAGGATGGCAGGATCGCTTTATTCCTAACGCCATACCGGCTGTGGATGTTGCTGCTTTATTACCTTTTTCGCCTAACGCGGCCACGCTGGGATTCGTCTTTTGTACTTTCGGCACGATTTTTTCCATGGGCATCCTGCTGCTCATCCATAGCCCTATTATGGTATTGCCTGGTTTTGTTCCGCTCTTCTTTTCCGGCGGTCCCATCGGCGTATTAGCCAACCGAATGGGGGGATATCGTTCCGTTATTATTTGTACTTTCCTGTTAGGGATTATTCAGACTTTCGGTACGGTATGGGCCATTCCTTTAACCGGGCTGGCAAAAGAAGGTGTGGGCTGGACGGGAATATTTGACTGGGCGACTTTGTGGCCTGCAATTTGTGAATTACTGAAATTTATTGCTTCAACGTTCCATCTTGGTCCTTATTCCATTTAATTGATTCGGTTTATATAAAGGATTTTATTATGAAAGATTCTGTAAATATTTTATTCGTATGCGGTTATGGTGTAGGCAGTAGCGTAATGTTACAGACTGTTGTTAAAAAAGCGTTAGCAAAATATGACTTCTCTTTTGATATGGAGCATACGGCAGCGGGAGAGGTCGGTGGATTTACCGACTGGGCAGATATTTATGCGATTTCGAAAAAATTGCTTGATGTTGTTAGCCTCGATCCTAAACACGGACAATATCTCATTCCCATTGAAAATATCATGGATGGCGAATCAATAGGTAAACAGATTTACGATGTGGTAGAGAAAAATTTTCCGCACCTGCTCAACAAATGAGGGTGAGTCATGAAAGCGATTATTCTGCTGTTTGACAGTCTGAATAAAAACTATTTGCCGCCCTATGGTGATTTGCTAACGAAAGCGCCTAACTTTCAACGCCTGGCGGCACATGCCGCCACCTTTGACAATAGTTATGTCGGCAGTATGCCCTGTATGCCAGCCCGTCGGGAACTGCACACCGGGCGCTATAATTTCCTGCATCGTGAGTGGGGGCCGCTGGAACCCTTTGATGATTCCATGCCGGAATTATTGAAAAAAGCGGGGATCTACACCCATCTTATCAGCGATCATCTGCATTACTGGGAAGACGGCGGCGGTAACTACCATAACCGCTATAGCTCCTGGGACGTAGTACGCGGTCAGGAGGGCGATCACTGGAAGGCAAGTGTTGGCGAGCCGCCCATTCCGGAAGTACTGCGCGTTCCACAAAAACAAACCGGAGGCGGCGTTTCCGGGCTATGGCGTCATGACTGGGCGAACCGCGAATACATCCAGCAGGAAGCCGATTTTCCCCAGACGAAAGTTTTTGACGCAGGGTGCGATTTTATCCATAAAAATCATGCCGAAGATAACTGGTTATTGCAGGTTGAGACGTTCGATCCGCATGAGCCGTTTTATACCACCGAGGAATATTTATCGCTCTATGACGATGAGTGGCAAGGCCCGCATTATGACTGGCCGCGCGGCAAAGTCAGTGAAAGTGAGGAGGCGATAGCGCATATTCGCTGTCGTTATCGGGCCCTGGTTTCCATGTGCGACCGCAATCTGGGACGTATCCTTGATCTGATGGATGAACACGATCTCTGGCGCGATACGATGCTGATTGTCGGTACCGATCACGGCTTCTTGCTGGGGGAGCACGGTTGGTGGGCTAAAAATCAAATGCCCTATTATAACGAGGTGGCGAATAACCCGCTGTTTATCTGGGACCCGCGCAGCGCGGTATGCGGAGCGCGACGGCAGTCGCTGGTGCAGATGATTGACTGGGCACCAACGCTACTGGATTATTTTCAGCAACCTATTCCCGCAGATATGCAGGGCCAACCGCTGGCGAAAGTCATTGCCAGTGATGAACCCGTCAGGGAAGGCGCGCTGTTTGGCGTGTTTAGCGGACATGTTAATGTTACCGACGGACGCTATGTTTATATGCGGGCCGCGCAGCCGGGGCGTGAGCATGACATTGCGAACTACACGTTAATGCCGATCAAGATGAATGCGCGTTATGACGTGAATGAACTGGGAAAATTATCTCTGGCACCTCCGTTTAACTTTACTAAAGGGCTTCAGGTATTACGTATTCCGGCCAGGGAAAAATATAAAGGTGTGAATAGCTTTGGTCATCTCTTGTTTGATCTCAGAGACGATCCGCAGCAGCAACATCCCCTTCATGATGAGGCCATCGAAGCAAGGATGATCAACTTACTTATCCGTTTGATGAAAGAAAATGATGCTCCGGCGGAGCAGTATCGCCGTCTGGGTCTGGATGTTGTCTAAAAACGTAACAATGTTGTAAGCCGGGTGCGCGTTAGCGTCACCCGGCAAGTATTAGTCCGAATCGCCTGTTGATGCAGGCGTTTGAGACTGATGACAAACTGTAGAATGCTCAATGGCGCTGCGCTTATCAGGCCAGGATAGTTTCCGATGGCGGCCCGTGGGCTGAATAAGGTATTTATACTGCCATTTCGCAACACGGTGGGCTAATCACATACGTCTTACTGCGGGAACCACTGATCGCTGATTTTCTGATAAGTGCCGTCCGCTTTAATGGCGGCCAGCGCATTATTCAGTTTTTCCAGCAACGCCTTATTGTCCGGGCGCACCGCGATGCCAAGTCCGGTACCGAAGTATTGCGGATCGGTCACTTTCTCTGTTGCCGGACCCAGTTGCGGATTCGTTTTCAGCCACTCATTGACCACTGCGGTATCGCCAAAGACGCCGTCAATACGGCCATTTTTCAGGTCGATAATCGCATTCTGGTAGCTGTCGTAGGCCACGGTTTTGACCTCCGGATGTTTATCCTGGAGATATTTTTGATGCGTGGTGCCATTTTCCATACCGATACGCTTACCTTTTAGATCGGTAAAGGTTTTATAGGTGTCTTTTTTAGCAATCACCAGCGCGGAGTTCGCATAATAGGGATTGCTAAAGGCGACCTGCTTACTGCGCTCCGGGGTAATGTCCATTCCGGAAATGACGGCATCATATTTTCTGAATTTCAGCGCCGGGATAAGACTATCGAAAGCATGATTGGTAAAAGTACATTCTGCCTGCATTTGCTTGCATAATGCGGTTGCCAGATCGATATCGAAGCCCACAATTTTATTACTCGCATCCAGGGATTCAAACGGGGGATAGGTGGCGGAAACCCCGAAATTGATTTTTTCAGCGGCGATGCTGCCAGTGGCGAAAGAGGCGAGTAATGCAGCCAGAACTAACTTTTTCATGATGTCACTCCCGTAATCTTATGATTATGCGCCGTGTCTGCGGCATAGATTTACAATGCCATCAATTGAATTTGTATGCAATAAAAATGATTAAATATTTTTAAATGGATAAAAAAAGACGGACAGGTTAACCACTTGTCCGTCGGGTTTATTCAATATTATGCATCGTAGACCTGATAAGCGCAGCGCCATCTGACCATTGTCGAACGGCGGCGAGAATGCCTTATCCTGCCTGGTTAATTGCGCCGCTCAAACGCCAGGGCTTTACGCTCAATCAACCGCATCATCAGCGTCAATAGACCGTTGACGACCAGGTAAATTACGCCTGCCGCGCCAAATACCACCACATCGTAGGTACGACCATAGAGCAACTGACTGTACCCCATGACTTCCATCAAGGTGATGGTATAGGCCAGCGAGGTACTTTTGAAGACCAGTACCACCTCATTAGAATAGGAGGAGAGGGCGCGTTTAAACGCATAGGGCAACAAAATCGCCAGCGTATCTTTCTTACTCATCCCCAGCGCGCTACAGGACTGCCACTGACCTTCCGGAATCGCGCGAATCGCACCATAAAATAGCTGCGTGGTGTAAGCGGCGCTGTTTAGCGACAACGCGATCAGTGCGCACAGCCACGGTTCAGACAGTAGATGCCAGAGTAGCGGATACTCTTGCAGCGTCGGGAATTGACCGGGTCCGTAGTAGATCAGGAAAATTTGCACCAACAACGGCGTACCGGTAAACAACGTGATATAGCCGCGCACCAGCCACACCACGAACGGCGTTTTTAGTGTCAGGATAATGGTAAAAACTAACGCCAGCACCAAAGCGACGGCAATAGAAGCCACGGTCAGCGTCAGGCTGGTGTGTAGCCCTTTTAGCAGTTCAGGTAAGTACTCAAGCATTAGTCCGGCCTCCGCTCAAAACGTGTCGCGCGCAGGTCTATGCGTTTGAGAATGTACTGACTGATCAGCGTAATGACCAGGTAAATAGCCGCCGCAATAATGTACCAGTTAAACGGTTCCTGGGTGCGTGTGGCAATACTTTTGGTCTGCAACATCAGATCGTTAACGCTGATAAGGCTGACCAGAGCCGTATCTTTTAGCAACACCAGCCACTGATTACCCAGCCCTGGCAGAGCGTGACGCCACATCTGCGGCATCACCAGACGGAAAAAAATCGCCGTCTTTGATAATCCCAGTGCCTGACCCGACTCCCACTGACCAGACGGAACGGCTTTCAGCGCGCCGCGTAGCGTCTGCGACGCATAGGCCGCATACAGCAGGGACAACGCAATCACGCCGCACAGGAACGGACTGACGTCAAAGTTCTCAATCTCCATTTGCACCGGGATCTGCGTAAAGCCGAGATGGAGGGTAAACCCGTCAGACAGCGTAAGCAGGAGTTGCGAGGAGCCGAAATAGATAAACAGCACCACCAGAATTTCCGGCAGGCCGCGCAAAATAGTGACCAGCGCGGAGCCTATCCAGGCAATCGGGCGCCATTTTACGGACTCCCAGACGGCAAAGAACATGGCTAACGCGAGGCCAATGATCAGCGCACAGACGGCAAGGCCGACGGTCATCCCGGCGGCGCCTGCTAAAGGAAAAAATTCGTTCATCAAAGATTACTTCTGGAACCATTTGTTATAGATGGTCTCGTAAGTCCCATCTTTCTTCACTTTTTCCAGCGCAGTATTGAATTTCTGCTGCAGCTCGGTGTTGCCCTGGCGTACCGCGATACCCAGGCCGGTGCCGAAATAATCTTTATCGGTGACTTTATCGCCGACCGGCGCCAGCTTAGGATTGGCTTTCAGCCATTCGGTCACGACCGCCGTGTCGCCGAAAACAGCGTCGATACGGCCATTTTGTAGATCCAGCTTCGCGTTCTGATAGCTGTCATACGGTACGGTGGTGATTTCCGGATGCTTATCCATGATGAATTTCTGGTGCGTCGTACCGTTCTGTACGCCGACTTTCTTACCTTTCAGTTGATCAACGCTGGTATATTTGCCCTGCTGACCCACAAACAGCGCGGAGTTGTCGTAATATGGCGTGGTAAACAGCACCTGCTTTTCACGTTCCGGCGTGATATCCATTCCCGCCATTACAGCGTCGAAGCGGCGGAATTTCAGGCTGGGGATCAGGCTGTCGAACGCCTGATTGGTAAAGGTACAGGAGGCGTCGATCTCTTTACATAGCGCGTTGGCCAGGTCGACGTCAAAGCCGACAATCTTGTTATTAGCATCCATCGATTCGAACGGCGGATAGGACGCTTCGGTCGCAAAACGAATGGTCTGGGCTGCTGTAGCGGAAAGGCTAAAGCCTGCAATTAGCGCGGCAATCAGAACTTTTTTCATTGTCATTGTCCCGAATCTTAGTGAGAGAGATAGTTTTTGAACGCTTCGGTCTGAGGGTGGGCAAAGCAACCCGCATCACCGTGCTCGACGATGTGACCATTTTCCATATAAATCACACGACTGGCGGTCTTACGCGCCACTTCGACTTCATGCGTAACGATCACCTGAGTAATGTTCGTTTCCGCCAGCTCATGAATAATGCTGACGATTTGGGCGGTAATTTCCGGGTCCAGCGCGGCGGTCGGTTCATCAAACAGCAGCACCTGCGGCTCCATCATCAGCGCGCGGGCAATCGCGACGCGCTGCTGCTGACCGCCGGAAAGGTGCAACGGATAACGATCGCTATAGGGCTTCAGACGTAGACGCTCCAGCAGCTTTTCTGCGCGCGCCAGCGCCTGATCTTTTGTCAGACCCAGTACGCGGCAGGGCGCTTCAATCAGATTCTGCACAACGGTGAGATGCGGCCAAAGATTATATTGCTGAAAGACCATTCCGACATTTTGACGTAGCTCACGAATCGCCTTATCGGACGGCGTTTTCGTAAAGTCAAAATGGTTCCCGGCGATAGTCAGAGTGCCGGAGCGCGGCATCTCAAGCAGATTGAGTACACGCAGCAGCGAACTTTTACCCGCCCCGCTTGGGCCAAGCAACACCAGCGTTTCGCCTTCGGGGCAATCCAGCGTGATATCGAACAGCGCCTGATGCGCGCCGTAAAAGCAATTAATGCCGTTTAATTGAATACTCATTGACACTCGTATACAGGCAGTCTGATAGCTATTGAAGCCGCAGATAGTACCTTTCGCAGAATAGTTATGCAATATTTATGCGTTAAAAGTTAAATATATCCCACATTCTTCCCTAAACATAGCACAAAATAGCAGGAGGAATAGTAGGTAAGAAGAATTGTCGGCATCCCGGGCAGAATGCCAGACAATTTACGGGGTTATGGGTGCAAAAGCGGGGGAATACTGTCTGTTAACGGTTTTCTATCGACTGGCGCAGCGTACCGGCAGGGGCATGGACATCTCCGCCCAGATAGCGAACGTCGTCAATCACCCAGCATGAGCCTTCGTGAATCATAAGCACTTCATCCTGCCAGCTTTGATCGCCCTGTTTTAACGCTACCCGCAGAGGAATGTTGCGCGCATCTCGGTTCGGAATGGTTGATGCGCTGGCGACGTTGGCGCTATCCGGCAGCGTAGCGCGGCTGGAGAACAGATCGCCGCTCATCAACTGGCGGTGCTCCGTATCGCGGCTGGCGTCGATCAACAATTTCGCCAGGTTATCACTCAAGTAGGGGCGAAGCGCGGCGATATCATTGCTGTGGTGTTGAATACGGTAGTCGTAAAATTGTTGAGCCACGCTGTCCGGGCCGCCTTCCACACACGCGCCGATACGCGGGCCATTATCTTTGTAGGCGGGAGTGACGGTCGTACAGGCGCTAAGCAGAAGCGCGCACGGGATGAGCAAAGAGAGTTTAGAATAGCGCATGATGATTTCCTTATAGGCGATCGAGCAAAAACCGATCTACGATAATCAATTATATCCTTTCAATGATAGCGTATCAGCTTGATAATGCGTTTGAGATCGTGTGCTTAGCTAACCCGGGAGATTCACTATGCAGTTTTCAACAACCCCAACGCTGGAAGGACAAAGCATCGTGGAGTATTGCGGTGTGGTGACGGGCGAAGCCATTTTAGGCGCCAATATTTTCCGCGATTTTTTCGCCGGCATTCGGGATATCGTCGGCGGACGTTCCGGCGCGTATGAGAAAGAGCTGCGTAAAGCGCGTGAAATCGCTTTCCAGGAACTTGGCGAGCAGGCTAAAGCGTTGGGCGCCGATGCGGTGGTAGGCATCGATATTGATTACGAAACTGTCGGCAAGGATGGCAGTATGCTGATGGTCAGCGTCAGCGGAACGGCGGTGAAAACGCGCCGATGAGAGCGCTACTGTGGCTGGTTGGTCTTGCGTTGCTGTTAACAGGCTGCGCGAGCGAAAAAGGAATTATCGATAAAGAGGGATATCAGCTTGATACCCGACATCGGGCGCAGGCGGCCTATCCGCGCATTAAAGTCCTGGTGATTCACTATACGGCGGAAAACTTTGACGTTTCGCTGGCGACGTTAACGGGTCGCAACGTCAGTTCGCATTACCTGATTCCCGCAACCCCGCCATTATATGGCGGTAAACCGCGCATCTGGCAACTGGTGCCGGAACAGGATCAGGCCTGGCATGCGGGCGTCAGTTTCTGGCGAGGCGCCACGCGTCTCAATGATACGTCTATTGGCATTGAGCTGGAAAATCGCGGCTGGCGAATGTCCGGCGGGGTGAAATCTTTCGCGCCGTTTGAATCCGCGCAAATTCAGGCATTGATTCCGTTAGCGAAGGACATTATCGCGCGCTATAACATCAAACCGCAGAATGTGGTGGCCCATGCGGATATCGCGCCGCAGCGTAAAGACGATCCCGGCCCGCGCTTCCCGTGGCGCGAGCTGGCGGCGCAGGGGATTGGCGCCTGGCCTGACGCCCAGCGTGTGGCGTTTTATCTGGCTGGACGCGCGCCGTATACGCCAGTCGATACCGCAACGGTGCTTGCGTTACTCTCGCGCTATGGCTATGAAGTCAAAGCCGATATGACGGCGCGCGAGCAGCAGCGGGTGATTATGGCGTTCCAGATGCACTTCCGTCCGGCGCAATGGAACGGTATCGCAGATGCCGAAACGCAGGCGATTGCCGAAGCATTACTGGAGAAGTACGGCCAGGATTAACGCGGTAAATTTCCGTGATCGCGCAGCCAGGCGGCGGTGCGCTCAATGCCTTCGTCCAGCGTGACGATGGGCTGGTAGCCCAACTCGTCCTGCGCGCGAGTCGTATCGAGCGTAAAATCAAAATTCAGTTTTGACACGCCGTAATGCGTTAGGGGGGGCTCTTTGGCGGATTTTTTGCCGAAGCGCTCCATACTGCGGGCGATCATATCCAGCATCGGGTAAGGCACAGAGCGAATGCGGCAGTCGATAGTCAGTTCATCAATTAACTTTTGTACGATGCTGCGTAAGGTGCGGTTTTCGCCGTTAGTGATGTTATAAGCGCGGCCAGAAGGCAGATGATCGCAGCCCGGCTGGCTGGCCAGCCACATGGCGTGGATCGCATTTTCATAGTAGGTCATATCGACCAGCGCGCTGCCCCCGTGCGGTAATAAGACGCTACCGTAATGGTGCATCATATGCGCCAGACGTGGGATAAATACTTTATCGTGCGGGCCAAACAGGCTTTGTGGACGCAATACCGTAAAACGTGTTTGCGGATTGGCCTGCGCCAACAGATTAATCACCTCTTCGCCGGCGGCTTTACTGCGGGCGAACTCATTGGCAAACCGATGCGGGCGGAAATCTTCTTTGATATCACGGTGATGGTGGTAATCAAAATAGAGCGAGGGAGAGGAGATATGAATAAAATTGCGCACGCCCCAGGCGACCGCCCATTCTCCCAGACGGCGGGTGGCGCGAACATTCGCCAGATCGAAAGCCTGTTGGGTTCCCCAGGGCGAGGTAAAGCTGGAGCAGTGCCACAACGTGTCGATCCCGGCAAGCATCACTTTAGCCTGCGAGGAGACCAGTTCGGTTAAATCCGCATGGACGAATTCCGCGCCCATTTTTTCAAGCAGCTTGCCCATCGCTTCATTGCGACCCGTCGCTCTGACGCTGATGCCTTTATTGCGCAAAAATTCAACCGCGTTTCGACCTAAGCCGCTGGTGGCGCCGGTAACCAGTACCTTCATATCAATCCACTGTGTTTAATAAACCGTCGTGCGCATTCTTCCGTGAATTACGTCGGTATGCAATGGGTGCAGTCAAAAAGATTAAAAATCAAAGGGCTGCGAAAAGATGCGGAAAAACGATGTACCTAAAATTGTACCTAAATTTCCCCTTCCAAATCCATCACTTAAACGCCGTGGCAACACTTACAGCGTCAGGGTACAACTTCCTTCGCAAATTCTGAAAATTCACTCTAAAAAATACAGTGATGTGATAGTTTCGTTGAAAAGATGTACAGATTTAATGACCGCTCAAAAAATGTTAAAAATGGTAAAAATTGGTTTTAATTTGCAACGACAACTAAAAGCAGAAAGTATATCTGAATATCGATTCAAGATTAAACAATTAATATTCAGTCTTATTGATTGTGAAAAATCTGAAGAAATAACCATGCGGGATTTATTGCAAACTATCGTTATTAATCAAGCGAAAACAGATAACGCGATATTTTTTAAGGACTGGTTTCCTAAATATCAAAAAGAAAAAATTAGCTCTGGTGAATGGACAAAAGGTACGGAAGAAACAAATCAAACAACTTATAATGAATTATCATTTTATTTAATAGATAAAAACTTAGCTTCAATGACGCATGGTGATTTTATTGAAATGCGAGAAACATATTTCAAGGATAAATTAAAAGCAGGGAAAAGTAAAAGTGAAGATACATTAAAAGCAACGGTAAATCTTAGACTTAGTAAAATAATTGCGTTTTTTAAATGGCTGCAAGTAAAAGGGATAATAAATGAGAATAGAGCAATAGATATTAAATTTAAAGATAAACGTTCAGATAATGACAAGAGAGGGACTTTCACGAATGAGCAGTGTCATAGAATTCTTGATTTAATTCATGCTGGATTTAGTTGCAACAACAGTAAGAGAAGGACTTATGGTGATGATGGTGAAAGTCTGGTTCAACAACTAATTGTATTAGGTATGTTTACAGGAGCGCGTATAGCTGAATTACAAGATTTAGCTAAGGAAGATTTTTTATGTGATGCAAATGGCGCACCCAAAGGTATTTATATTCATGGCGCGGTAAAAAATTCAGCAAGTGAACGCCTTATTCCGCTTGGTGATTTCCCTAAGTGGTTTAAGTTAGATTTATCGTTGTTTCGTACTTGCAGGAATGAAGATTACAAGTATTTCACTAAGGATACACTTGGTAAAGAAGTAAATAAAACAATAAAAAAGATTATCCCAGAAGCGTTAGAAGATAATTTAACGTTTCACTCTTTCCGCCATTCATTCGAAACACGCGCAAGCAAATATGAAAATATAAATACAACACATATTGACCAGATAACAGGTCACGCCTTTAAAGATACGGGGCGTAAAATTTATCTGGCTAAAAATAAAAACTTAGGCGATATAGAACATCTATTTTCAGTTATTAATAAAATTAACTTGGCATTGTTGAGTTAGTATTGTTCGCTTCGCTCACGCCCCTGCGGGGCTGGTGGGGTAAAAAGAAAATTGGTTTTGAACCCGCCTTTTCTCTACCTCACCAGCGCGAAGCGCAGCCCCGTAAGGGGCATTAATCTAATAATATTGATATATAATATCCCCTCCTGTAAATGCTAATGCGCTTAATGCTATTGATGGTTCTACATTAAAAAATTCTGATGAACCGCCAAATTTTAAATTAAAAGGTAATGTTTGATAAGGCTTTAAAATTTCATGTGCTTTCTTTTCGGCAATGCAGGCTATTTGTCTGGAAGGGTAGGAAAATAGTGAATACAGCGTACATCCTATTCCTAGCCTGAAAGACAGTTCACTTAATCTTGCATTAACATTAGCTGTCCTTCCGATCTTTATAATCCCTCCGCAAAGAATAATGTAATTAAAATAAGTTTTTTTCCTGTTGTTCTGGCAAATCGGACATTCATCACCATAAATATGATATATACCAATTC
The DNA here is from genome assembly GCF_046550535.1 of Salmonella sp. SAL04213. Lineage (NCBI taxonomy): Bacteria > Pseudomonadati > Pseudomonadota > Gammaproteobacteria > Enterobacterales > Enterobacteriaceae > Salmonella > Salmonella sp. SAL04213. The sequence continues at coordinate 411,384 of NZ_JBGDXS010000001.1, read as the reverse complement.
GTTTATAAGTCCCATGCAACGAGCAATAAATGTGTAATTTAGAAAATAAATCAGTAAAATTATAATATCTGTATTTATTACTGTATTGTTGGTTTGCGGTCTGTAAGAACCCTTCGAAACTCATCACGCACTGCAATTTTTCCGCGCTGAAAAACATCACACCAATCCTCACCAGTAGTTACGGGCATAGCCCACCAACATTTATTTACTTGCGACATTGTTTTTATGGTGGCTTTTAAGCCTGTATTATCTTTATGACTATCATTATCAGTCAAAATGCATATATCAGCATTGGAGTAATATCTTCTTGCTTCTTTGGCAACGTTCAGTAAGTTATTGTTATTTCCGGCAGTTAAAAATAATGATGCCGGATATAATTCACTTATTGAGTATTGAAAAGCCGTAACCGTTCCAAAACCTTCACCAATAAATATTGTTTCAATATTCCCATCCTGATTACGCTCACAGTGAAAAGCTCCTGACAATTGACTATCTTTAATAAATGCTTTATCGGCACTTACTGGCAGTCGTTGCAATGCGCAAAATGTATTGTCGGCGCGATAGTAATCTAATAATGTTTGACCGTGACCGCCAATCCACATCATTTTTCTAATCCCTTTGGCTAGCAGGTAAGGTGATTCTTTCCATGTGGAGTTTTTCGTGTGTTCGCTTATGCTTTGCGTAAATAATTCAAGTTTCTTATCATCTAAATCGGCAAGTTTAAATTCCTGCTTCTTCTGTTTTGGCGTAGGGCGCATATAAAAATGATTCGGGTTAGTCCATTTTTCTGATTTATTAAATCCAATACGTGCGCCTATGTCCTTATATGGTAAGCTGGTCTTTTGAGTTATTATATAAAGGGGCTGTAATATCTTACTGCCATTTATTCCACATCCCTTTCGGCAATATCCTGTCTGCGGATAGTCACCAGCTTTACGCCAGTTAAATCTATCTATCCCACCACAAATAGGGCATGGTTGACTCTTATTCTCCAGAATTTCAATACCAAAATCACGCATGTATTCAATAGGATTTTGTTTAATATAGTTATTTAAATCAGCAAAGAAATTAGCCATTATATTTACTCCCATATCGTCTTGCTGGATGTTTTGCAAAAAAGTCTACAATGTCTTGCTTTCGATACCAGATATAGCCCTCTGTCTCATGGTAAATTTCTTGTGGAAATTCCTTCGGGTTAAAACGCTTTGCAGCATAGAACATAGGGGAAGTTACGCCTGAAAGGGCAATAGCATCCTTACCACATACAAGCCCTGTAAGTTGTACTTTCTGAGATTGCTCATTGATTTGTGCGGCGATTAATTTCTTATTTTCATTGGTGTATTTTTCAATTGCCATTGAACGCAATTTTTCTTCAAAGTAATTTGTGTCGGTCATTTTATTTTTCCTAAAATTAAATATCTGTCATTATTGGTGTTGGCGGTTTTGGTAGTGATATTGTTTTGTTATCAATCACGATTGCGTTTTTTTTCACCATTTCGATTAATGCTTTTTTTATCACATCTTTCCTTTTGCCTATTGTTTTTTCTTCCTTGTTAATAAAGATATCTAAATTGATAGCACTGATATACTTGTTATCACTAATTTCACCATAAATCTTTTCGTATAACTCTTTTTGTAATGGTGCATCCTTTAATTTTTTAAGCGTATTCATGTACATAATATAACTATCATTATTTTTAACTCTCGCTTCTCCTGTGAAGCCACTAGCAACCACCCGCGTTTCTCCATTACTTCGATTAGTTTCTATTGTTTCTTGTTGCTGTTGTTGTGTCATTGGGGGATGATGATGCGTATGTGCCTGAGCATATTTATTTCTCCGTGAAAGTTTCGCGTCAAGTGATTCATCATCAGCTTGTTTTCGACCTGGTAATGCACCCTCTTTATTAGTTTTTTCATCATTATTAATCTTATTAGGCTTATCAATAAACACTAATGTTTTAGTGCTGTTTTTTACCTCATAGCCTGTTTCGCCTTCATCGGGATAGTCACATAATTCATTGTCGATTTCATGTAACTCTTGTTGTGTAATACCGTTATCCTCTAAGCATAAATTGAATTCCATTACCGGAAGCTTTGCGGCGCTGCGGTTTTTTTCCACGGTTAATGACACTGAAAACGCAATATCATCATCTCCAGCTTGTCTATCACTAGCCGCCAATTTAATTACCGTATCACAGTCATTTTTTAATGTAATTGCGCCTTTCATGCCTTTAGCTGCATCTTTGCCGCCGTGGTGAACCATAAGCACAAAGGAATTGGTTTCAACCGCAATCCTTTTTAATATTGAAACCAGTTTGCGCATTGCAATAGCATCATTTTCATCTGGATTATCCATGTCTAAAGTGGTTTTTCCATCAATACATTGTTTGCTGTAATACGCCAGAAAAGAAGAAAGTGTATCAAAGCAAATGATGCCCCCTTTGTTATTGGTGATGCTATTTATGTCGCTAATAATTATGTTTTGAACACCCACATCAAAAAGATTTATTTGCGGTGATAGAATATGCATCCTTTCATTTTTAATTCCGCCGTTAAATTTTTTACTCCATGCGGTATTCCTGTCTTTAACTTCCACGCCTGTTTCACCGTCAAAATAAAAGGCGTGGCATTCTTTAGCAACGCGCAAGCCTGACCACGGCCTACCTTGTGCAACACGGTTTAATAAGGATAGTGCCGCAAATGATTTACCTGTATTTGATTCACCATAAAGGAATCCCACTTGTTTTCGATTAAATAAATGCTCAATTATAGGGCGTAACCGCTTTTCGGATTGAAGTTTTATTTCTTCTTTTTCAATTGCGCATAAAATCTTGGTGGGGATAGCATTACCGAATGCATCATACCTAATGCCATTTTCATCTGTCCATTCTATTACATCTCCATTTTCATCAAGAGTTGCTTCTGTATTGGAAGGCTTCGCATCCCAGTCTATAACCATTCTAATGCGGTCATCTTTAATAAATTGGTAAAGCGGCCCAACTTCATTACCATTTTCATCATAAAAATGATAGCCGTTTCCTGGCTTCGCATTCCAGTCTACAGCCATACGTATAGGAGTATTCATACTACCCCCCAAAATTCGGGTACTTAACTAAGAAAAATTCAATCACATCCTCTTTATTATATAAATGCTTTGGATTGTGATTTTTCCCGCAAAAAACAATATGCTCCCTTGGAAATTCTTTAGGGTTAAAACGTTTTGCCATGTAAAAAGCAGTTGACCCAATTTTTGCTAATTTTTGTGCTTCACGGGAAGTGATTAAGTTATCCATGATATTTATTTTGTAGTTTGGTTCGAATGCCGTAATGATATAAGAACAGGGTATGAATGCAATGCATATTTTGATGGCACTTAACGCCTTAAAATATGTCAACAATAAGCCTGTAAGCCTTGTCGCGCGTGGATTACGGTGATAGTGAGACCTTTGTTAAGATAAGCTATCAGATTGATTAATAAGTGTTTTTTTGTTTTTGTTGTATCATGATGAATAGCATTAATGGTTCATGTCGATCATAAAGCATACAGCAAACTACTGTATGTAAATTCAATTTCGATAAATATAAATTAAAAGAGCGATAATTAATTACTACTGTTTTATTTTTTCAATTAAAAATAATGAATTTGAATTGGTTAAATTTTGATTTTTCGTCAACTATATGACACCTACACCAGTGGAAAAGGCTGGTGGAAAAAACTGGTTACTCCGCCACCAGCTCCACCAGTGAGCAAAAAATGTTCCACCAGTGTTGAAGGGATATTCACACCACCTCCACCAGTAACAATCCCCAGCGGCGTTGGCCTCCACCAGTTTTTACACCAGTAATCTTACACCAGTGGAAGCCGTGGATTTCCACCACTATTCCCCCTTATTCATTCTTCTCCTTGGTGGAGAGAATGATAAGGGAAGATGGAAATTGCCGATTTTGGTGGTGTGGTGGTGTGCTTCCCGCTACATGTGGATTGTGGTAAATTCAGTGTGCCAGCGTGAAAAAGGCGCTGGTGGGGATTTGCAGCCCCAAACAAACAAAACCATTGGCAAGCAATTGCCGATGCGCGTGCGCACGTCAGTTATGGCGGTCACGGCGAGGGAGTCGAAAGGCTCGCCAGTTTTGTTTGTTTGCTGGTACTGCAAACCTCGTCGTGATCGTCACCACGGGGATGCAAGTATGCAGGAAACAGACTGGCACAAGGCGGATATTCTTGCCGCATTAAAGAAAAAGAAAATAAGTATGGCTGGATTATCTCGCGAACATGGTTTATCTGATGGGACATTATTAAATGCATTAAATCGAGACTGGCCTAGAGGTGAATTAATTATTGCAAATGCAATCGGCGTTTCACCTCAAGAAATTTGGCCTTCTAGATATTATGAAAAAGATGGCTCTCCGAAAAATCGTGTAATTCGAAAGCCTATTTAAATAAATCAATGCGTCTCTAATTTAAGGGGCGCATTTTGTTTTACTGACTTCTTGTGTAGTGGGGTATGCCGCGCGCGTGTGCGTAATGGATATTAATTAATTTGTATTTATGTACTAGTTAGCAAATACGAATTTCACAGGCCAACTTAATTAGCATTGTTCCGCTTCGCTCCACCGCCTACGGCGTGGTGAGGTAGAGAAAAGGCGGGTTCAAAACCAACTTTCTTTTTACCCCACCAGCCCCGCAGGGGCGTGAGCGAAGCGAACAATGAGCTCAATATGATTAGCTGTTAATTCCTAATTGCTCATTCCATTCTCTAACCCACATAGCTGTTTGTTGATAGTCGCGGGCAGCACCAAATCTAAAAGTTGAAAAATCTGGGAGATGGCAAATATATCCATGAAAAGATAATTCTTTTTCTCTGGTATCCATATTTCCCTGAATCCATTCAAGGTAAACCCCATGTAAATGGCGCTTGGTTTCTGCTTTGGTCATTTTCGTTACTCCAGTAAAAGGGAATGGATGTTATCACCATTAACGGCTATAAATTAATTTCTAAAATTATCATTGTGTTTCAGCTTTTTAATTCATAATTTATCACAGCCAAAAGGCTTGATAGTTTATGCCATTTGGCATATTGCATTTTTAGTGACATTCTACACAATTTAGTTTTAAAATTATTTGAGATATTTTAATGAAAGTGTTTTTCGCATATATGTTTATTATTGCTGGTGGAATTCTTGTAATGTACGGGGCAACAATGAAAACCACTAGTGGGTTTTCTGAAACGCTGAATATTGGGCTTTTATTTAATCAGTTTGAATTTATCGTTGTCGGCGCTTTATTATTTATTGGTGGGTATATTGTTTCGTCAACATGTAAATTGTCGAAAGAGTAATTTTTAAATGGAAGCGGACGAAAATGTTGCTTCAGGTCGATAGCTCCTATCGCTCGGTGTCAGCCCATCACAGCGGGCCCAACGTCTGTCAGGCAAGGTGATTGTACGGCTTAGTGCGCCATCGCCTCCTGATGCTTCCTGTGAATTCATTGGTTGATAATTGTACATATATGGCGTGACTGGTGTTCGTCATTGGGTGGATATAGGCATGATGCTGGATGCCTCAGATTTGCGCCGGAACTATACCGCCAACAAGCGCAAGAGGTGAGAAGGTATGATTGGGTGACCTGTCAGGATGAGGCCGTATAGAGGCGCACGGAGCGCCCCTTACTGATGGCTGGATTGTTATTGCACGTAACCGTGAGCTTGACATGCCCAGTTGTCGCACATTTCAATTCCTGTCACATCAGTCATTGAACCATTTTTATAGAAAATACCTTCAGGTTGCCATCCCGTATATCCTCCAAAACTATTTTTAGCGTTAACCAGTACACCAATAAAATAACCAAAATGTGTGATTCCTTTATAATCAGTTAGCCAGTATTTTTTGGGGGTGTCAATTTTAAATATGGCTGAATTTGGGTCAATTAAGTTGCTACGTATAAAATCTTTAATTTCAGCTTTATCTTCATCTGTAGGTGCCAATCCATAATCACCATTTTGAATTTTAATGTCACTTGGCCTGTTAAACTGGGCGCACCCAGATAAAAGTAAAGACAAAAACGCTATCAAACCAACTAAGATATTTTTCAGACTAATCATTGTGTGTATCCATAAAAATAGGGTGATTTAGATTAAACCACCCTGATAGCATAGTAATTACTGGAACCGATAATTAGAATGGGATTAATTGTTAATTTTTTTCTCAGTGTGTGAGATAAAATTTCTAAGCAGATCTTTTTCAATTACGATTTCACTTTTTATCTTTGGGTTACCTACAGCTTCAATTCTTTCAAGATAAAACATCAATTCTTGTTGTGCATCGCATTTTCTTTTAAATTTAATTGCGCCCCCGAATTTTTCAGTTAAAGAATCATCATTACATAAAAAGTAGATTTTATTATTTATGGTTAATTGAATTAAATATGTTTTCCTGGTGAGGTAATCTAGTCTTTCCTTTGCTTTCAATAGGTTAGCTTCGGCTTTGTTAACTAGTGAGAGTGCTTCTTCTTTACTTATAGGTAACGTATCGTCAGTATTGATCATTATTTGATCCTTTAGGTTAGTTTCATCAAAAATATATCATCAAACGCTTGTTGATGGTGTGGTGATTATATTATGATAGCTTCATTCAATGAACAAGAGGAAGAATGTATGTCCATGCGGCGTGTTATATGCTCGATTGATGAGCAGGAGCTTAATATTATTGAAAAATATAAGCTTTATTATAAGAATAAATACGGGGTAAATCTTAGTAGAAATGCGATTATCAGAATGTTGGTTTGTCGTTTAGATAAAGAAATTAACGAGGTGATTAAATGAATAATAATTGTGAGAGAATTTTTAGCACTATGTCATACAACTTTCCAATAAAGGACGAAGTTGAAAATTTAAAATTAATCGAGGCCGAACTAAATGAGGCCGGAATGTACAGCAAGGATTATGCTATCGCAATTTATTTAGGAATGATTAAAAAGGAAAGTAACTATCTCGCTAGTTTAGGCTGTGCGTTATAGGGGATATGCTAAATGATTATTGCACTTATTGTTATCATGGCAGTTGCCTGCCATGTATTAAGAGCGGAGTTTAAAAATGAGCACTGATAAAAGGCGCTATGGAGTATTTGTTATCAACCCTGAAACGGATAGCGATGACCCTGATACTATGTACTGTAATGCGTATTTAAAGCCTTTATCGATATTTCCATCAACGGCACTGGCAAATGACAAGCGCCGCTCGCTTATTAACATTTTAAATAAATCAAATGACAAACGAAAAGTCGTAGTTAGAACAATGCTTGATTTGGTTGATGTTGAAATTTATAAACAAGAGCAAATCGCCAGTAAAAACGATGAAGTGGAAGCGGAAAAGGATAACCGTTATGAAATTCTTAAGAAATTGATGATTAAGAATAACTCCAAGTAAAAAGGTTAATTAAGATGAACCCAGATTATGTTTTTTGGACAGTCGTGTACCATAAGAAGTCCGAACCTTTAGACCCTAATTCTTTTTACAACAAGAAGAACAAGCCTGTTTTTAAATACTCAACCCGAAGGGAGGCCGCTTATGTTTGTGCGGAAAGAAACAGTAAACTAAAAGGAGATTCAAAATATTCCACGCAAAAATTTTATGACTATGATGCTGAAAAGGCGGACTTGGAAGAATTAAAAAAGAGTCAGCAAAGGAAAAGACGGGAAATGTTAATTAGGCAGGGGCATTAAATATCAGGACGTATAAATACATAATTATCTTTAGAATCAAATAGTGTATGGGTTAATAGAATTTAACCCATCATATTAAATCACTCTAACACAAGGTTTAAAAACTCCCTTTTCTTTACCCACCAGCCCCGCAGGGGCGTGAGCGAAGCGAACCAATATACATTAAAGAGGTAAAATAAAATGTCTGGAACAGATGCTGAATTAGGCTTTTCTGTAGATACATCACAAATAACCGCCGCTTCTAGTAGTTTAGATGATTTAGCTAAATCAGCTAAAGGTGCTACTGACGCCGCAAGTAAACTAGCAGACCAAATGAGCAAGCCTATTAATATGCACGCTGGCGGTTATTATTCTGGTCTAATATCTAAAACAAAAGAGCAATTAGAGAGAGCGGAGGCTGAAATTGCAGAAAGTGCTAAAAAGACTGGAGGTAACTGGTTCACTAATTTTATTAGTGGAATTAAAGAAAACCACGGCGCATTAAGAGAGCTTGGCGTAATGTCTCATGAGGCTATGTCGGGACGATGGGCTAATTTGCGTGGTTCTGCGAGTATATTTATGGGCGCTGCCGGATTGGGCGGTCTTGCTGGCACTGGAATCATTATGGGTGTAACCGGATTAATTGAAGGGATTGAAGAATTAACAGAATCAATGCAGGAAGCCGCGCAAGCACAAAGGGATTTACAACAATCATCAATATTATCCGGTAATGCTAATGCATTATTTTCAGGGAAAGTTGATGATATTGTTAACGGTCTACAAACTATTAAATATGCTTCAAGGGAAGCTAAAGAAGAGTTTATTTCCAATGCGCTTAATGCTGGGCTAACACCTGATTTTTTGAAAAAGAATGGTTCTCTTCTTCTTCAATATCAACAGGAATTCGGTGATAAGCAAACTGAAGCGATGGAGAAAATACTTGCAGAAACACAAACTGATGCAACCAAAGGATATGCCGCACTATATAAAATGGGTGACGGTCTTCTTGATAAGGTAAATAAAGATATTGAATCTGGAAATTATAAAACCGCTGGTTCTGATATTATGGCTGGGTTATTGCAGGGGATGCAAAATGAAGTAACCGAATCACAGGGGAAACAGGGTGAGCTAAAACAATCAACATGGTGGGATGATGCTTTATCTTATATGGGTATGGGTGCTATGGGCTATTCATCTGCTGGGGTTCAGGTTCAACAGAATATATTAAATGGGATGAGGCAACGAAAAGATTTTATTATTAAAAAAACTGATGAATACCATAAGGATATTGCTAATTCAATAAATTCATCGAAATCAAAAGATTTAAGCGATACAAAAGAATACCATGATTTTAACGCTTTCTATCATGCATCCTTTAGTCATCACGGTTTAACTGCTGCTCAAAGGGCCGCAAATAAAGCCGCCGCAGATGCCGCAAGATATGCTCAACAATTAAGTGATTATAGCACTAGAGTTAATGAGCAATTTAAATCAATGGATTTATCAATAAATAAAAGGTGGGCGAATAAAAATCAACCTTTTAGCGATTTATCTTCTGATGCTTATGATTTTGAGCAGACCCAAGAACAAATCAACGAGCAATTTGATAAAATGATTGATAATGTCAAGATACTGGCAGAACATCAACATAAATCAGTTTCGTCCCCTGAATTTGTAAAACAAATTTCTGATATTAATAAAATGCGCGGCGATGCTTTAGAGGATGACCTAAAAGGATATAATGATTATGAGGATAACCTTCATTCCGTATTAGCTGGCGCTAAAAAAGGAATGAAAAGTTACCAGGAAACATCTGATAAAGTTGCTTTGCAAGTTGCGCAAGTATGGGATAAATCCTTAGATTATATGACCGATTCATTAACTGATTTTTTCACAACTGGGGAAGCTGGATGGAAAAATTATTTAAAGGATATTTTAACCATGATCGAAAAAGTAATGGTAAGAGATGTTATTGTTGCACCATTTAGTAATTGGATGGGGGACTTGCTTGGTGTTGGTAGTTCTGGAAACGCTTCCGCTGCTGAATCAGCAATGGATTATAATTCACTCCCAGTACCAAGCGTTCCAAATCTAAGCGCCACGAAAACATCAGGTGTCGGTTCTTCTTCTGCTTCTGGCATTCAGGTTTACGTGTATAATCAGGGAGGGAATACAAATGGTAATGTACAATCAAGTACAAAACAGGGTCAGGATTTAGGTAAAGCCCTTCAACGCGCCGCTCAAAACTGGATTAAACAGCAAAACGTTCAATCAAACAGGCAAGGCGGCACAAATAAAGCAATGAATAGCTGGAGTGTAAAATAATTCCAGTACCTAAATTTGCTTTTTTCGTACCTAAAATGTAAAATCAACTTTGATTTAATTGTTTAAAATCAGGTCTGTACCCATTGCATTGTTTAATAAACCGTCGTGCGCATTCTTCCGTGAATTACGTCGGTATGCAATGGGAAACACGAAAGAATACAGCAACTTTTTCTCATTTTTCTGTGATTTGTTCTGCAAGTCGGGCAATACGCCTTGCCATTCCCCGGAAAATAAACAGGTGCGCCGGGATCATCAGTAGCCAGTAAATCAGGCCCGGCATTCCGTGTGGATGCCACCAGGCGCGCACGTCAATTTCGCGGTAGCGACCTTTATCGTGCAGCGTGAAGCTAAGCCGCCCCAGACCCGGAGCTTTCATGCCAAACAAGAGCGTGAGCTGTTTTTCTGGTTCGACAATGATCACTTTCCAGCTATCTACCGTATCGCCAGGCTTGAGCAAAGTATGCGACGGGCGGCCTTTCGCCAGTTTATGCCCCACCAGACGGTCCATCGCGGCGCGCGTCTGCCACAAAATATTGCCGAAAAAATAGCCCTCTTTGCCACCCAGCCGATTTACGACCTGCCAGAGCGCCGATAGGCTGGCCTGGGTCTGCGCGGTAAAGCCCGCCTGCTTTGGAAAATAGCCGTATTCGGGACGCCAGCGGGCGAAGGCCAGCGCGTCGTAGCCCCAGTCGCTGGAGTTCACCAGTTTTTCTTCTTCTTTCAGCGTGCGGCGAACGGCGTCATCAAAGGTGATAAGCGTTTGGGGGATCAACTTTTTTAACGCGGCGTCATCGGCCAGCAAATCGTGCCTCAACCCCTGGATTAAGGCTTTTGCGGTAGTCGGCGGCACGGAGGTAATGACGTTTAAAAACCAGACCGAAATCCAGCGGGTCGGAAAAGGCACCGGGATCAGCGGACGCCGTTTACCGCTGACGGCCATAAAACGTTCAAACTGCTGCTGATAGCTTAATACCTGCGGCCCGGCGGCTTCCAGAATACGATGTTCGTGCGCAGGGTGGTCCAGCAAGCCGACCAGGTAGTAGAGTAAATTTTCCAGAGCGATGGGCGTGGTGCGCGAACGCACCCAGCGCGGCGGCGTGAGTATTGGCAGGTTGTAAACCATGTCACGCATGACTTCGAAGGCGGCGGAGCCTGCGCCGACGATGATCCCGGCGCGTAATTCCGTCACCGGCACGCCTGCGTCGCGCAGCGTGTCAGCCGTAAGCTGGCGGGCGCGCAGGTGATCGGATTGCTCATGCGCCGGCGCCTGCAATGAACTGAGGAAAATAAGTTGCTTAACCGGCGTCTGGCGCAGCGCGTCGCGCACGTTGAGCGCCGCCTGACGCTCATGGGCGATAAAATCGCCGCCTTCGCCCATGCCGTGTACCAGATAGTAAACGGTATCAACGTCGCGAAGCAGCGCAGGTAAATTTTCCGGCCAGTGCAGATCGACCTTATGACAACTGACGTTGGCGAGGCGCTGTTTTTCCAGACGTTCCACGCGCCGCGCCGCCGCCCGCACCTGATGCCCTTGCTGACTTAGCGCAAAGACCAGGTGCTGGCCGATATAGCCGCTGGCGCCGAGAACCAGAATGCGTTGCGCCACGTTGCTCTCCTTAGCGGGCTAAAAAGGCGCGCCAGTGGGCGACGACGTCGGCAAGCTGTTCGCGAGAGACATCCAGATGCGTCACCAGACGCACAATCGGCGCGGCGTTAATCAGGATATTCCGTTCCCGTAAATAGTCGCCAAGCGCGGCGGCCTGTGCTTCGCCAACGCGAACAAACAGCATATTCGTTTCGTGGCGCATGACCTCCGCGCCCGCTTCGCGAAGCTGCTGCGCCAGCCAGGCGGCGTTATCATGGTCCTCTTGCAGACGCGCCACGTTATGCTTCAGCGCATACAGTCCGGCCGCTGCCAGAATCCCGGCCTGACGCATTCCGCCGCCGACCATTTTACGCCAGCGCGTCGCGCGTTTAATGTAGTCGCGGTTGCCGACCAGCAGCGAACCGACCGGCGTTCCGAGACCTTTTGACAGGCAGATGGTAAAAGAGTCGCAATACTGCGTAATCTCTTTTAACTCACAGCCGTAGGCAACCACCGCGTTAAAAATTCGGGCGCCGTCAACGTGCAGCGCCAGTCCACGTTCGCGGGTAAATGTCCAGGCGTCTTTCAGATACGCGCGCGGCAGCACTTTCCCGTTATGCGTATTTTCCAGACTGAGCAAGCGCGTGCGCGCGAAGTGGATGTCATCCGCTTTAATCTTCGCCGCCACGTTCTCCAGCGGCAGCGTACCGTCCGCGGCGGCGTCGATGGGCTGCGGCTGAATGCTGCCGAGCACCGCCGCGCCGCCAGCTTCATAGAGATAATTATGCGCGCCCTGACCGACGATATACTCTTCGCCGCGTTCACAATGGCTAAGCAGCGCGACCAGATTGGCCTGGGTGCCGGTGGGTAAAAAAAGCGCCGCTTCTTTACCGGAAAGGTCGGCGGCGTAGCGCTGAAGGGCGTTAACGGTAGGGTCATCGCCGTATACGTCGTCCCCGACCGGGGCGGTCATCATCGCCTCGAGCATGGCGCGGCCCGGTCGGGTAACGGTATCACTGCGTAAATCAATCATGGCACATCCCTGGATTTTAAAAGGTGATGTGCACTGTTTTACCTTAGCCAGTTCGTTTTCGCCAGTTCGATCACTTCATCGCCGCGGCCGCTAATAATGGCGCGCAGCATGTACAGGCTAAAGCCTTTCGCTTGTTCCAGTTTGATCTGCGGCGGGATCGCCAGCTCTTCTTTTGCCACGACCACGTCAACCAGTACCGGGCCATCGATGGAAAACGCGCGCTGTAGCGCTCCGTCCACGTCTGCGGCTTTTTCCACGCGAATACCGGTAATGCCGCAGGCTTCGGCGATACGCGCGAAATTGGTGTCGTGCAGTTCGGTACCGTCGGTAAGGTAGCCGCCGGCTTTCATTTCCATCGCCACAAAGCCCAGCACGCTGTTATTAAAGACGACGATTTTTATCGGCAGCTTCATCTGTACCACCGAGAGAAAATCGCCCATCAGCATACTGAAGCCGCCATCACCGCACATCGCGATAACCTGCCGACCCGGCGCGGTGGCCTGAGCGCCGAGCGCCTGCGGCATGGCATTGGCCATTGACCCGTGGTTAAACGAACCCAGCAGGCGGCGCTTGCCGTTCATTTTTAGATAGCGGGCCGCCCAGACGGTCGGCGTGCCGACATCGCAGGTAAAAATAGCGTCGTCAGCGGCGAAATGGCTAATTTGTTGCGCCAGATATTGTGGATGGATGGCTTTGTCGCTGAGTTTGGCTAAGTCATCAAGTCCCTTACGGGCGTCCCGATAGTGCTCCAGAGCTTTATCGAGGAATTTACGATTGCTTTTTTCTTCCACCAGCGGCAGCAGGGCGCGAAGCGTGGCTTTAATATCGCCCACCAGCGCCATGTCGACTTTGCTGTGCGCGCCAATACTGCCCGGGTTGATGTCAATCTGAATGATTTTGGCATCGCTCGGATAAAAGGCGCGGTAGGGGAACTGGGTGCCGAGCAGGATCAGCGTATCGGCGTTCATCATGGTGTGGAAGCCAGAAGAGAAGCCAATCAGGCCGGTCATTCCCACATCATAAGGGTTATCGTACTCAACGTGCTCTTTGCCGCGCAGGGCATGAACGATTGGCGCTTTTAGTTTTGCCGCCAACGCGACCAACTCCTCATGCGCGCCCGCGCAGCCGCTACCGCACATCAATGCGATATTGCTGGAGTAGCGCAGCAGTTGCGCCAGTTTTTTCAGCTCTTCCTCCGCCGGCGTGACGACGGGGTGCGGGGCATGGTACCAATGAGTGACGGCGTTTTCAGGCGCAGGTTTCAGCGCCACGTCACCCGGAAGTACGACCACGGAGACGCCGCGGTTTAGCACCGCTTTGCGCATGGCGATGGCGAGTACCTGCGGGATCTGCTCCGGGCTGGAAACCAACTCGCAATAGTGGCTGCATTCACGGAACAACTCCTGCGGGTGGGTCTCCTGGAAATAACCGCTGCCGATTTCACTGGACGGAATATGGGCGGCGATCGCCAGAACAGGGACGTGGTTACGGTGGCAATCAAACAGGCCATTGATTAGGTGCAGGTTGCCCGGTCCGCATGAACCGGCGCACACTGCCAGCTCGCCGGTAAGCTGCGCTTGTGCGCCGGCGGCGAAAGCGGCGACCTCTTCGTGGCGGGTTGGCATCCATTCAATGGTTCCCATACGATTAAGACTATCGCTCAGGCCGTTCAGGGAATCGCCAGTGACGCCCCAGATTTGTTTTACGCCAGCCTGTTCCAGCGTTTTGGCGATAAAAGCAGCAACGGTTTGTTTCATGGTTCTCCATCTCCTTAAATGTGATAACGGTTACAAGTTTAGTTGAAGATGACGATGACGTTTTTCTTTGGCGAAGAGAGGGGCGAAAGGATGAAGCGAGCGGCAAATCGCCCGGTAGCGCTGACGCTTACCGGGCCTATGATGGAACGTTTACCGATTATGCGAGAACAAGATCGCCCTGCGGATGGCAGGAGCAGGCCAGTACGTAACCTTCGGCAATCTCCGCCTCGCTCAGCGTCATGGTGCTACTCACCGTATAGTCGCCGGAAACGACTTTGGTTTTACAGCAGCCGCAAACACCTGCCCGACAGGCAGCGGCAACCGGTACTTTATTACTCTCCAGCGCCTCCAACAGCGTCGTACCGATCGGGGCATAAAATTCCTGCGCTGGCTGTAGCTTGGTGAATTTCAGGCCGCTGGTTGCCGTTTCCGCCACCGGCGTGAAGAACTTCTCTTTAAAGAAGCGCGTTACGCCAAGCGCTTTCACTCCCTGTTCGACGAAATCCATATAGGGCGCCGGGCCGCAGGTCATGATGGTGCGCGATGCCAAATCCGGTACGCGCTGTAATAATTCCGTGGTCAGACGGCCCGCGACAAAACCTTCCGTGGCATGATTTTCCGCCACTAGCGTGACCGGATACTGTCGCCACTCGTCGGCAAAAATCACATCATCCGGCGAACGGACGTTAAAGATGACCTGCACATCGGCCTGCGGGCGGTATTTCGCCAGCCAGCGACGCATCGACATGATTGGCGTTACGCCACAACCGGCGGCGAGCAGCAGAAACTTATCTTCTGTTTTATCGTCACAGGTAAAATCGCCCATTGCATCAGACAGCCAGATGTAATCGCCGCGCTTGATGTCATGGGTCAACCACTGTGAACCCGTGCCATCATCAATCCGACGAACGGTCAGCGTAATATATTCACTGACGCCCGGCGTAGACGAAAGGGTGTAGGCGCGCAGCGTTTCCGCTGAATTACGCACGCTCACCAGCGCATACTGCCCGGCGCGGTAAGGGTAGTAATCATGGCATAATAGCGCAATTGTCCATACATCCGGCGTCTCCTGACGGATGTGATGCACCTGCATTCGCCAGGGACATTGTGAGGTTGGCATCGTCATCATTGACCTCCTTACGCGCTCAGCAATTGCTTCATGTCTTCTTCAACGGTGGTCACGGAGCGCAGACCGAACTTCTCGTTGAGGATAGCCAGCAGATCCGGCGTGAAGAAGCCCGGCGCGGTCGGCCCGGTGACAATATTTTTCACGCCTAATGACAGCAGCGTCAGCAGAATCACGATCGCTTTCTGCTCAAACCAGGAGAGCACCAGCGATAGCGGCAGATCGTTGACGCCGCAGCCCAGTTTTTCCGCCAGCGTCACCGCCAGGATAATTGCGGAGTAAGCATCGTTACACTGACCGGCATCGACCAGACGCGGCAGCCCTTCGATGTCGCCGAACTCCAGTTTGTTGAAACGGTATTTACCGCACGCCAGAGTCAGGATCAGGCAGTCATCCGGTACGCTGGTGGCGAAATCGGTAAAGTAGTTACGCTCGCCGCGCGCGCCGTCACAGCCGCCGACCAGGAAGATGTGGCGCAGTTTTTCACGGCTGACCAGATCGATGAGCGTATCGGCAGCGCCGAGCAGGGTCTGACGGCCAAAACCGACGGTGATGAGATGCGGAATTTCGCTATACGGGAAGCCCGCCATTTGCTGCGCCTGGGCAATGACCGGCCCGAAGTCATCGCCTTCAAGATGGCTAACGCCCGGCCAGCCGACGATGCTACGGGTCCAGATACGGTCGTCATAGCTGCCCACGGTCGGGTCGATAATGCAGTTAGAGGTCATCACGATTGGGCCAGGGAAGCGGGCGAATTCGACCTGCTGATTCTGCCAGCCGCTGCCGTAGTTACCGACCAGATGCTTGAATTTACGCAGTTCCGGATAGCCATGTGCGGGCAGCATTTCACCGTGAGTGTAGACGTTAACGCCGGTGCCTTCGGTCTGCTCCAGCAGGTTGTAGAGATCTTTCAGATCGTGACCGGAGATCAGAATGCACTTGCCTTCAGTCGCTTTGACGTTGACCTGAGTCGGCGTTGGGTGACCGTATTTGGTGGTTTCACCGGCATCCAGAATGCTCATCACTTTAAAGTTCATCTGGCCGATTTCCATTGCGCACTCCAGCAGCGCGTTCATATCAGCAGGCCAGGTGCCGAGCCAGGCCATGATTTTGTGGTACTGCGCATAAATGTCGTTGTCGTATTGACCGAGAACGTGCGCGTGTTCCATGTACGCCGCCGCGCCTTTCAGACCGTACAGGCACAGCAGACGCAGGCCGAGGATGTTCTCGCCAATGGCGGCTTTGTCTTTGTTCGGGGTAAATTCCGCCGCCTGACGTTGCAGTTCGCCCAGATCGTCGCTGACCAGTTGCAGATCGGCCATCGGATTGTCGCAATGCGCATTAGCATCCACGCTCAGGCACTGGGCTTTCAACGCTTCACGCAAGGCAATCGCTTCACGGGCGTAGCCGACGATACGCGGAGAGTCGAAGTTAACATTGGTCAGCGTGGAGAAAAACGCGCGCGGCGCAAAGTTATCAACGTCGTGATTAATGATGCCATATTCACGGGCCTTCACCGCCCAGGCAGACAAACCTTGCAAAGCCGCAATCAGCAGATCCTGCAGATCGGACGTTTCAGCCGTTTTACCGCACATTCCCTGCGCGTAGGAGCAGCCGTTTCCGGCTGGTGTACGGATGGTTTGTTCACATTGCACACAAAACATGGTCACACCTTTTAAAGTTATATTTAATATACATGTTTAAGGTTATGCCTGTGAACAAAGGGATAAAAGGGATTTCTGCCATAATGTGCAAGGAGATTGATTTAGCGCAATTTTGGCGGCAGATGCCTACCGCCAAAGAGGTATCAGGCCGAGAAGAACGCCATTAAGAGGGGGACCAGCAGGCTGAGGATAAAGCCATGTACGATAGCCGCCGGAACAATCTCTACGCCGCCGGAGCGCTGTAATACCGGCAACGTAAAGTCCATTGAGGTCGCTCCGCACAGGCCCAACGCTGTTGAACGGCTGCGGCGAACCAGGCCGGGAATAAGCATAATGGCTAAGAGCTCGCGGGCCAGATCGTTAAAAAATGCCGCGCTGCCGATAACCGGTCCAAACGACTCCGTCAGCAAAATACCGGAAAGAGAGTACCAGCCGAAACCTGACGCCATCGCCAGGGCGGTTTTTAGCGGTAAGTCCAGGATAAACGCATTAATCACGCCGCCCAGTAATGAGCTTGCCACGACAACGACCGCGACCATCATTCCCCGGCGGTTAAGCACAATTTGCTTTAAGGTCATGCCGCTATTTCGTAGCTGAATCCCCACCAGGAACAATAAAAAGATCAGCGTATATTCACTGGCTTCGGTGGCGTGCTGTAAAACAGAGAGTCCGCTCAGGCCGATAACAAACCCCAATACCACTACGCCGCACAGTTGCAGCGACTCCAGCGCCATGGCAATACGCGAAGGCAGTTTTTCCTGCTGATGATGGTGACGCCACGGGAGGATACGTTCCAGCCACAATAAGGCAGCGATATTACACAATAAAATAATCGTAATACTGACGGCGGAATAATGAAAAATCGCCACCAGATTACTGGCGAGGTTATCCAAAAACGCCAGGCTTATTCCCATAAAAAAGAGAATAAGGTACACGATCCAGCTCAGTAGCCGGTTAATAAGTTGTAATGCGGCTTTATGTCGCAGTGGAATGAGATAGCCCACAATCAGTGGAACCAGAATGATTAAAAGTCCTGAAAACATGAACAGCCGGGCCCTTTTTTATTGTTTGAATAGCGTACATGACACTACCGAATTCCAGACTATCAGTAAAGTGACACCGTCAGCCGTACATTTATCAGACATTTGCCCCAGGCAAAGGGGGGGAATATCACGCCAGGCGGACGCATTTGCCGTTATACTGCGGTGAATTTTATGGAGTGATGACGTTTTTCTGGAGGAAGCATGATTCTCGAACGCGTTGAAATAGTAGGATTTCGCGGTATCAACCGACTGTCGTTGATGCTGGAGCAAAACAACGTGCTGATTGGGGAAAACGCCTGGGGCAAATCCAGCCTGCTGGATGCGCTGACTCTGTTATTGTCGCCGGAACTCGATCTCTACCATTTTGTCCGTGAGGATTTCTGGTTTCCGCCTGGCGACATAAAAGGACGCGAGCATCACCTGCATATTATTCTGACTTTTCGCGAAACGCAGCCAGGGCGGCATCGGGTACGTCGTTATCGAGCGCTGGAAGCATGCTGGTCGCCTTGCGAGGATGATTTTCACCGTATTTTTTATCGGCTAGAGGGCGAATGCGGCGCCGATGGCAGCGTGATGACGCTGCGCAGTTTTCTCAATAGCGATGGGCAGCCATTACCGGTGGAAAATATTAACGATCAGGTGCGCCACCTGGTTCGTCTGATGCCAGTGCTACGTTTGCGCGATGCGCGCTTTATGCGACGTATTCGCAACGGTACGGTGCCCAATGTGCCGGATGTTGAAGTCACGGCCCGACAGCTGGATTTTCTGGCGCGTGAGCTGGCGACTAGGCCGCAAAATTTAACCGACGGGCAGATTCGCCAGGGACTGTCCGCGATGGTGCAACTGCTTGAACACTATTTCTCAGAGCAGGGCGCAGGACAGGCGCGTCACCGACTCATGCGACGGCGTTCGCAAAATGAGCAGCGTAGCTGGCGCTATCTGGATATTATTAATCGGATGATCGACAAACCGGGCAGCCGGTCGCATCGGGTGATCCTGCTGGGGCTTTTCTCCACGCTGTTACAGGCGAAAGGGACGCTGCGGTTACATAAAGACGCGCGACCATTACTGCTGGTGGAAGATCCGGAAACCCGTTTACATCCCATTATGCTTTCAGTCGCCTGGCAATTGCTCAATCTGTTACCGCTACAGCGGATAGCGACAACCAACTCAGGCGAATTGCTCTCGCTAACGCCGGTGGAGCATGTCGTACGGCTGGTGCGCGAATCTTCCCGCGTCGCCGCCTGGCGTCTGGGCCCGGGCGGGTTAAGCGCGGAAGATGGACGGCGCATCGCCTTTCATATCCGCTTTAATCGCGCGTCGTCGCTGTTTGCGCGTTGCTGGCTACTGGTGGAAGGCGAGACGGAAACCTGGGTTATTAATGAGCTGGCGCGTCAGTGTGGACATCATTTTGATGCGGAGGGCATTAAAGTCATTGAGTTTGCTCAGTCTGGCCTGAAACCGCTGGTGAAGTTCGCCCGCCGTATGGGAATCGAGTGGCATGTCCTGGTGGATGGCGACGAAGCGGGGAAAAAATATGCCGCGACGGTCCGCAGTCTGCTTAATAACGATCGGGAAGAAGAACGCGAACATCTCACGACGCTGCCTGCGCTGGATATGGAACATTTTATGTATCGTCAGGGCTTTGCCGATGTTTTTCACCGGGTTGCGCAGCTTCCGCCTAATGTGCCGATGAATACCCGGAAAATTATCACTAAAGCTATCCACCGCTCGTCAAAGCCGGATTTGGCGATTGAAGTCGCGATGGAAGCCGGGCGGCGGGGAATTGACGCCGTGCCGCCGCTGTTCAGAAAGATGTTCTCGCGCGTGGTTTGGCTGGCGCGGGGCCGGGCGGATTAACGTTTGAATGTGGCCGGAACCTGTTCGACGACGCTATCGAGTAACGCATAGCGGCGGCGATACTCGGCCCGTTTTTTACTGGCGATCTCCGCTTCGCTTTTTCGGGCGATCGCCAGCGGTAGCGTATAGTAATTCCCTTTAATTCTTTCACCGCCTAACGATTCCCAAAACGCGTCATAGTCGGCATGCATTTGCGTCTTTTTATCCATGTATCGCCAGCTACGGTAAACGTGCGCATCGTTACTCACAGCTATAATCTTTTCTGCCTGAAAGACTTGCGCAAACTGACAGAGAGCCTCCATCACGATGCGTTTGGGAAAAAGACCATGGCAGGCTTTGGTCGCCTGCTGGATAATTTCGTGAGGGACGTCGTTTGCCGCGCCCTGTAATCCGCCGATAAATAGTGTGCGTTGTTGGTTAAAGCGACACAGAGTAAATGTGATCTCTGCCAGAATACGTAACTGTGCGTCGCGAACAACAATAGTGCTTTCACCTTCTTTATCCAGTGAGACCAGACTGACTAAATCAAGTTGAAACAACTCGCCGGTTTTAGTTTCAAATTTAGCAAGATTCAGGCCATACTGACTTAAATAGCTAACTTGTTGTTCTCGCGATAAAAGTTGGCGCATCTGTTGATAATGAAAACACAGCGCATCTAAGGCGAAATCGCGTTTAATATTTACAGCCATATAAGGACGATGTAGCCGAATAGGCAAACGCGGCTGACGAGCAAGTAACGTATTTAACTCCGGCCATTGGGTGAGATTGGTCAGTAATTGGCTGGTCGCACGCGGCATGACTAATGAGCGGATTAAAAACTTGCGACGAAAGCTGGCTTTACGCCAGAATTTTCCTGGCTGTAATTGCCCGCGTGTCAGACGAATAAATAATTGTAAAGGAGAGATGTAATCTGAAGTGTACCAGGTATTATCTGTAAGCTGTGTCATGATCGTAATCCGCGACATAAGATTGTCGAGATTGAACCACAGGAAACATTAACCAATCGTCAATACAGCCGGCGCTATCTTTATTGCGTCAGGTTTGTTTAGATACGGTTTACTTTCTGGTTAAAATTTTGCCGTCAGGGTTTCTATGCGTGCTAAGGGAAAGAAATTTAAAAAGCGTTATCTGGTCATTATTTTAATTCTTTTAGTGGGGGGGATGGCTGGCTGGCGAATGATAAATGCCCCGCTGCCAACTTATCAGACATTAATCGTGCGGCCAGGCGATCTTGAACAGAGTGTACTGGCGACTGGAAAACTGGACGCGTTGCGTAAAGTGGATGTCGGCGCGCAGGTGAGCGGCCAGTTGAAAACGCTGCTGGTCTCCATTGGCGATAACGTTAAAAAAGATCAGCTACTCGGCGTGATTGACCCAGATCAGGCGGAGAACCAGATAAAAGAGGTCGAGGCCACCCTGATGGAGCTGAACGCGGAGCGTCAGCAGGCAGCCGCTGAGTTAAAGCTGGCGCGGGTTACGCTGGCGCGCCAGCAGCAGTTAGCTAAGACTCAGGCGGTATCGCAACAGGATCTGGATACCGCGGCGACGGAGATGGCGGTTAAACAGGCGCGTATTGGCACCATAGATGCCCAGATCAAACGTAATCGGGCCTCGTTGGACACCGCGAAAACCAACCTGGAATATACCCGTATTGTCGCCCCCATGGCGGGGGAAGTGACGCAAATCACTACCCTGCAAGGACAAACGGTGATTGCAGCTCAGCAGGCGCCCAATATTCTGACGCTGGCGGATATGAGCACCATGCTGGTAAAAGCGCAGGTCTCGGAAGCGGACGTGATCCATCTTCGGGCGGGGCAGAAAGCATGGTTCACCATTGCAGGCGATCCGCAAACGCGCTATGAAGGCGTTTTAAAAGATATTCTGCCGACGCCGGAAAAGATCAACGACGCTATTTTTTATTACGCCCGGTTTGAAGTGCCGAATCCCAAAAGAATCTTGCGTCTTGATATGACCGCACAGGTTTATATTCAACTCATGGATGTCAAAAATGTGCTGATTATTCCTCTCGCCGCGCTTGGCGAACCGGTGGGCGGCAATCGTTATAAAGTGGCGCTGTTGCGTAACGGCGAAAAACGTGAGCGCGAAGTGATCATTGGCGAGCGTAACGATACAGACGTGGAAGTGGTTAAAGGTCTGGAAGCGGGCGATGAGGTGATCATCGGCGAGAGCAGGCCAGGAGCGACGCCATGACGGCATTGCTTGAACTGCGCAATGTGAGTCGCAGCTACCCCTCCGGAGAAGAGCAGGTGGCGGTGTTGAAAGATATCTCCCTGCAAATCCACGCCGGGGAGATGGTGGCGATCGTCGGCGTTTCCGGTTCTGGAAAATCAACGCTGATGAATATCCTCGGGTGCCTGGATAAACCGACCAGCGGCACTTATCGGGTGGCGGGGCGGGACGTCTCGACGCTGGACCCGGACGCGCTGGCACAGCTGCGGCGTGAGCATTTTGGCTTTATCTTTCAGCGCTACCATCTATTGTCGCATTTAACGGCAGCGCAAAATGTTGAAATCCCCGCCGTCTACGCCGGCATTGAACGCAAAAAACGCCAGGCGCGCGCCAGAGAGTTGCTTTTGCGGCTGGGATTAAGCGATCGCGTCGATTACCCACCTTCACAGCTTTCTGGCGGACAGCAGCAGCGTGTCAGTATTGCCCGCGCGCTGATGAACGGCGGACAGGTGATTCTGGCGGATGAGCCAACCGGCGCGCTGGATAGCCATTCCGGCGAAGAGGTGATGGCGATTTTGCGCCAACTGCGCGATCGCGGACATACGGTGATCATTGTGACGCACGATCCGCTGATTGCCGCCCAGGCGGAGCGGATTATTGAAATTCACGATGGCAAGATTGTCCATAATCCGCCCGCGCAGGAAAAGAAACGCGAACAGGGCGTTGACGCTGCCGTAGTTAATACGGCTCCCGGCTGGCGGCAATTTGCCAGCAGCTTTCGCGAAGCGCTGTCGATGGCGTGGTTAGCGATGGCCGCTAACAAAATGCGTACTTTACTGACCATGCTGGGAATTATTATCGGTATTGCGTCGGTGGTGTCGATTGTGGTGGTCGGCGACGCCGCAAAACAGATGGTACTGGCGGATATCCGCGCTATGGGCACTAATACGATTGATATTCATCCAGGCAAAGATTTCGGCGACGACAACCCGCAGTATCGACAGGCGCTGAAATATGACGATCTGGTTTCTATTCAGAAACAGCCGTGGGTTAACTCTGCGACGCCCAGCGTTTCAAAGAGCTTACGTCTTCGCTATGGCAATATTGATATTGCCGTAAATGCTAATGGCGTCAGTGGCGATTATTTTAACGTTTACGGCATGTCCTTTAGGGAGGGGAACACCTTCAATGCTGTACAGCAACAGGATCGCGCGCAGGTGGTGGTGCTGGATGCCAACACGCGACGCCAGCTATTTCCAAATAAAGCGAATGTCGTAGGGGAAGTGGTGCTGGTGGGTAATATGCCGGTTATTGTTATTGGCGTGGCGGAAGAGAAACCGTCCATGTACGGCAATAGCAATCTGTTGCAAGTTTGGTTGCCCTATAGCACGATGTCAGATCGCATAATGGGTCAGTCATGGCTTAACTCGATCACCGTTCGTGTGAAAGATGGCGTTGATAGCGATCAGGCTGAACAGCAGCTTACTCGCCTGCTCACCTTACGCCACGGTAAAAAAGACTTCTTCACCTGGAATATGGACAGCGTCCTGAAAACGGCTGAAAAAACCACCTATACTCTTCAGTTATTTCTGACGCTGGTGGCTGTCATTTCGCTGGTTGTCGGCGGCATCGGCGTTATGAATATTATGCTGGTTTCCGTCACCGAGCGAACGCGTGAAATCGGCATCCGTATGGCGGTAGGCGCGCGCGCCAGCGATGTGCTACAGCAGTTTCTTATTGAAGCGGTGCTGGTTTGCCTGGTTGGTGGAGCGCTGGGGATTAGCTTGTCGATGTTCATCGCATTTATGCTACAGCTTTTCCTGCCCGGCTGGGAGATCGGTTTTTCACTGACTGCGCTGGCGAGCGCGTTTTTATGTTCGACGTTTACCGGGATACTGTTTGGCTGGCTACCGGCGAGAAACGCGGCGCGACTGGACCCGGTGGAGGCGCTGGCAAGGGAGTAATCTTGCTGACGTCATTTGTCGGCCTGATAAGATGCAACGGTGTTGCTATCAGGAACTGGCGTTAAATAAAAATGCCAGCCGATCGGGCTGGCATTTTGCCTCCTGGATGTACACAATGAGACAGAGGAGCTATGCAACGGCCTCTGCTTCGATGGGCACGATGACGCTGGCGTGATTGCCTTTTGGCCCCTGGTGGACATCAAACCGGACAGACTGTCCGGCTTTAAGCGTTCTGTAACCATCCATTTGAATGGTGGAATAATGGGCGAAAATATCCTCGCCGCCGCCTTCAGGGCAGATGAAACCAAACCCTTTGGCATTGTTGAACCACTTTACAGTACCCGTTTCCATGCTTCGACATCCTTCGTAAATCTTATATAAGTAAGATGGAATGAACCGGTGACGGAGTGGGGGCTGTTCAAAACCTCACCAACTCTCGACATTACAATTTAGAGAAATCAGGCGAGGCGTCAAGCATCAGGCAGGGGGGATCGGGTAAAAATGAATCAAAAATTTGAAGCAGTTAACGCTATTGCCGGGAATGTGACAGATGTCGCGGATGGTACTGATAGATGTTAGTTATCTATCAATTGAGGTAGATTGATTGTGTGCATAGACTCTGGTCAGCGGCAGATTTTCCTGCCGACAACCGTAACCGATAATGACGACTGACAATGGGTAAGACGAACGATTGGCTGGATTTTGACCAGTTGGTGGAAGATAGCGTGCGCGACGCGCTAAAACCGCCATCTATGTATAAAGTGATATTAGTCAATGATGACTACACTCCGATGGAGTTTGTTATTGACGTGTTACAAAAATTCTTTTCTTATGATGTAGAACGTGCAACGCAATTGATGCTTGCAGTTCACTATCAAGGCAAAGCTATCTGCGGCGTGTTCACCGCCGAGGTGGCGGAAACCAAAGTGGCGATGGTGAACAAGTATGCAAGGGAGAACGAGCATCCGTTGCTGTGTACGCTGGAAAAAGCCTGAATGCAGGTATAAAAATTGGGGGAGGTGCCTATGCTCAATCAAGAACTGGAACTCAGTTTAAACATGGCTTTCGCCAGAGCGCGCGAGCACCGTCATGAGTTTATGACCGTCGAGCATCTGTTGCTGGCGCTGCTCAGCAACCCATCGGCTCGCGAAGCGCTGGAAGCATGCTCCGTGGATCTGGTGGCGCTCCGTCAGGAACTCGAAGCCTTCATTGAACAAACCACACCCGTACTGCCTGCCAGTGAAGAAGAGCGTGATACGCAGCCGACGTTAAGTTTCCAGCGTGTCCTGCAACGTGCCGTCTTCCATGTTCAGTCTTCCGGGCGTAGTGAAGTGACTGGCGCGAATGTGCTGGTGGCTATCTTTAGCGAACAGGAATCACAGGCGGCTTATCTGCTGCGCAAGCATGAAGTGAGCCGTCTGGATATCGTGAACTTTATTTCTCACGGGACGCGAAAAGACGAACCGAGCCAATCTTCCGATCTCGGCAATCAGCCAACTGGCGACGAACAAGCTGGCGGGGAGGAACGTATGGAAAACTTCACGACGAATCTTAACCAACTTGCTCGCGTGGGCGGCATCGATCCGCTGATTGGTCGTGAAAAAGAACTGGAACGCGCGATCCAGGTCTTGTGTCGTCGCCGTAAAAATAACCCGTTGCTGGTAGGAGAATCCGGCGTCGGCAAAACGGCGATTGCCGAAGGGCTGGCCTGGCGTATCGTGCAGGGCGATGTGCCGGAAGTGATGGCCGATTGCACCATTTACTCGCTGGATATCGGTTCGCTGCTGGCGGGCACCAAATACCGCGGCGATTTTGAAAAACGGTTTAAGGCGTTGCTGAAACAGCTTGAGCAGGATACCAACAGCATCCTGTTTATCGATGAAATCCATACCATTATCGGCGCTGGCGCGGCGTCGGGCGGACAGGTGGATGCGGCAAATCTGATTAAACCGCTGCTTTCCAGCGGTAAGATCCGGGTGATCGGCTCAACGACCTATCAGGAATTCAGCAATATTTTTGAGAAAGACCGCGCATTAGCGCGCCGTTTCCAGAAAATTGATATTACCGAGCCTTCGGTGGAAGAGACGGTGCAAATTATCAACGGCTTGAAACCTAAGTACGAAGCGCACCACGACGTGCGTTATACCGCGAAAGCGGTGCGTGCGGCGGTCGAGCTGGCGGTAAAATATATCAATGACCGCCATCTGCCGGATAAAGCCATTGACGTGATTGACGAAGCGGGCGCTCGGGCGCGTCTGATGCCGGTGAGCAAACGTAAGAAAACGGTCAATGTGGCGGATATTGAGTCCGTAGTGGCGCGAATTGCGCGAATTCCTGAAAAGAGCGTCTCGCAGAGCGATCGCGATACGCTGAAGAACCTGGGCGATCGTCTGAAAATGCTGGTCTTCGGCCAGGATAACGCGATTGAGGCGCTGACCGAAGCTATTAAGATGAGTCGTGCGGGGTTGGGCCATGAGCATAAACCTGTCGGCTCATTCTTGTTCGCCGGGCCAACTGGCGTAGGGAAAACTGAAGTTACGGTACAGCTTTCAAAAGCGCTGGGTATTGAGCTGTTGCGCTTCGATATGTCCGAATATATGGAGCGCCATACGGTGAGCCGTTTGATCGGCGCGCCTCCGGGATACGTCGGTTTCGACCAGGGCGGGCTGCTGACGGATGCGGTGATTAAGCATCCTCATGCGGTGCTGTTGCTGGATGAGATCGAAAAAGCGCACCCGGATGTCTTTAACCTGCTGCTGCAGGTGATGGATAACGGTACGCTGACCGATAACAATGGCCGTAAGGCGGATTTCCGCAACGTGGTGCTGGTGATGACCACTAACGCCGGCGTGCGAGAAACCGAACGTAAATCTATTGGTCTTATTCATCAGGACAACAGTACCGATGCGATGGGCGAGATCAAGAAAGTGTTTACGCCGGAGTTCCGTAACCGTCTCGACAACATTATTTGGTTCGATCATCTGTCTGGCGAGGTGATTCATCAGGTTGTCGATAAGTTTATCGTCGAGTTGCAGGCTCAGTTGGATCAGAAAGGCGTCTCCCTGGAAGTCAGTCAGGAAGCGCGCGACTGGCTGGCGGAAAAGGGCTATGACCGGGCGATGGGCGCACGACCAATGGCACGTGTGATTCAGGATAACCTGAAAAAACCGCTGGCCAATGAGTTGCTGTTTGGATCGCTGGTTGACGGCGGACAGGTCACCGTCGCGCTGGATAAAGAGAAAAATGCGTTGACGTATGGCTTCCAGAGTGCGCAAAAGCACAAGCCGGAAGCCGCGCATTAATCTTCGTTTCACTGCCGTACAAACCGGGCCTTAGCGCCCGGTTTTTTTATGCCGGCTAATAGTTAGCCTGATGGTGTTGTGCTCGCGGTAGGCGGATAAGGCGCTTGTAAGTTGCGCCATCATCCGGTAATCGACGGGGGTTTAATGCGAAAAAAAAGCCCGTACATTCGTACGAGCTCTTTCTTAAATATGGCGGTGAGGGGGGGATTGACTCGCTTTGCTC